>CAYGSL010000003.1:0-172505 GCA_964352475.1 uncultured Pseudomonadales bacterium | reverse complement strand
GTTCGGTGTGGAGCTGGGTGGCGCCTTAAAGAATATTTACGCGATTGTGTCTGGCATTGGTGCTGCGATGGAGATGGGGCAGAACACCATCGGCATGTTGCTAACCCGCAGCTTGGCCGAAATGAGCCGTTTTGCAGTTCGTATGGGGGCAAACCCCATGACGTTTCTGGGTCTCAGTGGTGTTGGCGATTTGATTGTGACCTGTATGTCGCCTTTGAGCCGTAACTATCAATTGGGATATCAGATTGGCCTGGGTAAGTCCCTGGAGAGCATTCTTGAGGAGCTTGGTCAGGTGGCGGAAGGCTTGAATACTCTGCAGATGGTCAAGCAGATGGCCGATGACAAAGAGGTTTACATGCCGCTTGTTAGTGGCTTGCACGCAATATTGATTGAACAAAAAGATGTTGGTGAGGTAATTAGTGATTTGATGGGTGGTGAGCAAACCAGTGATGTGGAATTTCTTCAAGCAGTTGATGTAATGTCAGCCGGTATCAAGGATGGAAGTATTGATGTCCGGTGAATTGAATGACGTGGGCGAAGAGCTACGCTTTGATGTTGGTGATATGCACTACGCAGCCAAGGCACACGGTCCCAAAGACGGTATTCCCTTGCTGGCATTGCATGGCTGGTTGGATAACGCGGCAAGCTTTGATGTGCTCGCACCCTTGCTGGATCAATGCAGGGTGGTTGCAGTTGATTTGTCCGGGCAAGGGCTTAGTAGCCACAGACCTTCAAGCAGTCAGTATTTGATATGGTCTGATCTGGTGGACTTGCTGGCAATCGCAGACCAGTTAGCTTGGGATACTTTTAATGTGATTGGTCATTCGCGCGGTGGAATGATCTCGACCTTGCTGGCGATCTCATCACCGGAGCGGGTGAGAAAGTTAGTAACGCTGGATACCCTTATGCCGTTCCCAAGCCCGGTTGATGAAGCGACTAAAAACCTCCGAGAATACGTTCGCGACGAACGCCGCTTCCTGGCAAAGAAAGCCGAAAGGGCAGAGCAGAAACCGTTCCCAACACTTGATAAAGCCGTTGAAGTTCGGCAAATGTTGATGCCGATTGAGCACGATTCAGCGATTAGAATTCTTCGTCGTGGCAGTCGGCAAGTGGATGGCGGATATGTTTGGCGGCACGACGAGCGCATGAAAGGCAGGTCGGCCTTTAAGCTCACTGCGGAGCACAATGAGATTCTCTATCAGGATCTGGATAGTGAAACACTGTTTTTTATAACTAAGGGCCAGTTGAAAAAATCCCCGCATCTTGCTGAATTTGCTGCGAAAAATGATAAAGTTGAAATGATCGGTGTGGAAGGCAATCACCATTTTCACCTGGAAGAGCCGGTTCATGAGATAGTGCCCCGAATTAAGCAATTTTTGGCAGAGTGAAATCGCGCGTGAATGTGATAAACAAGCGAATGCAACAAGCTATTTATCTCCTGCTGCTGGGTTTCAGCGTCGGTATGATCAATGCGCCGACCTATGCGCAGGCAGTGGTTAGCGACGTAGACGGCAGTACCGACCTGGATTTTCTCGACCGATATCGCGATTCCGGGATAGTTCGCTATGAGCAAAGCAACAGCAGTGATTTTTTATTTGCGCTGGCCCGGGTTCGTAAGTCAAACAATATATGGCGAGCTGAGAGCGAACGCAGAGTCTACGGCGCGCATACCAGCGTGACCTACCGCGCACCAGATCGTGTTCTTTCTCAGAGTGTTTTTGAGTATTTTCGGACCCAAATTGATGCCGCTGGGTTTGCTAATAATTTCGTCTGTTCCGGGCGCTCCTGTGGTAACAGCAATAAATGGGCGAATGTAATTTACGACGAAAAGCGTCTGTATGGCCCCGACATTAATCAGCATTATCTGGTGGCGAGCAAGGGGCATGAGACGCTTGCCGTGTATGTGATAAAGCGCGGCAATAAACGGGTGTATGCGCGCATCGACCACGTTGTAGCACCGGCGAAAGATGCACGGGCTACGGCTCAAAGAGACTGGAGTGAGGAATTACAGAGTAGTGGTCGTGTGAATGTGCCAGCCGACACCGACAGCTTGCAGGAATACTCAGCCGAATTTAGCCAATTGGTGGATTGGCTTCGCAGTTCTGGGAGAACACTGCATGTGGTTGGGCACGCTTATGGCAAGGGCGAGCTTAGTGAACTAAAGAGTCGCTCGCTCGATTCAGCGGTCTCGCTGCGCCTTCGCCTTATCGAGTTGGGAGCGGAAGCGGCGCGAATTGAAGTACATGGTATCGGGCCCTTGGCACCGCGTGGTAACGCAAGCGCACAAGCAGCTCCCGACCGGCTAGAGCTGTTATTAATTGACTAGTTTCAATCCTTAACCAGCGAGAGAAACTCCATGCGGGTGACCTCACTGGAGCGGAAAGTGCCCAGCATGGCCGATGTTTTCATCGCCGAGTTTTGCTTTTCAACACCGCGCATCATCATGCACATGTGCTTGGCTTCAACAATAACGCCAACACCGGCCGCGTTTGTTACGTCACGAATGGTTTCGGCAATCTGCAACGTCAGGTTTTCCTGAATTTGCAGTCGGCGCGCGAACATGTCCACTATTCTGGCAATCTTGGACAAGCCAATAACCTTGCCCTGCGGCAGGTAGCCAACGTGACATCTGCCGATAAATGGTAGCAGGTGATGTTCACACAAAGAGTAGAGCTCAATGTCTTTGACCAGCACTATCTCATTACAGTCAGACGGAAACAGGGCGTTGTTTACAACCTCATCCACGGTTTTGCCATAGCCATTACATAAAAACTGCATTGCTTTGGCCGCTCGCGTAGGTGTGTCTTGCAAGCCGGGTCTGTCCAGATCTTCTCCGACAGCGCTGATAATGCTCTCATAGGCTTCTTTCATGACAATATTTCCGTACCGCTTGATGTTCGGCTGGCATAATATCAGACCTATTTCGCTAATGCAGACATCACCTGCAGCTCGCGTTATCCAGCAGCGACACTGGCGAATAAGGACCGGGTTTAATGAATGATTTAGACATTGCCAGCAAGGAACTGTATACGATCAGGGATTTTATCCGTTGGGGCACCTCGCGATTTAGCGAAAATAGAGTGTATTTTGGCCATGGTGCGGACAACGCCTGGGATGAGTCTGTGCAGCTTGTTATGCGCG
Organism: uncultured Pseudomonadales bacterium; assembly: GCA_964352475.1. GTDB lineage: Bacteria > Pseudomonadota > Gammaproteobacteria > Pseudomonadales > JAUIET01 > JAUIET01. The sequence continues at coordinate 169,364 of CAYGSL010000003.1, read as the reverse complement.
CGTTGCATCTTCCAATGGAAGCGGGCAGCGAAATTCTTGATGCCCGGCTCACCTCTGAAGAACGCAAACTGTTAACAGTAGTGATTGCTACACGAATCAAGGAGCGCATTCCAGCGGCGTATTTAAATGGTGAAGCGTGGTTTGCCGGGCTGAGATTCAAAGCTGATGAGCGAGCTCTTATTCCGCGCTCACCAATCGCAGAATTGATTGAGCGTGGCTTCGAGCCTTGGAAGGCCACAAGTGACATTGCCAACATACTCGATCTTTGCACCGGTGGAGGATGTATAGGTATTGCAGCCGCACATTACCTCCCTGATGCCAAAGTAGTATTAGCCGATTTAAGTGAAGCTGCGCTGGAACTGGCTGCCATCAACGTTGGCGAACATCACTTGCAGTCACGTATTGATGTCTATCACTCGGACTTGTTTTACGCGCTGCCAGACAACGAAACATACGACCTTATTGTTAGTAACCCTCCTAATGTGGATGCAGAAGATTTCGACAGTATGCCGGCTGAGTATCGGCACGAGCCTGAAATGGCATTGGCCGCAGGAGACGACGGGCTGGATATTGTGCACCGTATTTTACGCGAAGCGTCGCACAAGCTGAATGAGGGAGGTGTGTTGATTGTTGAGGTTGGCAATAGTCAGCCTGCGCTGGAAGCCAGCTACCCGGCAATTCCTTTCAACTGGCTGGAATTCGAGCGCGGCGGGCACGGTGTGTTTGTTCTGGAAAAAAGCGAATTGGAAAAACATTTTTAATGGCATGCCGTTAAGCTGCTCGCAAACGCGTATAATTCGCGCACATCGTATCTGTTGATTTGAACGTTTATGGCCGGCAATACAATTGGCAAACTGTTTACTGTGACCACCTATGGAGAAAGCCATGGTCCAGCATTGGGCTGTGTGGTTGACGGGTGCCCACCAGGATTAGAGATCGACGTTGCTGATTTGCAGCGTGATCTGGACCGACGCAAGCCCGGCACGTCGCGCTATACAACCCAGCGCAAGGAAGCGGACGAAGTAGAAATTTTATCTGGCGTATTTGAAGGTAAAACAACTGGAACACCCATAGGTTTGCTTATCCGCAATACTGATCAACGTTCAAAAGATTACAGCAATATAAAAGACAGTTTTCGCCCGGCGCACGCTGATTTAACCTACCAGAAAAAATACGGCATTCGCGATTATCGTGGCGGTGGTCGTGCCTCGGCCAGAGAAACTGCTATGCGGGTTGCGGCAGGTGCAATTGCCAAAAAGTATTTGCAGTCTGCATTTGGTGTGAAAATTTTCGGCTTTCTGTCACAGCTGGGACCGCTGAAGATTCAAAACATTGACCTTGAAACCATCGAAGATAATCCATTTTTTTGTCCTGACCCACAGCTCGTTCCGGAAATGGAGCAATACATGGCCAGGCTCAACAAGGAAGGCGATTCGATCGGCGCAAAAATATCGGTAATGGCAACCGGCGTGCCGGTTGGCTGGGGAGAGCCGGTGTTTGATAAGTTGGACGCCGAGATCGCCTACGCGTTGATGAGCATCAATGCCGTTCGTGCCGTAGAGTTGGGCTCAGGTTGTGCGGTAGTTGAGCAGAAAGGCAGCGAACATCGCGATGAAATTAACAGCACCGGATTCCTAAGCAATAACTCTGGCGGCACCCTGGGCGGTATCAGTAGTGGTCAGGATATTATTGCGCATCTCTCACTCAAGCCTACCTCCAGTATTCGCCAGGCCGGGCAGAGTATTGATAAAGAGGGCAATGAAGTTGAGGTGGTAACCACCGGGCGACATGACCCGTGTGTTGGTATTCGTGCCACGCCCATCGCCGAAGCCATGCTGGCAATTGTATTGCTGGATCACGCTTTGCGAGACATAGGTCAAAATTCTGGCGTCGTGCGTTAATACTAGATGCATACGCAAAGAAAATGCCACAAACACCCATAAAAGTGACCCGTCTTTGGCAATATTCAGTCTTCACATTGGCTTGCACGCTTGAACTTGTTTTAATCCCCTCTCAAGAATTCTATCAGTAATAATTTCAAGTATGCTTGCGCCGATTAGCGAAAATGAAACCACTGTATACGGCTTCGTCCGTGACGAGGTTATGCTCGCACCATCGGTAGACACTCAAGACCGATTAATCAGCAATCGCAGGGTATTGCTGGACTTACCGGAATTCAACGCCTGCACATTGCTGTATCGCGATATGTTCTCAATTCCAAACAGCAGTATTAATGCTGGCGGATACTATTCTGCAATGATGCACTTTGGCGCACCGTATCCGGGCGTTGAGTACGAGTGGGAACACTGGCTGGAAGCCTTTGAAGATATGCTGGGCAAAATGTACTGGGTAAGTGCTGTTGTTCATCTTGAAACGCCTTATTCCGGAACCCATACCCATATTTGGGAAACCGCCGATGAGTTTCATGTGCCGGGTTCGCACGAATTTGAGATGCGTTGCGAATGGACCAAAGACAAAGGTTTTTTTCGTCAGTTGGACAACGCCTGACCCATGGTTAGCAAGGCGCGGCGCCGTTGGCGGCTAGCCAAAACATTGATACTAGCCGTTGTCGCCACGGTTGTGTTGGTCGGATCGGCCATTAAAACCTGGGGTGCAGACCCCGAAGAACAGTTCGAGTTTTTTCTGTTGTGTTTATTGATGATTGCCGCCACGGCAGTGCTTGGCGCCTTGCTGGCTGGCCTGCTGATATTTATTAGAGGCTTGCGTAAGTAGCGGTGAATCCGCTGTGCAACACGCTTACTTTAGACCAATATCCAGATCTAGCTCATTCGCGATTTGCTCAAGTTCATCTTCAAACTGCTCTGCATCCAGATCAGCGGGCACGGCTATTTCCACTTCTGCGTCAAACAATCGCTCAGCGCTCATTGGCGCACTGCGAATTTCGCTATTGAGTTGTTCCACGTTGATATCCCACTTGCTGAATGCGCGAGATAGCTCGTGCACTATACCTGGTCGGTCATTGCCAAGAACTTCTACACTGCGAATGCTGCGAGCTTTTTCGGTGGTAGACGACTCTTCGGTGTGCAAAGTGATGACAAAATTGTCGACTTGCAGCTTTTCCAGTTCAGTCGTAAGCGCCGCAGTTTTGTCTGCGGGCACCGCGGCTCGCACAATCCCGGTAAACTGACCACCCAACCTGGCCAGTTTACTCTCTAACCAGCTGCCATCATGTTGACTCACTGTTGCGGCCAACGTTTCCAACAGACCAAGTTTGTCTGGTGCCATGAATGTAAATACAATGTGTGATTGCATCAGCCGACCCTTATCCAGATTATTGTTTTGATTATACCCACAGATCGTTTGTCAGCAGAGGCCTTACAAGGGCTTATTGAAGAGTTCGTCAGTCGTGAAGGCACAGACTATGGGCAGCAAGAGTTCACTTTTGAGCAAAAATGCGTCCATGTGCAGCGTCAACTGGCAAGCGGGGGGGTAAAAGTGGTATTTGACGCAGCATCCGACAGTTGCAACCTGGTGTCCAGTGAAGAGTTGCAACCGCAACCGCCAGTTGACCAGGATCAAGCGTGAGCGAGCAAGCGGCAGATCACATATTGGATACGAGTGGCCTGCTGTGTCCAGAGCCGGTGATGCTTTTGCACAATAGCATTCGGGATGCAGAGCATGGCGAGGTGGTTAAAGTGATTGCCACTGACCCATCTACACAAAGAGATATCCCGAAGTTCTGCGAGTTTCTCGGCCATGAATTGGTGGCTGATGCGCAGCAAGATGAGCAATATCTTTACTGGGTACGTAAAAACCTGACTGGCTAGAAAACGGTAAACAAGGTCAAGGCAATACCCATACCAAGCATGGGTACCAATACTGTAAGAACCGCTACCGGTGGATAAGCGTTCTGATAATTCTCGCCGCAAATAGCGCGAATTGTTGTTACTACGTAGCCATTATGGGGTAGCGAGTCCAGCCCTCCTGAGGCGATCGCAACCATGCGATGCAGCTCGTCCGGGTCCACGCCTTGCTCCAGATAATGCGGCGCTACTGCGGGAAGCGCGATGGACTGACCACCTGATGCAGATCCTGTTAGAGCGCAGATAACTGTTACAGCAATAGACGCGCCGATAAGCTCATTGCCTGGCAGGCTGGTTAACCAGCCAACCGCCAGATCGAACGCTGGAGACGCTTTGGCAACAGTACCGAAACCAACCACTGCTGCGGTATTGCCAATCGCGACCAGCGCACCCATGGCACCGATTCCCAACGCCACGCCTGGTGCTTTCAGAGTTTTGATGTTCAATACCCAGGTCAGGAGGCAGCCAGCGCCAAGGGCAATCACCAGTGCGTATTTGCCCAGTGTTTGATGAAAGCCAAAGCTGAAAACCAGCACCGCGAGCAAAGGAAGCATGGAAATTAATGGGTCAGGCAAATTTGAGGTATCCGCGCGTGGGTCGTCATCGCGGGCTATAAAATGCTCGCCGGCCGCCACGGCATTGCCAACCATACGATTGAGTAAAACGTAGCCCAGGCCGGCCATAATCACAGCTACTACCAGGCTTTCCTGCCACGCCGCATACGGCGAGGTGCCCAGGAACTCAATGGGTATCCAGTTTTGAATCTCTGGTGAGCCTGCTGAGGTCATGGTGAATGTGGCCGAACCAAACGCAAGACAGCCAGGAATAAATCGCCGCGGCAAGTTGGCCTCATGAAACAAGCCCACAGCAACCGGGTACACTGAGAAGGCAACAATAAACACGCTGACACCGCCGTAGGTAAGAATTGCGCAGGCCAAAACCACTGCCAGTGGAGCATGTTGTGAGCCAAACCTCGCCAAAATCCAGTGTGCAACGCTGGCGGCTGCACCGCTGTCTTCCATCAGCTTGCCGAATATGCTGCCTAGCAAGAACATAAAAAACCAGGCGCCAATGAATGCAGTGAAACCCTGCATATAAGATTCAACGTAGTTGGCCTGTTCTGCAACACCGCCAAGAGTCGGGAAAAAATCCAGGCCGCCAGTGACCGCAACTATTATTGCGCACGCAGGTGCCGCAACCAAAGGATTAGCGCCACGCAAGGTTACCCACATCAACAGTAGAAGGGCGATTATTAACCCGGCTAAGCTCAACATTGGCGGCTTCTCATTGCTCAGTTTTTATTATGCGCTAGTATAGCGTTTCTTAATCCTTGAGTTATTCGAGCCCGGCGTGAATCCATTACCAACAAATACCGTCGATGAATTGTTCGGCTTTGTCCATTCTGCTGTGCAATTGGCGGGGAAGGAGAGCCTGAGGTATTTTCGTACCGGTCTTAGTGTCGACAACAAAGCGGGTGTCGGCAAATTTGACCCGGTCACAGAAGCCGACAAGGCAGTGGAGCGTCGCTTGCGTGAACTGATTGAGGAACGTTTTCCGGAGCACGCCATAATGGGCGAAGAGTTTGCACCCTTGGCGGGTGCCCACGGAAATAACTATTGTTGGCTGATCGACCCTATTGATGGCACTCGCTCGTTTATCTCCGGCGTGCCGGCCTGGGGGGTATTACTTGCTTTGCTTTATAAAGACCAGCCGTTACTGGGCGTGATGCACCAGCCTTATTTAAATGAGACATTTGTCGGCTTACTCAATCCCAACGAGCAACAAGCCTGGTTTTTCAAGGACCAGGTTTTGCTGAATCAACCGCTGTCAGTCAGCCGTGTAGAATCGCTGGAGCGCGCCATTTTATTCAGTACGCATCCGGAAATTTTTGAGCACATCCCCGGCGCGCTTGAGCGTTATCAAGCGGTGGCCGATCGATGCAAGCTGATGCGCTATGGCGGTGATTGCTACTGTTATTGTTTACTGGCGATGGGGCAAATAGATCTGGTTATTGAAGCCGATCTGCAAGACTACGACATTCTTCCCCTAGTACCCATCGTAGAGGCAGCGGGAGGTGTAATCAGCACCTGGGATGGTGAGCCCGTGCGTGCTGGTGGTCAAGTCATAGCAGCGGCAACACCCGAACTGCACCAGCAAGCGCTTCGTGTGCTCAATGAACAGCAGTGAATTAACTCCGGATCGCGGGCGAGATAGATTCAAGGCAGATGATCTCATCCAGCTTTTTAACAGTTTGTTCGCTGCGCACGAAAAAACGATATTGGTGAGTGGTGGCGCAGAGCCCTTGTATTTGCCAGCGGCAAATGGGCAGCCGTTTGCTCAAGTTGTTTTTACTGCAGATTACTTTGCCAGCGCGCTGCACGAAATTGCGCATTGGTGCCTGGCTGGGAAGCAGCGACGTACTCAAGTCGATTATGGCTACTGGTATATTTCAGATCGCAGCGCCGAACAACAGCGGCAATTTGAGCGCGCGGAAGTAAAACCGCAAGCGTTGGAGCAGCTCTTGTCAGAGGCTTGTGGTTATCCATTTCAAGCCAGCTTCGATAATTTGCGAATACCCGAGTATTCAAGCGAGTGGTTTGAGCTAAGCAGAGCAAAGCAAGTGCAGCGCTTTCGAGAGATTGGCTTACCTGCCAGGGCTGAACAATTTTATGCAGCGTTAATTACACACTACCGCCCAGAACTCGGCCGGACTCGGGCTGAAGCCGATGGCTAAGCGCCAGCCTGTCTATCTGCTGGATGCCTCGATCTATATATTTCGAAGCTACTTCGCCATGCCTGATGTTTGGTATAACCAGCAGGGGTATTCCTTAAATGCTGTGCACGGCTACACCTTGTTCCTGCTGAAACTTCTGTCTGAATTAAATCCCTCACGAATAGCCGCCGCTTTCGACGAAAGTTTAGGGCAGTGTTTCAGAAACGATATTTATCCTGAATACAAAAGCAGCCGCGCTTTGCCGGATGAGTCGCTTGCTTTTCAGCTTAAGGCCTGCAAGCGGGTCACTGAACTGCTTGGAATTCAAAGTTATGCACACAGGCGTTATGAGGCTGATGATTTAATTGCAACCCTGGCCCGCGCTTCGAGACGAAGTGGGCGGCCCGTTCATATATTGTCTAGAGACAAAGACCTGGCGCAGTTGGTGAAAAAGCCCGGAGACTGCGTGTTTGATCCAGTAGACTCGCGATTGCTCGACCACGATGCAATCCTTGAAAAGTTCGGCGTGCGACCAGATCAATTGGTTGATTACCAGACCTTATTGGGCGACCCAACTGACGATATACCGGGGGTGCCCGGTATTGGGGCAAAAACTGCGGCGAAGCTACTGCAGCACTTCGACACCTTGGCCGTTTTGCTCGATTCGCTTGATGAGCTTGGCAATGGTCAATGGCGCGGTGGCGTCAGGCTGCAGCAAACGCTGCGTGAGCACCAGGAACAGATGGGTGTTTCCAGGCAGCTGGTGCAGCTGCTGGATGACGTGCCCATGGAGTTTGCTAGCGCCGACTTACATTGGCGAGTGCAATCTCCGGCTCGCTTACAAAAATACCTCAAGAAAATTGGCTTTACCGGGCGAATACTACGCACTGTTGAGAACAGTGACATCTGGTGCTGCGCATGACGATCAAACTACTGGCTGATGAAAACCTGGCGGCGCTGGAACACTATTTTGGTTCGAACATTGAGTTAAGAACAGTCCCTGGTCGAACGCTTGGCGCCGCTGATATTCAAGATGCTGATGCTCTAATGATTCGCTCAGTTACGCAAATCAACAAAGAGTTGCTGTCAGGTAGTTCAGTGCGCTTTGTTGGCAGTGCAACGATCGGCACCGACCATGTGGATCTGGAATATCTGCAGCGCGCCGGCATAGAGTTTTGCAACGCACCCGGCAGCAATGCAGACTCAGTTGCTGACTACGTGTGTTCAGCAATTTCAGCGTTAGTGCCCGAGCCTGGACAGATTGCAGATGCCAATTTGCGCGCTGGTGTTATTGGTTTAGGCCAGGTAGGAAACCGTGTAGCCAGGCGTTTGATCGCTCTCGGTTATGGGGTGAGAGGCTTTGACCCATTTCTAAAAGAGGCCGCCTGCCAATTGGTAGCCTCGATAGATGACTTGGTTGATTGTGACTTGATTAGCCTGCACGTTCCCTTAAACCACGACGGACCGCACCCCACCTATCACATGATAGATGCACAGTTTCTTTCGCAACTATCCAGCAGGGCTATATTGATTAATGCGGGCCGTGGTGGGGCCATTGCCACGCACGACCTGATTAATTGTTTGCGCGAAAACCCTGGCATTCATGCGGTTCTCGATGTTTGGGAGGATGAACCCAATATTGACCGTGAATTGCTTGGGCTCGCAAGTATTGCAACACCGCATATTGCGGGCTACGCCATCGATGGAAAAATACGCGGTACAGAGATGATTGCGGCGGCATTCTATCAATACTTTGGCGAGCAGGCCGCAACAGAGAACGATAGCAATTCGTTTTGCATGCTGGATTGCGAGGGCCAGGCCAGTATTCGTGACATCATTTTGCGCGCCTATGATATTCGCGAAGACGATTGGCGGCTGCGCAGCGCCTTGAACGATGGCGACCTCGGCCGTGCCTTTGATCAGTTGCGCAAATCCTACCCAACTCGCCGCGAATTTTCTGTAACAACCTTGCTGACCGATTCTTCTTTACCGACTGAAAATCGACGACTGCTGGGTGATCTGGGTTTTACATTGGCATGAACCTGGATTCGTTAACCGCTGAATGTGAGCGTGGCCTAACAGGTTTCCATCGTGATAGCCGTAGAATATTCCATGGTCGAGGATTATGTTATGCCGGGCTGGAATCCATCTGTGTAGATCTGTTTGCCCCAGTCTTGCTGATTAGCGCGTTTGACAACTCAATACCGGATTCGAGTATAAAGGAGTGGGCGGCCGGAATGATGCCTGGCGCTGCTGCCAAGGGTGTTCAATGTATAGCCTTACTGCGGCGCTATACCAAGCCAAGTAGCATAGAAGTGTTAGTTGGTGAAATGCCGGAAATGGTTTTTGCGTTTGAGCATGGCGCAGAATTTGAGTTAAATATTTCAGGCAATCAGAATGTTGGTTTTTTTCTGGATGCGGAACCTGCTCGCAGCTGGGTTAGACAGCAGTCTGAGAGCAGGAAAGTTCTGAATCTATTCGCTTATACCGGTTCTTTCTCAGTGGCTGCGATTCAAGGTGGAGCGGCCAAAGTGGTCAACGTTGATATGAGCCGAAGTGCGATACGCACGGCGCAAGCTAATCATCGCAGAAACTTTATGAACGATTCTGAGCGACTAGCTAGAGCGAAGTTTATGCCGTACGAATTTTTTCGCTCGGTATCCAGACTCGCCAAAGCCGGGCCCTTCGATCTGCTAATCGTTGATCCACCCAGTTTCCAACCAGGTAGTTTTGTGGCTAAATCAGATTACCCGAAGCTGATCAGAAAACTGCATCGACTACTGCGCAAAGATGCGCTGGTGCTGGCGATGCTGAACGCGCCTAACCTTGATGAGAACTTTCTCAAGGGCAGTTTTGCGGAGCATTTACCAGGTAGCCGCTATCTTGAGCGTTTGGAAAACTCGGCTGCGTTTCCTGACATAGACTCGCAACGTAGCCTAAAAATGCTGGTTTTTTCTTTATAAAGTTTTAACTTGTTGGCGCTGCTGCCAACCACGCCATAACAATCCAAGGAGTGGTAGGGATGCAAGTGCAAAAAGCAGCGTTTTTGCAATGTTATCAATCAACAGCGGATATTTGCTGTAGTTGAAGTGCCATTGCGAATCAATCAGTAGGCAGGCTAGCACGCCGTAGCAAGCTGGCCATGCAATCGCGATTAGTGTTTGCAAGTTGCTATTCATAGGACGCTTTAACAGCTTAAAGATATAGACCAATATCAGTAGCGCCGACAACAGACTGACCGAAGATGCTACCCACGTGACCGTTTCAACTGAACCACCAAGCCCAATGGCGGCAGCCACAATAATAAGATTAAATAGAATCAGCAGCAGCGCCAGCCACATTTGCTGCCTTTGTTTGTCAAAGGTAAGTAAGAGTGAGTGCGACAGTGACCAGATGGATTGAAAGTAAATCCCGATCAACGCAATTCGTATCACATCTAATGCTGGAAAATATGCCGGCAAAAAATACTTTAATACTGGCTCAATCGCAAAGTAAGTAAGGCCAAGAATAATTGGTGTGCCTATACACAGGAATTTCATTGGCTCGAAGAACAGGTGTTCGATTTCCCTGCGGCTCGCGCCATCGCTTTGTCTTTCCATCATGCGCGGGAACAAGGTTGCTGCCAGTGCCACAGGCACCTGGGTTACGGTCATTGCAACAAAATTTGATATAGCGTAGTAGCCCGCTGCCACACCGCCAATCAGAGCGTACACAAGAAACTGGTCTACAGCGCGTAGAAAAAAGAACAGCGCGGCACCGAGCATCACAGGTAAACCAGCAGCAATGAGCTTTTTCGAAAGTGAAGTTTCAAAAAAAAGACTGAACTGCAAATGACCATTTTTGTGGACATACGCAATAGCAAGCACATGCGCAAGCATCAAGCCGCATAACATTTCAGCCAGCCCCCAGAAGTACACGGCGACTAAGCTAAACACTGTGTTTAGCGAGGCATACACAAGCAGATAGCGGGCCTGGAAGTAGAATGCGGTTTGCGCTTGCAGCTGCCTTGGAATGTAATAGGTGACTGCTGACAGAATCATCACTATCAGGCTGATCCGAAGAATTGGACCAATATCAGGCATTAAGGGTGTGAAGCTAAGGGCCAGAAGTAAAACGGCGATCGCCATGGTCACGAGTAGCGACAGATTCAGCGAGGTTTGCTGTATGGCGTAATCGTCATCGGAGTTGCCTTTACCGCGGTTCAATGCAACTTCGCGAAGCAAGGCAAATGATGAGCCCAAATTGCTAAATGCCGTGCTGTCTTGCAGCGCTTTTAATACGCTCCAGATTCCATAGATCTCTGGCTGCAGTAAAGCAGCAACACCAACTCCGCGCACCAGGTAAATGACACGGCATAAGTAATTGCTGACCGAAAGCGATAGTGCTTCTTTGGCAATTTCAGTGGAATTATCGGTTTTGCTCATCGCTGACGCATCGCCTGAATGTAAACGCGGCTAAAGCTTAAGCGTAGCTGATGTCTGTCGTTGCACTAATGGTGATTGTGCCGGCACAGGGCCAGGTTATGCGGCTAGTGGGCGTGTTATTCAACCAGGCTAATGAATGGCTTGGCAGTGGCTTCCACGTCCTGGCGAGCATCGATAAATTCGAAGCTTGCATTGCTCAGGTTTTCAGAAAGAAAACTGTGCAGCTGCTGCGAGTACCGACGTTCAAAGTTGAGGTTAAGCACCTTGTTTCCGTAGGTCTGGTCCAGCTTCAAACTGATGTGTCCTGGCGTGATGATTACCTTTTTCACACTGCCTTTTTGCACACTGTATTGCCGGGACATGGCACTGCGCTGAAAACGCACAACATTGCCAATAATCTTGATGCTCTTGAATGGGTCACCCGGCAGCAAGCCGAGCACGTATTCAACGACGAACAGCAGGCACAGCAAGGCGATTGCAATCATCAGTTGTTCGGGCATGGCCAAGACCTCTAAAACGGTGTTAGAAGCCCGGAATTATCTCACCAAGAGCGGCTTTATGCAGTAAGAAAGATCGTACAAATTCTACGCTAAGTGTTTGAAAAATATACGAATATGGTGAAATAATGATCGATTTGAAGGATTTTCATTCGACTGTTTAGGCGTAATGGTCAGTCGTTCTTAAGTTGCATTCTGTGCATCGTAAATGGCAGGGATCTCACCGCCGCCGTGCACCTCCAGGCTGGTGCCGGTGACAAAGCTCGCCAGTGGCGAAGCGAGGTACAGGCAGGCATTGCCAATGTCTTGCGGGATCGCCATGCGCTGCATTGGGATGGTACGCCCCACAGCGTCAATACCTGCCTGGTCGCCGTAATGCAAATGGCTTTGCTCCGTTTGAATTAAACCGGCTGTGATCGCATTCACTCTAACTTTTGGTCCCCATTCCACGGCCAGGGAAGTGCACAGATTAATCAGTCCAGCTTTGGCCGCACCGTAGGCGGCTGTACCGGGCGATGGACGGATCGCGCTGACACTGGCGATATTAATGATAGAACCACCGCTGTCCTGCTCTTGCATTACACGGTTAACCGCCTGCGAAAACGTAAACGGGGCCACCAGGTTCAGGCGGATTATAGCTTCGTTGAATCTTGGTGATGCGGTGGCTGAATCCGCGTGCGGTGTGCCGCCGGCATTGTTGACCAGAGTGTCAATCCGCTTGAACCTGGCCACAGCAGCATCAACACAAGCCTGGATAGAATCAGGGTCTTTCACATCGCATTGGGTAAATACGGCGGTATTACCATTCACCTCAGGCAGTTCATCGGGTTCAGTTCGCCCGCAGATCAGCACGTTTGCGCCTGCCGCCAGAAACACCTCGGTGATGCCACGGCCAACGCCTCTGGCGCCTCCGGTAACGATTACGGTGCTGCCACTCATATCCAGGCTGCTATTGACGCTGTTTTCCACGTTGCTCACTCATTGTTCTCTGTGTATCCGCTATTAGACCAAAGACTAGAGGCTTGAAACAATCGGTGGTCACGCATTAAACTGCCGGCCCTCTTCACAACAAGACTGTGCAGCGTGCTGCCTGTCTACACAAGGCTTTCTTTATGTCAGACGAATCTACGCCACTTCCAACAATTGCGATACTAGGCGGCACCGGCGCACTCGGCACGGGGCTGGCTCGGCGATGGACGCAGGCAGGCTACTCGGTGATTATTGGCTCAAGAACCCAGGAAAAAGCCGAAGCAGCGTTGCTAGACCTTCAGCAGGTCATGGGCGAGCGTGGTGCCTCGGCGGATGCCGTTCGTGCAATGGAAAACCTGGCGGCCACAGAAGCTGCGGATCTGGTGGTATTGACCGTTCCTTTCGGGCATCAGTTGAGCACTCTGGAGTATGTTAAAAGCGCGCTTCAGGGAAAAATACTTGTTGATGTTACGGTGCCACTGGTTCCGCCTAAAGTGGCACGAGTGCAGCTGCCCGAGGCAGGTTCTGCTGGCGCTGGGGCCCAGGCCTTGCTAGGTGATTCAGTGCGAGTAGTGTCGGCATTCCAGAACGTTGCGGCCCACCATTTGCAGGAAGGGCATGGTCTGGAATGTGATGTGTTGGTAACCGGCGATAACGTAGATGCACGAAGCGAAGTAATTAGCTTGATTGAAGCTGCCGGTATGCGCGGTTTTCACGCCGGCCCAATAGATAACGCGGCGGCAGCCGAAGCCTTGACCTCTATTTTGATCAGCATCAACAAACGCTACAAGTGTCATGCTGGTATCCGCATTACGGGCTTAGATTAAGACTCAACAGGCACTTGGTATGTCGACCGCCCCTGCAAACGCCAGGCGCATGGAGATGTTTGCGCTCAGCAACTTTCCCATGGTGGAACCCGGTGATCAGCTCAGTGAGCTGATCCTTGCCAGCCTCAGGAATAATGACCTGGCGCTGCGAGACGGCGACGTTGTTGTTCTTGCGCAAAAAATTGTGTCCAAGAGCGAAAACCAATATCGTAATCTCAATGACGTATCAGCAAGCGCGGCGGCGATACAGCTGGCGGAAGAAGTTGATAAAGATCCGCGTTTGGTTGAGTTGATTTTGCAAGAATCAGAATCAGTTGTTCGAAAGCGTCCGGGCGTGTTGATCGTTCGCCACCGTCTTGGCTTTGTGCATGCCAATGCAGGTATAGATCAATCAAATATCAAAACCTCTGAAGAGTCGCCACGCGCTCTGTTACTGCCAGTAGATCCCGACAAAAGCGCAGCTAATCTGCGTGCAGACCTGGAGCAGGCGGCGAATTGCCGACTAAACGTTGTTATCAATGACAGCGCCGGGCGAGCATGGCGCAATGGCACCTGTGGCATCGCGATTGGCTCGGCCGGGTTTCAGCCCGTGCAAGACCTGATCGGTGATCAGGATATGTTCGGCAATGAGTTACGGGTTACAACGGTAGGTGTTGCTGATGAGCTTGCTGCGGCCGGTTCGCTGCTGATGGGGCAGGCCAGTGAAGGCGCTCCGGTGGTACTGATACGGGGTGCTCCGGTCCAACCGTCAGTTGGTGATAATGCCAGCTTGCTGATCCGTGCCCCCGAACTTGATTTGTTTCTATGACCCACTCTGATTTGCCCGTATTAGCGCTAACAGGTGGTGTAGGCGGCGCCAAACTGGCGGCAGGTCTTGCCGCAGTGTTACCACCTGCGCAGCTCGATATTGTTGCTAACACGGGTGACGATTTTGAGCATCTGGGTTTGTACATTGCACCCGACCTTGATTCTGTTATGTACGCGCTGGCAGGCATTAACGACCGCAGTCGCGGCTGGGGTGTAGCAAACGAGACATGGAATTTTCTTGAAACACTTTCCGCATTGAATGGCGAAAACTGGTTTCAACTTGGCGACAGAGATTTGGCAGTGCATGTACAGCGCTCCGCGCTGCTACGCCAAGGCCTGAGCATAAGCGACGCAACTCGCGCATTGTGCGAGCCGCTTGGTATAAAGCACGCCTTGCTGCCAATGAGCAACGACAGGGTGCGAACCATGGTTGATACTGCGCAAGGTGAGCTTGAGTTTCAAGAGTATTTTGTAGCCAGGCAATGCGAACCAAAAGTGACAGGCTTTCGATTTGACGGCCAGGACTCTGCCCAACCGCTTCCGGCCTATCATTCTCGTTTGCAGCAAAACACCTACGGGGCCGTGATTGTGTGCCCGTCAAATCCATTCGTTAGTGTTGATCCGATTTTAGGACTTGCCGGGATGAAACAAAGCCTTGGCGCATTAGACGTGCCGGTGGCTGCAGTGTCGCCTATTATCGGCGGCAAGGCGCTGAAGGGGCCGGCTGCAAAAATGCTGCAAGAGCTGGATTTGCCGTGTGATGCATTGGGTGTTGCCGGATATTATCAGGGCGTCATCAGTCATTTTGTCATTGACGAGCAAGACGCTGCATTGGCTAGCCAGATAGAAGAACTCGGCATGCAGGTATTGTGTATGCCAACCATAATGCGTTCTGTTGACGATCAGGCTCAGCTCGCCAGCACCTTACTGCAGCAGCTACTCAGAGAATCTGATTAAGATGCTTGCAGAAACGATCGCGATTGTGCCTTTTCGAAGTTTGCAAGGCGGCAAGAACAGACTTGCACCCCATCTGGAAAACGGTGAGCGACCGGCTTTTGTAGAAGCAATGTTGAAAGATACACTGCAGTCCTTACAAAACTGCGCGAAACTGGACCGGGTAATGCTGGTTAGCGATGATAGCGACGCGGCCGCTGTGGCCAGATCAATAGGGGTAACAGCGATTGCTGAACCTGTGGGTTGCGTCGGGTTAAATCCGGTTGTGCAAGCTACTGCCAGAGAGCTAGGGTTGCAGTGTAAAAACCTGTTGATCGTTCATGGAGATCTGCCCTTATTGCAGCCAGATGAGCTGCAACGGCTGCTGGCGGCGCATGCTAGTGTAAACTGTGAGCCTAAACTCACGATTGCGCCAGATCGACATCACGCCGGAACAAACTGCCTGCTGGTCTCACCGCCAGCGGCAATGCGGTTTCATTACGGTACAGGAAGTTTGGCAAAACATCTGGCATTCGCAGAGACGCACAACATACAATCGCAAGTCATTGATTTGCCTGGCGCAAGTCTTGATATTGATGAAATTGCTGACCTGCAATTGCTAAAGCAACATGGGCAGCTGGC
Source organism: uncultured Pseudomonadales bacterium (assembly GCA_964352475.1). Classification (GTDB taxonomy): domain Bacteria; phylum Pseudomonadota; class Gammaproteobacteria; order Pseudomonadales; family JAUIET01; genus JAUIET01. The sequence continues at coordinate 153,728 of CAYGSL010000003.1, read as the reverse complement.
CAAGGCCGAACATGTACACACATTGTTAATGAAATAGAGAGCGCCGTTTGGCTACAGACAGCATTACCGATAAGCAGGCAGCGTTACAAGCGCTGACACTGTTGCGCGCGGGTGAAGCATTCAGCGATGAGCAAGCGCTAAACCTTGCCGTGTTAAACGATGCCGACGCTCTGATTCCAGAGGCCGGGCGCTTGCGTGATGCAGGCCACGGACAACTGGTGACCTACTCGCGCAAAGTATTTTTACCTCTAACACATTTGTGCAGGGACGTTTGCCATTACTGCACGTTTGCACAAACGCCTAAGCGAATCGAATTGCCCTATATGCCGGTAGACGCTGTGCTGGAGTCTGTAAGGCAAGCTGAAGCACAAGGCTGCAAGGAAGCGCTGTTCACGCTCGGCGAAAAGCCGGAGCTGCGTTACAGCACCGCACGCCGTGCGCTGGAAGAAATGGGTTTCGACACAACTATTGATTACCTGGCACACGTGGCCCGTCGAGTGGCAGAAGAAACCACAGTGTTACCGCATCTTAACCCTGGTTGCATGAGTGCCGCAGAGTTGGCACTGCTGCGCCCGGTTTCAGCATCAATGGGTATTATGCTGGAGAGCGCCTCACAGCGTTTATGCGAGAAAGGCATGCCGCACTACGGCTCGCCAGACAAACAACCCGCAGCGCGCCTGGCGGCCATTGAGCGCGCCGGCATTGCTAAGGTTCCATTCACCACCGGAATTTTGATAGGTATTGGTGAAACCCGCCTGGAACGCATTGAATCGCTGCTGGCTATTCGCCGACTGCATCAGCAGTACGGCCACATACAGGAAATTATTGTTCAAAACTTTCGCGCCAAGCCCGGCACCTTGATGCATCAAGCGCCTGAGCCGGATCTTGGCGAGTTGTTATGGACAATTGCTGTGGCCAGAATTCTGTTTGGATCGGAAATGAGTATTCAAGCACCACCTAATCTCAGCCCAGGGGTGTTGCCACAAATTGTTGCGGCGGGCATTAATGACTGGGGTGGCGTCTCACCGGTTACCCCTGATTTTGTTAACCCGGAAGCACCCTGGCCGCATCTGGACGAGCTAGAGCGCGAAACTGCCCATGCTGGCAAGCAGTTGCATGAGCGTTTAACGATTTACCCAGCGTTCGCCATTGATGCCGAGCAATGGCTGGATGATGAAATGAAACCTCGCGTGTTAACACACCTCGATGCGCAAGGTTTGCCGCGTGTCGACAGCTGGCTAACTGGCGATTCCAACTCTCAATGCCCTGAGCAAGACAGCGAGTTACTCGATCGCCCGGCACACATCAATAGAGCTTCGGCGAGTGAAGCGATAGAGAACATTGTGGCCAAAGCCCAACGACGAGAACAATTAAGTGAAAGCGAGATTGTGCAGTTGTTTGAAGCAAGAGGTCGTGACTTTGCCTATGTTTGCGAATCAGCGAACGCGGTGCGTGAACAGGTGAAGGGTGACACCGTTAGCTACGTGGTTACACGGAATATCAATTACACCAACATCTGCTACTTCAAATGTCAGTTCTGCGCTTTCTCCAAAGGCAAACTCAGTGAAAACCTGCGTGGCCGCCCCTACGATCTCAGTGACGAAGAAATTTCACGCCGGGTGAGCGAAGCCTGGCAACGGGGTGCTACAGAAGTATGCATGCAAGGCGGCATACACCCTGACTACACCGGCGAGAAGTACCTGGAGATTTGCAGTATTGTAAAAGAAGCCGCGCCAGACATGCACATTCATGCGTTCTCGCCGCTGGAAGTATGGCAAGGTGCAGCCACACTCGGCATTACTACGCTGGAGTTTTTGCAACGCCTAAAAGAGGCGGGCCTGTCCACTTTGCCGGGCACCGCTGCCGAAATTCTGGATGACTCAGTACGCGCGATTATCTGCCCTGACAAAATCAATACCGCACAATGGCTGCAATTGGTTGAGGAAGCGCATTCGCTGGGCATTAGAACAACAGCAACCATTATGTTTGGCCACGTAGAGGGTTATCAGCATTGGGCACGTCATCTGCTTCGTGTTTTGGACGTACAAAAGCGCAGTGGTGGCTTCACTGAATTTGTACCTCTTCCATTTGTGGCCAGCGAGGCGCCAATGTATCTGAAGGGCAAGGCGCGCCAGGGGCCAACATTTAGAGAATGCGTATTGATGCACGCTGTCTCCCGCCTGGTGTTCAATGGTTACATCGATAACATCCAGGCATCATGGGTAAAAATGGGCCACGAGGGCGTGGTACGTTGCTTGCAAGCGGGTGCGAATGATCTGGGTGGTACCTTGATGAATGAAACCATCACCCGGGCTGCGGGCGCGGATCATGGTCAGGAAACGGGGCCTGAGCAGATGGAAGCTCTGATTCATCTGGCGGGTCGTATTCCACGAATGCGCAATACATCCTATGGAGATGTTACGGCTGAGCGTAGGGATGCGTCGTTTATGGCGGCGGATTTGATTGCGGTTTCTAATACTGCGCCGGTTAAGCGGGGTGGGGATAGGATTCCCCTAGTTCGGAATTGAGTTTCAGTGGTCTGCCATAAGCACTCTTAGAAATTTTTGTTTGGTGATTGGTCGAAGGCATGTGCCAGGAATACGCCGGCATAGAGAATCCGCCTGCTGGACACGTCGTGAACCCATCCATGGGGACTTGTTGAAAAGGTCCCTCTTTTCAACAGTCCAGCAGGCGGATTCTCTACTCCAGCTCACTCTTGTGCCTTCCCTTGTGATACTCGCTTAAGTATCCCTTGTTCTTTCAGGTACTTAAATTTGGCACCGTTATTAGCCCTTAGCAGTAGCTCCCGTGGCAGACCTTCAAAAAGAGGGACCTTTTTGAAGAGCCCCCATGGATGGGTTTACGGCGTGTCTGCCACGGGAGCTACTGCTAAGGGCGGCTACGAAGCGCGTTCCAGCAGCAAGCTCCACCCGCTCATACCGACAACCCGCATAGATAAACCCACCCAATTACGATAAAATTACAGCAATTTCACGAAGTTACAGGAACATTCAATTGGTTAATAAGCATGGTCTGCAGGTTGCAGAAATACTCGCAGATTTTATCGAGCAGGAAGCTTTACCCGGCACTGGAGTGGCGGAAGATGGGTTTTGGCAGGGCTTTGCCAGCATTGTTGCTCGGTTTGCGCCTGAGAATCGTGAGCTTCTGGAGAAGCGTGAGGAATTGCAGCTCAAAATAGATGCCTGGCATCAAGCCAACGCCGGCACTGATATTGATCTTGCGGAATACAAAGGCTTTCTGCAAGACATCGATTATCTGTTGCCGGAGCCCGGCGATTTCCAAATTGAAACAAGTAAGGTAGACAGGGAGATTGCCGAGATAGCTGGCCCGCAGCTGGTTGTGCCAATTTCAAACGCACGATTTTCGCTTAACGCGGCTAATGCCCGTTGGGGCAGTTTATACGACGCCTTGTACGGCACAGATGTTATTTCCGAAGATAACGGCGCAGAAAAAACGGCGGGTTATAACCCGGTACGTGGCGAGAAAGTTATTCAGTATGCGCGCGCGTTCCTGGACCAGAATTTTCCGCTGCAAACTGGCAGTCATGCAGATGCCACCCAATACAGTGTTGAAGGTGGCAAGCTGCTGGTTAAACAGGGTAAATTCCAGAGTGAATTGCGCCAGCCAGCGCAGTTGCTGGGCACGCAATCTGAGGGTGGTGTGCTGACAGCTATTTTATTGAAGAATAATAACCTGCACGTGGAAATCCAGATTGACCCAACTTCCCCGATTGGAAAAACTGATACGGCAGGAGTTAAAGATCTGCTTATTGAGTCTGCCATATCCACCATTCAGGACTGTGAAGACTCCGTCGCAGCCGTAGACGCTGAAGACAAAGTGGGCGTGTATCGTAACTGGCTTGGTCTGATGCGCGGCACACTTCAAGAGACTTTTAGTAAAGGCGGCAAAGACTTAACTCGCTCTCTTAATCCAGATCGTCAGTATACGGCGTTGGATGGAAGCGAATTTTCGCTGCCCGGTCGCAGTCTGCTGTTGATTCGTAACGTGGGTCATTTGATGACGAACCCTGCGATTATTGATGCGGATGGGTATCAAATTCCGGAAGGGATCATGGACGGCGTCATTACTGGTCTTATCGCCAAGCACGATTTACTGGGCAACAGCGCTACCAGAAACTCTCGTGCGGGCAGCGTGTACATCGTGAAGCCGAAAATGCATGGGCCCATTGAAGTAGGGTTCAGCTGCAGGTTGTTTGGCGCTGTCGAAGATTTGATTGGTGTTGAACGCAACACCTTGAAAGTTGGCATTATGGACGAAGAGCGTCGCACCACGGTCAATCTGAAGGCCTGTATTCATGCGGCCCGTGAAAGAGTGATCTTTATCAATACCGGGTTTCTTGATCGAACCGGTGACGAAATTCATACCTCAATGCACGCTGGACCGATGGTACAAAAGGGACCAATGAAAGATCAGGCCTGGATTAAGGCTTACGAAGACTGGAATGTTGATATTGGGCTTCGCTGCGGATTGTCCGGGCGTGCCCAGATTGGCAAGGGAATGTGGGCCAAGCCTGATGAGATGGCTGAAATGATGGCCGTGAAGGGCGCCCATCCGGCGGCAGGGGCAAATTGCGCATGGGTACCTTCGCCGACCGCTGCCACCTTGCATGCCATGCATTATCACGGCGTAAATGTTGCAGAGGTGCAAAGCGAGCTGATCAACCGGGATCTCGCCAGCCTGGACGACCTTTTGACTATTCCGGTATCGGCTGGGGTGCTCAAGCTGAGCGAGGCGGATATTCAGCAGGAATTGGATAACAATGCCCAGGGAATTCTCGGTTATGTGGTCCGCTGGGTTGATCAAGGCGTAGGATGTTCCAAGGTGCCGGATATTAATGATGTCGGGTTGATGGAAGACCGGGCCACTTTGCGTATTTCCAGCCAGCACATCGCCAACTGGCTGTTGCATGGGGTGTGCAGCCGGGAAAAGGTTGCTGAGTCGCTGCGTAGAATGGCGAAAATTGTGGATGGGCAAAACGCCGGAGATCCGCTTTACCAGCCAATGGCCAGCGATTTTGACGCCAGCATTGCGTTTCAGGCCGCCAGCGACCTGGTGTTCAAAGGGATTGAACAACCAAGCGGCTATACGGAACCATTGTTACATCAGCGGCGGCTGGAGCTGAAGGCGAGCCAGTAACCGCCTAAATCATGGCGGAGCGGTGCCTCTGGAAATGTTTAAGCGGCGGCAACATTCAGGTTTTGTTCATGAATATCTGAGCACACTGTGGCATGCTTACAGCAACTGGAACGAACGCTTCAGAAAGTGGTCTTAAAAGGTGTTGCCAATAATACAATCGCGCCAATGACGAACACGGATACATACACCGTTATACACAAGCCGGGCAGCGGCTTAGCGCCCCCATTTCGGCTCTTGGGCAGTCTGATCATGGCGGTCACTTTCGCCAGCACCACTGCATACGCCAATCAATCCTCCGAACAGGTAGCTGCCGATGTCGACCAGACAATCGCAGACCAGGAGTTTGTGGCTGCCACACCCAAAGAAAACCTGAAACGGTATCAGGCGGAAATTGGCTCGCTGCAATCGAAGTACGGCGCTTACAATCCGCAACTGTCTGAAGCCCTGCAAGGTCTGGGTGAAGCCCAGCAACAAATGGGTGAGCACCAAGAGGCCATCAAAACGTTTAGTCAAAGCGCGCACATAAGGCGCATCAATGAAGGCCTGTTTGCACCCAGCGTATTGCCGCTGCTGGAAAACATGGTGAAAAGCTACGCTCATCTTGGTGATTGGGAAGCGGTAGACGATCAGCATCACCTAATGATGGAAATCAACGGCCAGAGTTTTGGCTGGTCAGATGAGCGCATGTTGCCGGTTTTGGACAAGCTCACTCGCTGGCATATGTATGCATTTTTTGAAGATGTTACGCCACAGCCTGTGCACCATTTGCAGATGGCCAGATCATTATTTGCAGCCGCGTCCAGAGTCATCGAAATTAATTTTGGCGAAACCGATTTGCGTTTGGCCAAGCAACTGCGTGGCAGGCGCGTTGCTGACTTTTACCTTGCGCACATAATGCAACAGGAGGCCGAAGACCAACGCAGGCTGGAGCAACTGCACAACATAGGCGGGCGAGAGAGAGATCACAGCTTCAGTCAGGGCACACGCCTGGTTTCACAGGGGTATTTATCTGGTCTGCGCAGCTCACGGCAGGTGGTCAAGATTTATCAACACAATGAAGAGGTTGGTCCAAGAGCACAGGCTGAATCGATTCTCGAATTGGGCGATTGGTACTTGCGTTTTAACAAACGGCAATCGGCAATAAGTACATACACTCAGGCCTACGAACTATTGAGTACGGATGAGGAACGGATAAAAATTCGAGACGAATTGTTTACCCGTCCGGCGGTTTTGGATTTTGCTGCGGACTACGTGGATTATCTGGATCCGATAGGCCCTGGAATGGCCAAAGGCTACGTGTTACTGGAACTTGATTTGACTAAAACAGGCTCAGTGAGCAAGGCCAATTTTATCGAAGAGCATCCGACCACCCCATCCAAGCGAAGAGCGGCTATGCGTGAGCTTAAGGGTCGTCGCTTCCGGCCGCGATTCGAAGATGGTGTGCCCGTTAGTACGGAAGGAATGAAGTACCGATACGTTTATTATTATCCGGCAGTAGCGGCGCGAGCGGCTACGTCGCAGAACCAGTCTTCTGCAGAGCAAACTGGCGAGACAAAAGACCACCAGCAGGAAAAAGAAACCAGTGTTAACAACACAGAATCTGACGCGCCGGTTGCGCCCTCTGAAGAGGAGACGAACAATGAGTAGACAATTCGGCATGGCAGTATTGTTGGTGCCACTGATGCTGCTGGCAGCCTGCAAGGAGGAAAGCAGTAGTGGACCGTCTTCTCCGGTCAGCGGCTCTTCAGGCACAGATTCCTCTGCTGGCGGTGGATTGCCTGGCGGCGGGGGTATGCCTGCGCCACCGGTTGCGGGTGTACCCTCGGGTACTCTGCCAACAGCCGGCGGTTCCACAGGCAACGACTCTGCAAAAGGCGAAGCCTCAAGCTCTTCCGGCCAGAAACCACCTGCAGGCGCTAGCTCGCAAAATGTTGAAGCCACAGCCGATGCCGGCGCTAGTCCAAACGGCACTGGATCTGGCGGCGAAGGCGGGTTAAGCGAGGATGACTACGACGTAGGATCCGGCTTGGAGGGCGTCGATTTTGATGTTGATTTGGATGGTCTGCCCGGTTTGGAAGGCAGTGGCGGCGGCAGCGTGTTGGGTGATGCAGGCGATGCGGGTCGCGGCGGCCCTGGAAGTTCCGGCAGTGGCAAGAGCCTGGACGTGACGTTTGAAACTTCGCTTGATGTTTTTGACGGCATTATTCTGGCCGGCCAATCCGGTGCGATAGGGATGGAAACAGGTGGCAACGCAGGCCTTCCCGGCATGCCTGGCCAGTCCGGTTCCGCAGGTGGAAAAAGTGGTTCCGGATCCAGCGGTTCAAGTGGTGGCGCGTCTGGCAGTGGCCAGGAATCCAGAATTCCACCGCCGCCATCCAGCTCCTCGTCATCCGCCGGCAGCGGCGGCGGCGGTGAAGCAGCACCTGGTGGTTCATCCAGGTCGGGTGGAAACCCTGGCCAGGGAAATACCAATACAGTACCGGATGACATACCAGATGGCGATGATGACGACCTGGTGGCAAGACAGCTGCGCGAGGCGGCTGAACGAGAGCAGGATCCTGAGTTGCGCGACAAACTCTGGGATGAATATCGCAAGTATAAAGGCGGGTAGGCACAATGACTCTGGGTAGTTTTCATGAAACTCTGCGTCGCAAGCGCTCGCTGGTAATCTGTGTGATTTGCGCTTTCATTTTGCAGGCCTGTACCACTACACGGGTCAAAACTTCTGAAGTGAAAAGCCTGGAAGTAGCTGAAGAACTGGTGCCAGAGCACTTGTTACTCGACGTTGGGATAAACATTTTTGACCCTGGCCTGGATTCAGCCGGTGACGACCAGACTCTTTTCCCGGAAGTTCGAGAAGGTGAAGCGCGCTATTTGCCGGTTAATTTAATGGAGACTATGCAAAGTACCGGGCATTGGGGTGCGGTTCGTGTAGTGCCATCCGCCATAGCCTCTGTTGATGTGCATGTCCATGGAAAGATTCTGGAATCGGATGGTGAACGCCTGGGCTTGCAGATCGCAGTAGAAGACAGTACTGGCAGGCAGTGGTTTGAGCGCGAATACAACGAAATTATCAGCGATTTTGTGTATAAAAAACGCCGGACGGACGAAGAGCCTTTCCAGTCAATTTATAATCGAATATCCAACGATATAGCTCAGCATCGGCAGCAGTTAAGTGCCGCTGATGTACGCGAAGTCCGTACGGTCGCCGAATTGAGATTTGCCCAGGACTTCTCCCCGGAAGCCTTTGGCGGCCATTTGCAAAAAGATGAAGATGGACTGTATCAAGTTCTGCGCTTGCCGTCAGAGTTAGATCCAATGCTGCAACGCGTCAGGAAAATCCGCGATCGGGATTACCTGTTTGTCGATACTCTCCAGGATTATTACGGTGTTTTCCACCGGCAGATGGACGTGCCATACCTGGAGTGGCGTGAGCGCAGCTACGACCATGCTGTAGCGATTCGCGATTTGCGTCGAACCACTATGACACGCGGCATAGCCGGAGCGGCTGCGGTGATTGCCAGTATCGTAGCCATTGGACAAGGCGGCAGTGTTAATCGGGCCGGCGGTGCTGTAGGTATTTCTGCCGGAACCGGGCTGGTTTACAGCGCTGTTCAGAAAAGTCAGGAGCGTGGCCAACACGAGGCAGATTTTATTGAAATAAGTGAATCGGTAACCGCTGCAATCACGCCACAGGTGATTGAGCTGGAAGATCAGACTATTACTCTAACAGGTACTGTGGGCGATCAGTATGAGCAGTGGCGCGAATTGTTGCGAGAAATATACCGCAGTGAAAACGGCCTTGAGGCGTTGGGCGCAGAGCCCTTGACCAACGTTGATCCAAACGCTGCCGAGGCATCTACGTTAAATAAAGATCGGGGCTAAGGTGAGTCGCAAACCTACTGATAGGCCGTCGGAGCTCAGCGGTAATTCTGACCAGGCAGACCCACAGACGTTCGGCGCCACTTCCCCTGGTGCGGCATCAGACAACCACTATCACGAAATTGCGCCTATCGATTTGGATTTCAGTGCGCTGGATAGCGCGCAGGCTGCAGATAGTCATACTGCGGCGTTGAATGTAGAGCAGGGCCGCCCCAGCTGGATGATGCCTGCACTGGCGGGGCTGTTGTTGCTTGTAATGGCGGTTGTATTTCTGTTGCCGCGAATGGTGCAAGCTCCGCAAGCTTCCCTGGACGTAAATGACGGTGTTGTAGCCACGCCAGCTCAGCCACCTGAGGAGGCCAGCCCATGGCAAGAGGCACAACTTGCAAAACAGCGAAACGCTGCGCAACAGGCACTTGAGCCACTGTTGGACAAACAGTTTGATCTGGAAGAGTTACAGGTAGAACTTTGGGCTGCTGAACAATTCCAGGAAATAGTAGCGCTCGCCGAAGACGGTGACGGTTACTACCGCAAACGCGAGTTTGCTAAAGCGACCGAGACGTTTGAGAAGGCTCTGCAGATTGCGGACACGCTACTCAACAGTGTGGATCAACGAACGCTTGATTCGCTGCAAGCGGGATTGCAAGCGATTGACAGTTTTGATGCACAAGCGGCCAGCCAAGCCTTCGATATGGCTTTGGTTTTGGACGCAGACAATGAGGATGCCCAAGCAGGCCTGGCAAGATTGGCGGTGCTGGATGAGGTGAAAGCTGTATTGGAAGCCGCGCAGTCACTGGAGGAACAAGGCCAATTCAGTGCGGCCAAAACGCAATTAGAGAAAGCCTTAGCGCTGGATAGCGTGCGCGCTGAGAAGCTCTTGCCAAGAATTGCTGTTCTCAATGATCGAATACGAGACGAGAACTTTACTCGTCTGATGTCTGAGGGTTACCGCAATCTCGATTCCGGCCAACGTCAGGCTGCGATTAATTCTTTTAATCAGGCCGCCAAGCTGAAACCAGACGAGTCACAGCCTGGAGTAGCTATTAAGCAGGTTCGAAATGAGCAAGCATTGAATGCGATGGCAAGTCATTTCGAAAAAGCCCAGCGTAGCGAAGCGGCAGAACAATGGTCGGCCGCTGTCGCCGCCTATAACGCAGCGTTAAAAATAGATGGCAACCTGGGAGACGCCAGTAAACGACTTGCGTACGCCAAGCAACGAATGAAAATGGATTCTGCGCTGGAAACCTTGAAAAATGACCCCCTGCGGCTGGCAAATGCGGAAATCTATCAGAAAGCCTTAAAAATCGTTGCAGCCGGGCGCAATACCTCATCGCCAGGCCCGCGATTGAATGAGCAGCTTATAACGCTTGAGAAGCAGCTGGCGGCGTCAAGAGAGTCCAAGCCTGTCACCATTAGCTCCGATGGTATTACTCAGGTATCACTGCCGCGCATCGCCCGACTCGGTGCAATCCAGCAACGCCAATTGAATCTAAAACCTGGTCGATATGCTGCTGTAGGCATTCGCGAGGGGTTTCGCGACGTGCGTAAAGAGTTTGTGGTACCGCTGGGTTCCAGCTCAGTTGAAGTGGATGTGCGTTGTGTCGAACCTATCTGACCCCTCGCATACTCAGCACAAGGCAAACCCCGGCGAACCTCAACAATCGCAGATAAGCCCAGCTGAATTCGCGCCAATGCCAGAACAGCTTCGCGCGCCTGAAGCGGCAAAAAATTCGATGTGGCGCATTTTGGTGCCCGTTGTTCTGCTGGCGGGCCTCGCCTTTGTTGCTTTGACACTGGCAAAATCAGTCCGCATTAGTACCCAGGTTGACTCACCGGACATCAATATTGACGGTGGACTGCAATTGCCATTAGGTGAGCGCAGACTTATGTACCCTGGACAGTACTCGATTGCCATAAGTCACCCGGAATTTGAAACCTTGCAGGCCGAATTCGAAGTAGGAGACGACGATCAACAAGCTTTCCGCTTTGAGTTGCAGCGCAAGCCGGACATTTATCAGGTCAGTAGTTCGCCAGAAAACGTCTTGGTGAGTGTGGATGGCCTAGAGTATGGCCAAACCCCTATGCAGAATTTGTCGCTTGCGGTCGGAGATCGGCAATTAAGCTTTGATCATCCGCGTTACTTCAGTAAACAGCAAACATTGAATGTTAAAGGCGGCGGATTTCGACAGCAGCTGGAAGTTTCGCTTGAACCCGCCTGGGCTGAGCTAAACATTGATTCCGTTCCTCAGGGCGCCCAAGTATTCTCGGGAGAGCAGCTGTTGGGGGTAACCCCTCTGCGCGGCGAATTAATCCATGGCGAGCGAATGGTGTCTTTAAAACTGGCCACATACAAGACCTGGCAGCAGGAAGTGCAGGTCAGCGCAGGTGTTGCCAATGATCTCGGCGTTATAGAGTTAAAGCCGGCGGATGCCTTGCTTAACCTGAGCAGTCGTCCGGATGATGCAGGCGTACTGGTGAATGGCGATTACCGTGGTCAAACGCCGTTGCAGCTTGCCTTGGCTGCGGATGAAACTCACAGCCTGGAATTGTTCAAGCAAGGTTTTAGTAAGAAAAAAGAAAGCGTTAGTTATGCTTCGGCCAGCGAGCAATCACTGGAGTTGTCGCTGCGGGCGCAAACGGGTGAGATTCAGTTAAATCTGCGAACTGAAGCGGTAAAACTTGAAGTGAATGGACGTCCCGTCTCGCCAAAAAGCGGAGTATTGAAACTACCTGCGGTGCCGCATCGGATCAAAGTCAGTAAATCGGGTTACCTACCGTTTGTAACTACCATAACGCCACGACCTGGTTTCAGGCAGCGCCTTGATGTGGCCTTGCAAACACCGGCGCAGGCGCGCCGTGCGGCTATCAAGCCACAGATCAGCAGCCCGGCTGGTCAAACTCTGCTGCTGTTCAAACCTGGGCCATTTACCATGGGAGCATCACGCCGGGAGCCTGGGCGTAGAGCCAATGAGCTGCTGCGCAAAGTAACTTTGAAGAAGTCGTTCTATTTGTCGACTACCGAGGTGACCAACGGGCAGTTTCGCCAATTTCGCTCCGCGCACTCCTCCAGCCGGGTTGAAGATAAAAGTTTGAATGGCGACCAACAACCGGTTGTACGGGTGGGCTGGATTGACGCAGCTATGTATTGTAATTGGCTGAGCAGCGAGCAAGGCCTTGATGCTGTGTACCAAATTGAGAAAGAAAAACTTATTGCAGTGAACAAACAGGCCAACGGTTTTCGCCTTCCAACGGAAGCCGAATGGGCGTGGGCGGCTCGCACATTGAATTCCACAACACTGAAGTTTCCCTGGGGGCAGGAATGGCCGATACCACCGAAAGCAGGAAACTATGCAGATGTATCTGGCAGCTACATGTTGAATCGAGTGATCCGCAATTATAAAGACGGGTTTGCGGCAACTGCACCTGTTGCGAAATTTACGCCAAATCAACATGGCCTGTACGACCTTGGCGGAAATGTTGCTGAGTGGGTGCATGACTTTTACGCTCCTGGACAAAAACCCGGTGCACAGATTGACCCGTTCGGTCCGGAAAGCAGCAATTACCATGTGGTGCGCGGCTCTAGCTGGCGACACGGTTCGCAGGTAGAACTTCGCTTGTCGTACAGAGACTATTCCGATAAGGAAAGAGATGACCTTGGCTTCAGGATTGCACGTTATGCTGAATAAATTAATGGTGTTGCCGATTTGCCTGACACTAATGCTGGTCATTTCTGTGAGTGATCTGGTAGTTGCACAAGACGATGACGATTTCATCATTCTTGATGATCGAGGGCTGGGTGATTCAGAAGAAGGTGACGTTGAGTTAAGCGGGCGTTCAGCCCCGGTTGGTCAAACTCGACCGCGGGCTGAAGCCGATGATGACGGTGTGGGCCCGGTAAAGTTACCCGATGATTCAGAGTCTGATAAACCACCGCCAAGACGGTTTGAACCCACCGAAAGAGTATCGGAAGATTTATCAGTATCTTTTCCGGCTGACATATAGCGCCAGCCAAAGATGCAAACTATGAGAGACCAGGCACACCAATGAAAAACAATTTAAACAGTGAGTTTGTATACCAGTTATTTGCCTTATTGCTGGCAGTAATCGTGGTTCACACGGTGTACGTTGGCCTAATCCGTCCTCAGGCAGAAACCTTGCTCGCAGAACAGGCACAGCTGGAAGCGGAAGGTGGTCCATATGTTCCTTCCAGATCACTGTACGTCGTTTTAAAAGACTACGAACAGGAAACCTGCTTTATTCTGGCGCTCTGGGCGATAGCCATTATGGGATACAAGGCTCGCAGCATTAGCCGGCAGAGGGAGATGTTGGATCGTAGCCTGCTTAACATCAGTCCGGGAACCAGTGTGTTACCGGATGATGCGCGCGACCACTCGCGCGGCTTGCAAGCTTTGCCGCAGGAAGAAAAGCAAAGCCTGTTGCCCAGAGCCTTGCTGATCGCCTTGCAGCGGTTCGGCTCAACACGCAGCATTCAGGACGTGGCTACCTCGATAAAAGAGGTATGTGAAAGTGAGGCTGACAGGCTGGACTCTGAACTGGCCATGGTGCGATACATTGCCTGGGCGATCCCTTCGATCGGTTTTATTGGAACGGTGCGAGGTATTGGCGCCGCACTTGGTCAGGCGCACGAAGCCGTTGAAGGAAATATTTCCGGTGTGACCAGCAGTCTGGGTGTGGCATTTAACTCTACCTTCGTTGCCCTGGTCGTCAGTATTCTGATTATGTTTCTTATGCATCAACTGCAACTGATGCAGGAACGTCTGGTATTGGATAGCCAGCAATACTGCGACACTAATCTGATGCCGCATCTGCAAGTGCGCTGAGAAAACGGATCTGACAATGTACGACGCAGCAATAGAAATCAACGATATAGAGTTTTCGATCTGGCAGGGCGATCAGCGAACCAGCGTTCCAGCCTATGCCCTATTAGAGACCGGTGGTTTGTTGTTTGGCGAGCAGGCGAGACAGCGTGCGCGTCTACAACCTTTGCAAATAAATAATCGTTTTGTACAGCAACTGACAATGGTTGAGACCCCTGAACTCAACCCGTATGCGAGACACCACGCCGACCTGGCGTATCGATTTCTGCAGTTTGCCCATCAGCAAACCAAAGGTGTGGAGCGCTGTGTGTTCATCGTGCCGCCTAATTATGATGAGCAGCATATGGCTGTGCTGCTGGGAGTTGCCAAGCAGTGTGCCTTTGACGCGGTAGGCCTGTTGGATCAAACCGTTGCTGTGGCAAGTAATGCAGCGCATGCAGCGCCAGGGGTTTTTTGCGATCTTCAGTTACACCAGATGGTGATTGGAGGTTTTAATGTTGATGGCGATCACGTACTGCGTACAACAACGGTGAGCCTGGACGGTTTCGGCTTGCTCGATCTGCATGAGCGCTGGGTGCGAATTATTGCCGATGCTTTTATTCAGCAGTGCCGATTTGATCCCTTGCATGACGCCGCGATAGAGCAGCAATTATGGGACTTGCTGCCAGAAAAGCTGCACACAAACACCAGTGATCCAGTGTTTCAGTTCGACTTGCTGAATAAGCATCATGCAAAAATTGAGCGCGATCTAATGCTTGCCCCGGTAAGAGAATTTTTTCAGCAAATGGACAGTCGTCTGAATAGTTTCGGGCTGGTGGACCAGATTCTATGCGGCGATAGATTGGCTGGTTTGCCTGGCTTTGCGGAAATGGATACAAGAATTCGAAGCGTTGCTCCGCAATCTGCAGCGGAAGCTTTGATAAAATTCCAGCAGCGGGTGTGCACTAATACGGCAACATTGCCGTTTATTACGCGCTTGCCATTGAGCGCAAACGCTGAGGTATCGCTAGCCACCCCAGGTGTTGTTTCCGGACAGGTCATTGCTGAGACTGCAAGTTCCAGCGGCCAGGCCAGCCATTTCATGATTGATGACGCTGCGTGGCCACTCAATGAAGGTACGGTATACCTCGACGCTCTGGGAGATGCGATTGTATGGACGCGACAAGCAGGCAGTGTAGCGGTGGCCGAGCTTGGCGTTAATGATGAAAATCAACCTAGTTTTGTGCCGCTCAACGGAAATCAGTATTGGTTGAATGCTTCACTTCAGCACGACTCCAATGCGACACTGAAAAAAGGCGATGTTATACAACTGACCGAGAACGGAGCTCAACTGCGACTCATTGAAGTAGCGGGACATGCCGGAGTGCGAGGTAATGAGGCGTAAGCGCAGCACCACCACGTTTAACCTGTCCTTTCTGGACGTTATGTCCTGTGGCTTCGGCGCTGTCGTACTGATTTTCCTGATTGTTGAGCATGCCGACAGCACACAGTCGGTTGAAAACCCCAATGCAGAACTGTCGGAAGTCAGGCTTTTGGCCCGCGACATCGAGTTGGAAGAAGAGCTTCTTGCCGAGGCCAAAAATGCCAAAAAGGTAGTGGAGCAGGAATTGGTCGAAGTTGATGGTGCGTCAAAGAAATTAGTTGAGGAAATTCGCAATTTGAAGGAAGAGTTGGCTGAAGAAAATGCCGACAGCTTGTCGAAGATAGAACACATCAACCAACTAAAAACTGAAATCAATACTCTTGAGGAAGAGCTTGAACGCCTGAGGTCGGCCGATCTGGAAGGACAGGGCAGGCGATCGCGATTTATTCGTGGCGAAGGCGAGCGACAGTATTTGACGGGTCTGCGCGTCGGTGGTCGACGCATCCTCATTTTGTTAGATGCCTCCGCTAGCATGCTGGACCGAACAGTCGTTAATATTTTGCGGCTGCGTAATTTACCCGCCGCACAGCAACGCCGCGCGCCCAAATGGCAATCGGTTATTGGTATGGTCGACTGGCTAACCGCACAATTGCCGCAAGACAGCGAATATCAGATCTACGCCTTCAACACGAATGTTAAGTCGGTACTGGACGGTACAGATGGTCAGTGGCTTAGCGTCTCTGATACGCCATTGCTGGAAGAGGCTATGGATGAAGTGAGGCGTCTGGTGCCAACCGGAGGTACCAGTCTTGCCAACGCGTTTGATGCCATCGACAGTTTTGTCAGTCGCCCGGATAACATTATCCTGCTCACAGATGGTCTGCCTACCCAGGGGGAAAAGCCGTCGTCCGGCCAAGTGAACAGCGATAAACGTCTCAAGTTGTTTGTTCAAGCTGTTCGCAACGTGCCAGAGGGCATTCCGATTAATGTGATACTCGCGCCCATGGAAGGAGATCCGATTGCAGCCGCCGCGTATTGGAATCTCGCGGCCAGGACTCGTGGTTCATTTCTTAGCCCGTCAAAGGATTGGCCATGAAACTCAGAAAACGCACCAGCGACGACATGAACATCGCGTTTCTCGATGTGATTTGCTGTGGCTTTGGCGCGATTATTTTATTACTTCTGATTACCAAAATTATGGATCCGGCCGCCATTGTGGATTCGCCCGACACCACCGATGCAGGTATTGCGGACCTGCAAGAACAACTCTTTGAGGTACGCGGCGACGCGCGAGTGGAAAACCTGGACTTGACCGCGAAGCGTCAGCAATTGTCAGATATCAAGAAATACGTAGCCCAATTACAAGGTGAGCTAACAGTATTGAGAGGAGAATTTAATGCCACCGACGATGACGCTGACACCAATACCTTGCTGGCAGGCGAGTTGGCGTCTGCTCGTCAGGCATTAACAGAAGAAATGCAACGCTTATTAGGAGAATCGTCGCAGCGCAGCAACGACATTATTGGTGGTATACCAGTAGACAGCGAGTACCTGATTTTCATTATTGATACCTCCGGGTCTATGGTGAGTGCCGCCTGGCCACGATTACAGAGGGAGATAATAGCCACACTGGACGTTTACCCTGAAGTCAAAGGTATCCAGATTATGAATGACATGGGTAACTACATGTTTACCCGGTTCCGGCAAAAATGGATGACTGACGAGCCTCACAGGCGTCGCGCAATCATACGCAGTCTTCAGAACTGGACGCCGTTTAGCAACAGTAGCCCGGTGGAGGGGCTTGAGGCGGCGGTACGCACTTACTATGAGCCAGGTAAGAAAATCAGTATATTTGTCTACGGAGACGATTTCACCGGAGGCTCGATTGAACGGGTCCTAATGACCATTGATGGCATCAATAGGGAGATTGAGGATGGTAAGCGACTGGTGCGTATCCACGCGGTAGGGTTTCCACATTTGATCGCGGGGCGCGGAGTTAGACCTGGTGCTAACCCAACTCGATTTGCAACATTAATGCGCGAGATGACGTATCGTAATGGCGGCAGTTTTGTTGGCCTGGTTGACGAATAAAATGCCGTATGTAATGTCTAAACCCTAAATAGCGCTTATGATCAATGAAAAGATCAGAGCAATGAGAAAGGAACGAATGATATTAAGCCGATGCAATAGCCTTAGATCGTACCGCAAGTGTTCCGTGCTAGTCATGGTGATCATTCTCGCAGGGTGCGCAACGGCCACTGACCTGGAAGTAGACCTTTCGCAGGATTTTCCAAGCCCGTTGGTGGTACCTGCACCGGTTCATATGGGTATTTATATATCGACCGAATTTGAACAGTACGTATTTCAGGAGTTTGAGAATATCCCGCAAAAGCCGGCCACTAAGAAATCTAAAAAGAAGAAGTCAAAAAAAGAAAAAACAGCAGCAAAGACATCTGAAAGCAAGCCAGCTGGCGAAGAGAAGCAGTCGCAAGCCAACGCCGAACAGGTTTCCAGTACGGAGCCGGAAAGTGAAAAAACCAACGCGCCTGAGCCAGTCGAAAAAGAACAATCCAAACCAGCACCCCAGCAACAGCTGAAGATGCGTGTGGCGCTAGGTGACGCCCAGGCCCGAATGATCCGCTCTGTGCTGCCTTCAGTGTTTGAGAATGCAACTCTGCTGGATTCATTGACCATGGAGGCCAGGCCAGCAGGCATGGATTTATACGTAGTGCCTGAAATAAAGCGATTGCAGTACACCACACCGAAATCAACGCGAACCAAAGTCTATGAAATTTGGTTGCAGTACGATTTCGTTATTTATGACCGAAACGATGACGTGGTCACTCGCTGGAACTTACCTTGCTATGGCAAAACGCCTTCAGCAATGATGAAGTCTCAGAAAGACGCCTTGCAGGCGGCCACTCAGATGGCGCTTCGCGATTGTGGCGCTGCATTTTCAACGGGGTTTAGTGTTCATCCTGCGGTGCAACGTTGGATGCAAGGAGAAGAACAAAGACGGCAAAGTGTATTGGGGAGGGCAGAGGGCTAGTGATTACGCAGAATAAGTTGATTTTAACTGTGTGTGCCGTGTATTCGGCGCTACTTACAGGGTGTACAACCACAACCATTGACGAATACCGGCGCGACAGCGTAGACCTGCTGCCAGACCGATCCATAGCGGTTTTGGGCCGCCGTCACACCAGTGGGGCCGTGACAGAACCGTTTATAGTGTCTTGTATTGGCAAGCAAATAGGTAAAGGTAAAAACGCAGTACAGGTATATACCGAAAGTGAATTCGCCGATCGTCTTTATCCCTGGTTCGAACCACGCACCGCCCCCCTGCAGCTTGATCGTCTCAAAACGATGCTGGCAAAACCCGTTATTGCTGAAGAAGTGAAAAACATGGGGCTGCAGTACATTGTTTGGGTTGATGGTAAAACAGCGCGTGGCGACAGTGCGGGAGGTATATCTTGCTCTATCGGCGTTGGTGGTGCTGGTTGCCTGGGTTTCGGCACATGGGAAGATGATGGTGAATATGAAGTGTCTGTGTGGGACATTACTCAGGATCAGCCGGTTGCTGAGTTGAGTGCCAGTGCAGAAGGGACTTCTTATATGCCCGCCGTGATAGTACCTGTGCCTTTGATTGCCAGAGTAAAAACGTCAATATGCAACAGCCTGTCCAAGCAGATTAATCAAATGTTTCCGGATGCGTAGCTAATGATTTGTTTGCTGGGAGGAGGCTCGAGTAAGACACTTGCATTTGCAGCCATGCTGGTAGTGGCGTGTTTTTTCGCACCATCTTCTCCGCTTCATGCTGAAACAAAAGGCGAAAAAGATGGACGAGAGGCGTATGAAAAGCTAAACAGCGAGGCGCGTTATCCCGATGAAGAATTGCAGGCATATGTGACCAAGCTTGGCAATTACATGGTTTCACACAGCGAAATGAGTGACGAAAAATGGACGTTTACAGTTATAGATGATGAGGCGCTTAACGCCTTTGTTACTGAAGGTCGATTCGTCTACATCCACACGGGCTTGCTGATGTACATGCAATCGGAGGCACAGCTAGCAGGCGTGATTGGTCACGAGATTGGCCATTTAGTACATAGACACCCGCAAAAGAGAAAATCCAGCGACGGGATAAGCAAGGCCCTATCAAAAATTGCGGCGGTCGCAACTGCGGTGGCCACAGGTTCTGGTCAAGCCGCGCGGGACATAGATCGACTTGGCGGTCTTGCCAATACAGCGTTGGTGAAAGGTTATGGCCGCGATAACGAACTGGAATCTGACGAAGCGGGTGCCCGCTATCTATTAGCTGCTGGATACCCTCCCGAAGCAATGATAGATGGAATCTCTGCGATGAAGGATCATGAGCGTTTTCAGAGACTGCAGGCTAAAGAGGCAGGCGTTAAGCTTCAGGGCTATCACGCTTTGTCTTCCACCCATCCCCGCAACGACAGACGCCTGCAAGAGGTTATTAAAGCGGTTGGCAGGCTGGAAGAAGGGCAGGTGGTTCGAGGTCAGGACGGCGAATTTGAGCGCCAGCTTGAAGGACTTAAGTTTAAGAACCAGCCTCTTGTTACACGCACAAAAGGCAGTCGTTATTTGAATCGCCCAATGGATTTCACCCTGGCTTATCCAAGCGGTTGGAAAATCATGAGCCGTGGCTCGGTGATTCAGGCCAGAGGGCCGACTGATGGGGCCTTGGTTCAAATGAGAGTTAAGAAGTTAAAAGAAGACATCACGCCGGAAAACTATTTGCGTGTTGCACGAAGCTTTAGCAACTTAACAGATGGTGAATCTCTGGATAGCGACACAATTAAAGGCTATGCCGGGCGAATTCCCGAATCTGAAAAATACCCCGAGCGTCGAGTCGCTGTGATGTTTCATAAAAAACGCGCTTTCCTGTTTGTAGCACAGGTCGACAGAGGTAAGCAGAATGCGTTTTATGATTCCTTGTTTAAAGCGACGTTCTCAAGTTTTCGACAGCTGACAGACTATGAAAAAGCCATTGAACTTTCTCGACAGATCACCTGGCAGCAAGTGCCTGCCGGTACTACGTTTGCGAAATTGGCTGAGCAAAGCCCAATCAAGCAGTTTGCTGAAGAAGAGCTGCGCTTAATGAACGGCTATTACCCTTACGGAGAACCAAAGCCAGGTGAATGGCTGAAGGTTGTTCACTGATCAAGATAGGGCAAGGATAATACGTCTGCCGCGATTCCGTCCAGATACACAGGCTTGTCTGGATTGTTGAGAACAGCGAGTAGCTCTATTGTCTGATCATCGGAGTTCGCTGAGCAAATAACCGTGCCTATTGTTTTTTCGCCTGTTTCATTCATAACACCGGAACCGGCAGGTGGCAGAGTCAGCGACTTGATTTCTAATCGGCGCATCGCCCGCTTAACCGCACCTTTGTATTTCGCGCGAGCAACTATTTCCTGGCCGGTGTAGCAGCCCTTGGTGAAGCTGATGCCATTGTTAAGCTGCATATTGAGCATTTGCGGAATAAATTGATCACTGGTTTGTTGTTGCAGAAATCCCAGGCCGCTTCTTATGTTCTGCAGCGTCCAGTCATTTTCGCTTTGGCAAGTGATGGCGCTTCCAAGTTGGTTCAGTTCGCTGATTGGGCAGGCAAGCAGGCAACGCGATTGATTTTCTTCAATTCGAATCAGTACTCCGCTTGCAAAAGAACAGCTGCTTAGGGCTTTCTTTGCTAGGTTTACATTCAGTGTGTCATCGGCCGAGTCGATGACAACACTTCTCACGGCCCAACCCTGTGACTCAGAGATCTCAGCCTTTGAGAACACGATATATTTAGATAGTGTTGTGAGCACCCTCGAGGCGGTAGATGTGGGTAGAAGCAATATGAAATCGTTAGATTCAGGGTCGCCACACTGGCACAGGTAGAAATTAGCCAGAAGCCGACCTTTTGGGGTGCAAAGGCCGGCAAGAATAGCTTGCTCAGTAGACACCAGCGAAGCGTCATTGGTGAGCTGACCTTGCAGAAATTGTCGGGTATCCGGCCCCTTTATATTCAAGCAGCTCCAGCTACCGGCTTGATCATTTTTGTTCGGCACAGTATCTGATGGCATAGTATCTGACATAGGCTAGATCCATTACTTGGGGGCGGTTATCAAAGTTACTACCCCCACGGCGTGTATAGCTGGTTATAATAGCTCATCTTCCCAAAGGATTTTTCGCGATGCTTGGCGACACAGACGCACGCCGCGTTTATTGGCACAGCCGTCGAGGTATGCTTGAGCTGGACTTGATGCTGGTGCCATTTGTTGAGCAGCAGTATTCCGGGCTGAGCGAAGCAGACCAGCAAGCATATCGCGCTCTGTTGGAGTGCGAAGATACCGATATTTATGCCTGGATGATGCAAAGAGGCGAACCGGAAGAAGTGTCACTACGGCCCATTGTGCAAAGGATTGTGCAGCATGCAACACGCGATCGAGGTTCGCCTTAGGCGGTCACGCCATTATCTTTGCCTATTGGCGCTGTTGCTCTGGGCGGGCCTGTCGGCGGTTGTTCTGACCAGGCCTGAGCCCGCTGTTTTGCTGATTTCTATAGTTTGGGCGTTTGCTGGTGCCTGGTTTGCATACCGACGTTACTTTTTGTTGCGCGGCAGCTCTGTGATTGTTGCGATTCGGCTTGGCTCTTCGGGGTGGACGTTACAGACAGCAAACGGTGAATGGCATGAGGCCATATTATTGGGTTCCCGCTCTACGGTTACCGCCCGCCTGCTGTGCCTTTCTTTCAAGCTCATTGAGCCGAATCAGCGTTTTCCATTGTTGCACCAGGCCAGCGTATGCTTGTTCAACGATTCAGCCAATTCAGAGGATTTGCGCAAGCTGCGCGTTGCCTTATTGCACTCAGCCTCAGAGCGCATTGCTTCCCGGGGTGAGGATGGTATTTTCGGCAACCGGCGCTAACTCGGGGTAGTCCAGGGTATAATGCAAACCTCGGCTTTCCTTTCGCTGCATGGCAGAGCGAATGATCAATTCAGCGATTTGAGCCAAATTACGCAGTTCTATCAGATCGCTGCTGACCTTGTAGTTGCTGTAGTACTCAGCAATTTCGGCAAGCAAAAGATCCGCTCTGTTAAGTGCTCTTTTCAAGCGTTTATCGGTTCGAACAATGCCTACGTAATCCCACATAAAGCGCCGTAACTCGCCCCAATTGTGAGAAATCACCACATCTTCGTCGGAGTCGGTGACCTGAGACTCATCCCAGGGGTCGGGCATTTCAGGCGCGTCCACGCTATCCCATAGCGACTCAATGTGTTGACAGGCTGACTTAGCGTACACGATGCATTCCAATAATGAATTGCTCGCCATTCGATTGGCGCCATGCAGGCCGGTGAATGTGGTTTCGCCGATTGCGTACAGGTTTTCAAGGTCGGTGCGACCATTTTGGTCAATCATCACTCCACCACAGCTATAGTGTGCTGCAGGCACCACTGGTATTGCTTCACTGCTAATGTCCAGTCCAAAGCGCGCGCAGCCTTCCATCACTGTCGGGAAATGACTGGCAATGAATTCCTTGGGTTTGTGGGTAATATCCAGATACACGCAGTCACTGCCAAGACGCTTCATTTCATGGTCAATCGCGCGTGCAACAATATCGCGTGGTGCGAGCTCAAGTCGATCATCAAATCGATGCATAAAACGTTCGCCATTCGCCAGCCTCAGGTAAGCGCCTTCGCCGCGCAAGGCTTCCGTCAGCAAAAAGGACTTTGCCTGAGGGTGATACAAACAGGTTGGGTGAAACTGGTTGAACTCCATGTTTGCTACTCGACAACCGGCACGCCAGGCCATTGCGATTCCGTCCCCGGAGGCACCGTCAGGATTACTGGTGTACAAATAGACTTTGCTGGCACCTCCCGTGGCCAATACTACGAATCGCGCTTTGAAAGTATCCACGTGACTGGTCTTGCGGTCGAGCACATACGCGCCTATGCAGCGGTCGTTCTCAATAATAAGGTCTACTGCCACATGGTCTTCCATGATATCTATGCGCGGCTCGTCGAGAACATTTCGAATCAGGGCCTCAACCACCACTTTGCCGGTCGCATCGGCGGCGTGCAGTATTCGTCTGTGACTGTGGCCACCTTCTTTGGTAAGGTGATAATTCTCATCGTCAACGCGAGTAAACTCCACCCCTTGCGAAATAAGCCACTCTACACTCGCTTTGCTGTTTTCAACGGTGAAGCGTACCGCCTGCTCATCACATAATCCTGCACCTGCGTTTAAGGTATCGCTTACATGCAAATCTACACTGTCGTCCGGGTCGATGACGGCGGCAATTCCACCCTGCGCGTAAAACGAGGAACCTTGTTCCATATTGGCTTTGGAAAGAACCGCAATTCGGCCTCGTTTGGATAAGCTCAGCGCTAACGACAAGCCAGCTATGCCACTGCCAATAATCAAGACATCATGGGAGAACTCATTGCTCATAAATTTAATCGCTATATTCTTCTAGTCTGTGCCGTGTTGCTCAAATGCCGACAGCCCGCTACCATAGCGGCCGCCTATTGCGACGTTGTGCATTGTAATAGGGAACGCGCTCTCGCGCCTACGTGTTTAACCACCGCCTTTGAGGTCAGTTAGTGGAGCCAAGCAGTCAGTCAGACCAACAGCTGGTACAGCGGGTCAAGAAAGGCGATAAGCGGGCGTTTGATCTGTTGGTGGTTAAGTATCAGCACAAGATTCTTGGTCTTGTAGCACGCTATGTTCGAGATTCTGGCGAAGTTCAAGACGTCACCCAGGAAGCCTTCATCAAGGCCTATCGAGCCTTGCCAAAATTCAGGGGCGACAGCCAGTTTTATACCTGGCTGTACCGTATTGCCATCAATACGGCCAAAAACCACCTCATGGCGAAAGGTCGGCGCCCGCCGGGCAGCGATATCGACGTGCAGGATGCCGAGTATTTTGAGTCTGCAGGACAGCTAAAAGACATAGAAAACCCGGAAAACCAGCTTTTTGGCGCAGAACTTAAAGAAATTGTGAACAAAGCCATATCTCAGCTACCCGAAGATTTGCGAACGGCGGTAACTTTGCGCGAATTTGATGGTCTCAGTTATGAAGATATAGCCGATATCATGGATTGTCCGGTTGGCACTGTAAGGTCGCGTATTTTTCGAGCACGAGAAGCAATAGACAAGCAGTTGGAACCTTTATTCAGATAAGGCGACTAAGCACTGCAAGAGAGAGTATTTGATAGCCGAACAGAGATTCTGGCATCAACAGTAAACACCGGGGCACCAAGGGTGTGAATACCGGATTTAGTGAGAGAGCATAGAAAATGACAGAGCAATTGCGGGAATCATTGTCAGCAATGATGGACAATGAGGCAACGGATTTTGAGGTGCGCCAAATCCTCAAGCAAACCTCGGAGTCTACCGAGGTCACTGAACACCTCAGACGCTACACAGCCGCACAAGCGGCCATGCATGATGATGCAGATTGGACAGGAATTGATATTAGTGGTCGAGTGGCCGCCGCGATTGATAGCGAAGCGTCGGCTGGCAATGGCTGGAACTGGATGAAACCGGCCGGCGGATTCGCAGTGGCCGCCAGCGTGGCCGCAGTGGTCGTGTTTGCAACCCAGGGACTTAACGTTATAGGCAGCAATGAATCACCTGCACAGGTAGCCCAGGTGGCGCCACTCGTATCAACGCCATTGCCAGCGGTCACCCAGCGACAAAATGCGCGAACTGTGGCCAATACGCGCTACGCCAGCAGTGATCAGCCGAACTGGGCTGCATCACAGGCATCACAGGCATTACTGCAGCAACGGCTCAGCCAATACATGCAAATACACGCGAAACACGCCAGTATGAATGGCTCTCAGGGCGCTGTGCCGCTGGCCAGAGTCGCAAATTATCGGGTAGAGCAGTGAGCACAATAGCGCGGCTAGTCAGCAGCTTCGCAATTACGTTGGCTTTTGCCTCACTCACGGCGGCTGGTCCGGCGGCCGCGCAGACGGCTGTTGCTGAAGCCACCGAGCCGGCCTATTGGCTAAAGCGTATGGCGGCCGGCTTTCGTGAGCAAGACTATGATGGCATTTTGGTGGCCAATCGTGGCGCTGAAATGCGCTCAATGCGAATCGTTCATTTGGTCCGAGACGGTCAGGAGCTTGAGCGACTGCAATACCTTGACGGCGATCCTGTAGAGGTCATTCGAGCCAGCCACCCAAGCGACTGTGTTCACGCTGGTGGAAAGTTGATTATGAGCGGTGCCACTGGCGGATTGCTAGCCGGAATTGGCAGCGGCGGTGATTTTGATTTCAATGGCCTTTACCAGCTAAAACTCAATGGCAGTACGCACATAGCGATGCGCCCAGTGCAAAAGCTCAGTGTAATCCCGGAGGACGAATACCGCTACAAGCACCAACTGTATCTGGATAAAGAGTCTGGGCTAATGCTGAAATCGGAAGTTCTGGACGCCAATGACCGGGTACTGGAAACTTCTCAGTTTATCCAGATAGCATTCGGTGATCAGGTTGATCCGAAAGCCATAGAAATTAGCAGCGATGATGCCCTTCACGAGGGCTACCACAGCCTGCCTCTGAATACGCGCGAGCCAGACGATTCCGGTTGGCGTCTTGCATGGTTGCCCAAGGGATTTATGCAGGCAAGTCATCAGCGGCACAGAATAGAAGACGCCAATAAGATGGTGCAATCTCGACATTTCACAGACGGTATATCGCTGTTCTCAGTGTTCGTTGAAAAAAGTGCTACATCGGTTGAGCCCTTCGAGTCACGAACCGGCAGTACAATTGCCTACCTGGTGCCAAAAAAAATGGGTAAACAGTGGTTTTCTGTGACAGTGGTCGGTGAAGTACCCATTCAGACGGCGATGAAATTAACAGAGCATATGCAGCCTGTTGAAGATTTAGCCGCGGCAGGCAAGTAGCAGCGATGCTTGAAACTGGCCGAGTGGTCGCGCTGGAGCGTGATGCGATCTGGATCGAAACCGCAGAGAAAACCAGCTGCGGAAGTTGCGCGGCAAAGCAGGCCTGTGGGCAAAATCTGCTGTCCTCTATGTATCCCGAACGCACAAGGCAAGTAAAGGTGAGTACTGTAGGCCACACAGCCGGTGTGCCAAAACTGCATGATGAGGTTAGTTTCGAATTGCCAGATAATGCCTTGTTATTCGGCGCATTGCGCGTCTACCTGCTGCCATTGGCTGCGATGATACTGGCACCACTCATACTGACCAATTGGACCACTATTGAATGGGTGCTCATTGTTAGCTCAATGTTGGGCCTGGGTGTGGGTGTTGTGACAAGTCGAACGCTGGACCAGCGCGCCGTCGGCGCATCGTATATGCCCAAACTGGTTAAAATAGTAAGCTAAAACAATTATTTGCAATCTCTTTACACTTTAAGCAGCAGTTCGATGCAACCCTCGGGTATTCGGTCTGTCATAGCTTAAAGGCAGAGGTGTAAAATAGCCAAATGCCACTCCGTATTTAGTACAAAGGAATTTAGTATGTTGTCTACTGTAAAGAAACAGTGTCTGACCAAGCGTCTCTCACAGTGTTTATTTGTCGTTCTATTTAGCTTGGCTGGTTTGGCGAACGCCGCTGAACTGCCTGACTTTACTCAAATTGTGCAAGACAGCGCAGCGGCGGTGGTGAAAATCAGCACCGTTAGCAAGCCGGTCGCGAGTCGCACGCCTGACCTGCAAGGCAATCAGGAAATCCCTGAAATGTTTCGCCGGTTTTTTGATCAACAGCCGCGGCAACGGCGTGGCGAGGGCCTGGGCTCCGGGTTCTTTATTTCTGATGATGGCTACTTATTGACCAATAACCACGTGGTGGAAGGTGCTGACGAAATTTCAGTGATCATGCAGGACAGAAGAGAATTCGTCGCGGAAGTGATTGGTACCGACGAGCGTTCCGATCTTGCATTGTTGAAAGTGGAAGCAAGCGGGCTGCCAACCGTAAAAATGGGTAAGTCGGAAGACCTGGACGTTGGTGAATGGGTGCTGGCAATTGGCTCGCCGTTTGGCCTGGACTACTCGGTAGCCGCCGGCATAGTCAGCGCCAAAGGTCGTTCATTGCCCACCGAAAAAGGCGAAAACTACGTGCCGTTTATTCAAACAGACGTTGCCATTAACCCTGGTAATTCTGGCGGTCCGCTATTCAACATGGACGGAGAGGTGGTTGGAATAAACTCGCAGATTTACACCCGCTCTGGCGGCTCAATTGGCTTATCCTTTGCGATACCGGTCAGCACAGCCTTGAACGTCATTGACCAGCTGAAACGAGATGGTCAGGTAGTTCGTGGTTGGCTAGGTGTTGGCATTCAGGATATTAATCGGGATCTGGCCGAGTCTTTTGGCCTTAGCAAACCGGCCGGAGCGCTGGTATCGCAGGTGGTAGAGGATGGGCCTGCTGAACAAGGCGGCATTCAGATCGGTGATGTGATTCTGGAATTTGATGGCCAGGAAATTGGTGAGTCGGCGGATCTGCCGCACATTGTTGGCCGTACCGCACCGGACAAGCGCGTTAGCGTTTTAGTGTTTCGCGACGGCAAGCGTAAGACCCTGCGAATGAAAACCGGTAGCCTGGACGATGGGGTCAGCAATGTCGCCAGCCGCAGTGACGGTGACAAGAAAGCGAACGGTGGTCGCCTTGGGTTGGTTGTTCTTGATCTCAGTGATGCGCAGAAATCCCGACTGAAGCTGGAGGGTGGTGTGGTTGTACGCTCGGTGGTTCCGGGCTCATCTGCGAGCGAGGGTGGTTTACGAAGTGGCGATGTGATCACATCGATTGACAATAAAAGCACTGATTCCCTGAAAGATTACGATTCGATTGTTGAAGGCTTGCCGGCCAATAAGCATGTAGCGGTTCGAATTGTCCGGGGCGGCCAACCCGGGTTTGTGGCTATCAAAGTCTCTGAATAGAAATTATCAGATATAAACGGGTTAAATGCCCATTGTCGGGGTCGCGCGGCGGCCCCGGACAGTGAAATAGGGTAGAATCGCGGCCCGGTAACGGCGCGGATAAGACAGCGCCGGCTAGCTGTCTGAGTGCCAATGTGTGACTGACCTTCAACATATCCGAAATTTCTCCATTATTGCCCATATCGACCATGGTAAGTCGACCCTGGCGGACCGCTTTATCCAGCATTGCGGTGGCTTGACTGAGCGGGAAATGGCCGAGCAAGTGCTTGATTCCATGGATATCGAGCGGGAACGTGGCATTACGATCAAAGCACAATCTGTCACTCTCAACTATGAATCAGCGTCAGGCAAGCGTTACCAGCTCAATTTTATCGACACTCCGGGGCACGTAGATTTTAGCTACGAAGTATCGCGCTCTCTGGCGGCTTGTGAAGGTGCCTTGCTCATTGTCGATGCGGCGCAAGGTGTTGAAGCCCAGTCAGTTGCCAATTGTTACACCGCGATCGATCAAGGTCTGGAAGTACTTCCTGTACTGAACAAAATGGATTTGCCGCAGGCTGATCCCGATAAGGTAGTTGCAGAGGTTGAGGACATCATAGGCCTTGACGCGTCAGAAGCGGTGCACGTTAGTGCCAAGACCGGCATGGGCATCGTAGATGTGTTGGAGCAGCTGGTAGAGAAAGTGCCGCCACCGCAAGGTGACGTTGATGCCGCTTTGCAGGCACTGATTATTGATTCCTGGTTCGATAATTATTTGGGTGTTGTATCGCTGGTGCGGGTTAAACACGGGGTATTACGCGCCAGGGAGAAAATTACTCTGAAATCCACCGGACGTAGCCATCAGGTGGATGACGTTGGGATTTTCACTCCCAAGCGTCAGTCAACGAATGAGTTGAAGGCCGGGGAAGTAGGTTACGTGGTAGCGGGCATCAAGGAAATCCATGGCGCGCCGGTCGGCGATACAATTGTCAGCGCTAATAGATCCAACGTTGAAGCATTGCCTGGTTTTAAGCAGGTTAAACCGCAAGTGTATGCCGGGCTTTTCACAGTCAGCACCGATGACTACGAAGCGTTTCGGGACGCTTTAGCCAAGTTAACCTTGAACGACTCCTCTCTGTTTTATGAACCTGAAACCTCGGATGCGCTTGGCTTTGGCTTTCGTTGCGGGTTTCTTGGCATGCTGCACATGGAAATCATCCAGGAGCGGCTTGAGCGAGAATACGACCTGGACCTGATTACCACGGCACCCACTGTAGTGTTCGAAGTTGTGAACAATCAGGGCGAGGTGATAGCTGTGGATAACCCCTCAAAATTACCAGACTCCGGCAGTATTGCGGAGATGCGTGAGCCAATCGTCAGAGCCAATATTCTGGTGCCACAGGAGCATCTTGGCAGCGTGATCACATTGTGCGTTGAAAAGCGCGGTATCCAAAAAGACATGAGCTTTCTGGCGCAGCAGGTGTCGGTGAGCTATGAACTGCCTATGAACGAGGTGGTGCTAGATTTTTTTGATCGTCTGAAGTCGGTTAGTCGTGGTTATGCCTCGCTGGACTACAGTTTTGAGCGGTTTCAGGCCGCACCGCTGGTCCGTGTCGATATGCTAATCAATGGCGAAAAAGTGGATGCGCTTGCTACAATCGTGCATCGTGATCAGGCGCATTCACGTGGCAGGGCACTGACCGATAAAATGAAGGAGTTGATTCCCAGGCAAATGTTCGATGTAGCCATTCAGGCAGCGATTGGCGGGCAAATTATTTCACGAACAACGGTAAAAGCGCTGCGAAAAAATGTGACTGCAAAATGCTATGGTGGTGACATAACAAGAAAGAAGAAGTTGTTAGAAAAACAAAAAGCGGGTAAGAAACGCATGAAACAGGTCGGCAGGGTAGAAATTCCGCAGGAAGCGTTTTTAGCGGTATTGAAGGTAGGCGAATAAGGCATGGAATATCTGAACTTCCCTCTTATTCTCGTTTTACTGGTGTTTGGCAGTGGCATAATCTGGCTGCTGGATACGCTGACAATGCGGCGCAGCCGACTGAGCGTCATTGAGCAGTTGCAATTGGACTGGCCCGAATGGGATAAGGAAGGCAGTGCCGATCAACAGCGTTTTCTCAGCGCTGCCAGAGAGCAAGCTAGCGAGCCAATTCTGGTGGAGTACTCTCGATCCTTGTTCCCGGTGCTTGCGATTGTGCTAATCCTTCGTTCGTTCATCGTTGAGCCATTCCAGATACCATCCGGGTCGATGATTCCCACGCTTGAAGTTGGTGATTTCATTCTGGTTAATAAGTATACCTACGGTATTCGCCTGCCCGTTGTCAGAACCAAGGTGCTCGAAATGAATGCGCCTAAGCGCGGCGAAGTGATGGTGTTCTTCCCGCCGCATACCAAGCAGTATTTCATCAAGCGGGTCATAGGCTTGCCGGGCGATCTTGTGGAGTATAAAGACAAGATACTGACCATCAATGGAGTGGTGCAGCGACAAACTCTGCTCGCAGACTTGCCACCTGATCGCCCCAGCGAGCGTCTGGCAATGGAGACATTGAATGGTGTTGAGCACAAAGTCAGACAGGATCTCAGACGCTACTTGTTAGATGATTTTTCGGTCAAAGTTCGGCCCGATCACTATTTTCTGATGGGCGATAACCGAGACAATAGCAGTGATTCCAGGGTATGGGGTCAGGTGCCAGAGGCCAATATTGTCGGTAGAGCCTTTGCCATCTGGATGCATTGGGAAGAGTTTTTGAGCCTGCCCAGCTTTTCCCGAGTCGGTACAGTTCAGTAGCGAGAAATGGCCGGTACCGGTGGTTTCTCCTATACTTAGCTGCATTGGCAATGTAAGGTTCAAAAATGAAATTGACAAAAAAAGGCGTTAAGCGGCGTGCCGAGCAGCGCGGTGCGATTGATCTGGTCGTAGTCTGCGCAATCATGTTCGGAGCAATATTGGTGATCTCAGCGATCAAAATATTTCCAATGTATATGGACCACTGGACGATTGAAGAGTCTCTTCAGGATGTGTTGGATGAAGCGGCCGATGACGACAAGATATCCAAGCGGAAGTTGAGTTCAATGTTGTTCAGGCGTCTGGAAGTCAACCGAATCGACTTTATCAGCGAAAACGATGTTGTTTTTGATCGAACCAAGAGTAGTTTAACCGCAACGCTTGATTATGAGCGTCGCTCTCCATTACTGGGTAATATGGACGTTGTTTTGAAGTTTCCGCAAGTGACATTTGAAGCGGCGCGCAGCGGTGGCTGAAGCCCCCGAGTCTGCAATCGAAAGTGCGCTGGACTACCGCTTCTCTAACAAAAAGCTGCTGAGGCAAGCTCTTACCCACCGCAGTTACTCAAGCCATCACAACGAACGACTGGAATTTCTCGGTGACGCGATTTTGAGTTACACCATTGCCGAGCTGCTTTATAGTCGTTTCCCTCAGTGCACTGAGGGCGATTTGAGCCGAATGCGTTCAAACCTTGTGAAAGGCAATACTCTTACAGATATAGGTACCGAGTTAAACCTTGGGCCACATCTGAAACTTGGTTCCGGGGAAGCAAAAAGTGGCGGGCGTCGCCGGGCGTCCATACTCGCTGATGCTGTTGAAGCCCTGATTGGCGCAGTACACCTGGACTCTGATATTGATACCGTGAAACGCTTGATTGAAGGTTTCTTCGCTGCCCGGTTGATTGAGCTTGATCCACGCAATCCTGGTAAGGACGCTAAAACGCGGCTTCAGGAATTAATGCAATCGAGAAAACACCCTTTGCCAAAATACGACTTAAAGAAAACCACTGGCAAAGCCCATGAGCAAATATTTGAAGTTGAATGTAGCGTAAAATCGCTGGGCGCACCGATCTGTGGTCAGGGAGGCAGCCGCAGAGAGGCAGAGCAAAACGCGGCTGCCGCTGTTTTGGAGCAAATTCAACATGACTGATTCCGCCACACGATGTGGTTATGTGGCTATCATCGGAAGACCTAATGTTGGTAAATCGACTTTGCTCAACCACATGCTTGGGCAGAAGATCAGCATTACGTCGCGCAAACCTCAGACCACCCGTCACAGCGTTCTTGGTATCCATACTGAAGCGACCAGCCAATGTGTGTTTGTCGACACGCCAGGTCTGCATAAGAACTTCACCACCAGCGCCGTTAATCGGTATATGAATCGCACGGCGCGCTCAGTGATTGAGGATGTGGACCTAGTACTTTTCGTGGTGGATCGCACTCAATGGGGGGAAGAAGAGCAGTGGATAGCCGAGATGCTCGCTAACAGCGAAGCGCCTGTGCTGCTTGTTATCAACAAGATAGATTTGCTAAAAGACCGCCAGGCCTTGTTGCCATTTATCCAGGATCTGCAAAACAAATACAACTTCGCGAGTTACCTGCCGGTGGCGTCCTTACACGGAGAGTATTTGAAAGAGCTGCAGCAAGAAGTGGTAGCAAGGATGCCAGAGGGCCCATTCCATTTTCCCGAAGATCAAATTACGGACAAGAGTGAACGGTTCATGGTGTCTGAGCTGATCAGGGAAAAACTGGTTCGTCAGTTAGGCAAAGAGTTACCCTATGAAACTGCAGTCGAAATAGAGCAGTTCAAAAGTGACGACAGGTTGCTGGATATTGCGGCGACGATTTACGTTGAGCGCCCCGGTCAGAAGGCCATTATTATTGGCAAGCAGGGTTCGCGGCTGCGCACTATAGGCAGTCAGGCGCGGGCCGATATGGAAGCGATGTTCGAGACCAAAGTGATGTTGCGCCTGTGGGTGAAAGTGAAGCAAGGCTGGTCTAATGATGAGCGAGCACTAAAGAGCCTGGGATTTGACTAACAGACTGCCGGTTTTGCTCAGGGTCGTACTTGAAGCGGAGTGATCAATGGCGCGTTCAAGAACAAACACCTATGCCGCATATGTTCTGCATTCCAGGGCGTTTCGTGAAACAAGCTTGATGCTTGACTTATTTACGCGCGAACAAGGTCGAGTGTCAGCCGTGTTCAAAGGTGGGCGTAAAGGGTCGCGCGCGCGAGCCAGACCTGAACCTTTTCTACACTATCATGTTGGCCTGTTTGGAAACGGCGACCTCAAAACCATCGCAAGTTTCGAAATAGACGCACAGTATGGTCTAGAGCGACTGCAAGGCGCCAGATTGTTCAGTGGCTTGTACCTCAATGAGTTGTTGTATCACTTGCTGTTGGTAAATGCACAGCAAGCCGACGTGTTTCAAGCTTATGAGGATGTGTTGCTTGCGCTGCATAAAACGGCTAATTTTGAAGCCCATTTGCGTAATTTCGAGCTCAAATTGATGAATAGTCTGGGGTATGGTTTGAGCTTTGATCTGGAAGCTGACGGCTTGAGTCCCATCGTCAGTGGAAAGCACTATGAGTTTCTGGCTGGAAGTGGTTTCCAGTTACGTTCCAGCAAAGCCCTTGAAAACAAGGGGGCTCTTATTCCAGGTGAGATATTGCTGCAAATTGTCAGTGGAGAATGGAGTGAGCCGCAAGTGCTGAAAACACTTAAACAAGTCAATCAGCTTGCGCTTCAGCACCTGTTAAAAGGCAAAACGCTGAACTCCAGAGAAATCTTCAGAAAAAGTAAAAAATAGTCGAAACTTATTCGAACAAAACATCAAGATCGTGCTGCTCGTGCCAGGCCATCAGCCTGGCAATCTCGGCATCCAGTTGATCGGCGCGCGCATAAGCCTGCTCGGTATGACCTGACTTCACATCATCTTGAATAGCGTGGCAAATTTGTCGTAAAACGGGCACGCCTGTATAACAGGCATTGCCATGTAATCTATGCACAGCCATGGAATACTCATCCATGTTTCTCTGTTGTTTCAGGTCTGCAATTTTCTGCCGCGCCTCTGGCAGTGAGTCCAGTAGGCCTTGTAACATGTCTTTGGCGAGGTCAGGTTTTTGCCCGGTTGATGTCAGACACAATTGAAGGTCTACTGGCACTGCCGTCTCCAGGACTTCCTGCTCATGGCCTTTTGCTTCCGCACCAGCTTCCAGGCCATGCTGACTCCAATGGTTCAAGACTTGCGCGAGTTGCTCTTCCATAATTGGCTTGCCGAGGTAATCGTTCATTCCCGCCCTCATAAACGCATTCTTGTCTTCCGTTTGAGCGTGCGCGGTAACAGCGATTACCGGTGTTGCGCGGTTTAGAATGCTGTGCATGCGTATCTTTTGGGTAGCCTCTAGCCCGGAAATTTCAGGCATTTGAATATCCATAAAAATAAGCTGGAATACTTCAATGTCGCAGGCCTCAATTGCAGATTTGGCATTGTCTACTGCTTTGCAGCTGAGGCCTTCGTTTTCCAACATCAATCGCAAAAGCTTCAGGTTGGCCTGGTTGTCATCAACGATTAACACTCGTGACGACGGCAGTTGAGTTGCCGCACTCTGATGCGTATTGGCAATACTATTTTGTCCTGGTTCGGCAATCGCTTTGCAAAGCGCTTCGTGCAGTGCAGAACGACGAAGTGGTGTGAACAGCGTTTCAAATCCGGTTTCACCAAGAAGCGACTGCAAACGGTTTTGCACCTCTCTGGCGCACATGATGACCGTTTTATATTGCTCTGCTATTTGCGTTATCTGTTGAACTGTTTCGCTATTGTCCAGACAACTGTTGTCGATTGAAAGCAGCATCACGCTCGCTTGATCCATGTTTTCAGCGCCTGGCACAGGGTCTGGAACTGAAGCTAAAGAATTAATACGTTGAGAACCAATGCGCCAGCGACGAAACAATTGCTGCAACGATTGCGTTAAACCTTCATGCCGCGAGTAATAACTGACCGACAACTTGCCGAAATTAGTCATTGGCACATCTTGCGTAATGAACTTGGTATGCAGGCTGAAACGGAAGGTAGAGCCAACGTTGGCCTCGCTTTGCAGCGATATTCGACTGTCCATTTGTTCCACCAGGCGTTGTGCAATCACCAAGCCCAGACCGGTGCCGCCGTAGTTTCTGCTTACTGAACTGTCCCCCTGGCTAAATGCGTTGAACAGGCTCTGTTGCTGTTCCTCGCTCATGCCTATGCCTGTATCGGTAACACTGATTTCCAGGTCACGATTGTCCAGCAATTGCACCGCAATTTTTACCTCGCCGTCTGTGGTGAATTTAATCGCGTTATGCACGAGGTTGGTCATAATTTGCTGCAGGCGTTGCGGGTCTCCGGTAATTTGCTCTGGCACATTGTGCTGATAAACAATGCTCAAGCTGATGTTGCGCTCATTCGCCATCGGTGCAAGCAATGTCAGCGTCTCTTCCAGCAAGTCGAGCAGGTTTATCGGAATATAGTCGAGTACGAGTTTGCCAGCTTCCAGTTTGGAAAAATCAAGAATATCGTTGATGATTCTAAGCAGACCGTTTGCAGATTGGCGGATTGTGTTTACGTAGTCGGCTTGCTTGTCCGTCAATGGAGTTTTGCTTAGCAAATTCGTAAAACCAATGATGCCGTTCAGTGGCGTGCGGATTTCATGGCTGGTATTGGCAAGAAACTCGGATTTAACGGTTGATGCGTTAACCGCCTCTTTCCGCGCCAGGTCCAACTCAATATTCTGTACTTCCAGTGTTTCCAGGGTTTCCCTGAGGTCACGTGTGGTTTGCGCAGCACTCCGCTCGGTCTCTTTCTGATTAGCGTAGACATCAAGCCACATCGCATTGAGTTTGGCGGCTAATTTCTCAAGCTCGTCATCATCGCCATCCAGAGCAATTTCAGTGCTGGCGGAATTGGAGGCAGCCGCGTCAACCGACTCCAGAATCTTCTGTACCTTACGGCTGTATTTGCTTGTCAGCAGCACACTCAGTGCAATCATGGCGATTAACATGCCAAGAATGATCAGACCCGAGGTGAGCAGCGTCTCAAACATGCGAATAATCAGCGGGTGGTTTGCGTACTCAATCTCCACCCAGCCGTAGTCAGATTTTCTGCCGGCGCGGTCACTTGTCGTCATCGTTTTTACAAATCGATAGGAGGCGTCGCTTTGGCTGACCACAACGTCCCTGTCGTGCAGATCATCGCGCTCAACAAGCACTTGCAGCATTGATGGTCCGGCTTGATAGCGCCGGTCGTTGAGAGAATCATAAATCTGAACTGCACGAACAGATCGCTGTTCCAGGATTAGCGAGGCGAGATCTTGCAGCGAAGCTTCACTCTCAGCCTTGGCAATGCTGCGAGCGCCCAGCATTGCCAGTTGCTCAGCAGTCGATAAGCCTCGTGCAATGAGCGTGCTGCTGAGGAAAGTCTGCTGGGTATTGACGAAATAAACACCAAACAACACCAGTACGACGCCCAATGCGCCCACATTGATCAATAAGATCCGCCGTTTTAATGACCATACAGGCATGCGATTATGGCTCTCATGATGTTAAAATGTCGGCCCTGGTTGCGGTACAGCAACGGCCAGTTGCCGCCGTTGCAAATCATTATACGCTATGCAAGACATTGATTTTCCTACCATCGAATCCTGCATCGGCGAAACTCCGCTAGTGCGTCTGCAGCGCTTGCAAGGCGAAAGTTCCAACCTGATTCTGCTCAAACTCGAAGGCAATAACCCGGCGGGGTCGGTAAAGGATAGACCAGCGCTCAATATGATTCTTGCCGCTGAGCAACGCGGTGATATCCAGCCTGGCGATACATTGATTGAAGCCACCAGCGGTAATACCGGCATTGCACTGGCAATGGCCGCCGCGATAAAAGGGTATGTTCTAAAGCTGATTATGCCGGCGCATATGAGCGATGAACGCAAGCAAGCGATGTCTGCGTATGGTGCTGAACTCATAGAAGTCAGCCAGTCAGGTGGTATGGAAGCGGCAAGAGATTTGGCCTTGGAAATGCAAGCTAATGGCGAAGGCCTGGTACTGGACCAATTTTCCAATCACGATAACCCTCAGGCGCATTATCTAGGCACGGGCCCTGAAATCTGGCGTCAAACAAATGGCCGAATTACTCATTTCGTCAGTTCAATGGGAACCACGGGCACCATAATGGGGGTGTCACGTTATCTAAAAGAACAAAACACCAGCATCCAGATTGTTGGTCTTCAACCGGAAGACGGTTCTGCGATTCCGGGAATAAGACGTTGGCCGAAAGCCTATTTACCTAGTATTTATGATGAACTTCGGGTTGACCGGGTGATCGATATCAGTCAACAGCAATCCGAACACACCATGCGTCAGTTAGCGATAAAGGAAGGAATATTCTGTGGTGTGTCATCAGGTGGTGCTGTGTCAGCAGCGCTGCAATTAAACGCCGAACTCAGTGATGCTGTCATCGTTTGCATCATCTGTGATCGAGGCGATCGCTATACATCCACCGGAGTGTTCGCCGATGGTTCAACTTAGCCGCTCCAAGCCGCATGAACCCGGCCAGGTATTCAATTTTGAAGCATGGTATGCCGAGCTTGAACTTCCAGGCGATGCTTATGATTCCAGTGTATTAAAGCGGGCGGTACAGCTTAGTGCAGATGCAGAAATTTCTGCAGGTGATACCAATTATCTGGATAAGCCGCAGAGCAGTTTCAGAATTGGTCTGCAGATGGCAGAGATTCTGGTGGACTTTAAAGTTGACAGCGATGCCTTTGTTGCAGCCTTGCTTTACCGGCAGGTGCGCAAGGAACGCATGAGCCTGGACGCCGTGCAACAAGAATTCGGTGAGTCCGTTAGTGCCTTGATTTACGGCGTGCAGCGGATGGCGATGATCAGCCAGATCAGCGACGACCCGACGCTATCTGTACTGGGGCAGGGTGCTAATCAAGGGCAAGCCATTCGCAAGATGCTGGTCTCGATGGTTGACGACGTTCGTATCGCACTGCTCAAACTGGTTGAGCGTACGGCTGCAATTCGGGTTGCCAAGCTTTACCCGGAGAGACGTACTAAAATCGCCAGGGAAGTGTTTAATGTGTACGTTCCATTGGCTCATCGCTTGGGTATCGGTCAGTTAAAATGGGAATTGGAAGATCTGTCTTTTCGCTATCTTGAGCCCGATGTTTACCAGCAAATTGCGGGCTTGCTGGCTGAAAAAAGAGTCGACCGTGAGTCATTCATCAATGCAGTAATCGAACAATTAGGCACAGCGCTGTCAGACGCAGGCATAGGCGCACAAATATCGGGCCGTGCCAAACACATCTTCAGTATCTGGCGGAAGATGCGATCCAAATCGATCAGTTTCTCGGAAGTTTATGATATTCGAGGCGTTCGCATTTTAGTCAAGCAGCCGCATGATTGCTACGCAGTGCTCGGCATAGTGCACTTGATGTGGCGAAGTGTCCCCAACGAATTTGACGACTATATCGCGAATCCAAAGGAGAATGGCTATCGCAGTTTGCATACGGCCGTATTGGGTCCCCAAGGAAACACCTTGGAAGTGCAAATTCGTACCGAAGCCATGCATATGGAAGCTGAATACGGGGTGTGCGCACATTGGCTGTACAAAGGGTCTGATGCCGGCAAGGGATCTGACACCTCTTACGAAGAAAAAATTGCCTGGCTTCGCGAAGTGCTGCAGTGGAGCGCAGACATGCAACGTACGGAGGGGCAAGGAAGAAAAATTCGCTCTGAAATCGTCAACGACCGGGTATATGTTTTTACCCCCGAAGGGCACATAGTCGACTTGCCAAGCGGTGCCACGCCAATCGATTTTGCCTATCACGTTCATACCGAAATAGGCCATCGCTGCAAGGGTGCGAAAATCGATGGGCGTATTGTTCCGTTGACCTACCAATTGAATACTGGCGAGCAAATCGAGATTATCACCGGCAATCAATTTGCACCCAGCCGTGATTGGCTGCGCGACGGCCTTGCCTATACGCGCACTGCGCGCGCACGTTCAAAGATAAGGCAGTGGTTCAAACGTCTGGATCAGGAAGAAAATGTGGCCGCGGGTCGACAGTTGGTAGAGCGAGAGTTTAAGCGGCTAGCGCTGACCAGTCTCGACTACAGCTATGTGGCTCGCAAAGTAAATTGCCAAACAGTTGAGTCCATGTATGGCGCGATAGGTGCGGGTGATATTGGCTTAAGCCAGGTGCTCAATGCGGCGCAAACCCTGCTTGGCAGCGAGGATAAGGAATTTGCGCCTCGACTGCACCAACGGGAGAACGAGCCGGTATCCGGTGGTGTAAGAATTGGCGGTATAGGCAACCTTTTGAGTCATCTGGCGGGGTGTTGCAAACCCGTACCCGGTGACCCTATCAGGGGCTATATCACACAGGGGCGAGGTGTTTCCATTCACAGGCAGGACTGTGGGCGAATACTGTCTTTGCTGGATAAAGACGCAAAGCGGATAATTGCAGTGGATTGGGATGCTACGGAAGCCAGTTCCTATCCAGTGGAAGTCAGAATTGAAGCGTTTGATCGGCGCGGCCTGTTAAGCGACGTAACAGGCCTATTGGCAGCCGAGATGTGCAACTTGACCCAGGTTCAAACGCATACCGATAAACAATCTAATATTGCGCGAATTGTAATCACGGTGGAAGTAGACAGTCTTGAATCACTGGGCAGCCTGCTGGCCAAGATCAATATGCTGCCTAATGTATCCAGCGCTGAGCGAATTCTTAACGGCTGAAGGCTGCCAAGGTGCGACGTGGTCTGTGCACTAGGCTACACTGTAGGGAGCCTCTGAACGAGGTTACCCGCATGGTTTTCAATAAAACAGAATAATAAAGAATCGCTTGATGCCGAAACAAGAAGTCGTTCTCCCGAAAAGCTTGCTGTCGAATAATACCGGCCGCGGGCACGCGCAACAGGGCAATCTGCGCTTCCTGGAAAAGGCAATTCACGAACGTTGGGCTCTTGGTCAGAATATCGTTTTGTGTTGGGCACCTTGTCGTTCTGGTATCGATTTATTAATGGCGCCCCATTATTTTTTGGGGGCCTATGCGGCCACGCCGGATGAAGCCGACAATGCAGACAGAGCTAATATCCGCGCTGAGGAAAACAGAGATTATGTGCGAGAGCTTATAAGCAATAGTCGCTTGATGAAGCAAGACGAATTCAAGCGTGCAGAACAACGGCTGGAACTTCAGCGCACATCCCTAAAGTTGCCCATCCCCCTGTCGGAAGAACCGCACATCGTCAGTCAGGTTGAGGATATTGTTAAGCGCCACAGCATCAGTTTTGTTCCCAGTCGGGCGGTGCTGTTGTTTGATATTGTCGATTTCACGCTGTTTTCTCCGTTTGAACAAACAAGTCAATTGACCAGTCTTTCGTATTCGCTGAACAGTGCCTACAACAAACTGCAGCAAATGGGTATTGATATCGACTTCCGGCGTACAACCACAGGCGATGGTTTTTATGTGTGGGCTCGCTCTGTTGAGGCCATCAGCACGATTCATCTATTTCAATTCATGCTGCTTTCAATCGCCGATAATGCCATTGCAAGGCGTAAATCGGTGGGTAGTACAGTACCGGTTATTCGCACCGGATTTCACGTTGGCAGTCACTACGAGTTTTATCAGGCTGAAGCTTTAAACCCGACGATGAACAGTTACATAGTGGGTGAAGTGACCATCGAGTTGGCCAGAATGCTCGACCTGGCTCAGGCTGGTCAAATATTTGTTGGCGACTTTAAAGCGCAGATTCCCACCTCAAATCGTGATGGTGCATACCTTATCGATGTAGATGCTCAGAAGTTTCTGGAGCGCGTAACCCGTAATCTGGAGGGCTTTAAAGGCCTGGTTCTGTCTGACGAGGAAGTGGTAGCAATCCATGCTTACCTTACTGGTGAAACGGGTATTTCAGCGGGGCAAGTGGCGCGGCGATTCAAAATTACCGACAAGCACGGTCGAAGTCGATACGCCTACAATTTACGCTGCAATATCCATATCAAGAACTCAAAAACCATAATAATGGGGCTTCAAGACTACTATTTGCCACGCAGTTCACGTTCTCAGGGGAAGTCGCTTGCTGATGAAAAAGCGATCACTACACTTTACCCAAAGAGCCGCCAAAGCCCTGATATTACTGAAGAACGGTAAACTCGGCAGGCGAATAAAAGAGTCTGCCAGTGCCAAAAGATGTAACCAATAGCGTTAATGTTGCAAATCCGGAGAGTGTTCTGAACGCCGTTAAAGGCATTATGGAGGCACGATATCCCGGCCGACCGTTCAGAGTTCTCGATCGCTTGTTTGCCGATCTTGCGCGCCTCTATCGCGGCAAATACCCTGGCTACCACCCCTGTGAAACCGATTACCATGATTTGCAACATGTGCTTGATGTGACCCTGGCGTTCGCGCGACTGGCAGATGGTTATGAGCAGGAACATAAATCGGAGCAAAAGCTTGGCGCAGAGCTGAGTTTGCTGGGGATCATCGTTGCACTGTTTCACGATTCCGGATACATCCGGCGCGTCGCTGACCGCACGCATAGCCATGGGGCGGAATACACCAAAGTGCATGTAACCCGCAGTGCACAATTTATGGCAGAGTATTTGCCAACGATTGGGCTTGGACACCATGTTGATCTAGCAACGCGAATTGTGCACTTCACCGGTTACGAGCTAAGCCCCGAACATATTGCCCTGCAGGATCATAGACATCATGTGATTGGCGCACTGGTTGGCACTGCTGATGTGATTGCGCAGATGGCGGATGATGCCTATCTGAAAAAATGTTACCAGAATCTATACAATGAATTTGAGATTGCCGGTGTTACACAATGCGTTAACGAGCAAGGAGAGGTTGAAGTAATCTATTCCTCTGCGGAGGAGTTATTGCGCAAAACACCGCATTTCATGCAATCAATTGTGGAAGATCGTCTGGATGGGTATTTTGCTGGCCGCTATCGCTATGTAGAAGCGCACTTTGATGGCGAAAACCCATACATGAAGGCGCTTCACGCCAATCGGCGCAGGCTGGAGCGGCTGTTAACGCAGTCGGACGCCGAGCTAGTCGCCGGACTCGGCTAAGCTACTCAAGCCCTAAGCTCAGCAACATTATATTCACCTCGCTTTCAGCCTGCTATCATACCGGGCTGTCACCTCTTGCTATTAAAAACCGAGAAGCCCATGTCTGAATACAACCCGCTTGAAAAACATCACGAAGACCATGCTGAAATACATATCGCAGAACTCGTTGAACGCTCCAGAGCCGCCCAGGCGCAAATTGCAGACTACTCACAAGAACAGATTGATCAATTGATTACGGCCATGGTTTGGTCTTGCTGCCAGCCCGGTGTCGCTGAGGAAATTGCTCAACACACGCTGGATGAAACTCAGCTTGGTGATTACAACGGCAAGTTTGCGAAAATCGCGATCAAGACAAGAGCTTCGCTGATGGACATCGTTAACGATAAATCCGTAGGCGTGATAGAGGAAGACACTGAGAGAAACATTATTAAAATCGCCAAGCCCGTGGGTGTGATTGGTGCGCTGTCGCCTTCTACTAACCCGGAAGCCACGCCGGTAATCAAGTCCATTAATGCCGTGAAAGGCAGGAATTCAATTATTATCGCGCCACACCCGCGCGCCAAGCTGACTAACAAAATGATCGTAGACCGAATGCGTGCAGCTATCGAAGACATGGGTGCGCCTGCAGATATCGTGATCGGAATTGATACCCCAACGCTGGAGAGCACCGAGCAGCTAATGGCGCAGTGCGACCTGATTTTGGCAACCGGTGGACCGGGTATGGTCAGAGCGGCTTACTCAAGCGGAACGCCAGCCCTGGGTGTTGGCGCCGGAAACGCCGTGATTACGGTTGACGAGACAGCCGATATTGATGATGCCGCCGAGAAGATTCGGATTTCCAAAACTCTGGATCTGGCTGCTTCGTGTTCCTCAGATAATTCGGTGATTGCTGTGGAAGCAATTTACGACGAACTACTTGCGAAGCTGATTGCTCAGGGCGGTTACCTCGCCAATCAGGACGACTATAAAAAGATCGCCGCCGTGCTCTGGGAAGACGGTCACTTGAATACCAATGCTGTCGTAAAAACGCCACAGGTTTTGTGCGGCATGGCTGGTGTTGATATACCAGACGATAGACTGTTTATTATCATGCCTGAAACCGGTACTGGCCCGGAGCACCCATACTCTGGCGAAAAACTGTCAACTATCATGGCGTTCTACAAGGTTAAGGATATAGACGCTGCTGTGGCTCTTACCAATGAAATCCAGGCCTATCAAGGCATGGGGCACAGTTGTGGTATCTACAGTAAAAGCGAGGAAAATATTCTGAAGCTGGGCATGGGTACCAAAACCTCAAGAGTGATAGTAAATCAGCCGCAAGCACCATCAAACAGCGGTAATTTATGGAATGGTTTGCGCCAGACTTTTTCGCTAGGCTGCGGAACCTGGGGTGGTAATTCAACCAATGACAATATTAACTGGCGTAATCTTATCAATGTTACCTGGATTGCCAAGCCTTTGGCAGTTCCCAAGGTTTTGCCACCCGACGAGGAATTGTTTGCCAGTGTTATTGGCAAAGTTTCATAGGACTCGTATTTATGGGTGAACAGGCAAGAGTGATTGCTCAACGCGAAGGCAGCCTAGGCATGCTCACGCTGGATGCCCCGGCAACGCTAAATTCATTGACGCTGGATATGGTTGACCAGTTGCAAACCGCGTTGGATAACTGGGCTAATGATGACGACGTAAAAGCGGTTTTCATTCAAGCCAGCGGTGAAAAAGCGTTTTGTGCAGGCGGCGATGTACAGGCACTGTATCGCTCTGCGATAGAGACACCCGGTGGTCCCTGTGAATATGCGGAAGAATTCTTCGCGCGCGAATACCGCATGAATTTTTCACTGCATCAATACAGTAAGCCACTCATCGTTTGGGGGCATGGCATTGTTATGGGCGGTGGCCTGGGTATATTCGCCGGCTGCAGTCATAAGGTTGTCACTGAGCGAACCCGATTTGCC
Organism: uncultured Pseudomonadales bacterium; assembly: GCA_964352475.1. Classification (GTDB taxonomy): domain Bacteria; phylum Pseudomonadota; class Gammaproteobacteria; order Pseudomonadales; family JAUIET01; genus JAUIET01. The sequence goes on along the minus strand of CAYGSL010000003.1, from coordinate 109,706 downwards.
ATGCCCGAAATTACAATTGCACTGTTTCCAGATGTAGGCGGTAGCTATTTTCTGAATCGAATGCCGGGCAATATCGGTCGATTTCTGGGGCTAACGGCGGCCAACTTCAATGGCAACGATGGTCTTTATGCGGGCTTCGCTGACGTAATGTTACCGCACGAAAGTAAGCAGGCCGTGCTGGATGCCATGGCGAGTGTGGAATGGCAGGTTGATTCGTCTGCTAATGGCGAGCTGGCTATGCAGGTCCTGCGTGAGTTAGCAGGAACAGCTGGGTGCAACGCCGATGCTGGTTTCATCGAGTCGCGTGTAGCTGACATAAATGCATTGTGTGCCGGTGATTCGCAGGCTTTGTATCAAAATTTCCTTGAGCTTGAGACAGACGATAAATGGCTATCCAAAGCGCGCGACGGGATACTGCATGGCTCTCCGCTGGCCTTGTTATGGATAGATCGGCAGCTTGAAATATCCAGGGAAATGAATCTTGCCGAGGTGTTTAATAGTGAGCTTCTGTTAGGAACAAATATTGTTCGCCATCCGGAATTTGCGGAGGGTGTGCGCGCCTTGCTCATAGACAAAGACCGGAATCCACAGTGGCAATTCAATAGCCTCGCGGAGGTTCCTTCGGCATTGCTCGATAGCTTCTTTGAATCACCCTGGTCAGAAAACCCGCTTGCAGATTTGCTCTGACTTCAGGGTTTCGCCCGGTAGTTGATCTGACCGGTAAGTCGGGTCGGCATTTTTGAGTAAGCTTATGCAACGCCGTTACCTGGAAGTAACGTATGGAATAGGATGGAGTTAAACGAGCAGCGTTCACAAACAGCCAAGCGCATCGCGTTGATTGTGGTTTGCCTGGGCAGTGCACAGTCTGCAATGACGCTGTCTTCTATCCAAATTGCCATTCCTGATATCGCCAGAGAATTACGCCCCAGCGCGACCATGCTCAGCTGGATCCCAATGGCGTTTTTGCTGGTCAATGCAATTTTTATTTTACCGATGGGGCGTTACGCGGATTCGGTAGGCCGTAAAAAAGTCTACCTGGCCGGAATGATTCTATTTGGTGTTGGCAACCTGTTGGCCGGCTTTGCCGAGAATATTGAATGGGTGATTTTCTGCCGCGCACTACAAGGCATTTCAACTGCGATGTTGCACGCCACTGGCATGGCCATCATCGCCAGCATTTACCAGGAAAAAGAGCGCCCGGCTGCGTTGGCACTGGCCGCTTCGTCTATTTATCTAGGCTTGTCTTTTGGTCCGGTTGCTGGTGGATTTCTCACTGAATATTTTGGCTGGCGCAGTGTGTTCGTGGCGCAGGTGCCTGTTTCACTTATATGTGTATTGCTGGTGTTGCGTTACCTGAAGTCGGAATGGAAAAGTGAGGAGCCGATGCCGGTTGACTGGCTTGGCGTGGCAATTCTTGGCGTAGCGTTGAGTGCTGCAGTTTTCTCCATTGCTGAGTCAGCAAAACTGAATTCTCAGCTTCAAACAATAATGGTTCCGTTAGGTCTATTGGTGGTGGCATTGCTGGCTGCCTGGCTGTTTGTGCAGCATTTGAAACGATCACCGACACCGCTGATTCGTTGGCAGTCCATTCGCGGAAATTCAGTGTTTCTTAGCTCATTAAGCTCTGCATTTTTTGTCTACGCCGGAAACTACACGATGGTGTTTCTGATGAGCCTGTTTTTACAATTTCTATTTTCGCTCACGCCCTCACAAGCCGGCTTGATTATTTTACTGCAGACCTTGACCATAGCCGCTGTGAGTTTACTGGTGGGAAGGCTTAGCCCAAATGTGTCTGATCGGGCGCTGGTGTGTCTGGGTTGTGGTTTGGTCGCTGTCGGTTTTGCGATTCTGGCGTTCGTGGATGAGCAGAGCTCACTATGGATCATTGTGGCAGCCATGGTACTGAATGGTGTTGGCATGGGTTTGTTTACTACCCCTAACAATAATGCTGCTTTGGGATCGGTAAACCCGCAGCGACTCAGTGCTGCAACCGCCATACTTAATCTGGCGAGATATCTAGGCAACATGCTTGGCACTGCTATTGTGATGCTATTGATGGTGGTGTTCATAGGCAATGCGGATATCAGCCCGTCAAATTATTCGCAGCTAGGCAGTGTGGTCACACTGTCCTTCCTGTTTGCGATGATGGCCGCCGCAACAGCGAGTGTGCTAGCCTATCGAGCCTATAAATAATTGATTCGGAAATCCAGACTGTGCTTACCCACCATCAGGCAACAATAAACGGCATTTCAATGCATTATGTGGAGCAAGGCAGCGGACCTCTGGTCGTGCTCTGCCATGGTTTTCCGCATACCTGGTACAGTTGGGCGCGGCAAATTCCGGTGTTAGCCGAGGCGGGCTTCAGAGTTGTGGCGCCAGATATGCGTGGCATGGGCAAAACCGATGCGCCAGTTGATGCCGGGCAATATGGCGTCGATGCGATCACGGCTGATTTGCTTGGCTTGCTGCAACACTTGCAATGTGAGCAGGCAATCTTTGCAGGCCTGGATTTTGGTGCGTTTGCGGTGTATGACCTTGCTTTGCAAGCACCTGAGAAGGTGCGGGCGATTATCGGATTGGAAAATCCCGCCGCACCGCATAACCCCCAGGTGCCACCGCTGACCGAGTACGCAGCAATGGCCAAACAGCATTTCCTGCACATAGAGTACTTCCGACCGGTCGGACCAGCAGACACAGATCTTGATGCAGCGCCCAGGGAATTTTTGCAGAAGGTGTTCTTCGCCTTAAGCGGCGACTATGATTTCGGCAAGGTAATGGCGCATCCGCCCGGTATTACCTACCTGCAGGCTTTACCTGAAGCGCCAGCGTTGCCCTGGTCGTGGTTGTCTTTAGAAGACTTCGAACATTATGTAGAAGCCTATAGCAGCTCCGGATTTACCGGAGGTTTGAATTGGTATCGGTCAATGGACTTGAAGTGGCAGCAGCGTAAAGCCTTTGAAGGTTTGCACAGCACGATACCCGCTTACTTTATTGGCAGTGAATATGACGTGGATCTGGAGCATTTCCACGGCGATGATCCGATATCGCTGATGCGTGCGCAGTTCCCGGATTTACGTCGCGTGGAGATGATCCCTGGCGCTGGACACCTGGTGCAACTGGAATGCTCGGACGCGGTTAATCGCTGCTTGCTGGACTTCCTTGATGACATTTGTGCACGACCAACGGCGATTTGAGGCCGATGGAAGGCGCTATTTATTGCCACTTATCTAATTGTTTTTGCTGCTTATTGTTTGATCAGCTAGCAATCGGTAAATTGCTTATCAATAAAGCCGGTTCGGGGATTCACCCACTGGCAACGAGTTGGTGGAGCGATGTGCATGAAATCTCGGCAATCACACGGTACCGGCAAGCCTGAGCCAAATCAGGGGCTGCAGCACGGACGTGATTCGGCCATACAGCGCCAATTGCAACGTGCCAGTGATTTGAATGGGAACGCCAAATCAAGCAAATCGCTGGCAGCATCAACACGCAAACCAGTAACAGCTCGTTCAGATTCATCTGAGCGGCAAAGATCAAGCCAGAAAATAACAGCGTTACCGCGTTCAAATCGAAGTAACCGGCCAGCGGCAAGTTTGCCCGCCGATACAAAAACCTTCCAATCTGTACAGGATTTGATTGCTGCCAGGAAGCAACTTCTGATAGCGCTGTACGGCCAGCGCTGCTATTCAGAGGCCATGCGCACTGAATATCAAACGACGCTGCACGACCAGGACAAGTACTGGCAGCTGCTGTCTGAGAGACGAGATAGCTACAAAGCGGATAAAGAGTTGTTCCAGCGTCTGGGAGCGGCTATTCGTTTTCACCTTGACCAAACGCAGCGACATGGTTCTTTCAAAGACCATCTTTTAAAGTGCGCAAAGGCTGGTACAGAACGGCAGTTGTTTCTGGTAAAGGAATTGGGCTTGCGGCTTGACGCGGCGCGTTTGCTGAGCGAGCACGAAGTGCCCAACGCGGTCACTGCGGCGGCCAAAGCCTTGCATGCTCACCTGCCGGCTGCAGCCAAGGCCAATAAGCTGGCGCTGCAAGGCTCAAAATTCATTCCCACCTATACGCCAGCCGGCAATGGTGTGGCAACACCCAGTCTCAATGCCCGCAAGGAAACGCTGCTGGCGTCCATGGAACAGCTTGCCAGCGAAAAACTGGACCCAAGAGTTAGGGCCAAGCGAGTTCAATCGCTGCGACAACAGTGGCAGGCAATTAGCAATTCTGATCACGATTACTTAACTCAGCTGGACCAGAGTTTTACGGCAGCTGGCGAGAAAGCCTTCGAACCGAGTCGCGTGTATTTCGCGGCGCTGGCTAAAAAACTGGCTGATAACCTGGCCAAACGTACAGAATTGGCGGAGTCCCTCAGAGATTTTTATGCGGACTCTGATTGGGAGCGCATGGAATGGAAAAGTGTCGAGTCCATGCTAGGTGTTGTGAAGCAACAGTGGCAAGCACACGCGCCCACCGAACGAGAACAGACTCGGCCCGTTAAGAGTTTGTTTGAGAACAGTTACAAGAACATTGAATCAAAGCTAAGCGAGCAATACGATCGTAACGCCGACGAAGCGCGCCGCTTAATTGCGCTCATGACAAGTCTCAGCAGGCAGGCCGCATCATCTGTGTCATTGGAAGCGATGCTGGGAATCAAAAACCAGTGGCAGTCGATTGGCGTCATGCGAGCCGGGGAGCGCACGGCGCTTAAACGCGAGCTTTCGGACGTCACCCGCATTGCTGTGGCTAACCGCAAACAGCAACTGCATGACTTGCAGGTACAGCGAGCCGCTGTTAAGCAAGCGCGGTCGCTGATTTCTGATATTGAGAGAGCAACGATGCTTGAAGGCGAACAGCTACTCGATGAGCGCGATAAGGTGTCTAACGTAGGTAAACAGTTTCAAACACTCGTACCAAGCTTACATGCGGCAGACAACGAACTGCCCAGGGAAAACCTGGAGCTAATGTTCAAGGAGCGCTACGCGCGATATTTTGCTAAAGCGGAGCGAATGCTTGCCGAGCGTAGGCAACGCGCAATGGAAGACTTCCATGAGGCGTCCAGGCTGATCGGCAGTGCAGAAGTTCAATTTGTAACCGGCGCCCAAGGCAATGACTTTAGCACTCAAGCCAGCGAATACATACAAAACGTACGTTTTTTACCCAGGCATGGCCAGGCATTGCTGCTGAACAGGCTGGATTTTATACAGCAAACTAAAGAATAACGCCCGTTAGCCGTTAAGCCTTTTAGGAAATGGGCTAACGGCATACCGCCATCTGCCCGCAAAGGATTGCAGGGCCATGAGCACACACTCCCACTCCGACCGCTTGACACTGGGCTGGCGCGACACTTACCGATTACTACTACCTTACGCGAAGCGCAATCTCACTGACCAGCTTAAAAGCATCTGGTTCATAGTTGCCTACCTCGTCTTGTTTCAATTGCTGGTGTTGCAATTGCCTCTTGTTTTCTCTGCAATGATTGCAGTGGGAATAGGGGTTGTTGCACTTGGCCTGATGTTCTTTATGGAAGGCTTACGTGTAGGCCTAATGCCGTTGGGTGAGGCAATTGGTGTTGTTCTGCCGCGCAGTGGCAATATGGTGCTTATACTCGGCTTCGCATTTTTGCTCGGTCTTGGTGCTACGTTTGCGGAACCTGCAATTGCTGTGCTGAAGACGGCGGGTGCCGGTGTGAAGCCTGAAGCGGCGCCTTTGCTTTACAGTCTACTCAACGATTTTTCCGGTGAATTGGTCAGCTCGGTTGGCGTAGGTGTTGGCTTGGCTGTTTTGCTTGGCGTGTTACGGTTTTTCTACGGCTGGTCCCTCAAGCTGCTAGCGATACCCGCTGTTAGTTTACTCCTTGGTTTGTCCGTGTACTTTAGTCAAACAACTTTGCTGAATGACATTCTTGGTCTGGCCTGGGATTGTGGTGCGGTCACGACGGGTCCGGTTACCGTGCCTCTCGTTCTCGCTTTGGGAATAGGCGTCTGCCGAATTGTTAATTCGGGTTCAGATCACAATGCAGGCTTTGGAATTGTCACCCTCGCGTCACTGTTTCCGATACTTGCCGTTCTTCTGCTGGCCTTGTACCACTACAACGTTGAGGACTATTACGGCGGTAAGAATTATCGGGGCGAAATGCTTACGTCTGTTGAAAGCGTATCCAGTGAAGAGGCATCAGCCGGTGATGACGCCGTTACTACGCTGTTGCGCAGGCCTCCTGAAATGGTCAGCGAAGTGGAGTATCAACGCTACCTACAAACAGGCGAATTACCAGAGCAATACGAAATTAGATTCGGTGACAGCGACAGTGAGCTGGTGGATGGTGCATTGGTGTTGCGCAACCCGGAAGTTCGAATAGTGAAGCAGTCACAACGCTCATTCCATGCATTTAGCGACGAAAGCTGGGATGAAGACTTGTCTTTGGCCGAGCAGGCCAAGGTTGCGGTAATGGACGCGATCAGAGCCATCGTGCCGCTGTGTTTGTTTCTTTTCTTTGTGCAGCGCTTCCTGCTCAAGCAAACATTGCATCGTGTGGAAGAGCTGCGTGTAGGTATTCTGTTCGCGGTTGTCGGTATGAGCTTGTTTGGGCTTGGCATCGCGCTGGGCCTCATGCCGTTGGGCGGCCAGCTTGGTGGCAATGTGCCAGTCAGTTTTGCGGAGATTACGCCATGGGGTATGAAATACGCCGAAGGGCCGCTGTTTGAATCCGAACACAGCGGAAAATTGCTTGCTATTTTGTTTGCTTTCTTCCTTGGCTATGGTGCCACGCTGGCAGAGCCTGCGTTAAACGCGCTGGGCGATACCGTTGAGAAAATCACCGTTGGCGCTTTCAGAAAACCACTTCTGATGCAGTGTGTTGCAATCGGTGTGGGCTTCGGAATTGCGGCAGGTATCTGCAAAATCGCGTACAACCTGCCTTTGATCTGGATGTTGGTGCCACCTTATGCAGTCGTGCTGGTGCTGACCTGGTTTTCGAAAGAAGACTTCGTTAACTTCGGCTGGGACAGCGCAGGGGTAACAACCGGACCTATAACCGTCCCACTGGTATTAGCAATGGGACTGGGTATCGGGGGCAATATCCCTGGTGTTAGTGATGGCTTTGGCATTCTGGCCCTGGCCTCTGTTGGACCGATTATGACGGTGTTGGCGGTTGGTTTGTTTACCAGCAAGAATGATGAATTATCCATAGAAGAGTCGGAAGAAGAGCCAGTGGCTGAGGCGGTAGTTTCATGAAAACCCATACGGAAGAGGGCTTGTCTGAGGTGACGGCAATTTTGCCTCAGCAATATGCGGACGTAGTGATTAACTCGCTAATCGAGTCGCCTGGAACCAGTGCATTAATGTGGAATGCCAGAGGAACCTTGTTGCATGACAAGTGGTACCGGCAGATGTTGCCAACCATCAGTCCAGCCAAGGTAGTGCTGCAGTTGCTGATTCCTAGCACGCAACTGGACAGTGCACTGGCAATCGTTATTGAAAAGGGAAGGTTACATCAACAGGGTGCCGGCGCCGTATTTGCCAGTGCTTGCGAAGGTGTATGGGCAGGATCTGCATTTCACGATTGGCCTGCTGCCGCCTTGCCGGAGCGGGATCAGGCACACCCCGGTTTGCTCGAGCTTAAAGATGATCTTAGCGTTATATATTGCGTTGTGGAACGCGATCAGACCCAACGGGTTAGCAAAGCAGCTATTGATTCGGGTGCCCATGGCCCCATCGTTTTTTATGGCGAAGGGCATGGTTTAAGAGACCATCTCGGCTGGCTGCGTATCACCAAGCAGGTTGATAAAGAAATATTGACCGTGCTGGTTGATGAGAACAGTTCGAGGGAAGTGTTTACCGCGATGGCCAGTGCCGCCGAAATGCATTTGCCTGGGCGAGGCTACATGTTCATGATGCCGCTGGATCGAGGCATGTTTAACCTGCCAAGCCGTTCCAGTGCGCACGCTTATGAAGCGAATATGCAGCAGATTATCACGGCGATTGACAACTTATCTGGCCATACCCACTGGCGTGATCAAAGTGCCTACAGCGTTGTGCAGAACAGTCGTCAACAGGCCCGTGCAAAACGCAGTCGTCAAAATTATCGCAAAGACATGGTAAGTGTGTGCTCTGTGGTTGATCGCGACGACGTTGAGTTGCTCATTGAAATGATGCTGGCAGCGGGTGCGACCGGAATGCAGATAAGCCATGCCCGTTTTGCCGCCAATGAAGAGGTGTGTGAACTTGCGGGCGCAAAAATCAACAAGGAATATGCAATCGTGCGCTCAGTGCGCGACGCAGCGACCGCAGAAGCGATATCTAACCATGTTCGCCAGGCTGCAGAAGAAGCCGATTTGTGTGATGTGTGTATGTTCTTGCAGCCGGTGCCTTTAGTTGCATCTTATGTACCAGGGCAACGCAACTATCGCGCAGAACCACTCGCGGAAACGGTTAGTAAACAACTGCAGGCTTCCGGGGATAACGCCTCTCAGGCTGCTAAAGTGCAGGGTTAATCAGTTATTCCACTGCAGGCCATTCTCCAGCTCGGCGGTAGTGTCTGCGGGCGGTTTTTCCAAAGTGGCAATATGGTATAAACCGTTGATGTCATTGTGGAACGCTTGCACATCTGCTCGGCTGGCGTAGAACTGCTGGTACCACTTACGCCCTTTATTGAATGGCCCGTCGTTGGGCAATTGTATTATGCGCACTGCTGAACGTTTGTGTCTCCATACGTCGAAGTCAGCCGCAAATGCTTCCAGCGCACCTGCTTGCACCTGCTTGGCCATGGCCTGATCTTCTTCGTTTGGAGGGTTATTCATCGCTTTTGCCAGGGCGGCATGCCAGACCTTTGATACCCCGTCTTCAACCGGCGTGTTCGCAATCAGCTCAAAACTTTGCGCACCACCAAAGTTTTGTTTTGACAGCAATATACCAGGGCCTGTATACCATGTTGTGCTGGTCAGCATGCTGCCATAACCATGATGAAAACCGCCTTGGCGTTGAATATACAAATGGCCGCGAAAATCGTTCTCAAAGTACTCGCAAGGTGCGCCATGGGTAGGCCCAAGATGCTGTGCGTCGGCCATGTTGTCTAATATCTCCTGACCGTGCAAATTGATTTCGCCAAGATGGTCCAGTTCCCAACGAATCCACTGTGGGTCGTCCCATTCGGCCAATAAAGGTGGATCGTATTCGGGCGCTCCGCCCTCTGGATCAAACCACATCATGACGCAACCCATAACGTCGCGAACTTCGTAGGACTTAATAGCCGCAGACTTGGGGCAAGCACCTTCATGATACGGAATGTCGTCAACCTGACCATCAGGCCCATAGCGCCAGCCATGGTATGGGCAGCGAATCGAGTCCCCTTCAATTTGCTTGCCTGTTTGCACAATCATCGCACTTTTGCTGGCAGCAATATGCGTACCCATATGCGCGCAATAGGCGTCCAGCATAATTGGCTTGCCGGATTCACCTCGATACAGGGCGAAATCTTCACCGAAAAACCTGACCGCCAACGGACCGTCTTTCAATTCCGTGCTCTCGGCAACAATGAACCAACCACGTGGGTAGGTTGAAGGCCCGAGTTTGTAATCTGCTGCTTTTGCCACGCCAAGAATCTCCTGAATACTAATGGGCTAATTTTACCTGCTAACGCGCAATACGCGAGCAATGTGGGTGGGCCAAGGGCTAATATCCGCCGGTAATCGTGTTACTAATTAGTAAGACCTGTCTGCATTGCGCAGATCTTAATGCACCAGAATTGTAGAAAGCCACAAGATTCATTCGCAGAGGGTTTATGCGCGAAAGCCGGTTAGCTGATACACTTCAGCTGTATGCGAAATTTCTACAAGAACATTGGGTCGCTTGTATCCGCGCGCTTATTCTTGTTGCCGCTGCTGATAACGGCCAGCTTCGCGATGGCGCAAGACACAGCTGAACCTGAGCTGAATGAAAGCGATTTTATTGATGAATTCGTGGATCAGGATTCCGGCGAGAGATGCATCAACCTGCGTCGCTTGGACCGCTCTGAAGTGATCAGTAACCAGTCGATTATTTTCTATATGCGCGGCGACCAGATTTTTGTCAATCGATTGCGATTTCGCTGCCCAGGCTTGTCGCGCAGAGACACCATAATGTTCGAAACGCGCTCAAGTCGATTGTGTAACCTTGACCAGGTCACCGTATTGAATGAATTTGGGGGGCGGTTTATGCGTGGGGCCAGCTGTGGGCTAGGTACTTTTTATCCCACCGATTCCGAAACAGTCGATTTACTCAAAGGCAACATCGACAAACGCGGTAAGCGGGTTCGCGGCAAAGGCAGTATAGATCCTCAATGAGTGACGACATTCCCGAAGGCTGGCAGGTATTACTGGCAGAACATCAAAGACGCCTGGCTGATGGTCGTGCCATGGGCGGTGAAGCGAAATTACAGCGCAGAGCTGATGCTGGCAAACCCAGCATACGAGAGATGATTGATCAGCTGGTCGACCCAGGCAGTTTTCTTGAGCTGGGCACTCTGGTCGGTGGCATGAGTTACCACGGTGAAGCCACCGCTGCGGCGGATGCATTAGTGGGTGGCGTAGGCCAAATCAACGGGCAGCAGGTCATTGTTGCCGGTGAAGACTTCACCAGCATGGGTGGCTCTATTGGGCATGGTACGGCCGCAAAGAAGTTACGCCTTGCCAGTCTCGCCTTGCAAGAGCGAATCCCGTTTGTAACGATATTAGAAGGCTCAGGGGAGCGAACCACTAATGCTCTGGATCGTCGAGCCAATGCGCCGGGAGATTTGCAGCTTTCGGCAAAATTGTCCGGGCGAGTGCCTTCAATTGCGATCGTAAGCGGCCCATCGGCAGGGCATGGCGCGCTAACCGGCATGCTGACCGATTTCATTATTATGACCGAAGACGCCTGCATGTTTACTGCGGGGCCGCCATTGGTAGAAGCGGCACTTGGTGAGAAAGTCAGTAAAGAAGAGCTCGGTGGTGCGCGTCTGCATACCAGCCGCAGCGGTGTCGCGCACAACATGGTGAGCGATTGCGGTGCCGCGTTTGAGCTGGCGAGGCAATATCTTGGCTTTATGCCTGCCAGCGCCTGGCACACAGCGGCCAAAACGGATGGTCCCAATACGACTGAGCGGAGGCTCGATAGCATATTTGAAATAATTCCCGCGGACGATCGTGTGGCCTACGACATGCGAAAGCTGATCGCTCTTATTGCTGACGATGCCAATCAATGTCTGGAGTTTCAACCAAGCTATGGCCGCTCTATCATAACCAGCTTGGTGAGATTAGGTGGGCATGCGGTTGCCTGTGTCGCGAACCAGCCAAGTTTTATGGCCGGTTCCATCACTGCAGATGCAGCGGAGAAAGCAAGCCACTTTATCAGCCTGTGCAATGCCTACCACTTGCCGGTTGTATTCCTTGCTGATAACCCCGGTGTGATGTCTGGCTCTGCGGCAGAACAGGCCGGCACCTTGCGTGCGGCGGCGCGAATGTATGCGGCCCAATCAGCATTACAGTCGCCAAAATTGCATGTTACGGTGAGAAAAGCCTTTGGTTTCGGCAGCTCTTTGATGGGTATGAATCCTTTCGATCAACAGACACTAAGCCTGGCGTTTCCAGGAATAACCCTGGGTGGCATACCCGCCTTAAGCGGCGGTTCGGCCGCCAAAGTAGATGAAGACACAGCTACATTACTAAAACGTGCGGAACGCAGCGGCGCCTGGGCCACCGGTGATACCATGGCCTACGACGAAGTCATCGACCCGCGTGAGTGCCGCAACTACTTGCTACGAGGCTTGCAAATGAGTGCGTCGCGTGCCTCTCTCAAACCTGAGCCCGTGGCCATAGTCGGTGTGAGTCCCTAGTTTATTAGCTGGGGCGCTATTCCGCGCTAAACAGAATAAATACACCAAGGAGGATTGCAGTATGCATCTCGGCTTCAGCTCTATGAATAACCCTAATGATCCGCCACCGGCTGAGCTGGCCCGTGTTTTGGAGCAGGCAGGCTTCGAATCGCTGTGGTATGGCGAGCACAGTCACATACCCTGCGCTCAGAAAACGCCTTATCCGCCGGGTGGAGATATGCCTGAACCTTATAAGCGCATGATGGACCCGTATTTGTCATTGATGGTGGCCGCTGAAGCAACTACCACGCTGAAGCTTGGTACCGGAATTGCTTTATTGCTGGAAAGAGAGCTGTTTTCTCAGGCCAAAACGATTGCCACCCTGGATCGCTTGTCATCCGGGCGGGTATTAATTGGCACCGGTGTTGGATGGAATGAAGAAGAGTTTGAGAACGCCACATCCTTACCGTGGGATCGCCGCTATCTGGCATTAAAGGAAATGGTGCTTGCTCAGCGCAAGTTATTCACCGAGCCAGAGCCTGAGTTCCATGGTGAGTTGATTGAGTTTGATCCGGTCTGGTTTGAACCAAAGCCGCAACAAATTGGTGGTCCACCGGTTATTCTTGGTGTAATGGGTCCGTTGGGGATTCGTCACGCCGCCCAGTGGGCAGACGGTTGGATGCCAGTGGATGTTGCGATGCCGAGTGTGGAGCAGGGGGTTAAGGACTTTCACGCGAAGGTGAAGGAATTTGGTCGCAACCCCGAAGATGTAGAAATTACTATGGTTGCGATGGGTGAGCTGAGTGCTGACTTAATGAAGCGCTATCAAGACCTTGGCATCGCCAGAGTTAACATTGGCGTCGGTATGGAAAATTGGGATAAGCCTGACATTGTGATGCCTATGATTGAAGAATTCTCAAAACTGATTCCCGCTCTGAACTAGGTATTGATATGTCTGTTGAAACCAATAAGCAATTCGTTAGGGATTTTCTGGTATTGATTGCCAGTGGGGATGCTGAAGCCATTGCCGCTTGTTACCACCCGGATGGGCGGGTGACAACTATGGGGGACACTCTCATTTCAGGTTCGCGTGGTGTGAGTGATATTCGCGAATTTGCGGGAAGCGTGTTGGAGTTGTTTCCAAAAGGCCTGGAATACACGATCAAAACGCTGACTGCGGAAGGTGACACTGTAGCTTGCGAGTGCGAGGCGGTAGGTGAGCACGTATCTGGCAAACACTATCATCAGTTCTATCATTTTCTGTTTCGCATGCGCGAAGGAAAAATATTAGAACTGAAAGAGTACATGGACACTGAAAAAGTAACCGATGTTATATGTGGTGGGCAAAGACCTTAGTGCCCACGCCAGCGCTGTTTGATGTGCGATTGGCGAATAGCCACTTCTAACCGCCGCTGCTGCGCACTTACTTTTGGGTGATCAGCGGGTAAACGTGTCGCCAGTTCGGATAGCTTCACTATAGAGGCTTTGGCTTTGGGCATATTGGCCACATCCGGCTGATCTCTAAATACAAATCGCATTGAATGCGTGCCCTGTCGGGCGCCAGTGGTATCTACCCAGCCCTGAACCCCGGGATCGGTTGCGGATACTATGTAGTAACGCTTGCCATCGCTGCTGACTGGATTTTGGTGGCCGGTAAGACTGCTGACATAGTTTTGTTGATCAGGTCCCTCACCCCAGGGCGTGCCAAGTTGAAACGAAATGTAGTGTGGCTCCGCGGGTGCATTCACAACCACCAACAGTGCTTCATCATCAGCAATCTGGAATGATCCGGCAGCGTACAGTTGCTTAGATCCGGCTACGCCACCGGCTGTGAAAGGCAATGCAGGTTGGTTAATGCCATTCAGTGGCATATTTCTTCGACCATCCTGATTTTTGTCTGAATACACCTCTAATGGAATTTCGTGCAGCATATTCCAGAATCGAATCTGGTTAGGCATATGCTTGGCCATTTTGTTCAGCGCCTCAGTTACATCCTCCGGTGTGATCGCTGGTCGCTCGGCGCCAATACTGTCGAGGCGCTGAATTTCCATATCAATTGCTTGCTCATTCTCCCAGTCTGAAAAAATTTCACGTACCGCAAGATAGTTTGCTTCTCTGATGCTTTTGACACTGGTTGCAGCGCACGTCATTTCCTTTCGAGATAACAGAAAATTGCCGTCAAAGTCTTTTGGCTTCTCGGCACCAATCAACAGCTCGAATCGACCATCGTCTTCCACTTGCAGAGAAAAGCTGTTTTGAAAATCCAGTGTTGCATTGGTGCAGTCGGCCATTTCCTGCAGACCACCAGTATCGCCAGGCACGTTGGTGATTGTCTGGAAGGTCACCATGCGGGGCGCTTTTGGACCAGCAAGGCCGCGCTCAGAGGTTTTCCACTCCTGATGGTTCGCGGTCCGCCCGGTAACTTTGTAATACCCTGATGCATCGATTGGTGCTTTGAGATACATGGTGTCCGGGTTTTCTATAGTCCACTTGCGCAGCATATTCATAGAAGCGTGGAACTCAGGAAATTTGGGGTCCATGCGAAAATTCATGTCAATCATGCGCTCCAGATGAGCCAGCAAATATCGATACCCTTCGGCACTGATCCTGTCGTTCTGATTGGGCGGCGCAAACTGTTGTTGTTCGATCAAGGTTTTCCGCGCATTTTGCAGCCCATCCATAAACGCATTCCAGGCCTCATCGTATTGTTGATGCAGTTCTGCGTTTCGTGCATCAGCCACTGCGTGGCCGCTAAACAATAAAGCCAGCCCCATTGCTACAGGCAATATGCCACGAGAGTGTTTATGTCTCTTACTCATCAGTTTTTTTCTCAAAATTCACCAGTGCCCCAATATAACTGAATGTGTACAGGGTGCTGAGCAATGCACCGGGCAATATTGTGAGCAAAATGTTAGGCGTACCAGCCAGATAGTTAACGCCGTAAGAGCTAAGGTAGAGAAGCAGACATACCGGGATGGTGCTGCCATAGAAACGATTGCGCTGTGACCAGTCACTCAAATAGCTGAACAAGCACTCCATCAATCCCGTCAGAATCAAAGTCACAACAAAGCTGTAAGTGCCTTGCGTCAACGCAGCGCGCAGTGCCATCTCACTACCATGGTTCATGTTTGCAACCCAGGCCCAGGCGCCATAACCTAGCAAACCGACAAAGGCAGAGCCCGTGGCTCGTAGCCAGGGCGAAGACAGGATTTTATTCAGCTCAACCTCGCGATCACAGCGTTATTCGCGCATCATACCGGCTATGCAAGAATCCGACACTCGTATCATAGCTATTGGTTCTGAACTGTCCCTGCGTCGGCTGGCTAATGAGCTGTCGATCCCGCAGTATGCCCGGCAAGAGCAGGTCGACATTGCAAATGCCTACTGGGTTCTGCATTTCTCAGAACAGCGCTTGAGTCTGTCTCACTCCAGCAAGGAGCATCTAGGAAATATTCATGCTGACTTGTCAGCCAGCAGCCATCGATTCTTCAACAAGAAAAAACTGGCCCACGAGTTGCTGATAAAGGCAATTGGTGGCGTGGCTGAACCGGTTCGGCGAATTGTGGACGCCACAGCAGGCCTGGGTACTGATTCTGTTTTGATGGCGGCCGCAGGGCACGAATTAACTATGATCGAACAATCACCAGTGCTTGCGGCTTTGCTTGAGCAGGCTCTGACTCTCGATGCTGTGGCGAATCTGACACTGCGCAGTGGTGACGCCTTGCAAAGACTGCCAGAGCTGGCGGGGGAGAACCAGCCGCACGTAGTCTACCTCGACCCCATGTTTCCCTCTCACGGAAAGAGCAGTCTTGCACGCAAGCAATTGCAAGCGCTAAAGGAATTGCTGCCTACCGTTTCAGAGCAGGCTGAGGCTCAATTGCTTGAGACGGCATTGCAAGTGGCCAGCCACCGCGTTGTCGTAAAGCGACCCATGCGCGCCCAACCACTGCCAGGACCAAAGCCCGGGTTTGCGTATAAAGGCAAACTGGTTCGCTACGATTGCTATGCGATTGCCAAGCTTTAAGCTCTAAGTTGTTGATTTTTAAGAATCGAGTCCGAGGTGTAGCGCCTGTTTCGCGAATTGAACTGGAGTGAAGATCCGGATTTCGATCGTGTGGGTCTGTGCTGGCGTTCAGTGGGCCAGGGATGGCCCACTGAGCGGAAAAACGGCTATTGCATGTTCTGATGCGGCGCACCAGCACAAACCAATTTAACGTTGACTCACACCAAGGTAGTAAAAATACTAGAAAAGTCCTTCTGCCCATTCCCTTCACCAGCATGCGCATCAAACAACTGCTTGGCCATACTACCCAATGGCGTAGAAGCATTTACCTGCTCGGCATTACCAATAGCAAGATTCAAATCTTTACACATTAAGTCGACCATAAACCCCGGCTTGTAATCATTGCTAGAAGGTGCAGTTTCCATCACTCCAGGGCAGGGGTTATACAGCTCCAGCGTCCAGTTACGGCCAGTGCTCGCCTGCATAATGTCCGACAAGGTGCTTGGGTCCAGGCCACCTTTTAGGCCAAGCTGTAAAGCTTCAGAGGTACCAATCATGATCACTGACAGCAGCATGTTGTTGCACATTTTGGCCACCTGACCGGCACCAGCGTCTCCCGCATGGAATATATTCTTACCCATGCCTTGCAGCACCGGTAGGGCTTTCTCGTAAGCCTCTGTTGGCCCGCCGCACATGAATGACAGAGTGCCGGCCTGAGCGGCGGCCACACCACCCGACACTGGGGCGTCAATCATATGCACGCCTTTTTCAGCAGCAGCAGCACCCACTTCCCTGGCCGTTTCCGCGTCAATCGTACTCGAATCAATTATGATGGTTCCGGGGGTGAGGGAGTTAAGTAAGCCATCATCACCAAGAAATACGCTCGCAACGTGCTTGCCAGCTGGCAACATACTGATAACACAATCAGCGTTGTTGCTCGCAGCCAGTGCACTGTCGGCGCTGGAGGCACCCGCATCGACCAGTGCGGCAACAGCAGCGGGCACCAGATCAAAAACAGTGACAGAGTGGCCGGCGCCAACCAGGTTCTGAGCCATTGGCGCACCCATGTTTCCAAGGCCAATAAACGCAATATTGAGTGTGTCGTTGCTCATAAGCTAACTCCTGGTAATGAATTCAAAACGGCTTGCCATGGCCAAATATTATTAAGGTGCAGCAAGCTCGTTCAATAGTTCTTCGTAACAACTGACCAGCAATTCCAAATCGGCTACTCGTACATGCTCATCAATTTTATGGATACTCGCGTTCACCGGTCCTAGCTCAACCAATTCAGCGCCATAAGGCGCTATAAATCGCCCGTCTGATGTGCCCCCGCCGGTGCTGATGGTGGGTGCAATACCGGTTACTTTAGTGATGGCCTTATCGCAGGCGGCTAGCAAGCGACCGTGTCCGGTGATAAACGGCTTGCCGCTCAGTGTCCATTCGATATGAAATTTCTGACCAAATTCGCTGAGCAGTTGCTCGGTACGTGACTTTAGTTCTTGTTCAGTGGACTCTGGTGAAAATCGAAAATTGAAATCGCACAACAGTTCGGCGGGAATAACATTACTGGCACCGGTGCCGGCTGCAATATTTGAAATCTGAAAACTGCTGGGTTGAAAAAACTCATTGCCTTCGTCCCATTGTTCTGCGCAGAGCTTTGCCAGCATTGGCATGGCGGTATGGATGGGGTTATCAGCCAGGTGAGGGTAGGCGATATGACCTTGTGTGCCAGTGACTGTTAGTCGTCCGTTCAGCGAGCCACGTCGGCCGTTCTTGATCACGTCACCAACACGATCAGTACTGGAAGGCTCACCTACTATGCAATAGTCGATGTTCTCACCTCGTGCCTCCAGGGCTTGCATGACTTTTACTGTGCCATCGACCGCTGGACCTTCTTCATCGCTGGTGATTAGAAAGCCTAACCTGATTGAGTCAGCAGCGGGGGAGCTTACAAAAGCTTCTGCCGCGAGAAGCATAGCGGCCAGACTTCCTTTCATGTCAGCCGCGCCTCGCCCATACAGCACGCCATCGCGCACTTCTGGCTCAAAAGGCGGGCTGCTCCAGTCTGTTTCCGCGCCTGTGGGTACCACGTCAGTATGACCTGCAAACACGACCAGTGGGCCAGTTTGGCCGTGTACAGCCCATAAGTTATCAACATCATTAAACCGCAGTGACTCACAGCTGAACCCAATCCGGCTTAGGTGCTCGCTCATTAAAACCTGACAGCCTTCATCAGCCGGGGTAACGGAAGGACGCCGGATAAGAGCCTTGCTCAGGGCCAGTACTGCAGAATCACTCATGACCTTAGCTTACTAATTGTGCGCATGAAGTTCTTCATTAAGCTCAATGGCGCTGCGGTTTGTCTTGCACTCAACTTTGCCGCTGAGGGAATTTCTGCGGAACAACAGATCTGGCTTGCCGGCCAGTTCGCGAGCTTTACAGGTTTGCGCCACCTGCCCATCTTCGTCGAGTACGCTAACCAGGGAACCGCCGGTAACATACAAGCCTGCTTCTATGGTGCAGCGATCCCCCAGTGGGATGCCCAGGCCGGCATTTGCCCCGATCAGGCATTCTTCGCCCACTGAAATGATGACATTATTGCCACCGGAGAGCGTACCCATGGTAGAACACCCGCCGCCAAGGTCGCTGCCTTTGCCAACGAACACGCCAGCGGAGATACGTCCTTCAATCATGCCTGGCCCTTCTGTGCCGGCATTAAAGTTCACAAAACCTTCGTGCATAACCGTGGTGCCTTCACCCAGATAGGCGCCCAAGCGAACGCGTGCGGTGTGAGCTATACGCACACCAGATGGCACAACGTAGTCGGTCATTTTTGGAAACTTATCTACTGAGTTGACACTAAGCATCTCGCCGCGCAAACGCGCCTGCCATTGGCGCTGTTCCAGCTCTGCGGGGTCTATGGCACCTTCACTGGTCCAGGCATTGTTCGGCAGCAAACCAAACAGTCCGCTAAGGTCTACATCATGTGGTTTGCAATGTCGTAAAGACAGCAAATGCAGCTTCAAATACGCTTCTGCCACCGACTGAGGTGCTGCGTCTGTATCTAATACGCATAGAACAGCTTGCTTATTACCATCGTTTGACAGTTCGCGCATGTCAGCACTCAAACGCGCGCCTGCAGGCCAATCACTCGATACTGCACTGCCTAAAGCGTTCAGCTGTTCTGCGCTTAGTTCGATACTGAGATTACCAGCCTCGAGGTTTAGCGCCTTGCGAACCGAGGCTAGCAATTCATCGGCTGGATTAAAAACAGGAGATGGATAAAAAACTTCCAGTAAATCTCCTTTGGAGTTGCAGCTACCAATTCCAATAGCCAAACAAAAATGCGTCACCCTTTTTTCTCCTGATATAGTAGTCGTTGTGTTCCTGGTCTGCACGGAGCAAGCTACAGGAATGCGTCTCGAAATTTGTCTTCACTAAAGCCAATCATCACTGATTTGCCTTTAACCGTCACTGGCCGTTTGACCAGCGTTGGGTTGGCAACCAGTAAATCGCGAACGTTGGATTCATCTACGCCATTTCGCTGCTCTTCGCCAAGCTGTTTCCAGGTGGTGCTGCGCCGATTCAATACCGTGTTCCAATCGCTTGATTTTAACCAAAAATCAACCGTCTCTGCTGTCAGGCCGTCTACCCGAAAATCATGGAAACGATGCTCGCGATCATGCGCCTCTAACCAGCGGCGGGCTTTTTTCACGGTATCGCAATTCTTGATTCCGTACAGCGTAATCATAATGTTGTGTTCGCTTTTTTCTGGCGGAGGCGCAGCATAGCAAAAACCCGGAGCTGGTACGAGACTAGACTAGTCTAGGCTGGAGCAATGCTGACTTAATCAGCGTCAGCTTTGACGCTACAATTTTTGCATGAAATCTGCGATTCGGTGCAAGGCGTCAGCGCATTGTTGTTCATCGGCGACCAAAGCCATTCGTACATGATTAGCTCCGGGGTTACCCTCTTGGGTTTCGCGTGAAAGATAGCTGCCTGGCAGTACCGTGACATTGCTCGCTTCAAACAATCGACGTGTGAATTCCTCATCGTCGATTGGCGTGGGTGCCCATAGGAAGAACGCCGCATCGGGCATGTGGATGGGCCAACAGGGTGCGAGTATCGAATCGGCCAGTTTGAATTTTCTGGTGTAGCTGGCGCGGTTTTCCTGAACATGTAGTTCGTCAGACCAGGCAGCGGCGCTGGCTAATTGCACGGGTACTGGAAGCGTGCTGCCATGGTAGGTCCGGTACAAAAGATACTTTTCCAAAAGCTGGGCGTCACCAGCAACGAAACCGGATCGCAGCCCGGCAAGATTCGAGCGTTTCGACAAGCTGTTCATAACAAGACAGCGTGAATATTCTGTATTCCCAAGCTGCTCGCAGGCTTGCAGCAAACCAACCGGAGGTTTTTCGAAGTATATTTCCGAGTAGCATTCATCTGACACAATGACGAAATTGTACCGCTGTGCGAGCTCAATGAGTTTGGTGTAGTAGTCCATAGAGCAGACCGCACCCGTCGGGTTGCCGGGTGAGCAGACATACAGCATTGCGCAGCGTTCCCATTGCGCGGGCGTAATGCTGTCGAGATCTGCGAAATAGCCATTTGCGGCATTTGCATTCATCAGGAATGGCTCGGCGCCAGCCAGCAGCGCCGCGCCTTCATAGATTTGGTAGAATGGGTTGGGCATCATCACCAGGGAGGTTGCCGAACTGTCAATCAGGCATTGTGCGATAGAAAACAAGCCCTCTCGCGTACCTGCTAATGGTAAAACCTGGGTATCGGAGTTAACAGAGGTCAGCATGAAGCGCTGTTGCAGCCATATCGCGCAGGCTTGGCGCAATTCCTCTAATCCGCGTGTCGCTGGATAACCGCCATAACGAGATTCATTGTCTCTAAGTATTTGCAGCACAAATTCTGGTGAAGGATGTTGCGGTTCCCCAATGGAAAGCGAAACAGCTCTGAGTTCATCGGGTGGTAGTGAATTCGCTTTAAGCTGCGCCAGTTTTTGGAAAGGGTAAGCTTGTAACTTGGCTATTTCGGGTTTCATTGGTTGCTGCTGCGCACCACTTCGTCTAACTGGTCTTTGATCGCCTGTTTTATTTGATGGCAGGTATCGGCATCGAAAACGGCCTGGTCGTTTTGGTCTGTGACATAGAAGATATCTTCTACGCGCTCACCCAGCGTGGCGATTTTGGCGGATACCAGCTTAAGACCAAATTCGGAGAAAATTCTGCCCAACACCGCCAGTAATCCGGGCCTGTCTGCCGTCACCACTTCAATAACCGTGTGCTTGCGATCATCATCCAGCCCAATTTCCACGACGGTTGGTATCGCAAACAGCTTCATTTGCCTGGGCGTTCTGCGCCGTACAGCTTCCGGGTAGCTTGCCGCATCGCGCAGCATCTCTCTCAATGTACTACGGATCTGCTCAGTGTGTTCGCTATCATCCCCAAGGGCATTACCAAACTCATCCAGAACCACGAAGGTATCCAGGCTGTAGTTTTTGCTGGAGGTGAAAATGCGGGCATCTTGTACACTGAGTTCCAGCATTTCAAGCGCCGTGGTAATCACCGCAAACAACAAATCTTCGTCACGTGTATAGATAAATATCTGTGTGCCGCCGCCTTGCTCAAGAGTGCTGGCAGATTCTTTTATCGCAATTAATGGTTCTGTAGAGTCGCCGTGCGCGATGATGGCTTCAACATGCCAGACAATATCGTTAGCCTGTTCACGCAGAAAATATTCATCATTGGACTGGCCCCAGATATCCCAGGCTGCTTGCCGGCCAATGCCCTTGGTCGCCAGCTTGGCAAGTGCCGCCTCCTGCGTGCGATCTTTTACCGACTGGCGATCAGCTGGCTGGTCCAGGCCGCGCCGGAGAGCGCGTTTGGTTTCAAAATACAGTTGCTGCATCAATGAGGCGCGCCAGGAATTCCATAGCGTAGGATTCGTTGCATTAATGTCTGCTACGGTAAGTGCGTACAAGTAATCCAGTGCATTCTGGCTGCCCACTTCGCTGGCAAACTTATGAATCACTTTCGGGTCTTGCAAATCTTGTCGTTGCGCTACGGCTGACATTAACAAATGTTGCTGCACTAGCCAGGAGACCAGATGTGTATCTTCCTCGCTGAAGCGAAACAATTGACAGAACTTGCGTGCGTCCTGTGCGCCTAAGGTGGAGTGGTCGCCACCGCGACCTTTGGCAATATCATGAAACAGGGCCGCGATATAAATTAATTCTACTTTCGGAAGCTTCTTGACGATTTGCGCAGCAACCGGAAATGTGCGTGATTCCTCTTCGTACCAAAAACGCCTGAGAAATCGAATCAGCTCCATGGTGTGGGCATCAACCGTATACACGTGAAAAAGATCGTGCTGCATTTTCCCTACAATGGCGCCGAACTCAGGAATGTAGCGGCCGAGAACGCCATAGCGATTCATGCGTCTGAGCTGACGAGCTAACTTGTTTTTGGAGCGCAATAAATCGATGAAGCGTTTTTGTATTTTCGGGTCTGCGCGAAAATCGTCGTCGATCAGGTGCAGGCTTTGACGAATAAGTCGTTGGGTGTTGGCATGCACACCGTGAATCGATTCACGCCGCGCAAGAATCTGAAATATCTCAATTAATGCAGAGGGCTTTTTCTCGAATACTTTTTGATTGCAAACTTCTATGTATCCATTTCTAACACGAAAACGAGTATTGATTTCGCGAATGGTCTCGGCCTCGCAGGCACGAATAATCGCGTCATCGAAAAACTGAATCAGCATATCGTTAAGACTGTGCAAGGTCATCGCCCAGCGATAATACTCCTGCATCAGGTTTTCAACCGCTAGCGCGTTGTCGTCGTCCTGGTAACCAAAAATAACGGCCAATTCGCGCTGATGATCAAACAACAGCCTGTCTTCCGGGCGCGCACTGAGCATATGCAAGCCGTAACGTATTCGCCAAAGAAAGGTTTCGCCAGCGCGCAATTGCTCAAATTCGCTATCGGTGAGCACGCCGCGCCCAACCAACATGCTGATGTCGTCGGCGGCAAAATGACGCTTGGTAATCCAGCCTATGGTCTGAATATCGCGCAAACCACCGGGCGAACTCTTAATGTTCGGTTCAAGGTTGTATTCCTTGTTGGTAAATTGCTCATGTCGGTCACGCTGTTCTGCCCATTTCGCCCGGAAAAAATCGCGGTCCGGCCAAATCTTGTCCGGCCCAACGCGTTTGCGCATTGCCGCATACACGCGCGGTTCGCCACAAATTACCCGAGACTCCATCAAGTTGGTGACAATGGTAATGTCTTGCCTGGCGGCACTGCGGCATTGCTGAATGGAACGCACGCTATGACCCACGTTGAGGCCAATGTCCCAGAGAAAAGTGACAAATCCGCTGATGTCGTAATCGGCGGGAATGTCGTTGGCGCGCTGAAGAAGCACTAATATATCGATGTCAGAATGCGGATGAAGTTCACCGCGCCCGTACCCGCCTACGGCTACCAGGCAGGCGTATTGCTGTTGCGCCGGCACAAATTGTTGCCACGCTGCTGTGAGTACGATATCTATCAAGTCTGCCCGCGCGGTAATCAGGTCTCTAACGTTGGCATGGTCCCTGAAAGCGGCATCGGCGGCAGCGCGATGCGCGGCGATTGCCTGCTTGTAATCGGCGATATTACGTGAAGTGTGCAGCGAGCGGCAGTTGTCCAGCGCTCGCGCTATAGCATTCATCCAGCGAACGGTTCCTCACTGCGGGCGGTGAGCACTTCGCATCCGCTGGCAGTAACGGCGATTGTGTGTTCCCACTGCGCAGATAATCGGCCGTCTCTTGTTTCAACTGTCCAGCCGTCTTTCTTGGAAAGCTTGGTATGACGTTTGCCAGCGTTGAGCATGGGCTCAATGGTAAAGGTCATGCCTTCTTTTAACTCAAGTCCGGTTCCGGCGCGGCCGTAGTGCAACACTTGCGGCTCTTCATGGAATACCCGGCCAATGCCGTGCCCGCAGTACTCACGAACAACGGAGTAATAATTGCTTTCGGCATAGGTCTGAATCACATGGCCAATGTCGCCCAGGCGGGTGCCTGGACGGACGATTTCAATAGCTTTGTAGAGGCTTTCCTGGGTGACATTAATCAGCCTGTCGGCGTGCGGGGCGGCTTTGCCAACCACAAACATCTTACTGGTATCACCGTGGTAGCCGTCTTTGATGACTGTAACGTCAATATTGATAATATCGCCATTCTTCAGTGTTTTGCTGTCACTTGGAATGCCATGACACACTACCTGGTTGACCGACGTACAAATGGATTTCGGGAAGCCTTTGTAATTCAGACAGGCAGGAATGGCATTTTGTTGCTCAACAATATGATCGTGACATACTTTGTCCAGTTCTCCTGTTGTCACTCCAGGCACAACGTGCTCGCCAATCATTTCCAATACTTCGGCAGCAAGACGCCCGGCTACCCGCATTTTGTCTATTTCATCAGGAGTTTTGGCTTGTGCATTCATCGTGGTTACAGTGTTTTACGGCTGCTTTCTATCAAAAGCGTAGGCTAAACCGGCGATTATACCTGTAAATCACTAATATTGCCGGTCTGGAGATCAGTTTGCTTTATGTTCGTCGCGCTCTATGGTATAAAGCGCGCCGGCTTATAAAAGCCGATAACAGGCGGGTCGATTATTCGATATCTGCCACTAAAACACACACATACCGGCACATGGTTCTGGGTGCTCTTTACGGCGTTAGCTGATAAGGGTGGAAACATGGGGTATGTGGAGGCTTAACCCATACAAGGTAATTACTATGTCCGGCATCACCATGCGTGAAATGTTGGCGGCTGGTGTGCATTTTGGCCATCAGACCCGCTATTGGAATCCCAAGATGGAGCAATACATCTTTGGAGCCCGCAACAAAATCCATATCATCAATCTAGAATACACTGTTCCTGCCGCCAATTCGGCGCTTGATCACGTTCGCGAGTTAGCTAAAAACAACAATAAAGTGTTGTTTGTAGGTACCAAGCGTGCGGCCAGCAAAGTTATTAAAGAGCAAGCTGAGCGTGTAGGCATGCCTTACGTCAGCCATCGCTGGTTGGGTGGTATGTTGACCAACTACAAAACGATCCGCGCGTCTATCAAGCGTTATCGTGAACTGGAAGCTGAGGAGAAAGACGGTACTTTCGCCAAGCTAACCAAGAAAGAAGCGCTGATGCGCAGCCGCGCGAAGGAAAAGCTTGAGCGCAGCATCGGTGGTATTAAGGATATGGGCGGTCTGCCTGATGCCTTATTCGTGATCGACGTTGATTACGAGCGCATTGCGATTACTGAAGCTAATAAACTCGGCATACCGGTGATTGGTGTTGTTGACACCAACAGCAACCCAGATGGAGTCGATTACGTGATTCCTGGCAATGACGACGCCATACGCTCGGTGAAACTGTTTGTGTCTGCAATGGCCGATGCGGTAGCAGAAGGCAAAACTGACGCTAGCGGAGTGCAGGCAAAAGACGAGTTTGTCGAAGTAGAAGGCGAAAGTAGTGAACCGGAAGAAGGTGCAGCCGAGTAGTAAGCCCGGCAACCGCGCGGCCTGCGGGCCGCGAACCAGCTAATATTGCCCCGTCTGGGGCCAAAACACTTTGGAGAATAGTCATGGGTGCAGTTACTGCAGCAATGGTTAAAGAACTTCGTGAGCGCACCGGCTTGCCAATGATGGATTGCAAGAAGGCGCTGACTGAAGCTGATGGCAACATGGAAACCGCCATTGAAAATATGCGTAAAAGCAGCGGCATGAAAGCGGCCAAGAAAGCCGGCCGCACTGCGGCAGATGGAGTGGTTGCCATTCGGGTGGATGACAGCAATCAGAATGCAACAATGCTGGAAGTGAACAGTGAAACTGACTTTGTTGCCCGCGACGATAATTTCCTGGCGTTTGTTGATGAAGTATCAGCGGCGGCAGCAGAAGCGAAAGCAGACAGCGTGGAGGCCTTGATGGAGGCTGGCCTCGAGGCCAAGCGCGAAGCCCTGGTTCAAAAAATTGGCGAAAATATATCTGTTCGTAGAATCGAGCAGATGAGTGCCAATGACGGCGTTATTGGCAGCTATGTGCATGGCAATAAGCGCATAGGCGTATTGGTTCAGCTCAGTGGCGGCGACGTGGACCTGGCCAAAGACATTGCAATGCATGTTGCGGCAATGAACAGCCAGTTTGTGTCACCAGATGACGTGCCGGCAGATGTAGTTGCAAAAGAACGTGAAATATTTGCAGCGCAGGCCGCAGACAGTGGAAAACCGGCCGAGATCATTGAGAAAATGGTTGAAGGACGCATTCGTAAATTTCTGGCTGAAATTAGCCTCAGCGAGCAGGCGTTTGTGAAAGACCCCGACGTTAAAGTGGGTGCTTTGGCAAGCAAAGGTGGTGCGACAATTCTGTCCTTCGTTCGCTATGAAGTGGGTGAAGGCATTGAGAAGAAGCAAGTCGATTTTGCCGCTGAGGTTGCCGAGCAGCTGAATCAGTAAGCAACACCCACGGCCTGCAAAAGGAGAGACAATGTCAGTAACCCAGTCAGGCCCAACACCCCGCTTTAAGCGTATTTTGCTCAAGCTTAGCGGCGAAGCACTGATGGGCGATGAGAGCTTTGGTATCGATCCTAAAGTGCTAGACCAAATGGCTGCTGAAATCGGCAAGCTGGTAGATCTGGGCGTACAGGTAGGCCTGGTTATTGGCGGTGGGAACTTGTTTCGAGGTGCCGCACTTAGTGCCGCCGGTCTCGATCGTGTTACAGGCGACCACATGGGTATGCTCGCCACAGTAATGAACGGGCTTGCGATGCGCGATGCTCTTGAGCGGGCGAACATTGCCAGTCGCATCATGTCGGCCATACCAATGAGTGGTGTGGTCGATCATTACGACCGCCGTCATGCGATGCGTTTTCTGGAAATGGGCAACGTCGTCATTTTTTCAGCCGGAACCGGCAATCCATTCTTTACCACCGACTCGGCGGCCTGTTTGCGCGGTATTGAGGTTGAAGCTGAGTTGGTTTTGAAAGCCACCAAAGTAGAAGGTGTTTATTCAGCAGACCCGGTTAAAGACCCAACAGCTACTTTGTACCAGCATCTGAGTTATGACGAAGTTCTGGCAAAGAAACTCGGAGTAATGGATTTGACTGCGATTTGTCTGTGCCAGGACCATGGTATGCCTTTGCGGGTATTCAAGATGGATAAAGCTGGTGCCTTACTTAACATTGCGATGGGTGCTCCTGAGGGCACTCTTATCGATTCTGTCGCCTAAATACCACACGGGAGTTCACAATGATCGACGATATCCTTGAAGACGCCGGGCAGCGGATGGGTAAAACCATCGAAGCATTGCAAAGTGCATTTAATCGAATTCGTACCGGGCGAGCGCACCCTAGTTTGTTAGAAGGACTAAGTGTTGAGTATTACGGCAACACCACGCCGCTTAACCAGGTGGCTAACATCAATATTGAAGATGCCCGTACCCTAAGCGTTACACCATGGGAGAAGTCCATGGTACCGGAAGTGGAAAAGGCGATCATGAAGTCCGACCTCGGCTTAAACCCATCGACTGCTGGTACGGTAATACGTATACCCATGCCGCCGCTGACCGAGGAAACTCGCAAAGGCTACGTCAAGCAGGCCAGGGCGGAAGCGGAGAATTCTCGCGTATCAATACGTAACATTCGTCGCGACGGGATGAGCGATTTTAAAGAGCTGCTGAAAGACAAAGACATCAGTGAAGACGAAGAGCGTCGTGCGCAAGAAATGATGCAAAAATTAACCGATGCAAAAATTGCCGAGATCGACGCGCTGTTACAAGTGAAAGAAGCCGATCTAAGCGAAATCTAACAGCCGATATTGCTGCGCCTATGACCGCCGTACCGCGCCATGTTGCCATTATTATGGATGGCAATAACCGATGGGCTAAAAAGCGTTCCTTGCCCGGTGCCAGTGGCCACAAAGCAGGCGTGGAGCAGATTCGGACTATTCTGAAATCATGCGAAGAACACGGTGTGGAAGTGCTGACACTGTTTGCGTTCAGCAGTGAGAATTGGCAACGACCCTCGAAAGAAGTAGACGCCTTGATGCGTCTTTTTAAAACCTATTTGCAGAACGAAGTTGATGAGATCAACGAGAAGGGTGTGCGCCTGCGTGTTATAGGCTCACGTCAGCGATTTAGTCTTGAACTGCTCAAACTGATTGATCACGCAGAGCGAAAAACTGCGGCGAATGCAGAGCGCACTCTGGTTATTGCAGCGGACTATGGAGGCCAGTGGGATATCGCGCAGGCCGCGCAGCGCATTGCCGGCAAAGTGCTAGCCGGAGAGTTGGCAATTGATGCCGTTAACGAACAGGAACTAGCCCGTTACATTTCTCTTAGCGATCTGCCGGCGCCAGATCTATGCATACGAACAGGCGGCGACCATAGAATCAGTAATTTTTTATTGTGGCAGTTTGCTTACGCTGAACTTTATTTTTGCGAGCAGTTCTGGCCAGACTTTGGTCGTGATGACTTCAATGCCGCGTTGGAAGATTTTTCCAATCGACAGCGCCGATTTGGTAAATCAGCTGATCAAGTTTCTGCGGCGAGTGCTTCCTGATGCTCAGGCAAAGGATAGTGACCGCATTGCTGCTATTGGTCTTCCTGGGTGGAGCTGTTCTACTGTTGCCTGAAACCGGTTTCACTTTGCTTGCCATCGTCGTTTTTTCCATCGCGGCCTGGGAATGGTCGCAACTAGCCGGTTTTCAGAGCGGTGTAGGGCGTGGTGCATATGTTGTTGTGCACGGTGTGCTTGCCATCGCTCTGCTCGCCTGGAGTGGTCTGCCCGACGCCGCAAATACAGCAGTTTTACAGATGCTGTTCATGGTAGCAGGAGTGTGGTGGGCCCTGGCCTTACTGTGGGTGCAGAGTTATCCGGCAAGTTCCAGTTTGTGGCAGCACGCAGTCATAAGATCAATTATGGGCTTGCTAGTGTTGCTGCCCGCATTACTCGCTTTCGTCTACATGCGCGTGGCAGGTCCGTATATTTGGCTGGTGTTATACCTGGTGGCACTGGTCGCTGCGGCTGATGTTGGCGCTTATTTTGCGGGTAAGACCTGGGGTGTTAAGAAGATGGCGCCCAGAGTAAGCCCTGGCAAATCCTGGGCAGGACTGATCGGCGGGATCAGTGCTGCTATGCTGCTGGCCTTGATTGTCTTTGCGGTGGTAGCAGTACCTGTTGGTGCCATTCAGTGGATGGCAATCAGCTTGATCGTCGCACTTAGTTCAGTGCTGGGTGATTTGTTGGAAAGTATGTTGAAGCGCCATAGCGGTATTAAAGACAGCAGCCAAATATTGCCCGGCCATGGCGGCGTGCTGGATCGTATGGACGGCTGGACCGCGGCGGCACCTATTTTTGCGCTGTGCTTGCTTAGCGTTGGCTGGTCACTATGAGTACCGAAACGGTGTGCGTTCTTGGAGCCACTGGCTCTATTGGTCAGAATACGCTGGATGTTGTTCGACAACACCCACAGCGCTGGCAAGTAACGGCGCTGACCGCTAATTCAAACGTTGTGGATATGTTAGCTCTGTGCAAGGAGTTTCAGCCTCAATATGCGGTTATGAATGACGCATCCGCTGCTGCTGATTTAGACTCGCAATGCAAATCCAATGGCTTATCAACGCAGGTTCTGGCGGGCAAAGAGTCTCTGGTAGAAGTGGCTGCGCTGGATGAGGTTGATACGGTAATGGCTGCAATAGTAGGCGCCGCCGGTCTGGCTTCGTCGCTGGCGGCCGCCAACGCAGGCAAGAAAGTGTTGCTGGCGAACAAAGAAAGTCTAGTGATGTCCGGTCAGTTGTTTATGGATGCCGTTGCCACAGCGGGCGCACAGTTGCTGCCAATTGACAGTGAGCACAATGCGATATTCCAGTGCATGCCGGACAATTACCAGGCTGGCCAGCAGGCGAAAGCAGTAGAGCGAATCTTGTTGACTGGATCTGGCGGGCCGTTTCGTGAGATGCCAATAGAGCAGCTGGAATACGTCACGCCAGAGCAGGCGTGCAAGCATCCGAACTGGAGCATGGGCGCCAAGATTTCAGTAGATTCTGCCACCATGATGAATAAAGGGCTTGAGTTGATCGAAGCCGCCTGGTTGTTCAATACGCCCGTTGAAGATGTGGAAATAGTAGTGCATCCGCAAAGCGTGATTCACTCCATGGTCCAGTATAATGATGGTTCGGTTTTGGCTCAGCTTGGCAACCCGGATATGCGTACTCCTATTGCCTATGGTCTCGCCTGGCCTGACAGAGTGTCCGCGGGTGTGCGCGCGCTCAACTTGATTGAAATGGCAAATTTGTCGTTTGAAAAGCCGGACTTCGAGCGCTTCCCTTGTTTGCGCCTGGCCACGGAAGCGGCCCGGTCTGGTGGATCGTTCAGCTGTGTGTTGAATGCGGCCAATGAGGTAGCTGTGGACGCTTTTTTAAAGCATCACATTGCATTTACTGATATCGCACGCATTGTGGAAGATTGCCTAAGCATGGCTAACTCGGTTGAACTGAGCAGCATTGATGCGGTCCTAGAAGTAGACAATTCTGCGCGGGCTCGTGCCCGACAGTGTTTGTTAGAAACCCAGGCTTAGGCAAATAATGTATCAGGCGAAATCTCGACAACAACATCTGCAGGGTAAAAACCGGTGAGTTTTTTGACTACCATACTGGTTTTTGTAGTGACGTTTGGTGTGCTCATCACCTTTCACGAATACGGCCATTTCTGGGCGGCCAGACGCATGGGTATCAAAGTGCTGCGTTTCTCCATAGGTTTTGGAAAACCGTTTTATACCTGGCACGATTCGCAGGGTACTGAATTTGCAATCACACCGCTGCCACTGGGTGGTTACGTAAAAATGCTTGACCAGCGCGATTGTAACCTGGCCGAATTTGCGGATCAGGCTGACTGCTCGATTGCCGATGTAGAATCACAGGAATTCACCGCCAAGTCTGTGTGGGCAAGAATATTTGTTGTGGCAGCCGGCCCGGTTGCCAATTTGTTGCTGGCAATACTTGTGTTATGGGGGGTGTACCTTGGCGGTGAGCGTGGTTTGGCGCCGGTGATTGAACAGGTAGCGCCGCAGTCGCTGGCAGCGGAAGCGGGTCTGGAAACCGGTCAGGAAATTGTTGAGGTGGATGACTCAGAGACACCTACGCGGCAAGCCTTGCAGCTGCAGTTGTTTAAACGTCTTGGCGAGAGCGGCACATTGCTACTCAGTGTTCGCTACCCCGATTCAGATTTGGTGTATCAATCAGAGATTGAGCTAGATAACTGGTTGCAAGGTGTAGCAGAGCCAGATGTTTTAGGCGCGCTGGGGCTGCAGCTGTTTCGGCCTGATATTGAGCTGATTCTGAGCGCTGTTGAGGAGAACAGCCCTGGCGACAGAGCGGGCCTGAGAGTTGGTGATGAGCTGCTCAGTGTGGATGGTCAAGCAATCGAATCCTGGTCGAGTCTTGTCAGCTATATCCAGGCGCGCCCAAAGATCAGCATTGATCTGGACTACCGTCGCGATGGCAAGGATATGCGCACGGTGGTGATTCCGCAGAGTATGGAGAACCAGCAAGGAGAGGATATTGGCCGGGTTGGCATTGCGCCTTCCATGGGCAAATGGCCAGAGCATATGATTCGCGAATACCGCTATTCTCCACTGGAAGCCCTGCAAGCCGGCGTGGGTCGCACCTGGGAACTGTCTGTGCTCACCGTAAATGCGGTAAAAAAGATGCTGTTTGGTCAAATGTCACCGAAGAATATGGCGGGTCCTATTACTATTGCCCAAGTCGCGAATGATTCAGCGGCAGCCGGCTGGTTGAGCTGGTTAAACTTGTTGGCGTTGTTGAGTATCAGCCTTGGCATTATGAATCTGCTGCCAATACCAATGCTGGACGGCGGCCATCTGTTGTATTTTGTGGTGGAGATTTTCAAGGGCAGCCCGGTATCAGAGCGTGTCCAGATTGTTGGTCAGCAATTAGGCTTGTTTGTGCTGATTGGTGTGTTTGTGCTTGTTATGGTCAACGACATCGCAAGATTGTGATGTTGAATGATCGGACAATAAATAGAATTTAAAGAGCGTTACAGTGACGATGCAATATAAAACCCTGCTGTTGTTTGTTCTCGGTTTATGCCTGTTCACCGGTATTGCGCGCGCGCAAGGCATAGAGCCGTTTACCGTTAATGATATACGGGTAGAAGGCTTGCAGCGAATCACTGCTGGAAGCGTTTTCAATGCCTTGCCTGTTAGCGTCGGTGATCGTGTGTCGCAAGGTATGCTGGTGTCGGCTGCAAAGACTTTGTTTAAAACGGGCAATTTTGACGACATCCAGTTCTCTAGAGATGAGAATATTCTGGTCGTTACCGTGTTTGAACGCCCTTCAATCAGCGAGATCGAAATAGAGGGCAACAAAGCGATTGAAACAGAGGCCTTACTGGACGGTTTGAAAGGCGCCGGCCTTGCGGTTGGGCGCGTTTTCAAGCGCTCCACTCTTGATGGTATGGGCCTTGAATTGCAGCGCCAGTACGTGAGCCAGGGTCGTTACGACGCCAAAATTGATACGGAAGTGATTGAGCAACCGCGTAACCGTGTAGCAGTAAATATCAATGTGAACGAAGGCTCGGTTGCAAAAATAAAACACATCAACATAGTGGGTAATTCTGCTCACAATGATGAAGATTTGATTGATCTGTTTGAGTTGAACAGTACCGGCTGGCTTTCATTTATCAGCGGTAACGACAAATACTCAAAGGAAAAACTTTCAGGAGATTTGGAAACCCTTGAATCCTTTTATAAGGATCGAGGTTACATCCGCTTCGCTATTGACTCTACGCAGGTGGCAATTACACCGGATCGGGACGCAGTCTATATAACGGTGAACGTTGATGAGGGCGTTGAGTACAAAGTGAATGAGGTCACTCTGGGTGGCGATTTCATACTTGAAGAAGAGGAAATGCGACGTTACCTGATCGTGGACGAAGACCAAACCTTTTCGCAGATTCGAGTCACACGAACCGAAGAATTCATTACCAATCGACTGGGTGATGAAGGCTATACCTTTGCTGAAGTGAATGGCATTCCGGAGATTGACGATGACAATAACACTGTCGCCCTAAAGTTTTTCGTTGATCCTGGCAAGCGTACTTATGTGAGACGAATCAATTTTCGCGGCAACACTAAAACGGTAGACGAAGTATTGCGCCGTGAAATGCGCCAGATGGAATCTGCGCCGGCCGCACGGGCAAAGATTGAGCAATCGCGAATACGCCTGGAGCGGCTTGGCTTCTTCAAGGAAGTAAAAGTTGAAACGCCAGAAGTGCCTGGCAGCGATGACCTGATTGACGTTGAGTACGAAGTGGAAGAGCAAACTTCCGGCAGTATTTCGGCAAGCCTTGGCTATGCGCAAGACGCCGGTCTGCTGCTTAGCGCGAACCTGCAGCAAAACAATTTTTTGGGTACCGGCAAGCGCGTTGGGATTGGTGTAAGTAACAGCCGTTATCAGACCAGTTATAACCTGAGTTACTCTGATCCGTATTACACGGAAGACGGAGTGAGCCGCGGGTTCAGCGTGTTTTTTCGAAAAACGGATTTGGATGAGATCAATATTTCTCGTTTTTCCACCGATACGTTTGGTGGCGCTATGAGCTTTGGATACCCCATCAGCGAGACGGAATCGCTTGGTTTTAGTATGGGGGTTAACAATACCAAGATCACAACCGGCGATTTCGCCGTTAGGGAAATTATTGGCAGCCCTCGTATTAATGACAATATTGGCGCGCTTGATCTGTCTGCGCCCAGCGCGAGGTATCTGATTGAACCGGGTGTTTTTGAAGACACTAACGGTGACGGCATTCTCGATACGGTAGTAACTGCACCCCTGCTTGGATTGATCGATGATTTGCGCGAAATAGAGGGTGCCATTGTTGATCCAATTCCAGGTTTTCTGGATGAAAATGGCACTCGATTTACCAACTTCCCGTTTACCTTGTCCTGGCGGCAGTCCAGGTTGAATAGGGGTTTGCTGGCCACCCGCGGCTCGTCGCAAAGTTTATCGTTTGAATTTACCGTACCCGGCTCTGATCTTGAGTACTACAAGCTGCAGTATGAAGGCCAGCTGTTTGTGCCCATCACTAATAACTGGACCTTACGATTTAGAACCCAACTCGCTTATGGTGATGGTTATGGAAGCAGCAGTGGGCTGCCGTTTTTTGAAAATTTCTACTCAGGTGGTTTCGGATCGGTTCGCGGCTTCAAAAACAACACACTTGGACCACGCAGTACGCCAGCATTGCGCTACTCAACGGATGAAATTGATCCAACAAATCGAGACCCGATCACGACTGTAGCGCAGCGGGACCAGCGTTTCGCCTATCAATTATTAGCAGACCCGAATAATCCTGGCCAATTTTTGAACCAATTGGCCGTAGCACCCGCGTTTGTTAACGATGATCCGGACCCGTTCGGCGGTAATGTTCAGATAGAGGGCAGCATGGAATTGTTGTTTCCCCTGCCATTTATTAAAGATCGACGATCTTTGAGATCGGCCTTTTTTCTGGACATTGGTAACGTCTTTAACACTGAGTGTGGGCCAACGCAAGTCAACTGTTTTGATGTAGATGCAGATGAATTGCGGTATTCTGTGGGGGTTGGTCTGACCTGGATATCGGGCTTTGGACCGCTGACTTTCAGTTTGGCCAAGGCCTTGAATGACACACCGGAAGATGAAACCGAAGTATTTCAATTCTCGCTCGGTCGGAGCTTTTAACATTTGTTGAGAAACCTGGTACTGCCAGGGTCCTCTAATACAAGATTCTGTCAACTACGGAGAACTACAGTGAACAGATTGATTCAACTAATTTTGGTGGCCCTGCTACTAGGCAGTGTCACACTTAACGCTCAGGCGCAGTCCGGCAAAGTCGCTGTATTTAGCCCTCAGGAAGCTATTCTTAATTCTGAGCTGGCCAAGCAGCGCTTGCAGAAGCTGCAAGAAGAGAAGGAGTTTGTCGATAATAAGACCGAGCATGATAAGCTGCGCAAGGAATACTCTGACCTTGTGGAAGAGCTGAAAAAAGAATCGGCGGTTATGTCTGCAACGCAGCAGGCTGACGCCCAGAAGAAAATCACGACGTTACGTGCTGATATTGAGCACAATGTAAAGAAACTGCAGGCGGCGCAGAATGATGTCATTCAGCAGCTGGGCGTTGAGGTTGGACCAAGAGTTCAGAAAATAGTCGGTGAGCTGATCGAATCTGAAAACATCGGCTTGATACTGCGAGCTGAGGCGGTGATGCACCGATCGGCAAGCTACGACATTACCTCAAAAGTCACGGACAAGCTGAACGCTGGCGCCGGCAAGTAATTGGTCACTCTGGCTGACATTTGCCGCGCAGTTGATGGTGAACTGCGCGGCGACAAAGACGCCAAGATTAGCGGTATCGCGCCTCTCAATAGTGCCAGCGCCACCGACATCAGTTTTTTGTCCGGTGCCAGATATCTCGAGCATTTGAAAAATACTGAAGCAGGCGTGGTGCTACTGAATCCGGAATTTGCATCAGAGTGCCCGGTCAGCTGCATTAAGGTTCAGGACCCGTATCTTGCTTACGCCAAAGTCACTGGGCTGTTCAACGATTCGCCACTGCCTGTGCCAGGTGTTCACCCCAGTGCAGTAGTTGGTGAAAATGTGCGGCTTGGTGACGCTGTGTCTATCGGTGCGAATAGCGTGATAGGCGACAATGTGAGTATTGGCGATGGCAGTGCGGTTGGGGCGTGCTGTGCGGTCGGAGATTGCAGCAGCATCGGTAAAAACTGCCGACTGAAAGCGAATGTAACCTTGTACCACAATGTGCATATAGGTGACCGCGTTGAGTTGCACAGTGGCTGCGTGATCGGCTCTGACGGTTTCGGTTATGCACCCGCATCTGGAGGGTGGCAAAAAATTCACCAACTGGGATCTGTGCGGATTGGTAATGATGTCTCTATAGGGGCGAGCACAGCAATCGACCGGGGGGCAATCACAGACACTGAAATCGGCAACGGTGTGATTATTGATAATCAAGTGCACCTTGCGCATAACGTTGTCATCGGTGACAACACTGCTATTGCTGGCTGCGTCGGTATTGCCGGGAGTACCCGAATCGGGGCGAATTGCACTATGGGCGGTGGCGTCGGCATTGCCGGACATTTGAAGATTGGAGACAACGTTCATTTTACTGGCATGACATTAGTGAGCAAATCAGTAAGCACGCCAGGAACATACTCTTCTTCAACGACGATGACGGACAATACTACCTGGCGGAAAAACGCAGTGCGGTTTTTGCATTTGGATCGCTTATTCCGCCGCGTAGCAGAATTGGAACAGAAGATAGCTGACAGAGCGTAATTATGAGGATGGATGTAAAAGAAATTAAGGAATATCTACCGCATCGATACCCTTTTCTGCTGGTAGACCGGGTTGAATCGTTGACCCTAGGTGAATCGATTATAGCGACCAAAAATGTCACCGTGAATGAGCCTTACTTTGATGGCCATTTTCCCGATTCTCCTATTATGCCGGGTGTTCTTATTATTGAAGCCCTGGCTCAGGTTGCCGGCGTTCTGGGCTTTAAGAGCGTGGAGAAGAAGCCAGCAGACGGCTCTATATACTATCTGGTGGGTTGCGATAATGTGCGTTTCAAACGCATGGTTGTGCCTGGTGACCAGTTGACACTTGAGGCAAAAATTTTATCGCAGCGACGCGGAATCTGGAAGTTCGAATGCTCTGCCAGTGTTGATGGTGAATTGGCTACCGCCGCCACCATTCTTTGCGCCGACCGGCCGGCTTGAGCGTACACGCATGGCTGGCGTAGATTCACGAGCGGCGGTAGACCCATCGGCAAAGATTGCTGACGATGTGGAGATCGGCCCGTGGACGTTGATTGGGCCTGATGTTGAAATTGGAGCTGGCTGTAAAATTCATTCCCATGTCGTTATTAAGGGTCCAACCCGAATTGGCGCGGGTAACACTATCTACCAGTTTTCTACAGTGGGTGAAGACACACCAGACGTAAAATACAAGGGCGAGCCAACTCGACTTGAGGTTGGCGATAACAATATCATTCGCGAAGGTGTGACTATTCACCGGGGCACAGTGCAGGATAAAGCGCTGACAAGTATCGGTCACAATAATCTGATCATGGCCTATGTGCACATTGCCCACGATTGCGTGGTTGGAAACAACACGATTCTGGTAAATAACGCATCACTCGCCGGCCATGTTCGGGTAGATGACTGGGCGATTATCAGTGGCTATTCCTTGATTCATCAATATTGTAATGTGGGTGCGCATTCATACACCGGTATGGCATCGCACGTCATCAAAGACATACCTGCATACATGATGGTTTATGGTCAGCCAGCTGAAGTACGCACAATTAATCAGGAAGGCTTGCGGCGCCGCGATTTCAGCAGTGACACTATTTCACTGCTGAAGAGAGCCTATAAGATTCTCTATCGTCGTGGCCACAAGCTTGACGAAGCGATAGAACAGATTCGTGAGCTGGCGAGTACGGAACCCGCTATAGAACCACTGCTTCAATCAATTGAAAACTCAGAGCGGGGCATCACCCGCTAAAGATGTCTTCAACCCTCGCATTGCTGGCCGGCGAAGCATCCGGAGATGTTCTCGGCGCTTCATTGATGCGAGCCATGAAAGCACAAAATCCCAGCGTAGAATTCCAGGGCATTGGTGGCAGTAAAATGACGGCCGCCGGTTTGCAGTCGCAGGTTGAGATGGAGCGATTGTCGGTGATGGGGCTGTTCGAACCCCTGAAGCGCTTGCCCGAGCTGCTTCGCATCAAACGGAATTATGTTGACCAGTGTATTGCCGATCCACCGGATTTATTCGTTGGTATAGATTCTCCAGACTTTAACCTCAGGGTTGCCACTGAGTTGCATCGTCAGGGTGTGCGCACAGCGCACTATGTAAGCCCAAGTGTCTGGGCCTGGCGGCAGAAGAGAGTGCTGAAAATCAAGCAGTCGGTAGACTTGATGCTGACATTGTTTCCGTTCGAAGCAGCGTTCTACGAAATACATGATGTGCCGGTACGGTTTGTAGGACATCCATTGGCCGATGAGTTGCCGCTGCAGCCAGACAAAAGTGAATTCAGGCGCGAATTGGCCCTGACAGACAACACCACTTATGTTGCAGTTCTGCCCGGCAGCAGACGAGGAGAGTCAGCGCGCATGATGCCGGTCTTTCTGGATAGCATGCTGTGGCTCAGTGAGCGTCGGCCTGACATACGCTATCTGGTGCCCGCAGCAAATGCAGTGATTCGGCAATCGCTGGACGAAATGTTGAAAGATCATGCGCTGAGTGAACGGGTCACGGTTTATGACGGTCGTTCGCAAACTGTAATGGGTGCGGCCGACGCAATATTACTTGCCTCGGGCACAAGCACTCTTGAGGCCATGCTTCTGAAAACGCCGATGGTAATGGCCTATAAGGTGAGTGCAGCTACCTACGCGATCGTCAGGCACATGGTGAAATCGGATTTTTTTGCCTTGCCAAATTTACTAGCGGGTGAATTGCTTGTGCCAGAGTTCATACAGCACGATGCGCAGGCGGATGTTCTTGGCGCAGCTCTTTTGGCAGAGCTGGAAGACGAGTCCCGTAAAATCTCTCTGCAATCGCGCTTTCTTGATATTCATCATCAGCTTCGCATGGATGCAAGTGCGCAGGCCGCCGAAGCTCTGACTGACTTGATGTCGCAACATGGTCGCTAACTCAAATATTATTGCAGGTACCGACGAAGCCGGCCGCGGCCCGCTCGCTGGTGATGTATATGCAGCTGCAGTGATTCTTGATCCGGACAAACCAATTGAAGGGCTCAATGACTCTAAGAAGCTCAGCGAAAAGCGCCGTGAGCTGCTGTATGATCAGATCATGGACAACGCGGCGGCATGGTCTATATGCACGGCCAGCGTTAAAGAAATAGATCAAATAAATATATTGCATGCCTCCATGCTGGCAATGCATCGCGCGGTGAAGTCGCTTAATAAGCATTTCGACAAAGTGTTGGTGGATGGCAATCGCTTGCCTGACTGGCCATATCCGGCAGAGGCCATTGTTGGTGGCGACGGCCTTGTCGAAGAAATTGCAGCTGCCAGCATTCTCGCCAAAGTCAGCCGTGATAGAGAGATGCTACGCCTTCATCAACAGTATCCTGAATACGGTCTTGACAGACATAAGGGCTATCCGACTAAACTGCACCTGGCCCAATTGGCCAAGCACGGTCCGGCGCCAATACACAGAACAAGTTTCGGACCCGTTAAACGCTTACTTACTGCTACTGCCTGACGATAAAAGCCTGACTATGTTTGTACACCTGAGGGTTCATTCCGAGTTTTCCCTGGTTGATGGCCTGGTGCGGGTCAAAGAGCTTGCAAAGCATGCAGCATCCGACGCCATGCCTGCCGTTGCGCTCAGCGATCGCTTCAATCTGTACGCGCTGGTTAAATTTGTCCGTGCTTGCCACGCGGAAGGTGTAAAGCCAATTTGCGCCTGCGATGTGAGTATTATCGAGGATGAAAAAGCCGCACAAGAGCCAGAGGCGGCGACGGTTTTAAGCTTGGTGGTAATGGATGATGCAGGCTATAAGAACCTGACCCAACTCATTTCTCGGGCACATCTTGAAGGCCAGCGGCGAGGTCTGATTGCCATTCGCGAGAGTTGGTTGAGTGAGCACAGCGATGGCTTATTGGCTCTTTCTGGTGGCCGCGAGGGCGATGTGGGTCGTGCTCTGGTTGGGGGCCGAGCAGAAGAAGCGCGGCAACGCCTTTCCAGCTGGATGACTGTTTTCCCCGACCGCTTTTACGTGGAAGTGCAACGCACCAATCGTGAAAACGAAGATGTTTATCTACAGGCTGCAGTAGCGCTCGCCGATGAGCTGCATTGCCCGATAGTGGCAACAAACGATGTGCGCTTCATCAGCGCCGAGCAATTTGAAGCGCACGAATCCCGGGTATGCATTCACGAAGGTCGCACTCTCGACGACCCGCGCCGACCACGTTTGTACAGTGAACAGCAGTATTTTCGCTCGCAATCCGAAATGGAAGAGTTGTTTTCGGATTTACCAGATGCGATAGAAAACACGGTTGCCATTGCACAGCGCTGCAACCTGGATTTGCAATTGGGGGAATATTTTCTACCGGATTATCCGATTCCGGAAGGCAATACCCTGGAGCAATTTTTCAGCGAGGAAAGCAAACGAGGTTTGCAGCAACGGCTGGAAAAACTGCAAATCCTCAAACCTGAAATAGCGTCTCGCCGGCAGGAGTATTTCGATCGGCTGGACTTTGAGTTAGACGTGATTATCCAGATGGGTTTTCCCGGTTACTTTCTCATTGTGATGGATTTTATCCGCTGGGCGAAAGCGCAGGGCATTCCAGTAGGTCCCGGGCGTGGTTCAGGTGCGGGATCCATTGTGGCCTACGCATTGCAGATTACCGACCTTGACCCGTTGGAATACGATTTGCTGTTTGAGCGCTTTCTGAACCCTGAGCGCGTCTCAATGCCTGACTTCGATGTTGATTTCTGCATGGATGGTCGTGATGAAGTGATTCAATATGTGGCTGATCGCTACGGCCGTGATGCTGTGTCTCAAATCATCACCTTCGGTACCATGGCCGCGAAAGCGGTGGTCCGGGACGTTGCCCGTGTACAAGGTAAACCGTATGGCCTGGCCGACAAGCTCTCGAAAATGATTCCGTTTGAAGTGGGCATGACGCTCAGCAAAGCAATGGAACAAGAACAGAGCCTGCGCGAGTTTGTTGATGAAAGCGATGACGTTGCTGAAATCATGGATATGGCTTTTCAGCTTGAAGGGGTAACGCGTAACGTTGGTAAGCATGCTGGTGGTGTAGTGATCGCGCCCACAGAGCTAACTGATTTCGCGCCCTTGTATTGCGACGAAAACGGCGCTGGGCTGGTAACCCAGTTTGATAAAGACGACGTCGAATCGGTTGGGCTGGTTAAATTTGATTTTCTCGGCTTGCGCACGCTCACTATTATCGATTGGGCACTGAAGCTGATCGATCGAAATAAAGAGCCAGGCCCTTTTTCAATAGACATCAACACCATTCCGCTGGACGACGCCGAGGTATTCCAGCTGTTGCAAAATGCCCAGACCACGGCGGTGTTTCAGCTTGAATCGCGTGGCATGAAAGATCTGATCAAGCGCCTGTTGCCTAGCAACTTTGAAGACATTGTTGCATTGGTTGCCTTGTTCAGGCCAGGGCCGTTGCAGTCTGGAATGGTGGACGATTTTATCAATCGTAAACATGGTCGAGCCAAGGTTGTGTACGACCATCCCTGCCTGCAACCCATTCTGGAAAATACCTATGGCGTTATTCTGTACCAGGAACAGGTAATGCAGATTGCCCAGGTAATGGCTAAATACACTCTGGGCCAGGCGGATATGTTGCGCCGAGCGATGGGTAAGAAAAAGCCTGAGGAAATGGCACGCCAGAAGGAAATTTTCTGTGATGGCGCCGAACAAAACGGTATAGACGTCAAACTTGCGACCCATGTATTTGACTTGATGGAAAAATTCGCAGGCTACGGTTTCAACAAGTCGCACTCGGCAGCCTACGCGCTTGTTTCATACCAAACCGCCTGGTTAAAACAGCATTACCCGTCTGAGTTTATGGCCGCGGTATTGTCAGCTGATATGCAGAATACTGATAAGGTTGTGTTGCTGATCGAAGAGTGTCGCAGCATGGGGCTGGATCTGGTGATGCCTGACGTCAATATAGGCGTACTGTCGTTTACGGTTGATAACAAGCAGCAAATTGTATACGGGCTGGGGGCTATCAAGGGCTTGGGCGAAGGGCCTGTAGACAGCATCATCGCGGCCAGAGAAGATGGTCCGTTTACCGATCTGTTTGATTTCTGCAACAGAACGGATGCGCGCAAGGTAAATCGCCGGGCCATAGAAGCCCTGATTCGTGCCGGCGCATTCGACAGTTTGGGTGAGTCCAGAGCCGTGCTAATGGCCTCACTGGATAAAGCCCAGAAATCGGCTGAACAAGAGTCGCGCAATGCAGTGGCGGGCATGATCGATTTGTTCGGAGAGATGGATGAACAAATCCAGGATGTGTATGAGGATTTTCGATCGACTAAAGCATGGCGAAAAAAAGATGTACTTGCCGGCGAGAAAGAAACGCTGGGTTTGTACTTGAGTGGCCATCCTATCGATGAGTACCAGGCCGAGATAGCACGATTCAATACCGTGCGCATCGCTGATGTGCGACCTGACGGTAAAGCGCAGAAAGTTGTTGGGCTGTTGGTCGCGCAGCGCACCATGCGCAGCAAAAAAGGCGACACAATTGCGTTCATCACTCTGGACGACAAGTCGGCCAGAATTGAAGTTTCTGTGTTTGCTGACCTTTACCAAAATGTGCGCGATTTGCTGGTTAAAGACGCCTTGATCTGTGTAGAGGGCGTGGTAAGCATTGATGAATACACCGACGGTTTCAAGATGCGAGCAAAAGGCGTTGATACGATGTTGCAGGCACGCCAGTCCTTTGCCCGAGCCGTGAGAATCAATTTGGACGCGGGAAGCTTAGCAGACAACAGTGTTGCAATATTGCGCAATGCATTGAGCTCCGCAGACAAAGGTTCAGTACCCGTAAGTGTTCAATATCAGTCATCAACTGCGCGTGCCAGAATCAACTTCGATCCTGAATGGTCGGTTGCCCCCAGCGATGATTTTCTACAGCGTCTGCGTGCAGAGTATGGCAGCGACAACGTGCAGCTTGAATTTGGCGACACACACTAGTGCGCCGTCATGATGTAAAAGGTGCACAAATTATGCACGGCTCGGTGGCTGCCATGGGTGTTTCTGACGACAGTAGGTTACACTAGGCGCCTGTGAATTTTCTCGGTGAAGCGCGGCAATGAATCCTAATTTTCTCGACTTTGAGCAGCCCATCGCGGAGCTTGAAGTTAAGATAGAAGAGCTAAACCTGGTCAGCCAGGACGACGACGTAGGCGTGAATCTCGGTGATGAAGTTGCCCGTCTCAAAGAAAAAAGCAGCAAGTTAACGGAAAAAATCTACGCCAACCTGAAACCCTGGGATATTGTGCGCGTGGCACGGCATCCGCTACGACCCTACAGCAAAGATTATTTTTCACGCCTGTTTACCGAGTTTGACGAATTGCATGGCGACCGACAATTCGGTGACGACAAATCCATTATTGGAGGTATCGCCCGTTTTAAAGGCAAACCTGTGGTTGCCATTGGCCAGGAGAAGGGTCGCGGCGTCAGTGAAAAGGTACAGCGTAATTTTGGTATGCCCAAGCCGGAAGGTTATCGGAAAGCCAAGCGTTTGATGGAGCTTGCCGAACGTTTCAAACTGCCTGTTCTAACCTTCATCGATACGCCAGGCGCTTACCCCGGTATTGATTCCGAGGAGCGAGGTATCAGTGAGGCTATTGCCCGTAATCTGGCAGTGATGTCCCATTTGAAAACGCCAATCTTGTGTACTGTGATTGGTGAGGGAAGCTCAGGTGGGGCCCTGGGAATCGGGGTTGGTGATCATCTTTGTATGCTGCAGTACTCCACCTATTTTGTAATTTCGCCGGAAGGTTGTGCAAATATTATTTGGAAGACCTCCGACAAAGCGCCGGAAGCAGCCGAAGCAATGGGGCTCACCTCGGACGTGCTCACTGATCTTGGCATTGTGGATGCCATGATAGAAGAACCTCTGGGCGGCGCACATCGCGATGTAGATCTGATGGCACAGCGCATTGGCGATCATATCGCTGAACAGCTTGATGCCTTGTGCGCAATGGAACCGGACGCCTTGCTGGAGCGTCGATATAACCGCCTTATGGCCATCGGCAACTAGCAGGCTGTTTCAACAGCCTGCTAATAGCCATCATGCTTTTCCGTTTACCGGCTATTGAAGCCTGGCTAGACAGAAAACGCTGGCTGGTTGGCTACAGCGGCGGACTGGATTCAAGTGTTTTACTTCATCAGCTGGCGGCAATTGAACAGCGCCCACCACTTCACGCCGTGCACGTGAATCACCAATTAAGCTCTTACGCAGACAGCTGGCAAACGCATACAC
Source organism: uncultured Pseudomonadales bacterium (assembly GCA_964352475.1). Taxonomy (GTDB): domain Bacteria; phylum Pseudomonadota; class Gammaproteobacteria; order Pseudomonadales; family JAUIET01; genus JAUIET01. The sequence continues at coordinate 65,746 of CAYGSL010000003.1, read as the reverse complement.
AGATGGTCTGTGATCAGTTGCAGGTGCCGCTCACAGTTATCAAGGTAGCGGCGCCGGAGAACCGGGGCAGGGGACTGGAGGATGCCGCAAGGGCGGCACGTTATCAGGCGTTTGAATCCGTGCTTGAGCACGGTGATGTGCTGATGCTTGCGCATCACCTGGATGATCAGGCCGAGACAATGTTGCTACGTCTTTTACGTGGTGCCGGCGTACGCGGATTGGCGGGCATGCCCCGCCATCGTGTCATCGGCCAGGCTGAATTGCTGCGACCATTATTGGATAATAGTAAAGCCGAGCTGGAAGCCTACGCCCAGACGCATCAACTGAAGTACGTTACGGATGACAGTAACGACGACCTCACGCTTGATCGAAACTATCTGCGCAGCAACGTGATGCCATTGCTGGAGTCCAGATGGCCAGGGTTTGCGCGAAATTGGAAGCATTCTGCGGATGTTTTGGCGGCTACATCGGACTCACTGAACGACCTGGCAGAAATTGATGTCCAAGCCTGCGGTTTACGGTCGCAACGCTACGGATGCAGTATGCAGCTCGGCGAATTGCAAAGCCTTTCCTTATTGCGCGCATTTGGCGTGCTGAGATATGTTTGCGAGCAATTCTCCATACCCGTATTGCCACGCAAAGCCTTTAACGCAATCATGCAGGAGCTAACTGAAGCAAGGCAGGACGGACAACCGAAAGTCAGCTGGGCAGGTGGTGAAGCCAGGCGGTTTGCGGACAGTATTTTTCTGCTGCGCGAACTACCTGCAATAGGTTCTTCGTTCGGCGTAGATTGGCGGCGAGCTGATCCAGATCAGTGTGTGTTTGAGGCCACAATTGACGGTATCGGCCAGCTAAGCGTGAACTGGTCACGCCCACCACCAGTAGATGTGTCTGTGCGAATTGGCCTAAGACAAGGTGGCGAGATGATCCGTGCGCCCGGTCGTAACAGCAAAACTTTAAAGCAATGGTTTCAGGAGCGGCGTATTGCGCCCTGGTTGCGCGAGCGCACGCCCTTGTTATTCGTACAGCAGGAACTGATTGCTGTTGGTGAAACCTGTGTCAGCGAATCCACCGACTGGGAAATCAAAAACATTTGCCTGACGCCGTCATCGGATTAATTACTGTTAGAAAATCGGCTCTCTTGTGCTCTTGCCTCTGGAGGCCTGAGCATCTTTCTGGTAGGCTGAACGCCCATCTTGTGTGGGTCAGCACTTTTGCGCTGTACTCCGTTTTTCCATTCACCGGCGCCCTGAAAAGCACCGCGGAGGCCAGAAAGTAGCGTGACTCGTTTCATATTTATTACCGGCGGTGTAGTGTCTTCACTAGGCAAAGGCATTGCGTCTGCGTCCTTAGCCGCCATTCTCGAAGCGCGTGGTCTGAAGGTGACCATGCTAAAGCTTGACCCCTACATAAACGTAGATCCTGGCACCATGAGCCCGTTTCAGCACGGCGAAGTATTTGTCACTGAAGACGGTGCGGAAACCGATTTGGATCTGGGCCACTACGAACGCTTTATCCGCACTACCATGGGTAAGCGAAACAACTTCACCACGGGCAAAGTGTATGAAAGCGTTATCCGCAAGGAGCGCCGGGGTGATTACGACGGCGGCACTGTCCAGGTCATTCCGCATGTGACTGATGAGATAAAGCGCCGGGTATATGCCGGCGCCGGCGATCATGACGTAGCCCTGGTGGAAATTGGCGGTACCGTTGGTGATATTGAATCGCAACCGTTTCTGGAGGCCATACGCCAGCTGGGGCTGGAGCTCGGCCACCAGCGTGCTCTGTTTATTCATCTGACGCTGGTGCCTTACATTCCAACCTCCGGTGAAGTAAAAACCAAGCCTACCCAGCACAGTGTTAAGGAAATGCGTTCCATAGGTTTACAGCCTGATATTCTGCTGTGCCGGTCTGCACACGATATTGACGAAGATTCGCGGCGCAAGATAGCGCTTTTCACCAATGTGGAGCAGCGAGCGGTCATTCCTTTGCGCGATGCTAAAACCATTTACAGCATTCCCAGAATTCTGCACAAACACCAGCTCGATGACATTGTGGTTGAGAAACTGCAGCTGGATTGTCAGCCCGCCGATCTGTCTGAATGGGACACAGTCCTTGAAAAGCGCGATAACCCAACGCATGAAATAACGATTTGCATGGTGGGCAAATACATGGAGTTGATCGATGCGTACATATCGCTGAATGAGGCTCTGGGTCACGCTGGAATTCAAACCGGCACGCGCGTCAACATTCGACACCTGGACTCCGAACGCGTAGAGCAGGAAGGGGTGGATATACTTCGAGGCGCGGATGGCATTTTAGTGCCAGGCGGTTTTGGTAATCGCGGCGTTGAGGGCAAAATTGAAACAGTACGCTACGCCAGAGAGAAAAAAATACCGTATCTTGGCATTTGCCTGGGCATGCAAGTTGCGGTGATCGAATTCGCCCGTAACGTAGCTGGCTTGAAGGGTGCCAACAGCACCGAGTTTGATCGAGTCTCCGCTCACCCGGTGATCGCATTGATTTCTGAATGGAAGGATGAAGACGGCAGTATACAAACCCGGGATGAAAACGCAGACCTGGGGGGTACCATGCGCCTGGGTGGGCAAAGCTGTCGAGTGGAAGCTGATTCCCTGGCGGCCAGCATCTATCAATCTGATACTGTGAATGAACGACATCGGCACCGCTATGAAGTGAATAGTAATTACGTGACCGATTTAATGGACGCTGGATTGAAGGTAGGCGCCTGGAGCAATGTAAACGATTTGGTAGAAATGGTGGAGCTTGACGATCACCCCTGGTTTTTGGGCTGCCAGTTTCATCCAGAGTTTAAGTCCACGCCCAGAGACGGCCACCCATTGTTCACAGGTTTTGTTACCGCTGCGATTGAGCACGCAGAAAAATAGCTAAGGATAGAGAAAGGAATCATAAGTGAAAACGATAGAGTTCGGTGGAGTCAGTCTGGCCAATGATCAACCAATGGTGTTGTTTGGCGGCATGAATGTACTGGAATCTGCCAGCCTTGCAGATGAAATTGCCAGTCATTACGTGGACGTGTGCAAGCGCCTGGGTATCCCGTATGTGTTCAAAGCATCGTTCGACAAAGCCAATCGTTCCTCAATGCACTCATATCGAGGGCCAGGGGCGGATGCCGGTCTGCAGATTCTTGCAGATATTAAAAGCAAATACTCGGTACCGGTGATCACTGATGTGCACGAGCCAGCACAGGCTGAAGCGGTTGCCGAGGTAGCCGATGTCATTCAACTACCGGCTTTTTTATCACGGCAAACGGATCTGGTTGTGGCAATGGCGCAAACCGGAAGGCCAATCAATATAAAGAAAGCGCAGTTTCTGGCTCCTCATGAAATGCGGCACATTATGCAGAAATGCCAGGAAGCCGGGAATTCGGAGCTGATTCTCTGCGAACGCGGCAGCATGTTTGGATATAACAACCTTGTTGTCGACATGCTGGGCTTCGCAATCATGAAGCAAATGGATTGCCCGGTAATTTTCGATGTTACCCATTCTTTACAAATGCCCGGTGGAAGGGCAGATTCTGCCGATGGCCGCAGGGCAGCAGTATTTGAATTGGCTAAAGCGGGTTTGTCGCAAGGTCTGGCAGGTCTGTTTCTGGAGGCGCACCCTGATCCTTCGCAGGCGAAATGCGACGGGCCTTGCGCTCTGCCGCTGGATAAACTGGAGCCGTTTCTGGCTCAGTTGCAACAATTGGATTCACTGGTCAAACAACTGGATGGCCTGGACGTTGAGTGAGGAAGTGTGATGGCGAGCATCAGTAACATAGCGGGTTTTGAAGTTCTGGATTCGCGCGGCAATCCGACAGTGATGGCAGAAGTGACGCTGGATGATGGCCACATTGGCTCGGCATGTGCACCATCGGGTGCATCTACCGGTTCTCGCGAAGCACTGGAATTGCGTGATGGCGACAAGCAGCGCTACCTGGGCAAAGGTGTGCTTAACGCAGTGGCCAATGTGAACGGCCCGATCAAGTCGCTATTGCTGGGTAAAGATGCGGCGGAACAATCCGCACTTGACCAAATCATGATTGACGCAGACGGTACAGACAATAAAGCGACATTTGGCGCAAATGCAATATTAGCCGTGTCTTTAGCCGCGTCAAAAGCGGCTGCAAGTTCGCGAGGCGTCCCGTTATATGCCCACATTGCAGACCTGAATGGCAGCAGCGGTCAGTATTCAATGCCTGTGCCAATGATGAATATTATCAATGGCGGCGAGCACGCTGACAATAACGTTGATATTCAGGAATTCATGGTGCAACCGGTTGGAGCCAGCAGCTTCGCTGAGGCATTACGCTGCGGTGCCGAAATATTTCATGCGCTGAAGGCGGTTTTAAACAGCCGTGGTCTGAATACAGCAGTGGGTGACGAAGGTGGATTTGCGCCAAACTTGCCGTCTAACGAAGCTGCATTGGAAGCCATCAGTGAATCGGTTGAGAAAGCAGGTTATTCGCTTGGGAAAGACGTCACCCTGGCGTTGGATTGTGCGTCATCTGAGTTTTTTAAAGATGGAAAATACGATTTAAGCGGCGAAGGCAAAGCCTATGATGCAACCGGCTTTACCGATTATCTTGCGGATTTAGCGGCGCGCTATCCGATCATCTCCATCGAAGATGGCATGGACGAAAGCGACTGGGATGGCTGGGCAACGCTAACGCGAAAGATTGGCGACAAAGTGCAATTGGTTGGTGATGATTTGTTTGTCACCAACACCAGCATTCTCAAACGCGGAATCGACGAGAAAATTGGCAATTCCATTTTGATCAAATTCAATCAGATTGGTAGTTTGAGTGAGACGCTTGCCGCGATTCAAATGGCAAAGCAGGCCGGATTTACGGCCGTAATTTCTCATCGTTCCGGCGAAACGGAAGACAGCACTATTGCGGATCTGGCAGTTGGTACTGCAGCAGGTCAAATCAAAACAGGATCTCTGTGTCGTTCAGACAGGGTGGCAAAGTACAACCGTCTGCTGCGAATTGAGGCCGAATTGGGCAGCAACGCTGCCTATCGTGGTCTCGCGGAATTTCGCGGCTAAGCCCCCACTATCCTGATGATCGATAAATTCTTCAGCCTGGTGCTGCTGACCGTTCTGGTCTTGTTGCAGCGCAGTTTATGGGTTGGTGAAGGCAGTCTGGCGCATGTGCACAGTTTGCGTGGCGGTATAGAAAAGCAGCAACAGCGAGTAGCCGAGCATAAATCCCGAAATGTGCGCCTTGAGAGAGAAATTTTCAGCCTTAAAAATGACCCGTCAGCCATAGAGCAGCGGGCCAGACAAGAGCTGGGCATGATCAAGCAAGGCGAAACGTTTTACCTGTTTGTTGATGAGCCAGAGTACTGACATGGTGCGCGAAGTAGTCGCTGGAATGCGCAGTGGCGAGTGAGATGTGCCGCTGGGCGGTGGTGCCAGCCGCTGGATTCGGGCAGCGATTTGCAAACCAGGCCTGCGAGCAAAAACCCAAGCAGTATTTTTCAATACTAGGTAAAAGTGTAATAGAGCACTCTTTGCAGGCGATTCTGCGTGCCTGCCCGGGTGTGCGAATAATGGTGGCGGTGGCGCAGGCCGATCCCTACTGGTCTCAACTGCAAATCGCTTCCCACCCACAAATACAAACTGTTGAAGGCGGCCAGCAGCGCTCAGACTCAGTGCTCGCCGGATTGTCGGCTCTTCAAAGCGTAGCGGATTCAAATGACTGGGTGTTAGTACATGACGCAGCCAGGCCCTGTGTCGCCACCGAGGACATCGTGTCGATGTTGGAAGCCTTGCAAGGCCACAAGGTTGGGGGCGTACTGAGCATACCTGCGGTTGATACACTTAAACAGGTAGATCCGGACGGGCATGTAGTGAAAACTTTGGATCGCCGGGTTATTTATCAAGCGCAAACCCCGCAGATTTTTCGTTATGAACTGTTACGCAGCGCATTGCAGGATGCGGCTAGCGCGGGTGTACCGGTCAGCGATGAATCGTCGGCTATTGAGCGTATGGGGCACAAAGTTCTGCTGCATACGGGGCGGCGAAACAATATCAAATTAACCTACGGCGATGATGTGGCCGCGATAGAGGCGACACTACGGCAGCAGTCGGAAGAGGTGACTGAATAATGCGTATAGGCCATGGCTATGATGTTCATGCGTTTAAGGAAGCAGCGGGGGATGGTGACCACGTGATGCTTGGTGGCGTGCACATTCCGCATGATCGTGGCGTGAACGCGCACTCCGACGGTGATGTGGTGTTGCACGCTTTATGCGATGCGCTGTTTGGCGCGGCCGCGCTTGGCGATATTGGCCAGCATTTTCCTGACACTGATCCGTCTTTGAGTGGCATAGACAGTAAGGAGCTTCTCCGCCAAACGATCGCAAAGCTTGAACAAATCGGCTACCAATTAGTAAACGCAGATATCACCATCGTCGCGCAGCAACCACGCGTCAGCGATTATAAAGACAGTATGCGAAGCACGATAGCGGCAGAGTTTGATTGTGCTGTTGAACAGATCAATATTAAGGCCACCACCACTGAAAAGCTGGGCTACCTTGGTCGAAGTGAGGGTTTGGCGGCCCATGCGGTGGTGTTAATAGAGACCTCCCATTGAATGTCTAATGATCTTCACGACGCCAGGCAAAGCACCATTCCGGAATTTGCTTTTGCATACGGCATGCCGTCAGCGACGGGGCGCTTAAAAGCAGAATGTGAAGATTTCGTTGTGCATGAAGAGCTGGGCTTCCAACTCGACGGAGAAGGCGAGCACGTTTGTCTCTATATTGAAAAACAGGATAAAAACACGGCTGATGTAGCACAAACGTTGCAGAAAATTGCAAACGTCCAATCTACCGGCATTGGTTACTGTGGTCTGAAGGATAGACGCGCCATCACCCGCCAGTGGTTTAGTGTGCATTGCGGCGTACACAACACGCCTGATTGGTCACATCTCGAATCTGCGCAGCTTCGGGTAATTGACAGCAAGCGGCATCGTAAGAAATTACGCGTGGGATCGCACAATATCAATCGTTTTGCCATTACGCTTCGCGAGCTGTCGGCTGACCAAGCTGAGCTGGAGCGGCGCCTGATACAGATCCAGTCCAGTGGCTTCCCAAATTATTTTGGCGAACAACGATTTGGCCACAATGGTTCAAATATTGATGCAGCCCTCGCCCTGTTCAAGCGACTTGAGCGACGACGGCCGGGCAAGTTCAGAGCTCGCGGCAAAGACGGTTTTCTGTTATCCGCAAGCCGTGCTCTGTTATTTAATAAAGTGTTGTCAGAACGTATCCAAAATGACTGCTGGAACCAGGCACTTGAAGGCGACGTGTTGCAGTTAGATGGGCGCAACAGTGTGTTTAGTCAGGTGCTAGATGACGACTTGCAAGCCCGTGTAACCGCCGGAGAGTTGCACCCGACAGGGCCATTGCATGGCGTAGGTGGTCTGCAACCGGAAGCACTAGCGCTTGCACTGGAGAGTCAAGTTTTGGCGGCTGAGGTCGCGCTTGTGCAAGGCCTGGAAGGCATTGCAATGGCAGCGGCGAGGCGTGCGCTGAGAGCGTTTGCGGTTGACTTGTCCTGGCAAATCAATGACGCCGAGCTGCGTCTTGAATTTGCTTTGCGCCGTGGCAGTTATGCGACCAGCCTGATACGTGAAATTGTGCAAGCAACCACGCGTTAACAACAAGGCGTTGCTGCGTATAATACCAAGGCAAACAGAATTTGGAGTCCGTGGCTGAGTGAATAGCATTAATCTCAAAGGAATCGGCATGACGTCTGAGCGTACGCGCGAAAGGCTGATTCAACGCCTGCGCGAACAGGGTATAACAAGCGAAAAAGTATTAGATACACTGCGTGCAACACCCAGACATATTTTTCTGGACGAAGCACTGGCACACCGAGCGTATGAAGACTGCGCTCTACCAATCGGCTTTGAGCAAACCCTGTCGCAGCCCTATATCGTTGCCCGAATGACTGAGCTGGTACTGGCGCACGGTGCCGCTGACAAAGTGCTGGAGATTGGCACTGGCTCCGGGTATCAAACGGCGGTGCTTGCGCAATTGGTACCGAGGGTGTTTAGCGTGGAGCGTATCCGACCACTGCAGGAGAAAGCGCGGCGTCGGCTAAGTCTTATGCAGCTTCGCAACGTTCAACTACGCTACGCGGATGGTTTTGCAGGATGGTCGGGTGAAGCACCATTCGATGTGATTATCTCCACGGCTGCTCCAGCAAACATCCCGCAGGCGTTTTATGATCAGTTAAGGATTGGCGGGCGGCTGATTACACCGGTTGGCGAGTCACAGCAGGAATTGCAGGTAGTTACGCGAACTGAGCAAGGTTGGCAGGTAAACAATATAGAGCCGGTACGTTTTGTTCCGCTAAAAGCGGGCGTCTGTTGAGGGTTGCGCAATGTTGCGATTGTTTCTGACCGGTGCAGCCATGGGCGCTGCAGATGTGGTACCTGGTGTTTCCGGCGGCACTATCGCATTCATTAGTGGTATTTACTTCCGGCTGTTAAATGCCATTCGATCCGTTCCTTCGGCAGTCGCGGTGTTTTTTAAAAATGGAATTGCCGCTGCCTGGGCGCACGTTGACGGCACGTTTTTAGCAGTGCTGGGTTCCGGCATCGCCTTGAGCATATTATCTCTAGCCAGAGTTATTAGTTGGTTGCTGGCTAACTATCCTAGTGCCGTTTGGGGTTTTTTCTTCGGCCTGATTATTGCGTCATGTGTCTACCTGGGCATGCAGGTTAAATGGCGCTGGCAGGAATGTGTGTTTCTTCTCAGCGGAATTGCGATTGCAATTCTTATTGGAAATATTCGGCCAACTGAAATAGAAGCGACCACGGCCACCGTATTCTTCAGCGGCGCAATTGCTATTTGCGCAATGATATTACCAGGCATATCGGGTAGCTTTATTCTATTGATCATTGGCATGTACCCGACCGTGATCAATGCGCTGAAGTCGTTTGACCTAGCGTTTATTGTTGTTTTTGCCGCGGGCTGCCTGGTGGGTCTGCTTGGCTTTTCGCATGTGCTGTCTTATCTCATTACTCGTTTTCGCGCGCCCGTGCTGGCCTTGCTTACCGGTTTTCTGGCAGGGTCATTGGCAATGGTATGGCCATGGCAGCATGTGGTTGAAAGTTACGAGAAATCGGATGGTCGGGTGGTGGCGTTACGCACCGAGAACCTGACGCCAAACGAATTTGCACAGCTGACGGGACAGGACCCATACACGATTACTGTCGTTGGCCTGATGGTGTTTGGTGTGGTGCTGGTGTGGCTTATGTCCAGGCTAGGCCCAGGTGAACAACCGAAAGAATCTTGATCGTCTTTCTGGAATATCCGTACAATTCTCTTCTAAAACAGTGATATAAGACCAATTCTTAACACATATTCGCGTTTCAGCTTGCGCTGTATTCGATTTGATTGCAGCATGGTATTCGGCATTACGGAATAACGAACAATGTGGGCATGGCAATCCACAGCGCGGTATGCAGGGTTTGGCAGCCTGTGCATTTTGATAGCGGCATGTAGCGGCAGCGCTATTCCTGTTGTTGAGCGTGATGCGGTTGCTGGCAGTCGAGGAAAATTGGTACGCCAGGCAATACCGGCATCAGGCACTCATTCAGTGCAACGTGGTGAAACCTTGTATTCCATTGCCTGGATGTATGGGCAGGATTTCAAGCAGCTCGCGCGAACCAATAATATTCCTGCGCCATACGTGATCCATGCCGGCGAGCGTTTGCAGTTAAGCAGTCGGAGGGTTTCGCCAAAAACTAAGCCAAGGATCAAACAAAACGAAGAAGCCAAAGCTGTTATGGCAAACAGTGAACCGGCGGCATGGCGTTGGCCAACGAATGGAAGAGTGCTGAATCGCTTTGGTCAAAATTCAGGCGGCCAACTTGCCAGCAAAGGAATAGACATTGAAGGTGAGCTCGGCCAAGCGGTCTATTCAACGCGTGCGGGCAAAGTGGTTTACTCGGGGAACGGTATACGAGGCTATGGAAACCTGCTGATTGTAAAACACAATGCGGAGTATTTAAGCGCTTACGCCTATAACAGTCGTTTATTGGTGAAAGAAGGTCAGCAAGTTAAAGAAGGGCAGAAAATTGCCGAAATAGGTAAGAGTGGTGTTGCGAGAAAAGCGAAATTGCATTTTGAAATCCGAAAGGAAGGCAAGCCGGTCAACCCGCTAAGTTTTTTACCAAAGCGCGGCTAAGACAGTCTTGGCTTTGACGCTGGCTTATTTTTGTGCACAGGCCTATGCACAGAACACGCCAGCACAACGAAAATAAACGTCAACAATTTAGCAATGAATTGTTGAACAGGGTCACAAATCAGCGTCTATACTTTAGCGATCCTTATTTGTGATAAGTATGTAACCGACAGAAGAAGGTGTTGTTATGCAGGCTGGGAACGAAAATGCTCTACCAGAATCCGGTGAGCCCAAGAAGCAAAAAGGACGTCCCAGGAAATCAGCGAAAGCTACCGCACCTGCTAAAGCTCAAAATGACGAACAAGTGACCGAAACATTGGAAATACAAGACCCAGTAGAAACCGCAAAACCAAAACGCGGGCGACCACGCAAAGTCCAAACCGACGACGCTCCAGCAAAAACAGCCAAAGCAAGCAAGAGCAAAGCTACAAAGAAAATAAATACTGACCCTGTTCGTGAAATTCGCGAAGAGCGTGATGAGGATGTTGGTGGCAACTTTGACGCCACACAACTCTATCTGAGCGAAATCGGCTTCTCGCCATTGCTGTCTGCGGAAGAAGAAGTGCACTTTGCGCGCATGGCGCAGCGTGGTGAAGACGCAGGTCGCAAGCGTATGATTGAGAGTAATTTGCGCCTAGTGGTCAAAATTGCCAGGCGTTACCTTAATCGCGGCCTCTCATTGCTTGATCTTATAGAAGAAGGCAATCTTGGTTTGATTCGTGCCGTTGAGAAATTTGACCCGGAACGAGGTTTTCGTTTTTCAACCTACGCAACCTGGTGGATTCGACAAACAATCGAACGTGCCATCATGAATCAAACACGAACCATTCGCTTGCCAATCCATGTTGTTAAAGAGCTGAATGTGTATCTGCGTGCGGCTCGTGAGCTGGCGCAAAAACTGGATCATGAGCCCAGTGCGGAAGAAATTGCCGAGCTGCTGGACAAGCCAATTGATGACGTTAAAAAGATGCTCAAGCTCAATGAGCGGGTAACGTCAGTAGACACACCTCTGAGCGCGGATTCTGATAAAACCGTGCTCGATACTATTGCCGATCAAAAGGTGTCTGACCCGCAAACATTGCTGCAAGACAGTGATATGCGTGCCAGCATCAGTGCCTGGTTGCTTGAGTTGTCAGAAAAGCAACGCGAGGTGATCGCCAGACGGTTTGGCTTGCTAGGTCACGAGCCCAGCACGCTTGAAATGGTGGGCCATGAAATAGGCTTAACACGTGAACGTGTTCGTCAGATTCAAGTAGAAGCACTAAAGCGTTTACGCGGTGTTCTGGAGAAGCAAGGACTTAATAGCGAGTCTGTCTTCAGCGAAGCCTAACATTCAGTAAGACACTTTTTCCAATTCATTAGTGGACTCAACGTTGAAGGTCTGCGGTAAACTAGCCGCAGACCAATGCGGAGAACACTATGAAACCTGTAATTCTGTCAGTCTGCGCTGCCATAGCTCTGGCGGCCTGTAATCCCGCTGACCAGCAACAATCCGACGTTTCAGAACCCATAGTCGCTGCAACGACAGACGCTGGTGCTGAGCGCGCGGTGCGATATACGCAAACAAGGGAGCCTTGCGAGCAATATTCCGAGCAGCGGCTTGCCTTGTTTGGCGACGTGCACGTTCATACCAGTTTCTCATTTGACGCTTCAGCCAATAGCATTGGCGCTACGCCAATCGATGCGAACAATTTTGCTAGGGGTGATGCGATTCCATTTTGGCCATTAGCGGACGATGGTACACCAGCCGGAGAATACGCAATTGACCGACCGCTGGATTTTCTTGCGGTTACTGATCACGGTGAATTTCTTGGCGAGCGTCGCTTATGTATGGAAGACGGTTCGCCCAGTTATGACACCGCGTTTTGCAAGCGCTACCGCGGCGATCAACGCACCGGTATGGTGATGCTGGGTCAGGTAATCACAACCGAAACACCGGAGCGCATCGCGGAAATTTGTGGTAAGGACGGCGGTTTGTGCCGGGAGTTTGCGAAAGGTCCATGGCAACGAATGGCTGATGCGGCCGCCGCAGCAAATGACGCTAGCTCGGCCTGCGAATTCACCAGCTTCATTGCCTATGAATACACGGGCACGCCAGGCACCTCTAATTATCACCGAAACGTGATTTTCCGCAGTGCCAACGTACCTGAGTTGCCCGTCTCTTATATTGATGCTCCCTTTGATAGTGAGTTATGGAGCCGGCTGGATTCGGCTTGCACTACCGAGCAGGGCTGTGACTATCTAACGATTCCACATAATAGCAATTTGGCGAATGGTCGGATGGCGCCGTATATGCGTTTGGAAAACACCCAGGAAAACCGCGTGGCTTATGCGCGAACGCGCCTGCAACGCGAACCTATCATGGAGATTTTTCAGCACAAAGGTAATTCGGAATGCATCAATGGGCTTGGCAGCGTGCTTGGCGAGCCGGACGAGTTGTGTGAAATCGAGGCGGTCAGGCATATAGGCAAGCTGGAGGAATACAGCAATCGAGAAGGCAGTGGGGCAGACATACGTATGGTAGCGGCTTCCGAAGTGACTGAGGAATGCGATCAGGCTACCGGTGAAAACGGTATGCTAGGTGCTGGCTGCGTTGATGCGACCGATTACCTGCGTTCCGGGCTGTTAGTGGGGCTGGCGGAAGAAAATAAAATTGGGCTCAACCCGGTAAAACTCGGTGTAATCGCCGCTACAGATACGCATGCCGCCACACCTGGTGCTGTTTCAGAGAGCGATTGGAGGGGGCATGTAGCGTTTGAAAGCAGCGCCGAAGAGCGCGTTCAACCAGGTTTATTGACCAGTAATATTGATGGTAACCCCGGTGGTTTAGCCGGTGTTTGGGCAATGGAAAACTCACGTGATGCCATCTTCGAAGCCATGCAACGGCGCGAGGTGTTTGGTACAACTGGACCGAGAATAGTGCCACGTTTCTTTGCCGGGTGGGACTACGCTAACGAGCTGTGCGATAGTCCGGATCTTGTTAGCGAAGGCTACGCAAAAGGTGTGCCCATGGGTGGCGATTTGAGTTCTGCACCGTCTGCAGACAGCAAACCGGTGTTTGTGGCATCCGTGCAGAGGGATTCAGCGGAAGGTGCGACAGCTCTGCAAAAGCTGCAGTTAATCAAGGGCTGGATACGAGCCGACGGCAAAATGCTTAGCGAAGTCATTGATATTGCTGGCAGCAGTGGTGCCGAACAACACGACAGCTTATGCACCGTATACACCGACCAGAACTTTGACCCGGCACTATCTACTTATTACTACCTTCGCGCCGTAGAACACCCGGTACCACGCTGGAGCGTACACGATTGCGAGCGACTTGAAGAACAGCAGCGTCCGGCTGTTTGCTCTGATGGCTCTTATCCTACGGAGATTCAGGAAATGGCCTGGACATCGCCAGTTTGGTATCAGGCGCCTTAGTTCTAGGCGGCTGTGTTGTTCTGCTGACGTAAGGCGTAAGCAGCTAACAACAGCGAAAATACTTCGTAGGCCAGTGCGCCATGGGTATAAATACCAGCACCTTCACTACCCGTCAGTAAGCCATAGACGCGGCCAAGCGCAAGGCCACCGAATACCAGTACCAGCAATAACAACGCGGGTTGTTGGTATTGGATCGGTTTTAGAACGCCCAACAGACAGAACAGAGCAACTGCAGTTTGTACGCCACCATACATTGCAATCATCTCAATCCGCGCATCCGTATTTGTGATCGCTAGACCCGCATAATCAGCCGCAAGGTTGGCATTGAAAAAACAGCTGATGCCATAAAGTCCAAGCATGACAACTGAAAACCAGAGGATGATTTTGGCTGGCATTATATTCTCCTGTTGCAATCGCAGCCCAAGACTATAACTTGCATTCGATGGTCGGGCTATCTATTCTGCTCGAAAAGAGAGAACGGGTGAGTAAGTGATATGGCCGGAAAATTAGCAGTAAAAAACCCGCTGGTGGTATTACACGGCGATGAGATGGCACAAATTGCCTTCGAGCGAATTCTGCAGCAATTTGTAACAAGCCGCCTCGATATCAACTTGGTTGAGATAGACCTTACCGCGGAAAACCGCCTGCTAAGCAATGGTGAAGCCGTGCTTGATGCCATTAACGCACTCAAGGAGCACGGTGTTGGAATAAAGAATGCCGGCATGACGGTGAATCGACAGCAATTGGATGAATTGTTGGCCAAGCACCCTGGTATTGACGAAGCCAAGCTTCATCGCCTGGCCACCAAGTCACCCAATGGTGCGATACGCAAAGGCATCGGTGGGAATATTATTCGAGAAGACATCCCGTTTCGTAATCTTGAGTTGAGAAAACCTGGCTGGAAGGGCCGAGATATCGTCGTTGATACCATGGAAACAGGGGGTATCAAACACAGTCACAACAAGCTAGCCAGCGACACGGGTGTGTTGAAGTTGATGTTTGTCGGTAGCAGCGGCGATCCAGAGGAACTTCACCGACGGTTTATTAACAAAGGTGACCCCTGGTTATTGGCGACTAATGACATTGAAGAAGTCAAAAAATGGGCACACAGTTTCTTTACTCGCGCGGTGGAAGAGAAGCGCGATACCTATCTTGGTCTTAAGGATACTGTCATTCCGGGTTATGACGGCGTCATGCGTGAGGCGATAGAGTCGATTTTTGAATCAGACTATCGACAGAAATTTGCAGAGTTGGGTCTCGAATACCACTACGAGCTGATAGATGCGCAAGCGGCGCGCCTGGTGGCAAATCCGCCTGAACGAGCGCTGTGGGGCGTTCCAGACAACACCACTGGCCGCAAGCTCTTCAAGCTGGTTGAAGAGCTTAAGCGCTACGGTTTGTCGGATCGCAAGACGCGTGTATCAATATCGCGAATGAGCGCCGGCGGTGGCGACCAGTATGGCAGCTTCAATGCACCAATGCTTGAAGATGGCATACTAAAAGTGATTGTGGACGGTAGTGAAAAACACGCGCGCCGCGTGAACAAGAATGATCCCGTGCTGCTCATGTCCAACGACCGCGAAGCCATAATGGACTGGGTTCGCCAGGTGTTCAGTGACGCCTCCCGTAACAACAAGGAAGTGTATTTCGGATTGAAGCGCGAATACATGGAATATGATGAGGTGTTCAGTACAGTGATCACTCAAGTGAGACGGGAACTCGCCAAGCAAGACACGCCGCCACCGTCATTTATGATCATGCGCCCGTCTAGCCAGCTGAAAAAACTGATTACTGACCCGCCTCGCAATGGTTCTTACCCGGCGCAAAACCTGGATGGCGATATTTTCTCTGATATCTCAGCCGCGCTGGGCGGTAGTCTGGCTACCGCTAGCTCAATCATAGAAAGTAAAGACGGCACTATGCTCTACGAAGCACCGCACGGCACGGCGCACGATTTATACCTCAAGTATCTTGAATCAGATGGCAAAGTGGCATTGTTTAACTCTTCGGCATTACTGTACGCATTGGCAAATGCCCTGGCTACACTGGGCGAACGTGAAGACAATCAGGCCTTGGTGGATTACGCTGACCAACTTAAAAAAGCACTGATAGAAACCGTAGCAGACGGAACTATCACTGGTGATATTAAAGGCAAGACCAGCGAACCTGACAAAGAAAATGTGGTGGATATGTTTGGTTTTCTGGACGCTGTTGAAGCCAGGCTAAATTAGCCTATACAAGTTAATGAAGCGAGCAGTGTTGCTATAAGTTACCAATAGTCACGCTGATGGTCTCGCTTTCGGTCCAACCATAACGTACCGCTTTTGCCGTGATCAGATCGCCCGACTGGACCTTGATAGGGCTGGTGTACAGCTGCCAATCGCCGTCATTCAGGCTATAACCCAACGACGCATGACGTTCGCGAGATTGTATGGTGACCCCGCTTGACCCTATTCGTACCGTTGGAACTGGCGTGATTCCTTGCTGGCCGCTGGGTTGAATACGCTCAATCATTTCTTGTTCGTTGTCTTCGCTCCAGTCACCAACGCGCGTAAGCCACGCATCCAGCTCGCCGTTTAACTCGCTAAGCACAGACCTATATTGCGCATTGTCTGCAAGGTTGGTCAATTCGTGGGGGTCGTTGCGCAGGTCGAATAAACGCTGAGCCCCAGGTGGTTCAAACCACAGGCGCTGTGCCTTGTTTAATTTTCCTTGTTCGAACAAGGTCTGCATTTCGCGCATCATCGGAATATTGTCGCGAAAATTCAGCGCATGCCCACCAACTTGCTCCGGCTGGTAACTACGTATTAGCTTGAATCGAGTGCTGCGTATGGCGCGCTGCCGGTCTGTTACCTCATCTATGCGATCACGAGATGCGTATATATACTTCCGATCCGGTGTTGATGGGTTTAAAAAATCCTGGCCATGCATTGCGACTGGTTTGTCGCCGCCCGCCATCGAAAGGATAGTGGGGGCCAGGTCAACAAAGCTTATCAGCTGCGAATCTGTGGCACCTGGGCTCATGTGCTCAGGTCGGAACCGTTCCGGCCAATACACCACCATAGGTACTTTTAGACCGCTGTCATAAAGCTCACGTTTTGCGCGCGGTAAACCGTCGCCATGATCACTAGTCCAGATAACAATGGTGTTTTCAGCAAGCCCACTTTCCTGAAGATACGCCAAAATCTGACCTACCTGAGCATCCATTGCCGAAATATTCTGATAATGGCGCGCAATGTCAGACCTGACAGTAGGTGTGTCAGGATAGTACGGCTCAAGAACAATTTCTTGCTCGGCAACCGGCGTACCTTCAGGTGCTGACCAATTCAATATTGACCTCATGACCTGCATAACAAAATGAGTGACGCTGTTTGGCCAACTGCCCAGTGGTGGAAACACGCCGCTTTCATGCGTAATTGGAAAATTTATCTGCGCAAAAAAAGGCTTGTTGAGTGGCGCGTCCTCAATACTGATGTCTCTGCCTTGAAGATCCCATATAGTGAATGGGCCACCTCCCACGGTGCCTGAGAACTGAAAATCCAGTTTTCCGTCTGTCAGAGTGAAATAGCCAAGTCTGCGCAGTATTTCGGGGAACGCTTTTGCATCAACTGGTGGTAAGGCCAAATAGTCTTCACGAGAAGTGCGCATGTGCTGAGCGCCGAAAGAGATCTGGTGCATACCCATTACGGTCGCGGCACGACTGGGTGCGCAAACACCAGCTGTTGTGAAAACGTTAGTAAAGCGCACACCTTGTTCCGCAAGAGTATTAATATGCGGCGTCTGGGCGATCGAATCTCCAAATGTGCCAATTCTGGGGCTAAGATCCTCTGCCATCAGCAATAGAATATTAGGTTTGTCGCTTGCCGCAACAAACACGCTGAATAAAGTCACTGAAAATACGGCAAACAAGCGCATGATAATTGCGTAAAATCTACAGCTTGGATATGTTAATGTTGGCATTGTGTGGTCAATCATACCTTTCCACAACCAACGCTTCATATACAACAATTACATATTGAAGCTGTGCATTTAGCATTCGCTCAGTCTGCTTCGGAGACACTATGAATAACAACCCGGCTCAAATGAACCCATTCCTCCGTTGGATAGAACACACCGGCAATAAATTGCCGGATCCGGTGTTTATTTTCTTGTATCTGACGCTGCTGTTAATCGTAATCTCTGTTGTGTTTCAGCTGATCGAATTGTCGGCTATGCACCCTACCAAGGTTGATGCAAACGGCAATCCCGTGGAAATATTCGCGGCAAGCTTGCTCAGCGCTGAAAATATTCAGCGTCTTTGGGTAGATATGCCGAAAACCTTTACCCATTTCCACCCATTAGGTTATGTGCTAGTTGTTATGCTCGGTGCCGGTGTTGCCGAGCGCAGCGGCCTGTTCGCGGCGGCAATGAGCGCTGCGGTACGCAGTTCACCCAAAGCACTACTGACTCCAGTGGTCGCGCTGGTAGCAATGGTTGGTAATCATGCTGCTGACGCTGGTTACGTAGTATTGATTCCTCTGGCCGGCGTGCTGTTTGCCGCAGCAGGCCGCCACCCCTTGGCGGGCATTGCTGCAGCGTTTGCCGGGGTCTCTGGTGGTTTTTCTGCGAATATCAGCCCGGGGCAGCTTGATGCCTTGCTGTTTGGTATTACGGAAGAAGCTGTGCTAGCCAGTGCGCTGGACCCGACTTGGAACAGCAACATTGCGGGCAATGCCTATTTTATATTCGCGATGACATTTTTGTACCTGCCGATTATCTGGTATGTAACAGACAAAATAATCGAGCCTGGTTTAGGGAAATGGCAGCCCAGCGAAGAAGATGCCGAAGCCTATGGTGATGGCAGTGAGAACAAGTCATTAACTGATGAGCAGCGTAGCGGTTTGCGCTATGCGGGCTGGGCCGCACTTGCGGTGATTGCCGCATGGGCCGTGATGACTTTGGGTCCGAATACACCACTAATTAATGAAGAAGCTTGCGCGCCTGGAACAATAGAGGCTGGTAGCTGTTCCATACACACTACCTACCGACCGTTTTACAAGAGCCTGGTAGCTGCGTTTTTCGTTCTCTTCCTCGCCAGTGGCTGGGCCTATGGGGCTGCGGCAAAGACGATTAATAATCATCGCGACCTGGTCGATATGATGGCCGAATCGATGAAAACCCTGGGCTATTATCTGGTACTTGCTTTTGCAGCGGCGCATTTTGTAGCCATGTTTAATTGGTCCAATCTGGGTTTGATTTCTGCGGTTCATGGAGCGGCCGCAATCAAATCCACAGGTTTGCCACTGCCAATTGTGCTTGGCCTGATTGTGTTGTTCTCCGGCTTGTTGAATTTGTTTATCGGTTCCGCCAGTGCTAAATGGGCCTTGATGGCACCGGTATTGGTGCCGATGTTGATGCTTCTGGGAGTCAGTCCGGAAGGTGCTACTGCTGCCTATCGCGTGGGTGACAGTGCGACCAATATCATCACTCCGCTAATGGTGTACTTCCCGTTGATTCTTGTATTTGCACAGAGGTGGAAGAGTGATTTCGGCTTGGGTAGTCTGACGGCGATGATGATTCCCTATTCGATCTGGCTGCTAATTTCGGGTGTTGCCCTGATGATTGCCTGGGTATATCTGGGTTGGCCGCTGGGTCCGGATGCTGCAGTGACTTATCAATTGCCGAGTAATCCATGATTGAAACTCTGTCTGTACCCGTGAAAGGTCAAGGGCTGCATAGTTTCACCAGCACACTGAATCAGCTGGTTTCGGGCAGCGGTTACACAGAAGGTTTGTGCACGCTTTTTATTCGGCACACGTCAGCCAGCTTGCTGATTCAGGAAAACTACGACCCGTCAGCCAAGACTGATCTGGAATCCTGGTTGAATCGTTTGGTGCCGGAAAACGATCCTTTATACACGCACACACTGGAAGGTCCGGACGATATGCCGGCGCACATCAAAGCCGCACTCACAGCGAGTTCATTGAGTATTCCAATTGTGCAGGGATGCTTGGCCCTGGGTACCTGGCAAGGTGTATTCCTATGGGAACATAGACATCATAGCGGTGCACGGGATGTTGTTGTTCACCTAGGGGAATAGTTAAAAAAGCAGCCCCATCGTTGGATATTCGATATCAGCGTAATCCATCAAAACAGTACGTTTTGCGATTTTGAAGTTTTTGTCACTGATGATTAGCTGGTCTTGCCGCTCACCACTGTAGGTAAAGTTAGCACTTCCTGGTCGTGCGAAGTGGAGAATAAAATTACTGGCTACCGCTATAGAATCCGGTTCGTGTTCGCCAATACGAACATTACTCACCAGGCGGCGTGTTCGTGCCGGTGGGTTCTCCGCCCAGGAGTTGATTTTATACGCGCGCTGTACTCGCATACTGAGGTGAATGATGTTCTCCTCGCGCAGTGGACTTCCGGTTGAATCCTGGCCTTCCAGTTCGCGAGAGATATCCAGCATTGCTTCCTTATCGCGCATTCTGTTGTCCACCTGAACGTTGGTTCGGCTGGGCATGACGTACTGAATGCGCTCGTCCAGCAGCGCCAGCCATTGCTGAAATTGTCTATCATCCAGTAGCTGCGCTTCATGGTAATAAAATTGCTCAATGCGGTACTGCAGTTCAATTTGGCTGTTGATCGTCGGATTCATCAGATAGACACCGCCATAAGATCATCGCGCCAGCGTTTAAAAAATTCACGCGCATAAAATTCATTGGCCGTTACGCTGACTAAGCCCGGCAGTTGCTCATGCGGGCCTTCTTCATTGAGGCCAAGGCCGTAATAAAATGGTCGGTCGTCGGCAAAATCGATGTTAGCCCCCAGGTATTGCTGCGTCCAGGATTCTGAATCTTCCTGTTCCACCATACCGCCCGGCCCGAAGAAAGAACTGTAGTTGGTGCGTAGTGCTTTTTTCACCGCATCCGGTGCATCGGCAGGCACTACAGCCCAGCTCCAATACTCTACTTTGCCAGGTCCACGCGGATGGGACACTTTGAATGAGGTGTTAGACCAGAGAAAAGACAAATTGGGATACACGCCGTAGGTCAAGCCCTTCATTCTTGAGCGTATAGCACCAACACGCTCTGCAGCTTCTCGCTGCACCGTTTGTAGATAGTCCTGCACCTCAGGTCCGCCGAGTATGCCTCCGGTGCCTTCCATTCCCCAGGCCACTTGTTCCCAAGGTGTGTCCTCGGGCATTAGCCGAAATGTTGCACCATGACCTGGGCGTGGCACCACACTGTGTCCTGTTGCGATAATTTCGTCGTTCGCTTCCGGTGGCAGGATTGATGCGTGCAGGTAAGGGCCGTGGTTTACATCCCCTAGTTGATTTTCTACCGGTAATTTCCAATTTGCATTAACGATCCAACGGTGTGGTGCACCGATAAATTCGATACCATTTTTAAAGCGCTCAAAGAACGCATCTAGATAGAACTTCATATCACCAAGATAACTGTCCAAAGGCTCAATGTCTGAGTTAAAACTTCCAAAGTAAAGGCCTTGGTAAGACTCAATGCGTGGAACTTTTTTCAAGCCAAGCTGGCTCTTGTCCGGGCAGCTCTTTAGCTGTTTCTCTTGTGGAATAGTCGTTAATCTGCCGTCTACCGCATACGACCAATTGTGATACGGACAAACGAATCGTTTTGTATTGCCATGGTCAGCGCGGCAAACGGGCAAGCCGCGATGTGTGCAGCTATTGATGCTCGCATGAATTACCCCATCATCTGCACGTGCAACGATGATCGGTGTCTCACACATGTAAGCTTGCACAAAGTCGCCAGGATTTTTTAATTGCGATTCATGAGCAAGGAACAGCCACGATTTTCCAAAAATACCGGCTTTTTCAAGCTCATAAACGCGTTGATCCGTCCAGCAATTACGACTGATCAGGCTGGCGTCTTCATTGACTAGCTCACTAATGTCGACAGGGTTTATTGTCATGTTTGCTAGTCCCGTAAGAGCCGCTTGGGGTCGCGCCCATTCACAAAGCCAATAAATGGAAACAGCATGCTGTAACCCAGCATGCCTTGAATGGTCTCACTGCACAATTTTGCACGCTCCCTGGAAATCGCGAGGCTGTAGTTTTCCTGCTGTCTGGCCCACGGTTCGCAATATTGGGCAGTTGCGGCCATTCTGGCAGAATCACTATTGTTTGGGCCCGCACCGTGCCAGAGTGTGCCCAGGAAGAAAATAACGGATCCTGAGGGCATAGCAGCGGGCAGCAGTTCGTGCTCGCTTCCATCGCCCGGGTGCTGGCCATCCCAGCGATGGCTTGCAGGAATTACGCGGGTCGCACCGTTGTCTTGCGTGAAGTCGTCTATTGCCCATATTGTGGCAGCGCTAATAGGCGCTCGTGGCCGCTGCAGCGGATAGAATCCGTCATCGTGATGCAAGGGCTGCGCTATTTCGCCGGGCAGAACGTTAATGGCCTGAACTTGCGACAGCAGGTAATTGTCTTGTAGCACCTGGTCTAGCAAAGCAAGAATAAGAGGGTGTTCGACCAATGGATTTAGAGCCAGAGTTTTTTCGAAAACGGAATAGATACGGCGCGTTTTAAAGCCTTCGAATTCTGTTCGACCATCGTGGGTTAGCAGAGGCCCAACTTCGGTTTTAATCGCAAGCATATCGGACGCTGAAACAAGCTCTGGAATCACCACGTAACCCTTGCAATTCACCTGATCCATCAACGACCGCAGATCGTGTTCGCTGACACCGTGTTTATTTGCGGAGTTTTGTATTCTCAATGCACGCAATTCAGCGGCATCTGCCTTAGGGCTGCCATCGGCATTGTTATAGTGGCTCTCAATCATTGACGCTATTCGATGCCTAATAGTCGACGATTGGCAGCATCATCAGTACCGGAGTGGGCAAAATCGTCAAAGGCTTTGTCAGTGGTCTGGATCATATGGTGTTCGATAAAAGGTGCACCTTCTGCCGCACCTTGCTCAGGGTGTTTGAGACAGCATTCCCATTCGATCACTGCCCATCCGTCGTAGCCATACTGTGCAAATTTACTGAAGATGGAAATAAAATCCACCTGGCCATCACCGGTAGAGCGAAAACGCCCTGGGCGGTCTACCCAGGGTTGGAAACCGCCGTACACACCGCTTCGACCGTTCGGGTTGAATTCGGCGTCTTTTACATGAAACGCCTTGATACGTTCATGGTAAATATCGATAAACGCCAGGTAATCCAACTGTTGCAACACGAAATGGCTTGGGTCATAGAGAATGTTCGCCCTTGGGTGATCGTTTACTTCCGCAAGAAAACGTTCAAACGTTGCTCCATCGTGCAAGTCTTCCCCAGGGTGAATTTCATAGCATAAGTCAACGCCAGCGTCGTCAAATGCGTTCAATATGGGTGTCCAGCGTTTACCCAGTTCTTCGAAACCAGTTTCCACTAAGCCGGCGGGTCGGGCTGGCCATGGATAAAACGTGTGCCACAGCAACGCACCGGAGAATGTTGCGTGCGCGCTTAGGCCCAGGTTTTGACTGGCTTTTGCCGCAAGTATCAATTGCTCGCTTGCCCACTGCTGCCGCGCTTTGGGGTTTCCACGAACCGATTCGTCGGCAAAGCCGTCAAATAAGTCATCAAATGCAGGTGCGACTGCCACTAATTGTCCCTGCAGGTGTGTCGATAGCTCGGAAATTTCCAATCCATGCTCTGCCGCAATTCCTTGCAGCTCTTCGCAATACGTTTTACTTTCGGCAGCTTGTTTGAGGTCAATCAAACTGGCTTCCCAGGTAGGTATCTGTATGCCTTTGTAGCCTAGTTCGCCGGCCCATTTGCAGATGCTTGGGAAGCTATTAAAAGGCTCTTCGGAGCCGACAAATTGCGCAAGAAATATTGCGGGACCTTTCATAGTGTTCTCCTGACAGTGTGAGTGCTGCCGTTCTAATAAGATTAGTAATCGGGCAGCTCATGCCATTTTTGGTCAGATGCACTGGCCTTAACCGCGTGCTCTATGAATGCCATACCGCGTACTGCATCTGTAACATTGGGTACGTCGGCGGCAATATCATCGGGTGCTTCGTCGGCAAGTCGTGCGCTGATTTGGGCCGCAAAGTTTCGATAATGATTGGCGAACGCTTCCAGGTAGCCCTCCGGATGGCCACCAGGTGTGCGCGAATTCGCCATTGCTAGTTCACCAACACCCACACCCGAGGTGCGCAGTATCTGCATGGGCTTGTCGTTCCATTTAAGAACCAGACTGTTGGGCTCTTGTTGAGACCACTCCAGGCCGCCCAGTTCGCCATAGGCGCGAATTCGCAAGCCGTTCTCTTCACCTACGGAAATTTGACTGGCCATTAATACCCCCCGCGCGCCATTGTCAAAGCGAAGCAAAATAGAGCCATCGTCATCAAGCTCGCGACCGTCTACAAATGACGTGAGATCGGCGCATAGCTGGTTTATCTTTATGTTGCACACGTATTCTGCCAGATTCGCCGCGTGTACTCCTATATCACCCATGCAGGAACTCACACCTGCTTGCTGTGGGTCCAGACGCCACGCCGCCTGCTTGTTATCCGAGTTATCCTCTTCTTTGGCGGCCAGCCAACCTTGCGGGTATTCAACGACTACTTTGCGGATGGTACCCAAATTCCCCGACGCAATTTGTTGCCGGGCTTCTTTCACCATGGGGTAGCCGGTGTACGTATGAGTAAGTCCATACAGCAACTGCCGGGTTTGCACGACTTCCCTGAGGGCGAGCGCTTCTTGCAAACTGAAGGTTGCGGGCTTGTCCGACATCACATGGAAACCGTTTTCCAGCGCGAGCTTGGCGACAGGGAAGTGCAAATGATTGGGGGTGACAATCGCCACGAAATCCATACGTTGATCACCATTAAGCGCTGCTTCAGCAGCAATCATGGTTTGATAATCGGGGTAGCAGCGCGATTCTGGCAGGTAAAGTGCCTTGCCTGATTGCACGCTGCGCTCGGCGTCACTGCAAAACGCGCCACATACCAGCTCTATCTGGCCGTCAATATTGGCTGCAATACGGTGAACGGCACCGATAAACGCGCCTTCACCGCCGCCGACCATTCCCATTCGTATTTTTCGCATGCTGGTACCAGAGTTGTTATCATGCGCGCCCAGTCGAGCCGCGGCATTAGCTGTAGATTACCCTATTTGATGTGCTCTGTTGATGCTTGCTTAACAAATGGAAAGTACTGATTTAATCGCGATGACTATGTTGTCTATACACAATGCACGGTTACCGGGTGTCAGCGAATGATTATCTTTCGTGACCTTGGTCTGCGACGCGGTGCGAAGCTTTTGCTGCAAGACACCAGCGTGACCATCCAGCCTGGCCAGCGATTGGCACTGATAGGCGCAAACGGTTCGGGGAAATCAAGCCTGTTTGCATTGCTGTTGGGAGAACTGCAGGCAGACACCGGGCATATTGAAGGTATAAAAGGGATGCGCCTGGCGTGCATGGCGCAAGAAGTCGAAGCCAGCGATATGCCGGCCCTGGAATACGTGATAGCCGGCGACAGTGAAGTGTTTGCGGTTCGTCAACAACTGGAACAGGCTGAAGCACAAGAAGACTATGAGCGTGCCAGCGTTCTATACAGCGAGCTGGACGAGCTCAATGGCTATGACATAGCGCATCGAGCCGAGGTGTTGTTGCTGGGCCTGGGTTTTGAGCAAGGCGATCAACACCGCAAGGTAAGCGATTTCTCTGGTGGCTGGCGTATTCGTTTAAATCTTGCCAAGGCTCTGATGACACCATCCGATTTATTGCTGCTGGACGAGCCAACCAACCATCTTGATCTGGACGCCAGTTTTTGGCTTCAGCAGTGGTTGCAAAATTATCAGGGCACTATGCTGCTGATTTCGCATGACAGGGAATTCATCGACGCGTGTTGCCAGCAGGTACTGCATCTGGAGCATAAATCCATTACGCAGTATCGCGGCAATTATTCGTCATTTGAACTGCAGCGTGCTGAGCGCCTGGCGCAGCAGCAGGCTGCGTTCGAGAAGCAGCAGCGACGTATTGGGGAAATTGATGAGTTTGTGCGACGCTTTCGCTACAAAGCGACTAAAGCGAAACAAGCTCAAAGCAGACTGAAAGAACTGGAGCGCATGCAGAGTATTGCACCAGCGCATATTGATTCTCCGTTTCGGTTCCGTTTTCCAGAGCCAAAGCGAGCCAGTGATCCAATATTGTCTTTGAATCGAGCGAATCTGGGTTACGGAGACGTGTCTGTTCTGAACACTGTCAATCTCCAGGTGCATGCTGGCGCGCGAATCGGTTTGCTTGGCAAGAATGGAGCGGGTAAATCGACCTTGCTTAAGTCGCTGACAGGCTTGCAAGAGCTGCTATCTGGTGACCGTGTGGAAGGCGCCCATTGCCAAATAGGCTACTTCGATCAGCATCAACTGGAAGCTCTGGATCTGGAAGCCAGCCCGGCGTTACACCTGCAGCGTTTGAGCCCGCAAGCTAGAGAACAGGAAATTTATGATTTTCTGGGCGGCTTTAATTTCCACGGCAGTGTGGCCAGTTCCGAAATTCGCGATTTCTCAGGGGGCGAGAAAGCCCGTCTGGCATTGGCCATCACTGTGTGGCAGCGTCCTAACCTGTTGATTATGGACGAACCCACAAACCATCTAGACCTTGAAATGCGCCACGCCCTGACGGTGGCTTTGCAAGCGTTTACCGGCGCTGTCGTTTTGGTTACCCACGACCGTCACTTGCTTGGCAATACGGTTGATGAGTTATTGTTGGTTCATGATGGCTGTGTAGACGAATACAAAGACGATATTGCGGCGTATCAAAAGTGGGTGTTAAACAGAGAGTCTGTTTCTGCTCAACCGGAAGAACAGAATCCCCCGGTAACAGTCAGTGATGTCAACACCGACAGCAAAGACGCTAATCGTAAGGAGCAGCGTAAGGCCTCGGCGGCCAGCCGCGCCAAGCTACAGCCGCTGAAAAAATCGATCACGCGAATTGAGCGTAAATTAGCAGAATGCCAACAGCGTATGACCGAACTTGAGGAAAGACTTGCTGATTCCAGTCTCTATGAAGCTGAAAATAAAACCGAGCTTGACGATGTGTTGTTTGATCAGGCGAAGCAAAGTCAGCAGCATGGGGAGCTGGAAGAGCAGTGGCTGGAGTTACAGCAGGAGTTGGAGGATTTGTTAGAAGGTTAGAACTTGGCCAGTTCTGAGTTGGCATCAAGACCGGCGATTAAGAGAGGGTCAACTCACGGGACGCGCCGGACCCAAAGCACTCGCTATGCTCTCGAGACAGCTTTAAACCCAGTCGCTCCCGGCATCCTGCCTCCCGTGACACTTGCACCTCCATGTGCAGCGTCCATGCGGGCTTCCCTAAAGGACCTACTGTTGGTGTTTTCGAGGTCCCCCTATCAGTTTCTCAAACAGATACTTGCTTCATTGCCTAAATCAAGGCATTAACTTTCAGGCAAATTTAAATGAGAGCCAGCAGTCGATGATCAAGCCAGCTGCTAAGTTTCATCAACACCACTGCTTCTCCGAACCACCAACTCCGTCGCGAGCATTGTGTCAGGCACCTGCTCGCCATTGATCAATCCCAATACCGAGTCTACCAACACCTTGCCCGCCCAATGAATATTTTGACGAACAGTGGTGAGCGGTGGGTTGCTGTATGTAGCCAGACTTATATCATCATAACCCACAACGGCTATATCGTTAGGGACTTTTTTGCCTAGCGTCTGCAAGGTGGAAATGGTGGCTAGTGCCATCACGTCAGCCGCGCAAACCACGGCGTCGATGTCCAGGCCGTCTTGCATCGCGTGTACCAGAGCTTCCTGCGCCAGTTTAACGCTAAAAGGAATGTCCAGTTTTAGTTGTGGGTCTGTCTCCAAGCCGAATTCAGTATGTGCTTTTACATAGCCTTCATAGCGCGCCGCATTCTCAGGGTTGTCGGTTTTACCGAAGAATGCAATCTTGCGCCTGTTTTGATGTAGAAGGTGCTTGGCCGCTTCGTACCCCCCCGTAAAGTTGTCGCCGCCCACGACCACGTAATTCTTGTCAGCTACCGGGTAGCCCCACACGACAATGTTTCTGTCGTCCGCTGCCAACTCCTTTAACTGTTGATGCTGCTCACCCTGGCCGATAACAATGACACCGTCGGACTGCTGGATAGCACGGCTATTGCGCAAGTCCAGTACGTCAACGATGGGAGCGTGAGTGAGCAGCAAATCGTAATCATTTTCCGCCAATGCGTCGGCCACACCGCCCAGCATGTCCAGGAAAAACGGGTCGGACATATGTTGTTCAGACTCGATGTCCAGCATGAATATCACAGCGATGATGCCAGTTCGCTGTAAACGAAAGTCGCGCGCGCGACTGTTCACTGTGTAGTTGTGCTTCTTTGCCAGCGCCCGCAGCTTGTCCTTGGTTTTACTGCTAATCAGCGGGCTGTCACTGAGTGCCCGCGACGCGGTAGCGCGGGACACGCCGGCCAGATCAGCCAGGTCCTGCAGGTTTAGTACCTTTTTCTGTTTCTTGTTGCTCAAGCTAGTATCGTTCAGCGGAAATATAGACCTAGTATAATGGATGCAACCCTTGGTTGCACCGCTGGATTATGCCTATTGAAATAAGATATTTATCTATTTAAAACAACCACTTGAGAAAAAACAATCGATTGCATAAATTATTCGTTTGCAATCGATTGCAGTACTACGTAAGCTTTCTCAGCTTGCAAGTGAGTTTGCCATGAACAATACAACAGATACGCACCCCCTGTCGTTTAAGGAAAAAGTCGGTTACGGCCTCGGCGATATGGCGTCGAACTTTTACATGGGCTTTTTTGGTCTGTTTCTGCTCTATTACTATACCGACGTGTTCGGCATCTCGCCTGCAGCGGCGGCCACCATGTTGCTGGTGACTAAAATCATTGATGCCATCAGTGACCCGGCCATGGGATTGATCGCTGATCGAACCAGTAGCAAATGGGGCAGATATCGTCCATACCTGCTATGGATGGCTATACCGTATGCGGGCTTGGGTTATTTGCTTTTTATGGGCCCAGAGCTGTCCGATCTTGGCAAGTTGATCTATGCCTATGTCACCTACACACTGGTGATGTTGGCCTACACAGCCATCAATGTACCTTACTCCGCATTGCTTGCAGTGATTTCGCCTGTTGCCGAAGAGCGGACTAAGGCGACTCAATTCCGCTTTGTTTTTGCATCGCTAGGCACACTGTGTGTTGGCGCATTTGCCACACCGTTAGTGAGTTTATTGGGTGGTGGCGATGAGTTGCTGGGTTTTCGCCTGACTATCATCCTGTTTGCGGTGCTATCGGTACTGATCTTCTGGATTACCTTTGCGACTACGCGCGAGCGTATTCAAGCCAAGCAACACAATTCCAGTATTGGAGAGGATTTCTCCGTACTGTTTAGTAATAAATCCTGGGTCATTCTGGGTGTTACGGGAATTCTGATCGTGATCGGCCTGAACACGCGCTTTGCGTCCATCGTGTTTTACATGAAGTACTATCTGGGAGACGACGGCACCAGTGTTTTCTGGATTTTCGATAAGATTGCCATCCTGACGTCCTGCGGATTGATCGGGCAATTAATAGGTGCTTTGTACACGCCGATGCTGGCATCCCGGTTTGAGAAGCATCACTTAATGGTAGCGATGGGGGTGTTGCACGCACTGCTGCTAAGCATGTGTTATCTAATACCCGCCGAGCAGTACGCGCTGATTGTGCTGGTGCACAGTTTGGGCATTGCTACGTTTGGCGTGAGCATTACTTTGATGTTTTCGATGTACACCGATTGTGCTGAATATGGTGAGTGGCAATCTGGCAAGCAAACAGCTGGCTTGACGGTCTCCGCCTCGATGTTTTCGCTTAAGTTCGGTTCCGCCATAGGCGCGGCTTTGCCCGGATTTATGCTTGCATGGTACGGATTCGTGGCGAATGAGGCGCAAACTGAAGTCGCGCTAGGCGGTATTCAATTGATGTTTAATATGTTGCCTGCCGTATTCTTCCTGGCAGGCGGTCTGTTGATGTTTTTCTACCAAATCAATCGCGCAACGCTGCAGCAAGTTGAAGCTGAGTTGCAAGAGCGCCGTGGCGCGCACTTGATTGACGGTGAAGGGCACAAGCCGGTTACGGAGCGGGGCGCATGAGTATCGCTGTGCTAGGTGAGGCTTTGATCGATTTTATTGGCAGTGAAGACGGTAGTTATCGCCCGCACCTCGGGGGCTCTCCTTACAATGTTGCCGTGGGGCTTGCGCGACAAGGTGTTGATGTTAGTTACTTGTCTTCGTTGTCGGACGACAGTTTTGGTGAGCAGCTGAGATTGTCCTTGCGTGAGGCTGGTGTGCGCTTGCCCCTGGCGCGCCGCTCGCTCTGGCCAACATCGCTGGCCTTGGTCACATTGAACGCTGAAGGACAGGCAAGCTATCGCCTGTACCGAGAAGGCATTGCCGACAAAGACACTTCGTACGAAGAAATTGTAGAGAATTTGCCACACGACGTGACGGTGTTTCACACGGGCTCGCTGGCAATAACGCCCAGTCAGCTACCAAAGATACGCCAGGTGTTTGCCGAACTTAGAAAGCGTGGGGTGTTGGTGAGTATAGACATCAATATTCGTTTGCGAGCGAGTATTGATGAGCAGAAATACCTCGACGGTGTGCGTTCATTGCTGCCACTGGCCGATATAGTTAAAGCCAGCGACGAAGATATAGCCGCTTTTGGTCTGGATACTGACGTACTGCGCAGTGCCGAGCGTCTCTATGCAGAAATGGGGGGTGGCATGCTCGTGTTAACCCAGGGCGACGGTGGCGCGTTGCTGTACGGCAGCGAGGGTTGTTTCGGCAACAATGCCTACCGGGTAGAGGACGTAGTCGACACTGTGGGTGCGGGAGATACCTTCCATGCAGCGTTTCTGGCGTGTCTTTACCGCGATAACAAACTTTCCGACGCAGCAAGTAGTGTTGATTTGGACGAGTTGCGCGTGGCCGTTGATTATGCCTGTGCTGCGGCGGCTATCAACGTAACACGTGCCGGTTGCTCGCCGCCAAGCACAGGCGAAATCGCCGATTTTATTGCCGCGGCTAGACACTAGCGAAAGCGTTAGTGTACAGGTTTACTTATATCATCCGTTTGGGAATGTGAATATGAATTCAATATGGTCCGCCGATCATATCTGCGACATTAGATTGAGTGCTAAGAATACTCTGCCCTTGTTGGATTCGGCGCAATCGGCGCGAACCATGCCTGGTCTCTACCTATGGGATTTATGGCCAATAAAGCACGCCGATGGAAGCGTTGCAACAGTCAACGGTATTGAGCTATGGCTAATGCTGTCTGCATCGGCTGATCAGCCATCAGAGGCAAGACACCATGTGGCGCGTATACGCTTATTGGCAATGGATCAGGGGCAATGGTTGGATTGTGGTTTGTTGTTTGATGGCCAGGCATCGTATGCAGACCACGAGTGGACAGGCTCTGCGATGATGGACGATGCTGGTCGGCTGAGCCTATTTTATACCGCAGTGGGGGAACGCGGAGACACGTCACCGAGCTACCAGCAACGAATTGTGAACACCAGCGCAGTGCTTGATTGGCACAATGAAAAACCCAGGTTTGTGCAATGGACTGAGCATCGCGAATGTATTCGGGCTGATGGCTTATGGTATGCCGAGGCCGATCAAAAAGACGGTCAGCCAGGGTTTATTCGCGCTTTTCGCGATCCGTTCCGATTTGTTGACCCGACAACGGGCCGGGAACATTTAGTCTTTTCAGCAACCATGGGTCAATCGACCAACAAATATTGTGGTGCAATCGGATTGGCCACGGCCAACCAGAATGATTGGCATCTGAGGCCACCTGTTATTACTGCAGAAGGCGCCAATACCGAGCTTGAACGAGCGCACATTGTTCACCATAACAATCTCTACTACTTGTTCTGGTCTACCCAGGGAAATACCTTTCATCCTGACTGTCCAGGCCTTAATGGCTTGTATGGCGCTGTTGCAGATTCTGTTGAAGGGCATTATCAGCCGTTAAACGGCAGTGGTCTTGTTGCAACAAACCCGCCACAGTCGCCCGGTCAAACCTATGCCTGGGAGGTGCTGGATGACCTCTCTGTGGTCAGCTTTGTAGACACTGTGACCACTGCTGGGTCTGCACAAAGCGCGTTTGTGGGTGGCATTGCGCCGCCATTTGCTCTTGCCCTGGATGGTGCCTCGAGTCATCTGGTCTTAAGTTTTTAGACCGAAAATGCTCCCGATCACAATGAGAAAGAATACTGCAATCGATTGCAAAAAAAGTGTTGCAATCGATTGCATGCTGGAATATATTTCAAATTCAGAGTTCAAAAGGTTCTACGAATGCCCAAAGCCTTAGAGGAACAAGTGCAAGACGATGCGGCAATATTCGACCATAAACGCTAATAGGAGCAAATAATGACCATCAAGAATCTAACATTACGAACCCCACCATATCGGCGTCGTGCGCTAGCGGCAATCTGTGCCAGCCTCGTGTCTTTCAGCGCTGTTGGCCAGGATGAAGAAAATACGTTGGAAGAACTTATTGTAACAGGTGTTCCTGGAAGCTCTTCCAAGCTGGAAGCCAGTGTGTCCGTATCAGCCTTGGCTGTAGAAGACATTGGCAAACTGGCGCCGCGATCAATTGCTGAAGTGTTTCGCAGCCTGCCCGGTATTCGTTCCGAAAGTTCGGGCGGTAACGGTAACGCCAACATCACTATTCGCGGTATTCCGCTGGCAACCGGTGGCTCAAAGTACATGCAGCTGCATGAAGACGGCTTACCAGTGCTTGAATTTGGTGACATGAACTTCGCCAACACCGACAACTTTATTCGTTACGACTGGTCAATCGATCGTATTGAATCGATTCGTGGTGGCTCAGCGTCAACCTTTGCCAGTAACTCGCCTGGCGGCATTATCAACATGATCAGTAACTATGGCGGCGATGATGCCGGCAGTGTTGGTATCTCCCTGGGCGCTGACTACGACGAGTTCAGGACCGATTTTGAATACGGTGGCACCTTGACCGATACCATCACTTATCACATTGGCGGTTTCTTCCGCGATGGAGAGGGTGTGCGTGAAACCAATTTCAATGGTGACAGCGGTGGCCAGGTGAAATTCAACCTGACCAAAGCACTCGATGACGGATTTATCCGTTTCTACGGCAAGCAGCTTGACGACAAGGTCACCACCTATCTGCCAGCGCCTGTATTGGTTGAAAGCAATGGCAGCTACGGCGCGGTAGCCGGCTTTGACGCCAGCACCCAAGCCCTGCATTCGGCTTCAACCGATCGAATCAGTTCGTTCGACCAGTTCGGCAACCCAGTGTCACGCGCGGTCTCTGACGGCATCGAATCCAAAGTGTCTGCGTTCGGTTTCGAGTTTGATCACGATGTGGGTAACGGTTGGGCAATCAACAACAAATTCCGTAAATCAAGCATCAAAGGCGGATTTATCTCACCGTTTACTGACGGCTTTGCCGGTGGCACGGATACTATTGCCAATAAGGGCGCAGCACTGTGTGCCGATGCCTCATTGCCGGATGGCATGGGTGGCTCGGTAGGCCTTGATTGTTCTGGCGGCACGACGGCCACCATCAATGGTGCCCCGGCGGATCCCAACCAGCTGGCGTTTACCAACCTCACCTTTGACACTACGTTCAATGATGTTGGTCTATTGGTCAATGATTTCAGCTTCAGCAAGGATTTTGAGGGTGTTCGTTTGAAAGTAGGCTATTACTACTCTAAACAGAGCATCGACATTTCCTGGAATAGCTGGCACACCAGAATGCAAACGCTGTCTGGCGACAACTCGCAAAACATTGATATTGTTGCCAACGGTGCGGGAATCGATGCCGGCGGAAACCCGGTTGACGTCGTATTGTCAGATAACGGTGCCCTGACGCAAAGCTTCCTGTCCTGGAACTGGGACTTGGATTACACCACAACTGCACCCTACATCAACGTAGGATTTGATGTCGGTGATCGTCTGGTGTTTGACGTTAGTGCACGAAGGGATGAAGTGGAAGCGCGTGGTCAGCGCCTGGACGGTTGCTGTGGTGGCAACAGCTCACGTGATCTGAATGGCAACGGCTCAGTGGGCCAGTTTGCGGTCACCGGCGGAGCCATCACCCTACTGGAAACTGATGCCTTGCTGGAAAACTCGGCAGCAACCAGCGCCGGTTTCATTACAGGTGGTGTCCGGGTGCTGAACGAAAACAGCGCTAACGTGATTCCCGTGAACTACGACGCAGACAAAACGTCCTTCTCATTGGGTGGAACTTTCCTGCTGTCTGACCACCAGTCCATCTTCGCACGCTATAGTGAAGGCGGCCGAGCCAT
The DNA here is from genome assembly GCA_964352475.1 of uncultured Pseudomonadales bacterium. GTDB lineage: Bacteria > Pseudomonadota > Gammaproteobacteria > Pseudomonadales > JAUIET01 > JAUIET01. The sequence continues at coordinate 31,775 of CAYGSL010000003.1, read as the reverse complement.
CGGTGATCGTCTAACTCAAATAGCCGGTTCGCTGACCCCGGACGGCAGCCTGAGCTCTACCACAGACGGCTACGACGATGTGGAGCAGCTGGAAATAGGCTATAAGCACGAAGGCGACTATTGGTCACTGTACGCAACCTTGTTTGATACTTCGGTTGAAGAGAGCAATGCGGAAATTACCAGTGGCCTGACCTTCGTACGCGAATACGGTTCCACCGGTCTCGAGCTGGAAGGCACCGTGGCTATCACTGACAACTTCAGTATTCGTGGCAATGGCACCTGGACTGATGCTGAAATTGAATCAGACGCAACCAATGCGGCTGTAGTGGGCAATACCCCACGTCGACAAGCCGACTTTATCTACACGATATCGCCGGAGTTCAGCACCGACTTGTTTGCCATTGGCGCAACACTGCAAGGCTCCACAGAGTTCTACCTGCAGGACAACAACGATCTGAAGCAGGACGCTTACACGCTGATCAACCTGTACGGTTCCTGGAACGCGACTGAAAATCTGACTTTGTCATTCAGTGTAAACAATGTGGCTGATGAGTTCGTATTGACCGAATCAGAAGAAGGTTCTGCAGCGGTCGGCTCTTTCATTCGAGCACGACCTCTGAGTGGACGTTCTTCGGTTGTCAGCATGCGCTACAGCTTCTGATTTCCTCGTAACAGTCTTCGGACTGAGTAGGGCGTCTCATGCGCAATTTGCATGAGGCGCCTTTTTTTATGCGAAGCTTGCCTTATTGCCCGAGCGCCCTAACAACATTAAGAAATACCCGTTGAACAAGTGTGCCTTGCCAATCTTTGCGCAGAGCGATTGATATGTCGCTGGTCGTAGCTACCAGTGCCATCAAACTTGCAGCAAGCTAACCGTGATTTAAAGCTGCAGTGTCGGTAAAGGTGCTATTCGAGTTAACTTACTTTTTAGCTCTCATTAAGTTTTCGGCAATTCATCGCCGGACCAGATGCTTTAGTGCGTAAACACCTCAATTTCGTAATTCTCCCCAACCGAGCACGACGCGATCCGACTCATGTGACTGTAAGGAAGGCCACTTTCCTCATGCCAAGTATTGAAGGCCTCTTGAATAGCACGCATATCTTTTTGGCTAGTGGGATTGTTCGCGATTTCAACGCCGGCATTCTTCAGACACAGAACCACATCCGTACTCAACATAAACGTATCAATGCCCAGATTGCGCAAGGAGCGCGGACCTGTTGCGCCGCCTAAACGACTGCCGCGTTGCTTTAGCAATTTATACAAGCCAATGTGATCACCTGCCGGCCAGTTGCTGACCATTGCCGCAAAACTGCCATGCTTTTGGGCAACGTCCAATACAAACTGCGCATTTTTCTGGACACTTATAATTTTTTGCATGTTGCGAATAATCGCCGGATTAGTGCCTATTTTTTCGATTTGCTCAGGACTAAGCAAAACAATTTTTTCAGGGGCAAAGTTAAAAAACACCTTCTCGAACGCGTCCCATTTTTGATTCACTACCCGCCATACGAAACCCGCCTGAAATACGCAGCGACTCATCTCGGCCAGGAATCGATCATCGCTTAAGTTCTTGAGCTTCTTTGCTGTGATTACTTTGGGTAGATAGGCCGAAAGCGCTTTCTCACCACCTTTACGTTTTATTGCGCGCTCATGTATCCGTTTGAATTTTTCCATAGGGTTACTTTGCGTTATTTATTGGATTCTTACTGTAGGATACCGGCAATCGCAATTGGATCAAAAATAATATGTCTGAAGCAGGGGTACTGTTTGTTTGTCTCGGCAATATCTGCCGCTCGCCCATGGCGCAGGGCATATTTCAGCATCAGGTCGAAAAGGCTGGTTTGGAAGACAAAATCTTTGTGGATTCTTGCGGTACAGCCGCGTTTAACGTGGGCAAGCATCCAGACCCTCGTGCTATTGCTGCTGCGGATGAAAATGGCATTGATATAAGCCAGCAGGTCGCCAGGCAAATTGATGACAGCGATTACACACGCTTCAATTTTATCGTCGCGATGGATAGAAACAATTTGAGCAATGTGATTGCCTGGGCGCCAGCAAACTACACTGGCGAGGCTAAGTTGTTATTGGACTACACTCCGAGGCATAAACAGGGGCAGGTAGCTGATCCTTACTACAGCGAAGATGGAACGTTTCTGATGGTATTTGCGGAAATAGAGAGAGCAACTGCCTGTTTGCTGGACCACATAGTCGACATGGGATAACTGGCGAATAAGTCCAAGCTTCTGGCGGCACTTAGGCGCAGGAGCGAGTGTTGGTTTTCGCGACTGTGTGAGGGAGGGACCCCGAACACAAGCCTACATGGATGTATTAACGGCGTGTCGCGAAAACCAACACTCGTTCCTGCGCCGGTCTTGATAAAACGCTACTCGGCTTTGCGGCCAGAGAACACATGGTCGAGCTAGCAGTATGGTTACAGAAAATAGTGGCGGTGAGGGAGGGATTCGAACCCTCGAAGCCTTTCGGCTTACACACTTTCCAGGCGTGCTCCTTCGACCACTCGGACACCTCACCACGAAGGGCCGGTACTTTAGCCGAAGTTGGCTGGGCTCGCAATCAACGGTTTAGTACTTGTGCCGCGTGTTTTGCAAAATAGGTCAGAATCCCGTCGGCGCCGGCGCGTTTGAAGCAGAGCAATGACTCCATCATCACATCATCTCCATCCAGCCAGCCATTCGCAGCCGCCGCCTGATGCATCGCGTACTCTCCACTTACCTGATAAGCGAACGTGGGCACGCCAAACTCGCTTTTACAACGCCGCACAATGTCCAGGTACGGCATACCGGGTTTTACCATGACCATATCGGCGCCTTCGCGAATATCCAACGCAATTTCGTGCAATGCCTCATCGCCGTTTGCGGGGTTCATCTGATAGGTTTTTTTATCACCGCCGCCCAGATTACCCGCTGAGCCCACGGCATCACGAAACGGACCGTAGTAAGCCGACGCGTATTTAGCCGAATAAGCCATGATCAAGGTATTGCTATGGCCTTCAGTTTCCAGCGCACCGCGAATTGCGCCAATTCTGCTGTCCATCATGTCCGAAGGCGCCACAATATCGGCACCGCATTGCGCATGCGAGAGGGCTTGGCGAATCAGAATCTCTACCGTTGCATCGTTGGCAACATAACCCTGGTCATCCAGAACTCCATCCTGCCCGTGCACCGTGAATGGGTCCAGAGCTATGTCGCTCATCAGCCCAATATCGGGGCAGTGCTCTTTTACGGCTCGCAGTGCACGCTGTACCAGGCCATCCGGGTTGTAAGCTTCCTCACCCAACTCGGATTTGCCCTCTGCACCAACTACCGGAAACAGTGCAATGGCTGGAATCCCAAGTGCCAAAAGTTCAGTAGCTTCTTTGCATAACAGGTCAATACTGAGGCGCTCAATGCCTGGCATCGATGGGATAGGCTCGCGCTGGTTGTTCCCCTCCAGCACGAACATTGGGTAGATGAAATCTGCCGGTGAAAGTATATTTTCGCAGACCATGGCACGCGCAAACGGTGACGCTCTTAAACGCCGCATTCGAGTTGCAGGAAATTGTCTATCGATAGTAGTCATGCGGGTAACTTTTCGGTTGGCGGCGTATTGGGTTTGGTGTTTGGAACCGGCGCCGGTTTTTCTTTGTACATGCTAACAATCTGCCATCCTGCTTTCGGTTTTGGCGGTTCCTGGGCCGTGAAGGCATGTAGATTGCGTTTGCGGTCTATGCCAAACAAAGGAAGCACATTGCCGGCGTTGTTCTCAATGAAATCTTCAAATGTGTATGCTTCGCTAACGGTAGTCGTTCCAATTCGGGAGCCTTGCTTCAACCACTGAGAGGCTTTGCTGAACGTGAAATCATCCGGGCCGATAAACGCGCCTTTGTAGGTATCGGCAATAGCGGTTTTCTTCCCTGTATTGGTAGCCTCCGCCTGTGTTTGTATTGCAAATATATTTTCCCGACCAAATTCATAGCGGTAGCGCATGCTGGCCAGCACATTATCCTCACGCCGCGGAGACACAGCGATGAGTCTACCTATGCCTACTAAATCAAGATCTCGGTCGGCGTGTTCAGAGATAGCATTGCCATAGAAAGTTGGCAATCCCATAAGCCGGGCTTCGCGAATATTCTCCCAGCTAGGGTCCGCGAGTAGCACGGTAAACTCATTCCGCTGCAGCGCAGCGGCTAGCTCTCTAGCCAGTGGGTTGGCGCCAACAATCAACGCCCCGCGCGGCGCCGGGTCAACAACATCAAGTTTCCTGGCAACCCAGCCGGCTGTAGCGCTTTGTAATACCACTGTTCCAATAATCACGAAGAAGGTCAGAGCTACCAGGGTTTCGCCTACTTCAAAGCCCTTCTGCTGCAGCTGCAGAGCAAACAGACCGGATATAGCCGCTGCAACAATACCGCGTGGGCCTATCCATGCTATTAGCGCTTTCTCGCGCCAGTTCAAGTCGGTACCAATGCCGCAAACAAACACCATCAATGGTCGTATAACAAACTGCATGAGTAGCAGAAGAACCAGAGCAGGCCAAAGAATTGGTTGCAGTGATTCGAAATTCAATCGGGCTGCTAACAATATAAACAATAATGATATGAGCAGAACAGTCAGGTTTTCTTTAAAAGACAGAATATGCTCCACATGAATATTGCGCATGTTTGCCAGGCAAATACCCATCACGGTCACTGCCAGCAATCCTGATTCGTGCTCCCAGGCATTACTCACTGTGAAGGTGCCCAACACCAGCGCAATGGTGGCAAAGTTCTGTAGAAACTCGGGAAGCCAGTGCTTACGCAGTAAGAATCCAAGCAAAAAACCGGCCGCCAGGCCCAGTAGCGTGCCAATAACCAGTATTCGAACAAACACCTCAAGCGAATTTTCCAAAGCAGCCCCAGGGACTGTGGACACAATGTATTCGTAGGTTACAACCGCAAGCAGTGCGCCGATTGGATCGATAACAATCCCTTCCCATCGCAACACGCTACCTATTCGGGCATTGGGTCGAACGCTGCGCAACATGGGCACGATCACCGTTGGACCGGTGACAACCAATAAGGAACCCAACAGGAAGGCAATAGACCAATCAAGATCAAACAGAATTTTGCCGCAGGCAGCGATTAACACCCAGGTTAACAGTGCTCCGCCGCTAATCAGGCGACGCACTATCGCGTTTAGATCACGAATTTCGTCAAAGTGCAGCGTCAGGCTACCCTCAAACAAGATAATCGCAACGCTCAGTGAGACAACAGGAAACAGTAAATCACCGAGTAACTCGTCCGGATTTATTACACCGGTGACCGGGCCCAGCGCCAGGCCTGCCAGCAGTAAAAAAAGGATGGCTGGGAGTTTTACGCGCCAGGCAAACCACTGGCATGCGAAGCCGGTGAGTATGATGGCGGTGATCACCAGCGCCGGATCAGGACCGTGCATTCAGTGAAACCTCTTCGGCATTAGCTGGTTTGTTCGCCAACATCAATCTGAATCAAGGCACGATTATCGTAACGCCCTGTTAGCTTGGAGAAAAAGTCGGTCATGCGCATGAGGAAGCCGTACTTCTTGTTAAGCGCTTCATAGGCTCGCGCTACGTCAGCGTCAGAAGTCAAGAGGCACGCTTCGCAGTCGTAGGTATTCCCAGTGACTCGCCCAGTTGCAGTGCATGGCGCCACTGTGGCGCGCTTGAAATTTCGAAGCCGTTTGACTTTTCCCGCATCGGCTTCAGAAAACACGAACAGACTATTTTCTTCATTGCCAGCCCACACTGGAGTGGCAACCATGCTGCCATCGCGTTTCTGGGTGGCAAAGCTGATGTATTTTGCGCTGAGCAATTCTTGGCTTAACATGGGCGATATACCAGTAAGGTGTGTCGATAGCCAGTGAACTGCCTTGGCCACCCGCTATTTTACACGCAAGAGTTGTTTTGTTCATGGCACGTCGCAATCTTTTCCTGCTTTCCATTCTTTCGATACTACTCGCGGCGTGCACCAGCCGCTGTTCTCCTGTAAGTGAAGCACCCAGCTGGGAACAGCGCTACCAGTCTATGGACATTCCCGATGCAACGCCTCTGAGCGTTGACCAGGCATTGAGTGCATTTCGAACAGCACCGGGCATCAATATAGAGATTGTTGCCTCCGAGCCGTTGATTGGTGACCCGGTGGCCATGGAGTGGGATGAATATGGCCGTCTGTATGTGGTTGAAATGCGCGGGTTTATGCGTGACAGCTACGGTAAAGATGAAACCGGGCCGTTTGGGCGAGTAGTACGCCTCAGCGATACCGACAATGATGGGACGATGGACCGTAGCGAGCTGTTTCTGGATGGCCTGGTCAATCCCAGAGCAATTGCCATCGTCAACGAAGGGGTTGTTATAGCAGAGCCACCCAATCTCTGGTTGTGCGAAATGCCCAATAGCGAAAATCTGTGCGAGGCCAAGCGCCGACTGGGTGATTATGGCAATGGCAACCCTGACGACGTAGAGCACGATGAAAATCGCTTGCTGCGAGCGGCAAACGGATGGATGTACAGCGCCAAGAGTGATATTAAGCGTCGGGTCATCAATGGCGAACTGGAAACCAACACAACGGCATTTCGTGGCCAGTGGGGGCTTAGTTCAGACCCGATAGGCAGGCTGCTGTACAACACCAATTCAACGCTGCTGCTGGGTGATCTGTTTCCAGCCCATTACTTATTGCGTTCGCCGTATCACGGCCTGGGCCCGGATGCCGGAGTTGGCTTGGGCGAATTGCTCAGCGCAGATCAACAGGTGCACTCGATACGCATCAACCCTGGCGTTAATCGTGCGTACACAGAAGGCGTACTGCGCGATGACAATCGACTGAATATGGCAACCGCTGCAAGCGGCTTGCAATACTATTCGGGCTCGCAGCTTCCTGAGTCTGTGCAAGGCCACGTGTTTGTCCCAGAAGCAGCCGGGAATCTGATTGTCCAGCTTGCCCTTAAACAAAATGGTGTTCAGTTAAGCGCACAGTCTGTGAACTACGCTGACAAAGAGTGGGGTGAACGCTCTTTTTTGGCGTCTACCGATGAACGTTTTCGGCCAGTTGATGTGCGGCTGGGCCCGGATGGTGCATTGTACGTAATAGATATGTACCGAGGTATTATTCAGCACAGGCAATTTCTAAGCGAAGAACTGCGCGCCCAAGCAGAGCAACGAGGTCTGGTTGAGCCAATCGGAATGGGTCGAATATATCGTTTGAGTGCGGCTGATGCTGCTCCGGCCGCGCCGTTCTCGCTGGATTCTACGTCTGCATTGATCAATGCGGTGCAGCACGTTGATGTGTGGCCGCGCGAAACCGCGTCCCGATTGTTAGACAAAGAAGAACATCGCCCGGCCGTTGAGGCGCTTAGTGTTGAGTCTGTGCCCAAGCACGCCAAAGCCGATGTTTTATGGCTGAAGCGTAGAACTGCTACGCTATCAGCAAACGACGTTCACGCGGCCCTGAATTCGCCGGGCGCGGCTCGTATTGCCGCGTTGCAAATGGCTGTGCCACTTGTAGATGCCGCCAGCTTACGAAACTGGGCAGGCAACAATTCGCTATCAGTTCTTGATGAGTTACATCTGTTGGCCACATTAGTGCCTGATCAAGCAAGTAGGGCGTTTGTTAGAGAGCTCGTGGCCAAGCATGTAGACAATGCGTTTTTTCGTCGGGTGTACGCTGCCGGTTTGCAACAAGGTGCGGCGAATGAGATGCAAGCCTGGCTTGCCAGCTCACTTGGTGACGGTGAGGGTGCGCAGCTTGTTCACACCACGCTGAGTATGATGGGCTATCTTGACGCGCGAGGAGACATCAGTGGCGAAGCACCGACCGAGGAAATATCGCAGTATTTTCAGTGGCTGGCCAACAACTCAACAACGGCTGCACCATGGCAAGCAATTGCCTGGCTGACCGGTTTGAGCGAAGCGGCGAAAGCTGAGAACTTTGTGCCTGTCAAATTCTCACAAGCTCCGCAGTTATTGGATCTGGAAAACAGTAGCAATGATGAAATCAAAGATGCGCTCTACAAAGCCCGAGTAGCGTTTACATGGCCGGGCGATGACTATGTCGCGGGTCTTGAGCCATTGACCGAATCACAAAATCTGTTAGTGGAAAAAGGTAAAACGCTGTACCCATCATGTGCTGCTTGCCATGGTGATTCTGGTCAGGGCCGGGCAGGATTAGCGCCGCCATTGGCCGAATCGGATTGGGTTAATGGACCTCCAGAGTGGCTCATCCGCATAATCTTGCAAGGAGTGAGCGGACCAATCACAGTGCACGGTGAAGAATGGAACATGACGATGCCTGGTCATGGACATCTGGCATCCTTTGATGATTCGGCAACAGCAGGTCTACTTACCTATATCCGGCGACAATGGGGTAATGCGGCCGGCGCAATTAGCGCTGAACAGGTGGCCGCCGTTCGTGCGGCAGCAGCCGATAGAGCCACACCATGGACAGTCGCAGAGCTGGAAAAAGTAAAAGTACATTCGCCGTTCTCTAAATACGAAGGCACATACAAGGTTCCATTCATGCCAATCAGCTTCGACGTGATTGCCGGCCCAGATCATATTGTGCTTGATTCACCGCAAGGAAGTTCCAAGCTCAAGCCGGATTCCAATGGGGTATTCTCGGTGCAGGAAATGGATTTTAGCTTTACTTTCGAAGAGCGCAGCCCAGGTGAAATGGTGATTTTGCTTCAGCGTGGCAAAGACGAAATCGAACTTAAAAGGAAGTGAGGCGCCGGTAAACTTGAGGCGCCTCTGCGATCAGAGATTGCGAGCTTAGAGCACCTCTTTGCACAAACCGCTATCTTCCAGCCAGGATTTTTGCTCCGTCAGAGTTTCTGCATTGCTAACTACAGCAATACTAGCGGCGTTTTTATCACTCAACCACTGTTCACCCACGCGCTTTAAATCATCTGCACTGACGTTCAGAACGCGGCTGCGAAATTGTTCTCGCTGTTCTGGTGTTCGTCCAGACAAACTGCTGTGAAATTGCTGCTTGGCTTCACCAGCGGGTGAGCCCGGTTTGTCCAGTGATGACACAACGCCAAGAATGGCCTCTTCTACAGACTGCCAATCATGTTTGGTATTCAAAAGCCACTGAATTGATTGATCGAAATCGGACATGGTTTCGGTCAGTCTTGGATCGCGGTAGCTGTAGAATCGGAAATTTGCGTTTGCGGAATCGTGGCTGGCGCCTCCACCATAGGCACCGCCTTGTTCGCGTATTGCTCTATGCAAATAACCATTGCGGAGAAAGCCACCCAATACTGTCAATGCGGCAGCGTCTTCATGGTCAGTTGATACGGTTGGGTACGCTTTTGCACAGAAATTCACCTGAGTGTTGGTCTGCCATGCCAGTAGTTGTTGTTCTCTAACCCGGCTTAGTTGCAAGCTTGAATTCTGCTCGCCCATTACTGGTAACGTCGCCAGGGAGGCATCCAAAGCGGATACCATGCGTGCCTGTTGGTCCTGCTCAGCAACTAACAGCAATTGTCTGCTCTGGGCCAATAGCATCTTGTGCATGGCCAACAGCTCTGCTTGCAAGGCTTCTACATCGCAATCTTTGTTAAGGTCTTTGAGCCAACGAATACCGTGCAGCCCGGAGCTGAGGTAGGAGATTCTTGCAACCGGGCTCATACCACTGCAGGCTGCACTCATTGCCAATGAATGACCGTTTCCTGTGATGCTCTGCTCACGCCTTGCGCTCATCTGAGCAATTAGTTCTCGTAGTCTGCCGGCTTCATCAAATCGCACATCTTTAAACGTGCTCATCATTATTTCGCTAAGCTCTTTGCTTTTCCTGCTCAGGGCTTTACCCGACAACACAATAAATGCCCGCTGCTCTTGCTCATTGTCTGGTATCGGCCTAACCGAAGAATAGGCGCCAAGGCTGCCGCAATGCGCGGCTTGCAATGCTTGTGTTTGCAGGTAATCCATATCACCCACGCCCAGCTCACACATAAAGTTCGTGAACAAAGGCAGCAGCTGCAGTTGCGCTGCAGAGAAGGCCGGCATGGGTACAATCAATTGCTGATAAACAATGCCATTGGTACCCTGCGGGAAAAATGTTAGCGGCATTAAACCTTCAGCAACAACAGACTCTGATGAAGGATGTACCTGAATACCGGCCGGAACGTCACTTAACTCCACCTTTGGCAGAATGTCTGCGTCGTCTACTCGCTCCTGCCTGGCCTGCAACTGGCTGGCAAGTTCAATGACGGCCTTACGATCTTCATCAGACATTTTCGCTTTCATTTCAGCCAGGCGAGCAACTTCGCTGTCGTTGCGCAACTTTGAAAGCTCTGGATCAGGGTGCATCACCAGAGTGAGTCTGTGATTGTTCTCCAGCAGCAGTTTGCGCGTTAACTGCTTGATGTAATCCGGGTCGGCAATCTGTTCGCGCAACTGCTCTAACACAGGTTCTATGTCTAGAGCGGCGGCAGGATCTCCGCGGTGCGTGGCGGGCCCCAGCGCGGCCATAATAATCTGAAGTCCATAGGGATAACCGTCTCCGCCAATTTCGCGCTGATGAAACTCTAGTTGGTGAAGCACAGATTCGAGGCGATCGTGCTCAATACCGTGTTCGGCTATGGTCTGCAGCTTATCCAGAATCAATGCTTCGAAATCGTTCGCTGCATCCGTAGCCGCACCCTCGATACCGCAGCAAAACACCAGTTCGCGATTCGAGTCTTCCATGCCACACAATGGGCTGGGAGCGCTGCCCAGCTCGGTGGTTTCAAGCAATTGCAGCAATGGCGATGACGAGTTATCCAGCAACACATTCGCTAATAACTGTGCTTCCAAAAGATCTTGCAGATTGGTGCTGTTACCCAGCAACCACGCCATGATCATATGGCTCTTGTTTTCAATGTCGGCGTCATCACTGGGGTAGTGTTCTACTACTCGTTGCGGTTCCTGAAAGCGTTGTTCATCAGCCACTGCAATTTCCTTATTCAGGCGATCGAAGCGCTTTAAGGCCAGCGACTCAAATTTTTGCTGATGTTCTTCCGCGGAGATATCTCCGTAGGTCAGAAACATGGCGTTGCTAGGGTGGTAATGTGTTTTGTAGAACGACACCAGGTCCTCATAACTCAGGTCTGGAATGTCTTCCGGGTCGCCGCCACTGTTGTAGTGGTAAGTAGTAGTAGGGAACAAATACTTGCTCAGCGTTTGCCACAGTTGGCTACTGATTGAACTCATTGCTCCTTTCATTTCATTGAATACAACACCTTTATAAACCAGATCACTGTCCGGGTTATCGGCTTGCTCAAACTCCACTCGATGGCCTTCTTGTGCAAAATCCAGTTCGTCCAGCCGTGAAAAGAACACTGCGTCCAGGTACACCTGCAGCAGATTATCAAAGTCTTTTCGGTTTTGGCTGGCAAAAGGGTAGGCCGTCCAGTCGCTGCTGGTGAAGGCATTCATAAAGGTATTGAGTGAGCGGCGAATCATCATAAAGAACGGGTCGCGCACCGGGTATTTTTCGCTGCCGCATAAGGCCGTATGCTCGAGTATGTGAGCAACCCCGGTTGAATCTTCCGGCACAGTTCTAACCGCTACCATAAACACATTTTCAGAATTGTCGGCGGCTAGATGATAGTGCTTGGCGCCGGTCTTACTGTGCTCGTATTCTTCCAGCGTGAGGTTCAGTGCTGGGATTTGCTGGCTGCGGAGATGTTCAAAAGCTTGATGTGCGTTCATAAAACCTATCAGTGTTGTGAGTACTTGTGAGTGAGTGCCAAGGTGCGACTACTTCCGTATTAATTTTATCTCATAAATCTGTGACCAGTACTTGCCGGTGACAAGAAAAGTATCGGTGCCGGGTTTGTACGCAATTCCATTAAGGGTATCGGCTGATTTGTGCTCATAAGTGCGTAGCGCTGACAGGTCAAGTTGTGCAACTACATGACCTGTGTTTGGATCAATGACTACAATGCTGTCGTCATACCAAACGTTTGCGTAAATCAAACCATCTACCCATTCAAGCTCGTTCAATCTGCTTAACGGCCTGCCATTGAGGCTGATATTCAATGTTCGGCTTGCATCAAACGTAGTCGGGTCTCTGAACGTGAGTTGGTGACTGCCGTTACTCATAATTAGTTCACGGCTATTGCTGGTCAGCCCCCAGCCCTGGCCCCGGTATTCCAGACTGTGCAGTTTTTGCAAACTGTCTGGATCGTATACCAGGCACAAACCCGCTTTCCAGCTCAACAGGTACAGTTTTCCATTGTGCAATGCCAAGCCTTCAGCAAACAGGCGTTTGGGTAAATCCGTGCGAGCGGCAACGCGATGACCTGAATTTGGTTCCAGCCGCACCAGGTGGGACTCGCCGTAGTTGCCGCTGCTTTCAAACAAAGTATTGTTGTTGCCAAGCACTAGACCTTGGGTGAATGCACTCTGCCTGTGTGTCATCGTTGCGATCAATTCAAAAGATAGCTGTTCAACGTCGCCAGGCTTTGCGTGTGTGGCTTGCTCGAGCTGAACGGCCGCACACGCGGTTAGGAATAGAGTAATTGAGGCGAAAAAACGCAACAAGGATAAGAGGTAACTTTGCGTTGAGGGTAACTAGAGCTTAGCTTGGCAAGGCGCTCGCGTCGCGGTAAATCTGCCGCTCATTGACGAATATGATTGCATTTTTTACCGCTCGGCTCACTTTCAGCTCGATTTCCTGACATTCCTTAGGAGACATATACAAAGTCATATCAACATCACTTCGAATGTAGCGGGGCGGTAAATGGTTAAGTGCTACGCAGGCCACATTGCCGATGTACTCGAGGTCGTCAGCCCTGTCGGCTTCGATCGTCAGAATGTGATCAAGTACCAAGCGCTCATAAAAATTATGGAAGGCTTCGGAAGATAAATCTCGGTCTCGCCAGTCCAGTGACGTTTTCATCAGCATAATGCTCCCACCTGTGACTTAACTGGCTACTAGTTAACCATAGATTCATCGTGCTGCGAAGTGGCCACGTGCAATATTGCGGACAATAAAGCGGGCCGGTGACAAGGCATGACGCAGGGTAGAGGGTAGAGGTGATAACTCCCCACAGATCTGACTTGCCAATTGTTGGGCGCACAAAGGAGCAAAACTTAAGCCTCTTGATCCATAAGCCGCATTGACGAACAAACCCGGGTAGTAAGGCGCGTGCACTGCTAGAGGTTTGTTTTTGTCGTGCTGCAGATCAGCGAATACTTCCCGAAACTCTGCTTCTTTCGGCGCCATGCCCACAATAGGCAGGTAATCGGGCGACGTGCAGCGCAAAGCCGCCCAGCCGTTGGTTGCCTCGTGTTCTTTGAATTCAGGATCGCCGATAAGCGATGCAGCTGCGGCGGCATTGCTTAGGTGTTCCTCAATTCGTATTTGCTCCGACCAGTCGTCCAACACATAGCTGGAGCCTGCCCAATGCTGACCATCTTTGGCGGGTATCAGATAGGAATCGTCGCACACGACTGTACGTAACTTAGCACTTTGAGAGGTTTGTGGCAGTAGTGACATCTGACCCCGGATCACACGGGTTGGCAGATGGTTCAATTGCGAGAACTGGCGGCTGAGTGTGCCGCAACAAACCACTACCGCGTCAAACTCTGTGAAATCCTGCTTCACGCTCTCGCTGCGCAGCTGCCAGGCGTCGCCCGTGTATTTGATGCTGGATACCTTGACGCCCAGTTGAACGTCAATTTGCGAGTTGCTAAGCAGCTGCTCGCAGAGCTCGCCCATGTGTATTGCACGCCCGTGCGGAAAGAACAATGCTGCTCTGTGCGGGCCAATATTCAGGTTTGCCTTCTTGGCGCAGGCCAACGCGTCCAGCATCTCCAGGTAATCATGGTCGTTTACGTGGCCTGCCAGGTCTGCCGCTTTAGCCGAGTCATCCACACACTGCAACAGGCCGCAGCGGTCTTTGCCTAAAAGAACTGAGTAATAGGTACAGGCAAACAGATACGCTTGTAAGGAAAAATCTGAGAGCGGCGAACTATGCCCCGATAGAGGGCAGTACAAAGCAGCTCCCGGATTTCCAGACGCGCCGCTGGCGATCTCGGAATGTGCGTCAAATACAGTGGTTTTGATTCCTCTCTCTGCCAATGCAGCGGCCGTTGTGCAACCGGCCAGGCCGGTACCAATAATGGCAATGTTTTTTGGCGTTTGCTTCGCTGCTGAAGCGGTTTTTTCGGGGCCTGCGGAATACCAGGTGGCGGCGGGAAACCAGCGGTTGCGACGATAGCGACCAGTAGCTTGGGGTTGATCAAACTGTCCTGTCAGCATTTCACGTTTTTTGGCGAAGCCCGCTTGCTTGCTGACGCTAAAACCGTGGTCTTGCAGAGCGCGGCGAACGTAGCCTGCTGCCGTAAACGTGGAAAAAGTGGTGCCTGGTCTGCTCAGGGAAGCGACCAGCTGACACAAATTTTCTGACCACATACTGGAATTTTTGCTGGGTGCGAAACCGTCCAGATACCAGGCGTCAATTGCCTGGCCTGGTGCACACAATGTTGGCCGGTCACTGTGACGTAGTGCAGCTAGAGAATCTGCGGCCTCACCAAACAGTAAATTCAGGCACACGCCGCCTTCAAACTGAAGCCGGTGAAAGCCCTGCAATAAAGGTGGATATTGCTCAAGCAGCGCCGCGGCTTCAAGTTGCAATAGTGGAAACCGTTGCAGCGCTTGTTGCAGGTCATGCTTGCTTAGGGGGTGTTTTTCAACGCCGAAATAATCCAGACGTGACTCAGGGCAGTGCTCCCGCCACGCCTGGGCTGTGAGTAAAAAATTCAGACCGCTACCAAAGCCCAATTCGCAGATTGCAAAGTTTGCCAGCTTGTTCTCAGCTTGAATTGCTTGCCAGCGGGGGAGCAGCCGGTTACCCCCGATGAAAACATACTTGCTTTCCGCAATGCCTTGTTCCGGGGAGAAATAAATATCATCAAAATCCAGATTGTACGGTGCGCCGTTGTCCAGCCAACGCACCCGCGCGGGCACTATGGCAGCGCGTAACTCGCTCAATGGAATGCTCTGCTATGCCTTATTGAACTTGTGCCAGACGTTCAGTCGGGTGTGGTCGAACAGGCTCCAGAGTTGGGGTGTTACGATGCTTTTTCAATACCTGTTTCTGCCAAACCACGCCCTGGCGGTTGCGCTTTAGCAAATCGATTCGGTCTTGCAGATATTCCGTTGTTCGCGACATTTGATTCTGCGTCTCATTCAGCTCACTCAGCGCACGATTGTACTTTCGTTCGGCCAAAAAAATCTCAAAATCTGCATGTCTTTGTCGCGCATTTACGTCAATGTGGTCGCCGGCCTCCAAGTGGATGGCGACCGAGGAGTATTTATCGGATACTTCTTGCAAAGACTTCTTTAGACTTTGAGCTCTAATCTCCAGGCTATCTTGCTCCGCAGCGAGTAATTCCAGCTTGCTGCGCAGATTCTGGATGGTGACTTCCAGTCTGTCTATGCGCTGCTCATAGCGCTGCAATTTACTGCGCTCATATTGGATATCGATTGATTCGGCTTTGCTACCAAAGCTTGCCGCGAATGAGTTATTGCAGATCAGCAATAACAGGAACATTGCGCGCGGTGCAATCCGTGGCGCTTTTGGTGTTACACCCTTGCTACTCCGACTGGTTGGCATCTGTTCCAAACCCACAACTCCATGTGCTTGCGGGGCGAGTCTAACATGCGTTTGGGACCTCGCGCAGCTGTCAATAAATTGACATAGATCTACTGAAAGTGGCCTTAAATGGTACAATCGCGAGGTGTTAATTAGCGAATTCGAAATAGTAACCGGCGTTCTGGTATTCCTGGTGGGTTCTCTACTCACCACCATTGGCGCCGGCCATGCACTGTTGAATAAACGTGACCCCCGTAGTGCACTGGCATGGATAGCAATGTGCATAGCTCTGCCTTTCATTGGCGTGTTCTTGTACTACGTATTTGGCAAAAATCGCATACGAACACGCGCGCAGAGAATGACGCCCGGAATTGAGCGCGTTGCCAACCCCTGGCAAGAAGAATTCAAACAAGCAGAGGTTCGTTCCGACTATCGAAACCTGGCACGCTTGTCTGCAGCTTCCAGTCAGCGCCCCTTGCTATCCGGTAATAATATTGAGCCTCTGTATAACGGAGACCTTGCCTATCCCGCGATGTTGCAGGCAATCGATAACGCCCAATCAACTATTTACCTGGCCACTTACATTTTTGAGTCTCGAAAAATTGGCCGCCGATTTATTGAAGCGCTTGCTGCCGCGCACCGTCGCGGTGTGTTGGTCAAAGTGCTTATTGATGGTGTTGGTGAGAAATATGACCTGCCATTTGCGAGCGGTCAGCTACGCAAACTGGGTATCGATGTGGCACTGTATTTGCCGCCTACCTTATTGCCACCCAACCTTACGATCAATCTGCGAAACCACCGCAAGTTGTTACTGATTGATGGTGAGATTGGTTTTACCGGTGGCATGAACATTCGACAAAACCATCTGAACCTGAATAATCGTAATGGCTTCAAAGATATTCATTTTTCGATAGTTGGCCCAGTACTAAGCCAACTTGAACAAGTATTTGTTGGTGACTGGTTATTTACAACGAATGAACAACTGCCGATTCAGCGGGCGAATCTGCAAGATTCTTATGAGCAAGACATGGCATGCCGAGTGCTTCTGGAGGGCCCAAATGAAGATGTTGATAAGCTGACCTGGGTGTTGGTCGGTGCATTATCACTGGCGCAAGATAGTATTTTGATCATGACGCCGTATTTTTTGCCGTCACGGGAATTAGAAGTGGCGCTACAAACGGCGGCACTGAGAGGTGTAGACGTATCTATTATTTTACCCGCCAGAAATAATTTACCATTCATGACGTGGGCAACAACACACGTGCTGCCGTCACTGTTGGCAACAGGTGTAAAGATCTACAGCATCCCTGGGCCATTTGTGCACAGCAAGTTGTTCGTTGTTGATGATTACTACGTGCAACTTGGCTCATCCAATCTGGACCCCAGAAGTCTGCGGCTTAATTTCGAGTTAGTGGTTGAAGTTTACGACCAACCATTTGGAAAAAAAATGGCCGCACATGCCAGGGAATGCATCGCGCAGTCGCAGGCAATCACTCGTGAAGAGTTGAGCAAACACGGCCTTGGGCGGCGCATACGTAACGCCTTTTTCTGGCTGTTTTCTCCATATTTGTAGTAAGTCAGGCTGCCTTTTGTGAATAAGAAACTGCAAAGCGCACAAGCTCGCTGTCGTTTTCCTGTGGAGTTGCCAGTCAGCGCATTCTCGGATGAAATTGTCGCTGCCCTGAGGAAGCATCAGGTCATAGTTGTAGCAGGGCACACGGGTTCGGGTAAAACAACTCAAATACCGAAAATGTGTTTGCTTGCGGGTTTGGGTGACAAGAAACAGATAGCTCACACCCAACCGCGCCGCCTCGCGGCAATGACGGTGGCTCAGCGCCTGGCTGATGAGCTGCAATCAGAACTTGGCGACGACGTAGGCTATCAGGTTCGCTTTGATCGTCAGCACGCCAGACATTGCCTGATCAAGCTTCAAACCGACGGCATACTATTGAACGAAATTCAGCGTGACCCACTGCTGAAGCGCTATGATTGCATCATCGTTGACGAAGCGCATGAGCGTTCGTTGAACGTGGATTTCCTGCTTGCTTATTTGCGTCGCATCTTGCCAAGTCGCCCCGATCTCAGAGTAGTGATCACATCGGCAACCATCGATACCAAGCGCTTTTCTCAGTTTTTTTTCAATGCGCCCGTTTTTGAGATTTCCGGGAAGACCTTCCCGGTAGATATTCAATACCGTCCCTTACAAGACGATGACGAACTCTTTCGCTCAATTGCGGATACAGCGGAAGAGCTTATGGGCCTGTCACGTGAACAAAGCCCTCATGTGCAAGACATACTGGTGTTCTTAAGCACAGAGAATGAAATTCACGAGGCCTCGCGTGTGCTGAGAGGGCGGCTGTCTTCGCGCTGCGAAGTGTTACCGTTGTATGCGCGGCTGCCTGCCCGTCAGCAACAAAAAGTGTTTAAACGACAATCGGGTGGAGTACCGCGTATTGTATTGGCAACCAATATCGCGGAAACGTCAGTCACTGTGCCTGGTATTAGATATGTTATCGATACCGGATATGCTAGATTCAGCCGTTACAGTTTTGCGCATAAAATTCAGCAACTGCCCATCGAAGAAGTGTCACAGGCGTCGGCTTCACAGCGTGCTGGACGCTGTGGACGACTGGCGCCAGGCCTGTGTTTTAGACTGTACAGCGAAGATTCATTCCAGCAGCGCCCGGAATTTACAGAACCCGAAATACTGCGTACTAATCTGGCAGCCGTAATTCTGAAGTTGAGCATGCTCGGTGTGCGCGATGTGGAAGCATTTGATTTCCTCCAGCAACCGGATGCAAGATTGCTCAGAGATGGCGAGCGATTGCTGCTGGAATTGCAGGCCATAGAACCGTCGGCTAGCAGCAGCAAAGCGAACAATAACAACGCTGAAAACGGTAGCTACGAAATCAATGAAGTTGGTAGGCAGCTAGCCAGGCTGCCATTAGACCCCAGGCTTGGTCGAACTCTGCTCGCTGGGCAGCAATTCAAATGCCTGCGCGAAGTGATCATCATCGCAGCTGCTCTTAGTGCTACCGACCCGCGTGAAAGACCTGCAGCAATGCAACAGCAGGCCGACAAATCGCACAGGCGTTTTGAAGACCCGCGTTCCGACTTTATCACTCTGCTCAAGATGTGGCGTTACTTACAAAAGATACGGAAAGACCTGTCTACATCTGTGTTTAACAAGCGCCTGCGCAGGGAGTTTTTGTCAATTCAGCGAACCAAAGACTGGTTTGATGTGCATGCGCAGCTGATGGGTTTGGCTGAAGACGCAGGTTTGCGCTCAAACAGCAAACCGGCCGCAGCGGAATTGGTGCACAGGGCGCTACTGAGTGGCTTCGTCACACAGCTCGGTGTGTTAGATGAAAATCGCGAATACGCTGGCACGCGGCGGCGCCGATTCAGATTGTTTCCGGGGTCTGCGTTAGCAGCGAAACCGCCGGCTATGATATTTGCCACTGAAATAGTCGAAACCGGGGCGATTTATGCAAGAACAGCGGCACGTGTAAGACCAGAATGGGTTCTCAAAGCGGCGGAGCATTTGCTCAGCAGAACTTTAACGAACGCATTTTTCGATGAACAAAGTGGCACCATCAAGGCTTATGAGTCTGCCAGCTTGCAAGGTCTTACCGTTAGCCGCGGTAGGCAGGTATTGTATACCCCGCACCAGCCAGCGGAAGCGCGGCGGATATTTATAGAACAGGCCCTGGTTGCGGGCTTGTGGCAATCCGATCTGGCGTTTATTCAGCACAATGCGCGCAGTGCGGAAAAAGCACGTGAAATTGCGGCCAAATTGCGTCGCCCGGATTTGTTGTGCGTCGAGGAGGCCTTGGAAGAATGTTATGAGCAGCAACTGCCCACCTGGGTAAATTCGTGTAAGTCTCTACTGCGATGGCATTCCAAGATCGATGGTAGTCTGGATTCAGCGCTGCGATTGTCAACCGAAGACATGTTGAACGAAGAGCTTGATTCAGATCTACTGCAGCAATATCCAGACGTGATTGAACATGGCGGAAATCAATTTGCGGTGCGTTATCAGTTCTGTCCTGGTGAGGACGATGATGGTATTGAAGTTCTGGTGCCGGCTGCCTTGCAGAGCGTGCTATCAGAACACAGTTTCGATGACCTGGTACCCGGTATGTTCGAAGAAAAATGCTCTGCAATATTGAAAACATTGCCAAAATCCCAGCGCAAGCGCCTGGTGCCTATTGCCGACACAGTGAAATTACATCGCCAACAGTTGGAGCAGGGCAATGGCGGTTTGTTTCACCGCCTGGAAAATTTGCTTTTACAGCACTTTCGTATTGATCCTGACGGCGTTGAGTGGGATCTGTCGCGAGTTGATGACCACCATTTTGCGCGTATCAGTCTGGTTGACGAGTCTAACACTGTGGTTAGGAGCTATCGTGCAATACACGATGTTAAGAGAGTACCAATACGGGTAACTGATGGTCAGGCAGCGAGCAATTCAAAGGCAAGCAGCGGCAAATCAACACTGCCAAACGATGCATTTCAGCAAGCACCGTTTAATCGTCGGATAAACAACGCGGGAGAATATCCAGACTTACCTCAGGTTTATGAATACCAGTTAGGACAACTGAGCTATCGTGCCTTCCCTGGAATGCTACAAAAAGAAGAGCATATAGAGCTCTGCCTGTTTCATCGGGAAGCCGATGCAAAACGGCATTCGCGCTGGGCACTGGCCGCCTTGTTTATGCGCTCCGTGCCTGAATTGGCCAGACAGTTGCGAGGGCAACTGTATAAGGATAATCGACAATCGTTGGCACTAAGTGTATTCCCTGAGCAACAACAGTTTGTGGTCAATAGTTTGCAGCGTGTATTTTTCGAAGCGTTTGATGTTGTTAGTCTCATACCAGCCAACCAGCGGCAATTTAACACACAGCTCAAAGCGCGGCGTGCTCAGTTGCATACCGACTATGCACAGTGGGCTGACGTGTTGGACAGTATTTTGCAACTGCACTATCGCCTGGTTCAGGTGGCTGAAAATGTGAGTTCTTCCCATTTTAAGTACGCTCTGGAGGATGTTAAGCGCCAGTTGAACGGTTTACTATGCAAGACGTTCCTTGCGGAGGTGTCTGCCGAGAATTTGCGCCACTACCCGCGATATCTCGAAGCAGCTGCAATTCGGCTTGAGCGTCTCAGGGAGCAGCAGGGGCGAGATCGGCAGCAGCATGATCGGGTGATGCAGTGGCAGAGTCGCTTTGACGCTGAGATGGAAGCGAATGGTGGCTTGGCGCCGCATCTGGAAAATGATTTCTACTGGTTGTTGCAGGAGTATCGAGTCTCGCTGTTCGCGCAGCAGTTAGGCACTGCGGTTCCGGTGTCGAATACCCGTTTGCAGGCGGCGTGGCAGCAGCGCTATTAATGCAGTAAGTTTTTATGTTCCGTGACAAGTAGGCCACGTAGGCTTCCCTAGAGGACCTACTGTTGGTGTTAGGCACGCGAGGTACTCGGTGATGCAAGACAAAACCAGGCAGCAGATTCATACTGAGTCCATGATGGTGTCGGTTGGCGCCGGCCCGCAGCTGCATGTGCGCCGCTTTTGCAATGATCGCTTCACACCGGGCACGCCGGTATTAATGGTTCACGGGCTGGTGGAAGACAGTCATATTTTCTATGCCAATACGGGCGCCGGCTTAGCGTGGTATCTGGCAGCCGCTGGTTTTGATGTTTATGTGGCCGATTTGCGCAGTCGCGGCAAGAGCTGGCCAGGACTCAATGCAAAATCCAGTGACAGTCTTCACGAGGTGATTAATGCCGACATACCGGCGCTGCAAACAGCGATTGTCAGACGCCGTGGACCAATACCACAAATATGGATGAGTCATGCCTGGGGTGGTGTGCTAACCAGTAGCTACTTCGCCAGGCACGGCAATGACATAGCGCCAGTTCAGGCCATGGTCTATTTCGGTACCCGGCGCTATGCGAAATGTGATGGCTGGCGCAAGAAGCTGGCCTTAAAAGGTTTTTGGCGAAGCGGGTTGCTACTTGCCAGTCGCTTCCAGGGATACGTTCCAGCCCGGCAAATGCGCGTAGGCACAGCAAACGAAGCACGACCGTACTTCAGCCAGTCTATGCACTGGACCTTGAGCCCACAGTGGATAGATCCTGAAGATCAACATGACTATGCATTGTCTGCCAAAACCCGCCACTTTCCAGCGAGTTTGTATTTTGCCAGCGAGCGCGACTCGGTGTACGGCTGCCCGAATGACGTTAGGGCATTTATTGCCAGTTTAGGGGATCATGACGGCCGCCTGATTGTGCTTAGCAAAAAGGGCGGCAATACCAGAGACTACGGGCATGTTGATATGCTGTCAGATCGATCGGCTGAAGAAGATCATTTTCCAGTGCTACTGGAATGGCTGAGTTCTATAACTCAAGCAAGTGAGTCATTTACGGACGAATCGGCAGCCACTGAAAAAGCAGAGGCTTGATGTTATTAATTGTGTTTAAACGCACATAATTCTCTAAAAATGAAACTACTGAAAAAGACGTGTGTCATAGTTAGGCAAGGCATACTGCCTTTCATTTAGAAATGCTAATCGATTAGGAGCAATCATGGCTAATAACTCTCTCAAACCTTTAGCTGCAGCAGTTGGCGCAGCATTCATCGCATCTGCGTTCGTACCGACTGCTTCTGCAGCCGCCAACCCCTTTGCAGCTCAAGAGCTCAGTGCCGGATATGATCTGGCCAATAAGGGCAGCGAGGGCAAATGTGGTGAAGGGAAGTGCGGCGAAGGCAAATGCGGGGGCGACGGCGACGATAAAGGCGACGGCGAAGGCAAGTGCGGCGAAGGCAAATGCGGCGGCGACGGCGACGATAAAGGCGACGGCGAGGGCAAATGCGGTGAAGGCAAATGCGGCGGCGACGACAAGAGCGACGGCGAAGGCAAATGCGGAGAAGGTAAGTGCGGCAGTTAATCACTGCTGGCGCTTAACAGTAAAACCGCCGGCTTGCCGGCGGTTTCTTTATCTATGGTAGCGTTATGCCATGACCACTGAGCTTAAAAAAAACGAGATCAAAGGCGCAGGCCTGGGGCTAAGAAGAGACTTCTCGGCCCGTCTGACAGAGTTTGCCTCAGATGACGTTGATTTCTTTGAAGTCGCACCCGAAAACTGGATTGGCGTAGGCGGCCGGTATAAGAAGCAGCTGCGCAGTTGTACCGAGCGGTTTCCGCTCACACTACACGGTTTGTCATTAGATATTGGAGGTGTGGCGCCACTGAATGTGTCCTTACTAAAAGACATCAAGCGCTTTATGGATGAGCATAATTGCAGCTTGTATTCCGAGCACCTTACGTATTGCAGTGATCACGGACAGCTGTACGATCTGATGCCCATACCTTTCACAGCGGAGGCCGTGCATTATGTTGCCGGGCGAGTTCGTCAGGCGCAGGATATTCTGGGTCGCCGTATGGCGCTGGAGAATGCCTCGTACTACGCAGCTCCTGGCCAGGAAATGACCGAGCTGGAGTTTATTAACTCAGTGGTTGCTGAAGCGGATTGTGATCTATTATTAGACGTTAATAACATTTATGTGAACAGCATTAATCACGGCTACGACGCTGAGTCCTTTCTGAAAGGCCTGCCAGGCGACCGTGCCCACTACATTCACATAGCAGGGCATTACGTAGAAGCCGAAGACCTGCGAGTTGACACCCACGGCGCTGATGTTATTGACCCCGTCTGGGCGTTGTTGCGGCTGGCCTATCAACAATTTGGCGTATTACCCACGCTGTTGGAGCGTGATTTCAACATACCACCTATCCGACAGTTACTAAGCGAAGTGCAGCGCATTCGCAGTATCCAGCAAGAATACTCCGGCGAATCCCTTCATTCGGTGTGCTCGTGAAGATGTCTCCGATTCTCATGTCCGTAGCCAGAGTTGTTCGCGTATGAGCTTGTCTCTAGCACAAACGCACGATTTGCAGACACAGCTCACAAATCATATTCGCGACCCTGAGGCCAACCCACCGCCGGCCGGCATTGAAGACCGACGCCTGAAAATCTATAGAGATCTGTTTTATAACAATATCGAAGGCTTTATGCGCCGCGGCTTCCCCATCACCCGTAAGTTGTTTTCCGACGAAGATTGGCATGCTTTGATTCGGGACTTCATGCAAGCGTATGCCTGTTCAACGCCTTTTTTCCCCGAAATCACCCGGGAATTCGTTAATTACCTGCAGTCAGAGAGAAACAGGCAAGCGAATGAGCCGCCCTTCCTGGTAGAGCTCGCGCATTATGAATGGGTGGAAATTGCGCTGGATCTGGCCGACATCGATCTGCAGACGATTGATCATCAGCGCAGCGGAGACCTGTTATCCGGTCGGCCATTGGTGTCTCCCCTGGCCATGTGTCTTGCCTATCAATTTCCGGTGCATGAAATCGGACCTGGCTTTGAGCCTGAGCAGCCGCCCGAACAGCCGACCTTTTTGATCGTGTATCGGAATCGTGATGATCAGGTTAAGTTCATGCAAAGTAACCAGGTGACTGTGAGAATGCTGGGTTTGATTTCCGAACAAGAGTCGGCTACAGGTCGCGAAGTATTGCTGAAATTGGCCGCAGAAATGCAGCACTCTGACCCGGAGCAGCTGGTCGCCAGTGGCCAGATTACACTGGATAAATTACGACGGCTTGATATTATTCTGGGTACGCACTAGTGTGGGTATTGCATACTATTCAATGCTCTACACTCGTAAAGTGGTCTTTAAAGGACATGCGCATGCGCAAACTACTTCCTCTCCTAATGTTGCTTTTGGGTCTAGCCCAGCCGATCAATGCGAGTGAGTCTGACCCGTGGGAAGGCTGGAACCGAAAAATTGATGCCTTTAATCAGTTTGGTGATCGCTGGGTGGTGAAACCCGCAGCCATGGCGTACGAGTTTATTACACCGCAAATTGTGGATGACGGCGTGACCAATATGTACCGCAATATTCGCGAGCCGATCACCATCATTAATGACCTGTTGCAGTTCAAAATCAAGAAAGCAGGTATAGATACCGGGCGTCTGTTGCTGAATTCAACGGTGGGATTGCTGGGTTTCTTCGATGTGGCGTCCATGGCCGGACTGGAGCGTCAGCCGGAAGATTTTGGTCAAACATTGGGTGCATGGGGTGTACCACCCGGACCTTACGTGGTGCTGCCGATAATTGGGCCCAGTAATGTGCGCGACGCATTTGGCCTGGTACCCGACACATTCAGTAACCCTATCACTTATATAGATCAAGAGTATGTCCGCTATTCAACGGTAGCTGGCTACTATCTGGATCTTAGAGCAAATACACTTGATATCGAGGGTCTTGTTACTGGTGACGAGTATGTATTCGTGCGAGATGCGTATCTGCAAGACCGCGAGTACCAGGTAAAAGACGGTGACGTCGAAGATGATTTTGGCGACGAAGACTTCTAAAACCTGCTAAAGAAAACCGGTGCTGGCTGCAACAGGCCTCTGAGTTACAACCCCAGGTGGATAGTTTGCCGGTTTAATCGAGAATGTCGTCAATCGACAGAGCGAGTTTACGGGTTCCGTCTTCTTCCACGATCCGCTTGACGGTAGTGTGATAGACAATGGTTGAGCCTTTTGACTCTATGCGTGCAAGCAGTTCATCTCCTACCGCAACTGCGGCATCGGAAGCAACCATCAGCCCGGCACCGCTCATGTCTTCACAGCGTCCTTCAAATTGATCGCCGTTGCCGGCCTCAAGCGCTACCTTGCTGTTCAGTTTCAAGCGGATAAAGGCGCGCTTGTTTTCACTGCTGTCGTTGTTGTCTGATTGAGCACGAGTGGAACTCATGAAGGCCTCTTGGTCTAAATAGGTGAGTAAGGAAAAATAGTCAATGTGGCTAGTCTAGGCGTTTTTATTCTACAGTCAATTGAGTGTGAAAACTTGCATCTTGGGGAGTAAACAAGTACCGTGCGGAACTTCGAGTTTACTGACACCATCCACACTCCTGTAGTCTCATATCGCTGCGCAATCACACCATTTTAAATGAGCACTGCCAAACGTATTTTGGTCATTGATGATGACCGTGTAATCCGGCAAAGCATCGCAGCTTATCTGCAAGATAGTGGCTTTGATGTCATGCTGGCGGATGACGGGTTGACAGGCCTTGAACTATTCCGCGAACAGCGGCCCGATTTAGTGGTTTGCGACCTGCGCATGCCTGGGCTGGATGGAATCAGCGTACTTCACCAGATTTCGAGCGAAGACCACGATACCCCGATTGTTGTTATCTCAGGTGCGGGTGTAATGGCAGACGTTGTAGAGGCCTTGCGTATTGGTGCCACGGATTACCTGATTAAACCCATTCTTGATCTTGAGGTTCTCGAGCACTCGATACAACGCAGCCTTGAACGCGCTAGATTGCGTCGCGAGAACGCCGGTTACCGCAGGGAGCTGGAGCGCACCAACCGCGAATTGAAAAGACACGTTTCCGCACTGGAGAAAGATCAGCAAGCAGGTCGGCATGTGCAGAAGAAAATGCTGCCGACCGCACCGAAAGACCTGTTGGGCTACCATTTCGACCACAAAATCATTCCATCGTTGTACCTAAGTGGTGATTTCGTCGAATATGTGACGGTGGGGGATCATCATATAGTCTTTATGATCGCTGATGTGTCCGGGCATGGCGCTTCATCTGCGTTTGTTACCGTATTGCTGAAGAATCTGACCGCGAGGATGCGCAGTAATTACGGTCGGGAGAATGACGAGTCCATATTGTCGCCTGCCAAGTTGCTGAAAAAAACCAACGAAGAACTGCTTGAAACTGACCTTGGCAAACACATTACGATGTTTGTTGCCTGCCTTGATACACAAACCAACAGCATGATCTACAGCAACGCCGGGCATTTGCCTTGCCCGGTGTTGGTGCCCGAAAACGGCGAGGCTGTCTACATCGCCGGTGCCGGCATGCCGGTAGGTATAGCGCAGGATACAGATTACGAAGAGCGCAGCATTGACCTTCCCGAACAATTCAAGCTCGCACTGTTTACCGACGGCATACTTGAAATGCTGCCGCAGAAGGATCTGGTAGAAAAAGAGGCGGAGCTATTACAGCGCTGTTCCAAACAGCCGCTGGAACTTGAGCATCTGATTGGCTCGCTCGATCTTAACAAAATGGAAGCGGCCCCTGATGATATCGCCGTTTTCATGGTATCTAAACCCGCTCGGTAGTTCAGGTCTGTATGCAAGCAGGAAAGATTCTTCAAGCAAGTAATAACGGAGTCTACATGCTGCGTTTGTTGGGGGACGTCAGGCTTACACTGTCGACGGCCTTCGACGAGTTCATCGAACAGATGTTTGCCGCGGATGACTTCACCAGCATTGCCATCGATCTCAGCGACGTAGATGGCCTCGATAGCACCACGCTGGGCTTGTTGGCCAAAATCGCGATACAAGCACAGCAAAAATTTGGTTTCAAACCGATCATTGTCTCCACCGATAACAGTATTACCCGCTTATTGACCAGCATGTGTTTCGAACGTATTTTTGATATTCGTGAACACGGCATTGAGACGCTTGATGATTTTGGTGAAATACCAATAGCCGTCTCTTCTGAGCAGGAAGTGAAGGCCAAAGTGCTTGAAGCTCATCGAACCCTGATGGGGTTGAGCGAAGAAAATGCGGCCAGTTTTAAAGACCTGGTAAATGCCCTGGAGCAAGAGCCAGCCGCAAACGACACCTGCCGCCCCAACCGTTAATGCCTTCGCAAGCACTTATTCTCAATCGCTCAATTTTTTCAACCCTGATTCTGTGCCTGTCAAGCTTGCTGTTAACAGCTTGCATGACAAGGCCTGGGCAAACGCCCACTCCCAACGTCGTCTTTATTCTGACGGATGACCAGCGCGCCGATGCCGTTGGCTATCACCCCAAGCCCCTATTAGGAATTAAAACACCGCATATTGATCGTTTAGCCGCCGAAGGCGTGCGTTTCGACAATATGTTCGTTACCACTTCTCTTTGTTCTCCCAGTCGAGCGTCTTATTTGTCAGGCACCTACGCGCACACGCACGGTGTTGCCAATAATTTCACCGACTATCCGCTGAGCCTGCACAGCTTCCCACGCAATTTGCAGCAGGCCGGTTTTGAAACAGCCTATATCGGCAAATGGCATATGGGGGAGCAGGACGACAGCAAACGGCCAGGCTTCGACTACTGGATTACCCACAAAGGGCAGGGCAAGTATTACGATACGCAGTTCAACATAAACGGCGAGCGCCGCCACGTTGAAGGTTATTACACCGAAACAGTCACCGATATGGCGCTTGATTGGCTGCAAAACATTCGCACACCAGACAAGCCTTTTGCTTTATTACTCGGGCACAAAGCGCCGCACGGACCGTTTGTACCCGAGCAAAAGTATCAGAAAACGTATGATGGTGTGCCGGTGCCTTATCCTGACAGCAGAAACCAGCTGGTGAACAAGCCGCGCTGGATGACGGAAAGGCTTGCTACATGGCATGGAATTTACGGGCCTCTGTATGGTTTCCGTGAACAGTATCCCGATTCATCGCCCGAAGCCGTCAGCGATTTTGAACGTTTTGTCAGGTCGTACACAGCAACAATCAACTCCGTAGACGACAGCGTAGGGCGAGTGTACGAGGCGCTGCAAGCCTTGGGTGTCCTTGATAACACCATTTTCGTTTTTGCCAGCGACAACGGCTTCCTGCTTGGCGAGCACGGCATGATTGATAAGCGCACCGCGCATGAAGCAAGTACCCGAGTGCCGCTGGTGGTTCGTTACCCGCCAAGATTTGCCGCCGGAACCATCATTGAGCAGCAAGTACTGAATATCGACCTCGCTCCAAGTCTAGTTGAATTGGCTGGTGCGGCAGTGCTTCCCGATGCGCAGGGTTTATCCTGGGTTGCACTGGCAGAGGGGCGCGCAAGCGATTGGCGCGATTTTTGGTTGTATGAATACGATTACGAGCAACAGTTTCCCTACACACCTAACGTGCGTTCAGTACGCACTGATGATTGGAAGTACATACGCCACCCGCATGGCGACGGCGGACCGCTCAGGCATCTTGAGCAGCTGTATCATTTGGAAACCGACCCAATGGAGCTGAGTAATCTGGCGCAGCAACGAAAATACCGGCCAAAGCTGGTAGAGATGCGCGACCTGCTGGTTCAGGCCCTGAAGCAATCAGGTATTGACAACGACCGGATGCCAATAGATCAGGGAATTAAAAGCGCGCTTCCGGAAAAGTCTATACGTTAGATTCCGTGCAGCAAAACAGCACGCTTTGTGCGTTTGTAGCAGTTTTCTAAAAGCGGTATTACTTTTGCAGTATATATCCCGCAGCGATTAGCAGCTTGTTTGCTTAGCACAAACGATTCGAAGACAAATCCTTCTGGGGATGTATACTTACTAATACTGGTTGAAAAGACCATACCACTGTCCATGTAGACAGCGAGGCGCTCAGAGAATTCCCTCTAGAGCGCCTTATCTCGTGTGTTTTTTATTGTTCGCTGGATTCGATGTCGTCAAACACTTGCAGTTTGGCGCGAATAAACTCCGTATGCGGTACATACAGCAGTTCTGCGATTTTCCGAATGTAGTGTTGTTCAAATTTGTCCAGCTCACCATCTGCCATGGCCACCCGCCAAAGATTTACAATAAGCTGATATTTTGACGCGTCGTCAAATTCGTCATTGATCGCTTCAATAAAAGGATGAATAGACACCGATTCAGCGTGCAATTCCTCCGCCTTGTTCAACACCGCTTGCAGCTCATCTTCCGGTAAGGAGAAAGACGCGCGCAGCGCTTTACTAGCCGCTTCAATTTCTTCGCTTTCGCGCTTGTAATCGGCAAACACTATTTCCATCAACAACGCAGCCGACGCCAGCTCCACACCCACGCCTGGGTCTTCCGGTATCGGCAGATCGATCAGGCTAAACAATCGAGTGAACATATCAGGCACCCGTAATCAATGACTCAAGCTTGACTTGATCCGCTGCGAAATTACGAATGCCTTCCGCCAGCTTCTCCGTTGCCATAGCGTCTTCATTCAATTCCCAGCGAAACATCGCCTCATCGCACGACAATTTTTGTTGATCCTCATCGTTGCTAACGTCAGGGTCAAGTCGCCTCGCAAGCTGTCCATTGTCTCCAGCAAGCTCATCCATTAACTGAGGGCTAATCGTCAATCGGTCGCAGCCCGCAAGCGCCTCAATTTCGCCTGTATTGCGAAAACTGGCACCCATTACCACTGTCTTGTAATCATGCTTCTTGTAATAGTTATAGATACGTCGAACCGACAGCACTCCCGGGTCAGTCTCAGCCGTATAAGTCTCCCCGGTACTCTTCTTATACCAATCGAGAATTCGGCCAACAAAAGGCGAGATAAGAAAAACCCCCGCCTCAGCACATGCAACCGCCTGCGCAAATCCAAACAACAGCGTTAAATTGCAATTAATGCCCTGGGCCTCAAGCTTTTCCGCCGCACGAATACCTTCCCAGGTGGAAGCCAATTTGATCAGTATCCGTTCCGAGCCAATACCCTGGTCAGCATAAAGCCGCGTTATCCGCTGCGCTCTTTCAATCATTGCCGCCTCATCAAACGACAAACGCGCATCCACCTCAGTAGATACCCGGCCGGGAACAATACCCAGAATCTCATTACCAACCAATACCCCAAACTGATCCACACAAAACGCCAACTGCTCAGCCGAACTGCCCTGAAAATCCTTGGCCGCACGCGTGGCTTGCTCCAGCAACGCCTGAT
The DNA here is from genome assembly GCA_964352475.1 of uncultured Pseudomonadales bacterium. Taxonomy (GTDB): domain Bacteria; phylum Pseudomonadota; class Gammaproteobacteria; order Pseudomonadales; family JAUIET01; genus JAUIET01. Next base: position 1,426 of record CAYGSL010000003.1, on the reverse strand, counting down.
AATGTGGCAATTGCGCGGCTTTAAGCAGCAACGACGGATTCGTCGTGGCATCCAATGGGGTAAATTTAGCAATCGCCTCCACATCACCCGTGTCGGCAACCACATCGGTCATTTGCTTTAGTTGTTCCAGTTTGTTCATATCGTTTTAGCTAGTGGCTTTGGTCTGCATTGTATATTGCAGTTGGCTTGGGAGTCACCCCTAAGAACAAAAGAGAATAAGGGCAGGGCTCGATATAGTGCCGCAACATATTAATTACGTTAGCATTCAGCGTCCGGCAGGGTTGTTATTCCGTGCTAACTGTTGGCACTGAGGCGATCAGCTGAGTATCGGTCATCAAGACTGTGTGAGATGGACCTCGAACACAAGACCCCATGGATGGGTTTACGTCGTGTCTTGGTGACCGATACTCAGCTGATCGCCGGTCTCTGTCAGAGTACCTTTTCCTAAAGCAGTAACTTATCCGCCGCATCAACAAGCACCTCAATCCCAGCATCCGCCGTATAAGCATTCTCACTAATATGCCGCCGAAACGCCCGAGCCCCCTGCACCCCATGAAACAAGCCAAGCACATGCTTACTCATATGCTTCAAAGCCACACCCTGCCCAAGCTGCCCCTCAACATAAGCCAAATAATCCGCAAATATCTCCTCACGAGAACGCGCAACAACGTTCTCCCCAAACACAAGCCGGTCGATATCACTCAGCGTATAAGGCTCATAGTAAGCCTTACGCCCCATCATCACCCCATCAACATGCCGCAAATGCTCACAAGTAGCCGTTACTGAATCAATACCACCATTGATGATAATTTGAGTATCCGCAAACTGACGCTTGATCTCGTAAACAAGCTCATAATCCAGCGGCGGAATATCTCGATTCTGCTTTGGGCTTAAACCCTTCAACCACGCCTTACGCGCATGAATGCTGAATGAAGCGCAACCCGCCTCAGATACCTTATTGATGAAGCACGGCAGCGTCTGATAAGTATCCTGCTCATCAACACCCAATCTGCACTTAACTGTTACCGGTATGGAGCAGGCTTCTTGCATGGCTGTGAAACAGCGAGCCACAGTGTCTGGCACCAACATCAAGCAAGCACCAATTTGACCAGATTGTACCCGGTCACTCGGGCAGCCCACGTTCAGATTTACCTCGTCAAAACCGGTTTGCTCGGCAATTTTGCAACATGCTGCCAGTTTTTCAGGATCACTCCCACCCAACTGCAGTGCCAGCGGGTGCTCAGCAGGGTTAAACGCCAAAAATCGCTCGCGGTCACCATGCAGTAGCGCATCAACTGTAATCATTTCCGTATACAGTAGCGCCCGCTTGCTGATCAGGCGCAGCAAATATCGCGCATGCCTATCGGTAAGATCCATCATCGGGGCGACTGAAAAACGATTGGGGTGGTACATAACAACTACTCTC
>CAYGSL010000002.1:8232-175338 GCA_964352475.1 uncultured Pseudomonadales bacterium | reverse complement strand
ATAGCAGCTGGGCACGCGGTTCGCCTGCTTTCGCGGCGTGCAAGCAGAATGGCAGTGCTTGCTTAGGGTTTTGCTGAGTTCCAAGGCCATAGAAGTAGGCCGAGCATAACGCCATTTGTGCGCCGTTATCGCCGTTATCAGCCAATGTCATGTTGATGGAAAAGATCTGCTCTAACTGCTCATCAGTCGCGGGCTGAGCTGTTGAGTTGGCACACAGTAGTATGCCGATGGTTAGCAATAGCACGTTCTTCATGCCAACAGCTTAGCAGCGAATTGTGTATTTTTTGCTCAACCAGTGCCTAAATGATAGGCGAGTGTGATGTGAGTCACATTATGGCATCGGCGCAAGTCTGGTCTTTGCTCAGAAAACAGTTACATCACGCGCACTCTGGTAAAGGCCCGATTTTTTCCTCATAGAGATTTTTCATGATGCCGAGCATGCCACGCTCGCCAGCCAAGAGCAGCGCGTACAGCAACTCATCATTTATCAGAAAATCGAATGACTCCCATAGGTAGGTACTTAACCAGCCATGCTGAGAAGTAAGGCTCCTTGCTTCTACTGTGCGTTTCTCCAGCTCAGCCACCAAGGCTTGCTCGCCAAGCTGTTCCGCTACCGTTCGTTGCAGCCCAACCCCTATTGATAGTTCAATATAAGTGTTAGATATTGATTCCATGCGAGCGCCAAGGTCTGAGCATAATGCCGCTGTATGGCTATTGGTCAGCGCGTTTGTTTTGCAGTGCTCAAAAACAATCCCATAGTCGTCGTTAAGCACGCTACTGTAGTTCCCTATAAAAGCTTCTTGGTATTTGAATTGAGTAGCGTTGGCCCATCGCTGATAGCTTTGCTGCAAGTTGCCAACACTCTCCGCCCAGAAAGACTCGAAAACGGGTGCGTTTGCCGCTTGCGCTATGGCTTGCTCAAATCGTTCGTAGTCTTTTACTTTCAAGGCTAATTGCGCAGCTCTGAACCAGATGAGACCGTTGTGTGCGTGACGTTTCGTGATGTTGTCTATAGCCTGCCATTTGCACCTGGCATCACTTGTTTGCTGAATGCAGGCAAGCAAACGAAGACTATCGGCAAACTCCTGTTTACTATCGGGCATTGGAATATCCAATAGATCAAGTCGTCTTGCCCCTTCTATTTTGTACTGGCTGGCCAGCGCCAGGCGGTCTTGATAATTAGTACTGGCCGCTTGCGAATGCTGCAAGGCAGCAACAAACAATTGGGCTTCATCCACGTCAAAAACCACATTGGCTTTCTCTTTTCCCGCGGATGAAACCTGGTGTTGCATCTCGCGTATTGATCGTTCTACTACTTCTTTGTTAACCATGATTTTGCCCTTTGGGCAGTAACCCTGGCTCGCGTTGCGAACCAGATCCGGCTCTTCCGTATCGTCTTCTTCCGGTGTTGGATTGTTGGCTTGCTGTAACTCTTGAACGCTTTTGCTATGTGCTGTTTCTGGCAGCTTGATAGTAGTTTTTGACGGCATAGGTACGCGAGCCAGCAGAAACACAAGCATAAGACCTAACAGTATGAATAGAACAATGATGCGCGTAGTCATTGGCGCTAATATAACAGCTTAGTCGGTAAGCGCAGCCAGCGATTATTGACAGCTAACAGTAGGCGCATTACTGTGGAACCGCATTGACTACATTAAGGAGAGAAAGCACATGTCAGAGGACAGCCCGCAAGAGGTAGGTCAGCAGCTCGCGAATGAAACCGCGAAAGATCTTGAGAACACACCATCGGCTGAAACCGGCTGCTGCACTGTAACCACCAAGGGGTGGTCAGAGAGTTATTCTGGAATCACTAAGGAAGCATGCAGCCGAAAAGGTGGGCCAGGCTTTAAAACCAGCTGGAAAAAAGGTGACTGTTAAATAGGCGACCCCGGCGGCATCGGTCGAACATTCATCTGGCCATGCCATTGGCCGGTTCGCCAAAACACATCCAGTAGCCGGGCTATTTCCTGATCGTGCACACTGCGATTACTTTTGCCCAAGCGTTTGCCACTGGTTTTTAATTCGTGCAGTAATTGTGCGCGTACTTCGGGTGCCAGGTCCGGGTTTGCGACGGCGTCCATCAATTGATTGACCACCAGGTAATTCACCCGCGACAGCAGATTTTTTGATTCACCGCCACGCGCGTTTAAGCTTGCTTCAAATATCTGGTTTACTAGTTCGCTAACGCCTGGCAAATCATTGGCGCGGGCATTTTGTAAACTTATTCTGTTCAGTCTGTGCGGGTTCAGAATCAGTGACAAGGAATACGCAGCGGCGGATTCGGCGGCACTCAGCGGGTCGAAGGTTAGGCCGGTGCGCCCCGTGAAGCTTTCTCTTGATCGGGTGTCACCGTAAGCTTTGGGTGGAATCAATTGAGTAATTGCGTCAGGAATACTGAGAAAATCCTCGGACAAGGTATTGACCATGGCAGCCATTGCTTCGCGCTGGCGGTCAGCGCTCACAGCAACCACACCTTTAGGTGTTGCGTAGTCGCCTTTAAGCTCGTATTCGTAGCGCACCCCGCCTAACAGTTTTGCAACCGCGTCTAATTGATAGCGGTGCAATAGATAGATAGGCACCAGTGTTTCTTCCAGCGAGGCGAGTGGCGTACCCGTAGGAATACTGTTCAGGCCAAAGTTCTGCAAGGCATGCGCGCGCACTTCGCTAAGGCGCGTGAGCTCTTGCACCGGGTCTTCGCCGCCGTCCCATAAGTGGCCTTCGGCGTTGGCTGACAATGCGCTGCGTGCATCAGGGTCAGACTGGTAGCTTAATCCGCTGGCGCGGCCTTTCGCGATGATGTCTGCCAAGCCTTTTTGTTCAGCGTTTGGGTTGGCATAGTCCTGGTAACCATACGCTACGGCATGCAGATCCCAGGCGCCCAAACCCACGCCATAGGCATCGTCCAGCGTGATCGCGTTGTCTATCAGTTGCACGTTTGGATGCGGGTAGTCCATAACCGACGCGCGGCCGTTCGCGCTGGCCGCGAAATTATGCGCAAGCCCTATGGTATGCCCCACTTCGTGGGCAGAAAGTTGGCGTATTCGGGCCAGGGCCATTTGTTTTTGCGCGTCGGTATTTGCTGCGGCGTCGTTTTCACTGAACGGACTGGTGAGGCCAACCGCGATTAAATAATCTTGCCGTACTCGCAGTGAACCCAAGGTAACGTGGCCTTTAATAATCTCGCCGGTGCGCGGGTCGCGCACTGAGCTGCCGTACGACCAGCCCCGGGTAGCCCGGTGAACCCATTGGATCACGTTGTAGCGCACATCCATTGGGTCTGCGCCTTCGGGCAGCATCTTTACCTGGAACGCGTCTTTATAGCCAATTTGCTCAAACGCCTGGTTCCACCACAGCGCGCCGTCGCGCAGGGCGCTAAGCACGGGCTCGGGTACACCTGGGTCAAGATAATAAACAATGGGTTCTACCGCTTCGCTGGTTTCCGCCAGCGGGTCTATTTTGCGGAGTCGATGCCGTGGAATAGAGCGCACTTCCATAGACTCGGTGATGGGTGCTGAGTAATCCTGGTACGAGACTTTCCAGAACCCGGAATACGGATGGAATGCGCGCGTTTGATACTCATTGTCTGGCAGTCGAATCAGTGAATGATGCAAATGCACGCTGACGCTGTTGGCGTCTGGCACTACTTGTTGCACGTATTCACCAGGCTTGGAGCCGGCGAAGGTAACCAGGGCTTCAAGTTCTGTGTTGTCGGGGAAGGCTTTGGTATTGCTTGGGTACACAGCACTTCTGGCCGGGTCTACTTTGAATTGGCCTTGTTGTCTTCGGCTAAAGTCATTGGCAAGCCGGTCTACGTCAGACAAGAGGAAGTCCGTGTATTTTACAACCACGTCTTGATTACTGGCTGCCACTACATCAAAGCCGGCAATAACAGACTGCGCAAACGCCTCAGTCACGCTGGCTTGCTCAGCGGCATTGTTTGATGGTGCCCGGTAAGCCGTGTTGATTTGCTTCAGCAACACTTTATTGCCATAGCGTTCAAACTGAACCAGGCGGGTGTTGCCCAGTTCGCCTCTGTCTAGGCCAATATCATTGGAGCCTACACCGCGCGGCATGCTGCTTTGGAAAATAAATGGCTGATTCAAATTGTCTATTAATAGATACGCATCACCGCTGGCCGAATCAAAGTAAATGTCAATAAAGCCTGCGCGATGATCTTTGCCTTTGGCAAACACTTGTACGCTGATGGGTGAATCGTCAGCGGCAACGGTGAAAGAGGGAAGCAGAAAGGGAATAAAAACAGCAGCAATAAGCAATGTTCGAATCATGCGAATCTCGCGAGCGACAAGGTCGGTGGTGTGGTAAATCAGTCCGCCATTCTAATCAGCGCAGCGTCTGGAAGGAAGCGCCTTAGCAAATTCCACGGTCATCAACAAGCCCTTATCAGCCTTGAATATCAGCTTAAAATCACGATAATAGAGGCCGGCCTCGCGCCGGTCACACCTCCTCGATCCCTCTGCTGTTTCGTGCTGGTATCACCCTTGTTTGCGAATAATTATGAACCATACCGCAGCGCTTGATTTTCGCGGTTCACAGATGATTCGATTTCTTGACGAGCTGAACATCGCTGATGAACCGGTGTCGCCTGAACAGTTTTCAGGGCGTCTGGCGGAACTGATCGATTTGTCACACTCGGTCAAGATTTCAATTGCGCACACCGACATGGGCCGAATGGAATTTGAGCCCTTTGACAATTCCTTCGATACTGCCAGAGACGAAGTTATGCGAGTGCATGGCGATACAGTAGACGTTATTGTGAGGGCATTCACCGACCACACCGGCAGTACCCGACTCAAGGCGCCCAAGCCTGAACGGCTTAATAATGAAAGTCAGAAAGCGGCCATTAAGCCGTTTCTGAGTTTCTACGTGTATTACCAACGCATGCTTGACAGCAAGCTCAATAATTTACGCGAGTACATTCGCAATTCAGCGTCAGGTTTGTCGGCAAAGCTTGCGCAGCTGGCCAAGCTTGACGAAGTACTGGCCGACACGCTTGCCGCGCATGAGCGCAAATCGTTTGCGCAGGTACCGGTGTTACTAGAGCGCCGTTTTAGCCAGCAACTGCAACGCGCGCAAGCTGGTCAGCTGGATGAAATACACGCCTCGTTTTGCCGTGACCTGCAAGCCTTATTACTCGCCGAACTGGAAGTGCGCATGCTGCCGGTTCTTGGCCTTATTGAATCCATTGAAGCCGAAGCTTTAACTCAACCGACTATTACTCAATGACATTACCCAATACCGACCTAAGTAAAAATCTGCTGTTTGCTATTCCTGCTGCTATTGGCGCCATTGCCATAATATGGGTTGCTGGCCTGTTCATAGGCACAAATACGCTCGCTTTGCTGGTAACGCTGTTAATTGCAATTGCCTTTGGCATTGGCGGAATGGAGTTGTTTCAGTTTCGTAAAGCCACAGACTCGCTGGAAAACGCGCTTCGTGATATTCCGCAGCCTATCAATCAACTGGATGATTGGTTGGCTAAAATACATCACTCTTTGCAAAACCCGGTTCGTTTGCGTATTGAAAGTGAACGCGTTGGCTTGCCAGCGCCAGTTCTAACACCTTACCTTGTAGGCTTGTTGGTAATGCTGGGATTACTCGGTACGTTTATTGGCATGGTCGATACCCTGGGTGGTGCGGTTACTGCTTTGCAGGGCAGTACCGAACTGCAAGCCATTCGCCAGGGTTTGACCGCACCGATTAACGGTCTCAGCTTGGCCTTTGGTACGTCAGTGGCAGGCGTTGCCGCTTCGGCAATGCTTGGCTTGATGTCCACGCTTAGTCGCCGCGAGCGCATGCTGGCAACACGTTCGCTGGATACGCAGATAGCCACGCAGCTTCGCGAATTTTCGCTTACCCATAATCGCCAGCAAACGTATCAGATTCTTCAGGCCCAGGCCGAGTTAATGCCAGCATTGGCCGAGCAAATGCAGGCCATGATGGAAGGCATTGTGCAGAACGGCACGGCGTTGAACGACACCTTGATTGCAAACCAGCAGGGTTTTCAGGACACAGTGCAAAGCTCGTTTACCGAATTGGCTGCGTCTGTGCATCGTTCGCTGAACGAAAGCCTGATTGAAAGCAGCAATAAAACCAACGCCAACATCAGCGCCATGGTAGCTGAGCAGTTGAACGCTTTGGCCAGCGCGAGCGAAAACACCCAACAGCGAATTGGCGCCGCCACCGAGCAGCAGCTTGTCGCTATTAGCAGCCAACTGCAAGGAACGACCACACAGCTGAACGCCGCCTGGCAAGAAAACCTGCACGCGCAACAGGCCAGCACCTCAGACTGGATGGAGCATAACCAAACCCGTATGGAGCAACTGACCAGCTCTGTAGCCGAGCAAGTCGCTCAGCTTGGCAAAACACTTGAAGAACCATTGGCGCAATTGATAACTACTGCCAGCGAGACACCAAAAGCCGCCGCAGAAGTGATTGGCCAATTGCGCCAGGAAATAACCAGCAACGTAGAGCGTGACAAAACCTTACTGCAAGAGCGCCAGCAGCTCATCGAGCAGCTGGACAGTATCAGCCAGGCCAACGCTGCCAGCTCACAGCAGCAACACGAGACTATGAACCAGCTTATTCAGGATTCTTCTGCGCTATTGGCACAGGCTGGGGCGGACTTTAACCATCACATTGGCACCGAGCTTGCGAAGCTTGGCAGTGTGACTGAGCACTTCGAAGCCAGCGCCCTCAATATGGAAAGCCTGGGCGAGGCATTTGCGACCGCGGTTGCGCAATACAGCCAATCGAACGAGCAGCTGGTGCAACAGTTAAACCGCATAGAACAATCCATGGACGCGGCGGGCAATCGCAGCGACCAACAAATGTCGTACTACGTTGCGCAAGCCAGAGAAATTATTGACCAGAGCTTGCTCTCGCAAAGAGAACTGTTTGATGAAATGCGCCAGATCAACAGCGGTGAACCGGAGCAAAGCGAAGCTTCATCTGCGGCGCTAAACTAATGGACCAGCTTGACGACAGTCAGACTCACGACACGCCGGTATGGCCTATCTTTGGCGACTTAATGGCGGGCGTGGTAGGCGTATTCGTATTACTGTTGGTATGGACACTGGGTCATCAGGTGGAGTTGTCGCAGTCTCTGGAGCAAGAAGTACAACAACGCCAGGTGGAGCAACAGCAACGTTACCGTGCTGAGGAAGCGTTGGAAATAGCGCTTGCTGACCCACTTGCTAGCGGGCGCATCACACTAAGCAATGGAAAAATCGGCATCAGCGGCAGCGTATTGTTCGCCACCAATTCCGCGGCTCTGCAAAACGATGGACAAGAGTTATTGCAAAAACTGGTTGAGCCCTTAAAGCAATACCTCAGTCAACGCGATGAGATGCTAATGGTGAGCGGCTTCACTGACGACCGCGCCATTCACAGCGACAATTTACACTTTGACGACAACTGGCAGCTGTCTGCCGAACGTGCGCTTACTGTTACTCGCGCACTTATCAATGAAGGTATGCCTGCCGACCAGGTATTTGCGGCTGCGTTTGGCAAAGAGCAGCCGATGGTTGCCAATACCAACCGGGAAAACCGCGCGCAGAATAGACGCGTTGAAATTGCACCGGTACCAAAAAGCAATAAGGAAAGTGAGTGATGAGCAGTGTTCAACAGAACATTGAAGATCACCTGACAGCGTTGATGGCCAATGGCGATCACCATTTTGACGCCGTGCGCTACAACCATATATCCCAGCTTGCGACCAAAGCGGGCAAAGCGAGAGAAGGCGTTCGTGAAAAGTTGTACGACAAAGCAGCGTCGCTGCTGGACGCCTATAAAAGTGATCTGGATGCAAACGAAGACAATATTTGCCGTTTGGCAAGAAGGTCGAAAACGCGAAACTATCTGAAAGACCTGCATCAATCGCTGAACAATCGACACCGAAGACAAAGTGATAGCAACTCAAGCGACGCGATCACAGAAATGCTGCTGGAAAAGGAAGACTGCACGCTAGTTGAAGCAGGCTTTGAAACGCTAAACAAGCAACCGAATGAACTGCAGGCTTATACCCTTTTTAGGGAAAGCAAGAAGCAGTTTGAAACCGATGCCCTGGTAGATGCAATTGTTAACAACGACCCGGATGCGCTTGGTCCGTTGAATCCACAGAAATTATTGATTCGTTCACTGGAGTCTATGCGGGAATTGTCGCCGCATTATTTGAATCGCTTTGTTGGGTATATTGATACTTTGCTTAGGCTTGAAGAAGGCGAACGCGCCACCCGTGATGAAGAGGTAGAACGCTCTGAATCAAGTAAGTGATCTCTGCGAGCTGTGGTTCGTTCACGTTTGAGATTAAAAAAAAGCCACCCATAAGGGTGGCTTTTTCTATTTAGAGCTTTTTACTTAAGCGTAATTTCACGCATTTGATACTGGCCTGTGATTTCTCTCATCGCAGGATAGTTCTTTTGCGCAAAATCAGTCGATTCCTTGCTTTTAGTCTCGCCCCATTCCTTCAGGAATTCTTCATAGCGTTTTTTGTTTGGTGCAAGGTCGCTGGTGTTGGCAAACTTTATGATAAGCAGCAAGTTAAAGTCACCGCTTTGAGGCATGTCACTTCGAAACATAGAATAGCTTTCGATGTGGCCCAGCTTTTTCGATACTTCGTTGCTGGCTACCCAAGTCTGCTTTAAACCTTCGAGATAGGCATCGTCCATGTTGGCGTCAACTCTTATAGTAGAGATTGACCAAACAGACTCGCTAATATCATAGTCTTTGAATGGTTCTAGATCGGCAATTGCAATCCCGGAGAACATCAGAGCTATGACTGTTGTAAGTACTGATTTAATATTCATTGCATTTGTTTCCATGTGGTTCTAATGGTCGAGGAAAATACCTCCAGAGCACTATACCCACAGGGCGCTGTCTTGTACGAATTAAGTCGTCATTCGATGGTTTTATTTTTTTGCTACAGTACTAAGTATCGCTGTGCCGGAGTATCACCAACTGAATACTGCCAACCCGAATACCAAACTTTTTCATCACCGACTCATTGATCAACACATCAGGGGACGTAAGATGCATTCGATCGTCAACCGTCAAGTCCAGGGTTCCGTCACCATACGCTATGCGCAGCACGTACTCCATGAACAGACTATTACCTGATAGCTTTAACTGGGTTTCACCGATTACATCACCAGCGCTGCCCTTGTAAGCGCCCTGACCGTCGGGTGTGAGCGTCCAAATTCGCTGTTGCTGTTCGCCGTCATCAAAAATGAAATCCTCAACCAGAGTGCCAACCCCCTCTTTCCATTGCGCATCTATATTGGCATTGAAGCTTCTGATCACCTTACCGCCGCGATTTTTAACAACGCCGTGTGCAGTCAGCGAGCCATTAAAAAAAGTTTCCGGAACAAACTTGGGCTCAAAGTCTTGGTAATCTGTTACTTCAGCACCTGCGCAAGCAGCGAGACTGACGATCAGCAAGCCTGTGACAAGCGTACGTTGCAGGCGATCTATCATGTTGAAATCCTTACTGCGGTACAGTACTACGCTTCTTTTTCCAGATTCCAAACGCAGTTGGCACCATGGCTTAACGGTGCTATCTCTGCCGCTTGCAAGGCCATCTTTTCGCCTTCTTTAAATAAGGCAACCGTGAAGAACGCGCCGCCGATTATCAGCATGTGCGGCAGCCAGGTAAGACCGAATTGGTAAATTGACAGGTAAGAAAGGCTAAACACCATGCTCCACATCCAGCCAAGGATTTGCATGAATACGTGTTGCGAGGCTAAATCCAGATGACGCAATGGATTTCGCTCATTGTCCATTAATGCGTTCCAGCTGCTTAAAATGAAGTGTTTCATAATGCATTGGCCCGTAGTTTTTTTGGAATGTACTGTGCTCTACGACCGGCATTACGGAATAGATCACACCAACTCGCGGGGCGCTTGCTCAGCGCGCATCATAATGCAGGTGTTGAAGTTAGCGCTACAGAGACAAACCAATGAGTTCAGCAATGTCTGCCAGGCGGGTAACCCGGTGATCTGCGAACTCAGGCCAGCGAAAGGCGCCTGTTTCATCAAAATGCACTGTGTTCACGCCGGCTTTGCGTCCGGCTTCAATGTCATACAAAAAATCACCCACCATTGCCGCCTGCTGTTGCTCTGCGCCCCATAGCTTGAGCAGATGGCATATACCATCCGGCGACGGCTTTGGCGCGCAACATTCGCGGCCGATAATATGAGGCTCAGCAAAGAACTCCAGTCCGGCTGCGGCCAAGGTGGCATGCGCTATGTCTTTTCCGTTTCGAGTGAGTATGCCCAGCTGAAGACCCTGTTGCTGCATCGCTTGCAACAGATCTCTGGCACCGGGTTGCGCCTTGGCCTGCCCTGCTATTTCCATTTCAATATCATGCAGTTGCCTGCTTAACTCTGCGGCGCGGTCTGCGGGCATCGCCTCTATGGCTTCGAGAATAGGCACTCCGGCACTGATACCCAGTTGCGCACGTATGTCGTCAAAATCATGCATCGGCAGGGTTAAGGTGCCATCCATGTCGAAAATCCAGTGGCTGCAGTGGCTTAGCGGCATAAGGCTCTTGGAGTCATTTTTTAAAGGTGATAGTGTGGTGCATGTCGCAACGATTATCCCATAGCGTTTACACCTATTTTACAACTATGCCTTCATTAAAAGACCAACTTCTGAACGCCGGACTGGTGGATGAAAAGAAAGCCAAGCAGATAGAGAAGCAAAAACGCAAGCAAGCCAAGCAAATACCCAAAGGCCAGGTGCAGGCCAATGAAGCCAGAGAGCAGGCCAGACAAACCCAGGCCGAGCGCGCCGCCAAAGACAAGGAAATAAATCGTCAACGCCAGCTTGCCGCCGAGCAAAAGGCCATTGCCGCACAGATCAAGCAATTGATAGACAGCAACCGAATTGAGCGCAAAGACGGCGACATTGCGTATCAGTTTTCGCACGGTAAGAAAATCAAGAAATTGTATGTAAGCCAGTTACTGCAGACGCAACTTATCAATGGCGTTATTGCGATAGTGCGAAACAATGACAAGTACGAGCTTGTACCTGCCAAAGTGGCGGATAAGATCAAACAGCGTGACGACAGCGTTGTGCTGGTGCAAAACGTAGCGGGTAAAACCGATATTGATGAAGACGATCCCTATGCGGATTATCAAATACCGGATGATTTAATGTGGTAGTAGCCGATTTAGGACGCCCGAAATGCGTGTATAGCCAACACCAGGCTGCACGCGGCTAAAGCAAGAGACGCAATAAGCACCGCGGTGTTTGCCGCCTGGGCGGTAGCAATACCAAGAGCAGCCCAGACAAACACCAATGCATAAACCCCGTCGTGGTAGCGCCTGCTAACCACCGCAGCGATCAAGCCAGCCAGAGCAAGTTTCAGCACCGTCCATACGACGGCCGACAATCCGGCATCATTCAGGGCCAGTGCGGTTTGAACCGCGCTGATGTTGGCAATGGTTGCTACGCTAATCCAGCCCAAATAGAGACTGAAAGGCGCCTCCACCAGCCACCGCTCTCGCGCACTGGCCGGTTTTGATGACGCGTTTAATTGTCGATAAATCACGACCAAACTGGCCAAAAGCAGCAGCATCATTAGCAGGGTTAGCGCAATCAACTGATAGTGCCAGAGCACAATCCACACGCAGTTTGCCGCGCAGCTTACTTTGAACCTGTTGCTTATGCTTGCAAGCCTTGCATTGCTGCGCTGCGACGGTATCGCCTGGTAAACAACAAACGCTGTTAAGGCGAGGTAAATCAATGACCAGATCGCGAAGGTGTAGCCGGCCGGGGTAAACAAGGATGGATAAAGCGCCGACACCTCACCGGTTGTCAGACCCGCCAGCGGCAAAATGTTCGCAAGCGCGTTCACCGCGACCGTTAGCAGCAGCGCAAATACGTTGCCAAGCCAGTCAAACATGCTGCGCGGGTGCGCTATTGATGGTTCGTTGTTCATCGTTTTAAACCGTGTCTATTCACTGAGCGGATCAGCAGGGCTTGATCCGCGTGCAACAAGCGTGCGTAATAGTACAAGTTACCGAGTTTATGACAGATGACAATGCACTGGGTGGATTGGTGAAGTCGATTCGACTGAACAGCTTGAAGCAACAACGGTATATCGACAAAGTTGAGATATTGTCGATCACACCGTCCTTGTACACGATGCGGGTGTTTATCGGTAACAGCGAATACCTGGTTCTGGACCACGGCGCCAGTATTCGGCGCGGCAACGCCGAAGCACTGAAGCAGTTGCTACTGGGCTGCGATGTCGGCGAGTACCGGCTTGTGCATCAGAGCGCCTATGACGAAATGGTGGGCCAACCCGGCGACGGTGTAAATCGTCTTAGCGTTCGCACCAGTCCGCCGAAAGGTCTGCCTGACTGAGCCATTGGCCCGGAGTGACTGCTTAAGTTGCTCAATATATGTACTATTGGTTCTGATTGATTTACCATCAGTTGTACCCATAAGGTCGGCAAAGCCTCGCGCTTGACGGACACATGCATGAAATTCCTGGAACGTATTGCCAACAAGCCCTCGTCAGTCACGATTGACTACATTCCCAAGCGCTGTGCATTTTGCAATTCCGAGAGAATTCTGCGCTCGGAACCGTCCCACCTGGATAAAAGACACAAGGTAAAGCTTCGCTTTTTTTGCCGGTCCTGCATGATCGATATGTTTGTTGTTGATGCGAAAGCCGCGAAGACCAAAACAGCATCTACACCCAGATTTAATCCGCCCGGGCAAAACGCACAGATACAAAATAAAATTCTGCGCAGTCGCTTGCAAAATGCCACAAAAAAGCTGGCCGCCGCCCGCAGGGCCTTGCGCATTCAGAACGCAAGACGAGAAAAGGACTTAGCGAGAATTGACGTGCTGGAGCAACTAGTGAAAGCGCACAGTGCTGACAAAGCACAGCTCGTTTCCCTGCAAGCAAAACTGGTGGAGGCTGCGCAGGAAATCAAAGAGAAAGATGTAGCACTGACCAGGGCGAACAAGGAAACACAATTCGTAAAATCCAGGAATGCCCGCAACAACCTGATTCAGCTGCCTACGCCTGACCCAGAGCGAATATCCCGCATGCGCCACATTGAAGCCAGTATGGATATGGCCAAGCGTATTGAACGAGGCTTGTCACTGACCAAGCCGAACGCGCCCAAACAAGCCGTGCCTGCTACTGCCGAGCAAAAATACGCTCGAGCGGTGCGTTACATGAAAGGCGACGGTGTGGCCATTAATCATCGCCTGGCGGTCACTTACTTTGAGCAGGCTGCAAACTTTGGCCATATTAAGGCTCAGTATAATATTGGTGTGTGTCGCGCGCGCGGCACCGGTGGTAAAAAAGATGTGCAGGAAGCGTATCGCTGGCTGTTAAAAGCGGCTGAGCAAGGGCATAAAAGAGCACGTACTTTGTTGCCTGAAATTGCCGAAATGCTTCGGAATAAAAAACCGACTGTCATCGCCGAGCTTTAGTGCGGTTTGCCTGGGTGTCGCGGCACACTCAGAAAAAAGCAGCTTGCGATCAATGGTGAACGTCTTACACCAAACGGATAGTGGTTTTGTTCCGCTAGCTCAAAGCAGCTGGTCAGGCCAATCCCCTGACCGGTAGAGTCGTCACCCTTCACACCGCGCAGTTTCAGTTGTTCAAATTGTTCGGCACTAACGCCGCTACCCTGATCACACACTTCAATACGAACCCTGTTGCCATCGCGGCGGCACGCAATCAGGATTCGTTGCGAGCCGGAATGCTCAATGGCATTCGATACCATATTCGACGTAATTCGCATCACAGCAACCGGATTAACCAGGGCTTGCATTGACGTGGGTACGGTACGCAGCTGTATGTCTTTACTCTTGGCCTCTTCTGCAAACATTTGCGTCATTGTTTGCAGTAGCAGATTCAAAGGCATTACTTCGCTCTGCGAATCCGATGCACTTGCCTCAATCGGCGCATTGTCAGAGTCTGAATCGGTAGACGCAAAGCTATCAGCAAGACGGTCTATGTAGCTCAATGCCTGCTGATACTCAATGTCGTCGTCCAGATCAACCGCGTGCTTTAGCTTGTCCAGCGTGAGTCTAAGCGACACAAGCGGTTGGCGAATATCATGGCTGGCTTCAGACAACCTGGCACGACGTTGCGCTGCCAGTTCGCGCATGCGCGTAAATTCGCGTTCGGCCTGCAATTTCTCTTCACTGATAAGAGCGGCTCTACGTGCCGTTTGCAATTCACGTTGCAATGCTTCCTCATGATCTTTTCGTATACCAATAATATGCGCCATGTACGTGGCAACCAGGCTGAATGACAATAGCGCGTACACCAGCCGTACCGCGGTATAGCTTAGTTCCGCGTAGGAAAACGTATCCTTGCTCATTTGATGCCAGGCCACGGCACATATAACCAACACGGCTAGCATAAACAGCAAGCCTGTGATTCGAGAAAACCGGCCGGCGTAGGCGAACTGACGCTCGCCAGGATGCTGGCCACTTGGCCGCCAGCTCATAGCGGATAATAACTGTGATAACACCATCGGTATAAACAAGATATTGGCAATTAGCGCGAGCAAAATAATCGGCACAACAGGGATCAGCGCAATACAGACAAAACTGATAATGCCCATTATCTGAAAAACACCACTGAGCTTTTTCATTAGAACCGGTGGCTGACCCTCAGAGGCGGCAACCGCTAATAACAAGCCGTTGCCATTTAACGCCAGTAAGGTGGTCAGCGGTATCCAGTTCGCAAGCTCTGGATTACCCGGCCACAGCAACCGTGAAGCGGTACCGTCGACGCAGGCCACCAGAAACAAGCCCAGCATAAACTGCAGCGTATACCACAGACCAAAGCCATTTCGTGACGCCACATTGAATAGCGCAAACACCAGCAACAACACGATAGAACTTGCATAAAATATGGCGGTAATCGCTACACTTTGCAGTTGCTGTTCGTAATACGATATAGTCTGTGCTGCGCTGGCTGACAACGACACCAATACAAGAATTCCAAAGGTGGTAGCAGCGAACTTACTCATAGCAAAGAGGTTTCTGTTGGGCGCACATTCATTGATTCACGGCGATAAAACAGTTGTTATTGCCGACGATCACGCCATTATTCGAAACGCGCTTGACGACGCCCTCAGCCGTCCTGGACGGGTTGCTGTTAAAGGCTTGCGCGTGTTGGCGCATGCGGAAAATGGCTTTGAAGCAGTTGCGGCTGTTAAGCAACACAAACCCGACTTGCTGCTGCTTGACGTTGCTATGCCATTGGCCTCGGGTGCGCAGATTGTGAATGATATCCGGCGTTGGAGTGCAGACACAAATACGGTCGTATTCACGGGTGTGGAAACAGCCGGCTTGCTGCTGGGCCTGGTCGAAGACGGCGTGCGCGGTTTGTTCTCCAAAGCAGATCCTATTGAAGAGTTGCTGGATAAACTGCCCATTATCCTTGATGGCTCCACGTATGTTTCGCCTCGCTTTAGTCGCATTCTTGAAACACAAAGTGCGCTTGGCTCGCTGACGCCGCGCGAGCGACAAACACTGAATATGGTGGTCGCCGGGAAAAGCAACCGCGAAATTGCCGATGCCATGAGCGTCAGCGCAAAAACCGTTGATAAACATCGCACTAGCATGATGAGCAAGCTGGGTGTGCACTCGGTCGTAGAGCTGATAGCTCTGGCCTTGCGTGAAGGCTTGCTTGATGATGGCCATCGTGTTTCCCATAAATAGTTTCCGCGCATAACAATACTGGTCTACTGAGGGCCCCCTGCAAATGGGGTGCATACCCCATACGCTTTTATTCTCCTCAGTTCACACTTGTTCCCAGCATCACAGAAAAGACCTGGAGAACACAATGGCCACCCAACTCAGAAACTTCAAAACCATTATCGCATTTTTGCTCGCCTTAATGAGTAGTAGCTTTGCGTACGCTCAAACCGGTATTCCACAAATACCAGCGTTTTTGCCTTTGTCGCATACCGTACCGCCCACTTCAGAAGCCATGCCTTTGGATGGTGTCTGGAACATCACATCGATTAATAAACGCATTCGTATTGAGCGTGGTCGGGCTTACGCCGTTGACAGCTGGCTGCACTTGTTTGTGTTGCAGGTACAACCCAATATGGTGGTAATAAAAGATATTGTGAAAACCGGAGCAGGTGAATACAGTGGCAACGACTTGCCACTACTCGGTACCGCCACCTTTAAAGCCAATGCATCGGGTAACCTCGATGTCACGGTAATGGCGCCCCTGGGACCAATAAGATACGTATTGGCAGCTGTTGACCTGGAAGATAGAAACTGGTTTGAACAAGACAGGGATGGAAAAGACAGAGTCGGTAACGAAGAGGACGAGGACGACAGCGAGTTGGATGAAGAAGACTCGGACGAAGGCGACGAAGAGTCGGAGTATCCATAATCGTCTGCTCACGCTGTCACTGGCACTGTGTATTGCGCAGAGTGCCAGTGCCGAGGAGCTTAACACGGAAGAACTGCTTGTTACCTCGGAAGCTATTGCGCTTGAGCAGCTCAACGTAAGCAGCGCGCTCAGCGTACTTGATGCTGAGCTTCTTGCCCAGGCAAACATCTCTCACAGCAGCGAGCTGGTTAAACTCGCCCCGTCACTGACAGCACTGCAGAGTTTCAGCAACCGCCAATCCGCCTTTCTCATTCGCGGTTTGGGCACTCTTATTTTTAGCGCAGGAATAGAGCCATCTGTGATTACCACCACAGACGGCGTGTCACACGGCGGCGCAGCGCAAAGCATGATGCCGGTGCTGGACATTGATCGGGTAGAGATATGGCGTGGTCCGCAAGTGACACGTTTTGGACGCAATGCGGCAGCCGGTGTTATTAATCTGCTTAGCACACGCGCTGGCGATCAATGGCAGGGGCGAGTGCAGCTGAATGCCAGCGCGGTTAACGCTTTTAACAGTGATGCACTGGAAGGCAGCGCCTTTTTTGGTGGCCCAATATCAGACAGTACCGGGGTGCGATTCGGATTGTTCAGTAGCGATTCAGAAGGCTTTATTAGTAATGCGTTTAACCAGCGAACGCTCAACGGCAGCAGGCAATCATCACTGATTAGCAAGTTTGACTGGGCAGCATCAGAGTCGCTTTCAGTGGCGCTGGACGTGAGTCACAACAATGCCGAAGCAAACTGTTGCGCACCGGTTGTAACATC
This sequence comes from uncultured Pseudomonadales bacterium, assembly GCA_964352475.1. Taxonomy (GTDB): domain Bacteria; phylum Pseudomonadota; class Gammaproteobacteria; order Pseudomonadales; family JAUIET01; genus JAUIET01. The sequence goes on along the minus strand of CAYGSL010000002.1, from coordinate 158,162 downwards.
AGTAAGCAGTGCGCAGATAGGTGCTATTTTACGGCCGGTTATCGCCAGCGAGGAAAACCGTGTGTCTAACACTAATACGGCGTTTCTCGCCAATTCACGCGCTAGCAGCGTGAGACTGGCGATCGAGAAGAGGTTTGAGAGTGAAGCTATCCTGCACAGTGTTACCGCGGCCTCAAAGTATTCCGAGCGTGAATCGCAAGACTTCGATTTTCTGCCGATTGACCTTATTCCAATCAGTGCGGGCGACGACACTCATGAACAGTTCTCGCAAGAGCTTCGCTACAGCTCAAACAGGGACATGGCCTTTAACTATCAGCTTGGCGCCTATTACGAGCAGCAAGATCGCACAAGAGAATACGACAGAGCATTTCTGAATCTCGCCCCGGCAAACTTTCAGGCAGACATCTCACAACGCAAACTGGCCGTATTCGCTCATGGCACGTTCGAGCTATCTGATGATCTGAGCTTGGAAAGCGGTTTACGCCATACGGATACCCGCATCAGTTTTACCGCCGATCGAGACGCGTTTGCTTTGCAGAATCTTGCTGCACTCAGCGATGTCAGTGACTCAAACGACGCTACCGCGCTGGATGCTGAGGCCGCTTTGCATTATCGACCTGAGGGTAGTTATTCAAGTTATTTGCGCTGGTCGCGAAGTCACAAAGCGCCCGCTTACAATGTGATCTTTGATATGGATGCCGATGAGCTGGACGCGGTAGGCAAAGAACGGGGTGAATCCTGGGAAATTTCGTATAAACGCTTATTTGCACGACAGCAACTAATGCTTGGCGCCACAGCGTTTCATACCGAGTTTGATAACTACCAGGCGCAAATCCAGGAACCAGGCAGTACTAAATTATTGTTGATTAATTCTGGGGATATTCAGTCGTATGGTATTGAACTGGAGGCTGACTGGGCGTACCAGAATTGGCTTGTTCGAGCCGCTGTTGATTGGACCAAAGCACGCATAGGCGATGTGCAAGGTGTATTGTGCGGCAATGGTGAAGTGCAGCGCGGCGAATGCCCGAATGGATTGCGTGATCTGCGTGGTGAAGCGCTGCCTTTTGCGCCGGATGTGAAGCTTAATGTGATGGCAAGATATACATTCGATTTAAAACCCGCTGGCTTTGAACTTGCCCTGGATTCTCTGTTTCGTTGGCAATCCTCTATGCAAACGGCTTTCAACAACGATGCCTTGCGCGAAGAAGGCGCGTTTGGCGTTTGGAATCTCGGCGTCTCGCTTGCCAGGCCGTTTACTCGAATACGAATTTATGCCGATAATGTATTCAATAAGAGCTTTGCCCTGGCGCATTTCGACAACCCGGTTGATGCGGGTGGCTATTTGTCTTTTTATGCGCGCGAGTCTGCACGCCGCGTCGGTATCTCGCTGACACTCTCTTTTTAACTGCACTCAATATGGGGTTGATACCCCATACTTAGTCTCGCATCGACTCGTAGACTGTAAGTGTCAAATCACGCAACAGGAGAATCGCGATGACACTTACACGATTATTAAACCAAAAAAATCTGCTGGCATACACTGGCTTGCTGTTTGTCATGCTCGCCAGCGCCAGTCAAATGGCGAGCGCGGCCAAACCAAAATATGGATACCCTGTGTGCATGTATTTCTACGAAAACGCGGGTAAGCAAAAACTGAAATCAGAGCGCAGCTGTTTTACGGTGGGCGGTCATGGCTACAAGGCAATGGGTGGTGGTGATACTAACTTCAAGAAAATCACTAAAATAGCGCGCGCTTATGCAAAACCAGTGCAATACATTAGCGTTAAGAAGGGCTATACCGCCGAGATCCATCATAAGAATGCGAAGGGGTCGATGACAAAAACCACGGTATCGAAAAGTGGCCCGGTTGATATTCGACGAAGCGCCATGAAAGGTGTGCGCATCTGGAAGAACAGTGATGGAAGAGGCGGATATCCGGTTTGCCTTTACGAATCAGCGGCTAGTTTAAAAAAGAAGAATACCAAGCACGCCTTATGCCTGCCATTTGGCGAGTACAGAATATTGGAAGCGTATGGCTGGGACGACAAAGCGAAGTACATAGATCTGAACAGCAAGTACAAGGTGTATTTGTATAAAGACAACAACTTTGACGGCAATAGCACCATCATGGAGAAAGATGGCAGAATCAAAATGGAAGGTAAAAACAAAAGCGTGTCATCGATTCGGATTCAGAAAAAATAGACGCACATACCTTTATTCGGGCCGGCCTTTGCGCCGGCCTTTTGCGTTGCGAAAGGATTTCGCCATTCTTCCGTCATGAACCATCTGTTATTATGTTGAGCCGTTTCTGGCAGGCACAACAATGATCACAATTTACCATCTTGGCTTATCTCAATCTGACCGCATTGTCTGGCTAATGGAAGAACTTGAACTGCCGTATGATTTGCAGTGGTTCGATCGTGGCGAAGATTTTTTGGCGCAAGCGGATTACCACGCACTGCACCCTACTGCTACCTCGCCGACCATTCGCGATGGTGATTTAGTGCTGACGGAATCAAATGCGATTGTTGAGTACATCAGTCATCGACACGGCGAGAGCAAGCTCAGCGTAGCGCCAACGGATGACAACTACGCTGACTACATGTACTGGATGCAGCTCAATCATAATCTTCAAAGTGCTTTTTTTGCGAAAATGGCTGCCGGCGACCAAACCGAAGAAAACAGTTCCATGATGAAAGCCATGAGCTCTCGTCAAGGTCGTACCTACAAACACCTGAATAATCAACTGGCCAACAACGCGTTTATTATTGGCGATGCGCTGACCTGCGCGGATATTATGGCGATGTTTCCAATTACGATGCTGTCTGGAATGACCGGTATTGATCTTGCTGACTACCCAAATATTCAGGCTTACGTTGAGCGTATCGCGGCGAGACCGGCTTACCAGAAAGCCATGGCAATTGCGGGCCCTGAAGCCCAGCGACCGGAGTAAGCATGAGTACAAATGGACGCCTGGGCCTGGTAAGACACGGTCAAACATACGCCAATATTGACCGCGTTTGGCATGGTCACACCGATACCAAGCTTACTGATTTAGGTTATCAGCAAGCGCGCGAACTGGGTGAGTACTTCGGTAACTACATGCAACCCACGGTGATCTACGCCAGCCCTTTGCAACGCGCGCGCATAACCGCCGAGGAAATTGCCAAACACTTCAAGCTTGATGTGAACCTGGATGAACGCCTGATGGAATTTAATCTGGGCGACTGGGAAGACAAAACTTTTGAGTCGTTGTCAGCGGCTGGTGAAAACACCATGCGCAAACTGGTGGAAGACCCAGGTTACGCCACGCCGAATGGTGAGTCACAAAACAGTGTGCGAGACCGCTTTGTATCAGCGGTTGATGAGATAGTAAACCGACACTCTGGTGAGCATATTGTGATAGTAGCGCACGGTGTTGCGCTGGGAATTGCGCTGGCCCACTATATTGACAATGATACCCGCCGCTGGACACAGTACTCTAAGAAAAACACGGCGTTTTCCGAGTTCTGTCTGGAAACACGTTCGCTGTTAAGCTTTAATCAGACCGAGCATTTAAGCGAGCAAGCTTAACGTCTGAGCACCAGCAGCCAACGGCCAATGTTGACTACATCAGCCAGTGCGCCGGCAAAATAAGTGAGCGCCGCTGCTTTTAGTACTTTATGCGCACCCGCCTGGTATTGCTCAGGGAGATAGTCGCCTTCTTTTAATATCGGTAATGCTTTATTAAAACTGGCGTCCCATTCTTCCGGCAATACAATTAAATACGCCAATGCACCGAGCAATTGCAAACCAATACTCAAACCTATCAGTGCAAACAATGCAGCGGGTGCCTTAATCACAAAGCCGGCTATGGGCAGCAGTGTCAGCAATAGAATGCCAATTTTTTTCATCAGCATTGCTTTTGGAATATAGCGTGAGCGCAGCTGCGAAATAGTTTCATTGCGACTGAATTGAATTGCGTGGCCAACTTCATGGGCGGCAACGGCAACCGCTGTGATGGACTTGCCCTCAAAATTGCTAGGGCTCAAGCGCACCATTTTTGCGGCCGGGTCGTAATGGTCTGCGCCCTCGGTGGTTTGTTCTACTTCTACGTCCGCTAATTCGAAACGCTGGATAAGATGCTCGGCCAGCTCTCCACCGGTGCCGGGCATTTCCTCTAATTGCGTATTGTGCTTGTGCATCACGTAGCGCACCCACAAACTCGGCAGGTACACCAGAAGCATCAGTACAGCACTGAGAACTGCGTATAGCACAGTGCGAAAGCTCTACGACAACTCTACGTTGTGATACACATTCTGCACATCGTCTACGTCATTGAGCATGTCGATGAATTTCTCGAAGGTTTCAAGATCTTCGCCATCCAGCGCCTGGGTGTTTTGCGGCAGGAATTGAATTTCATCTACGTCGAAATCCAGTTCACCGAAAGCTTCAAGCAACGAGGTTTTCGCTTTGAAGTATTCAGTGTTAGGCGCAAACACAGAAATTACGCCGTCTTCGTTTTCTATATCAGTAACATCTACGTCGGCCATCATCAGCGCTTCAAGCACGGCTTCTTCGTCATCGTGTTGGAAGACAAAGATGGCGCTATGGTCAAACATATGGCTTACGCTGCCTTGCGTACCAATCTTGCATTTGGTTTTGGTGAAACACACCCGAACGTCGCCAAAGGTTCTGTTCGGGTTATCCGTCAAACAATCCACTATCACCATACATCCGGCAGGGCCGAAACCTTCATAACGAGCGCGCGAAAAATCTTCCCCGCCGGCGCCTTTTGCTTTATCTAGCGCTTTCTCAATAACGTGAGCGGGCACCTGATCTTTTTTGGCGCGCTCTATCAAACCGCGTAATTCCAGATTGCCACTGGGTTCCACGCCCCCGGCTTTGGCAGACACGTAAATTTCACGGCCGTATTTGCTGTAGACCTTGGCTTTCATGTCCGAGGTTTTGGCCATGGAATCTTTGCGGTTTTGGTATGCCCTGCCCATTACAGTGGATGCTCTCAGTATGCGTGAACGGGGATTTTACTAGAGTAGTGCAAGCGGTCACACCCCGCGTTGGCCGATGAACGGTTCACTGAATGTGATGCATGTCGTAAAACTGGCAATATGTAATGTATCCCGACACAATCGGCGACAAATGGCATTTCCCGTGCAAATAGCAAATAGTAAAGTTGCGTCTTTCGAACCAAACGTAAAATTGACGAATATGCAAACAGTAAATAGCAGAAGCAGGGCCGGAGAGTCCTCATGGAGATTTTTTCGCAGCGATCGATATTACTTCGATGGCGACCGCTGGTTTCTCATCACCCGTGAAGGGCGGCCAATGGGTCCGTTTCGTGACAAACCAACTGCGCGCAAGGCAAACGACAATCTTGTCGAATACCTCCGTCTCGCGCCTGCCAAACTGAGCAACAATCTGCTGCAAACACTGCAGCGTTAAAGACTAGCTAGCGCCAGGCCGATTCAGGAAGGCCAGGATAGCGCAGCTCAGCCAAACCCCACACGCCATGTAGAACAATGCACCGCCGTCGGTATTACCGGCGGCGTCTACTACCCGGTTAACACCCAGTGGGGTAAACAGGTGGAAGAAGATTGCACCACTGATCACACCAAGACCTAATAGCGCGCCATAAAAACGCGTAGCCGGATAGATCAACAAGGCCACTGCGATCAACTCGGTTATACCTACGGCATAGCCACCGTGCGCGGCGAACGCACCAGAAATCGATTCCAGAGGCCCTATGCCGGCCATCCATTCACCGATAGTGTTGAATATAATCTCGGTTTCTTCAGACCCCGAAAACTTAAAGAATAACGACTGAAGAAAAACGAATGCGACGAACGCGATCAGCGCCCAGTTGAGGTATTTGTTCAAAACGATGCCTATTTTGTTTGCTTATTCTTGGCAGTATTTTACCTGCTTTTTAGCGAACACGTATATCACGGCCGTGGTTTCTGCCGCGCATGTCTTCCTCTAGATAGTTGCGTTTACTCACTGTACGAGGTGTGGGGCAGTATCCACGCCGATGGGTACTTACGTAATGCTCGCCGCGAAAGCCACCTTGCAGGCCTGAGCACTTCCATTGGCAAATGGTTTCACCATCAAAATTTTGCACTTCGCTGATTTTCGACCACACGTGATGGCCATCGTGTTGGCCATTGGGGTCTTGTTCTACCGAAATAGCCACCGCCAGAAACGGCATCAATAAGAATGAGCTCATTGCATTAGCACCGATGTAAATAGCTGAACATGCCGATTGTACGCCGGCGATTGAAAATGTGAACCATGTTTGTGGCACAGATTTGCCTTATACTCGCAGCTATCGGGAGTAGTATTGCGTGATACGCCAGACAATAACTATTGCAACACTGTGCTCCGTGTTGGCCCACTTCGCGGGGTTTTCAGCCGCCTATTTAATGCTGGGCGATCGTTTTGATGTGCAGTTAAACGCGCCCGTACTGCTGGTCAGCGTAAACACCGACAGCAGTGACAGCGAGTTTGTTAACGGCACTCCTATGCCTGCACCAGCACCTGCCGAGCCATTGACAGAGCCTCTTGTTGAAACGCTGCTGGCCGCAACCGATACTCCCGCACCGGCAACCAGGATCAGTACCCAGCCACAAACTGACTTGATTAGCCAGCCTGAGGCTGGAACAGCCATTGCAGCTAAAGCCTTAAAATCGATGGAAACTCTGGTAACGCTATCTGCCGCTGAATTTGCAGCAACAAAAATAAGCCAGCCTGTTAAGGCGGCAATAGTTGAAGCAGCGCTGTCACCAAAACAGGAAGAGATGCTGCAAAAAAAGATATTCGAATGGGCGCGCCAGCTTACAGAAACGCCTGCTAGTGAGGCCGGCAAGCGATGGCGGCACAAGGGCAAGCACTACGAAGCCAGATTCACCAGGCTGCCGCCTACGGATGAGACCGGCTTACATCGTGTATTGGTTGATATCAGTACCGATAACAATGGCGAGCGTCGCTCCACGCAAATGAGCCTTAAAGAACTGGCATTTTCGAATTACGCGCAGCTTGTGGATCATTGGGATCCCAGGGTTGAGCTTCATAACGATGAACTCGAGGGGCGCTTTCATTCCAACTCGGAAATTAGCATATCCTACAGTCGTGAGGTCATGCCGGTTTTTCACGGTGCAGTAACCACGGCCGCACGCAGAATAAACGTGAAGAACCAGGTTGGGTATACTCGCCGCTCGGAAATATTCAGAGGTGGCCTGCAAACCGGCGTGAAAAGTATACGCTTGCCCAGCAGTTTTCGCCCACAGCTGGAGAGCCTGAATATAGCCGAGCAGCAATTACTTCGTTTTTCGAAACACACTCACCTAACATTCTTGCAAGATGGCAGCGTGGAGCTGCGTGACGAGCATGAGGCGACCAAGGTGCAGCGGCTGGAGCTCCCGGGTGAAGTGGCCTACCTGCTGGCCGATGAAAAAGTGCGCCTGTGCGTACAAGGCAAAGTGCGAGGCAAGGTTCTGGTGTATTCGCCAGAGCGAATTACCATTGCCGATGATCTGGTTTATGCAGATGCCTCAGCCAACACCAGCGACTTTTTGGGTCTGGTGTCGGACAAAATCATTGATATTGCCGGCGTTGAGAAAACCGGTTCAGGCGATTTGGAAGTGCACGGAGCCTTGTACGCCAAACGACGGTTTGCGGTGCGAAATCACTCAGACCGGAATAATGGCATTCTCACTGTGTTTGGCAGCCTAAGCGCGGGCTCACTAACCGCTACCGAGCCGCGTTATCGTACCCGGGTACGCTTTGATCAGCGCCTGCATGACCAGCGACCGCCCGGATTTCCGGTAACAAACCACTACGAGATCGAACAGTGGGACAAAACCTGGCAGCTGGAAGCTATTTAAGCGTCTTCCAGCAGCTCGCTAGCACTGATTCCATAAGTAACACTACATTCCGCACGGCTATTTGCCAAATAACTTGTAGTTATGTCTGTATCATACTGATTCAATTGAGATAAATATTTAGGGCTTGGCGACGAAAGGTAGAATTTTCGTTGCAAAGCAGCTCTTGTGTGTTACTCTTGTATTTGTTACCTATAGTAACGTTTTACATGGCAGACACAGCCAACTACACATCTTCAGGGGCAGATCAATGCGATCGCGAATACGACCATTTACGGCAATCATGGTACTGGCAGGGATTGCCGCTAACGCACAAGCCGAACAACAGCTGAAAGTGAAAGATAACCTCGATCACAAAACAGCTACCAGCATCCAGCCTACAGACCTTAAACGTCACACCAATAAGCTGGCTGAGTTTCGTATGAATGCGATCAGCGAAGACATCGACAAGCAATTGCGCGAAGGCAGCAAGCCCGCCAAGGTCAAACCCAAAACCACAAGTTAGGGCTTTGGATTTAATTTAGCTTCGTCGTTGTTTAAGTCGTTCAAGCAACGACGATGTATCCCAGCGTGCACCACCCAGGTCCAGCACTTCTGCGTAATAGTCGTTCACCGTTTCGGTAACCGCTAGCTCAGCACCGTGCGATTTAGCTTCGGCAATGCCGTAGGCCAGATCTTTGCGCATCCACTCAACGGCGAAACCGTGATTGTATTCGCCGGCCAGCATGGTCTGGAATCGGTTTTCCATCTGCCAGGACTGCGCAGCGCCTTTGGAGATAACCTCTACCACCTTGTGCGCGTCCAGGCCCGCAAGTTCTGCAAAATTCAAGCCCTCAGCAAGCCCTTGTACCAGACCGGCTATACAAATCTGGTTAACCATTTTGGTTAATTGACCGCTACCCGTTGGGCCCATTAGCTCGCATTTACGAGCATAAACATCCAACGCGGCACTAACAATGTCAAACACTGTTTGCTCACCACCTGCCATGATGGTGAGCGCGCCATTTTCAGCACCCCCCTGACCACCTGACACTGGTGCGTCAATAAATCCAACGCCAGCTTGCTGTGCTGCCTCTGCCAACTCGCGCGCCAGAACGGCTGACGTCGTTGTATGGTCCACTAAGACCGAGCCAGACTTCATGCCAGTCAGCGCGCCATCGTCACCGTAGACCACCGAACGCACGTCGTCGTCATTGCCTACGCAAACCAACACAATATCCGCGTTGGCGACCGCCTCTCTGGGAGTGTCAGCTGTTTGTCCACCAAACGCTTCACACCAGCTCTCGGCTTTTGCGCTTGAGCGGTTATACACAGTGACAGCGTACTCTGCTTTGGCCAGGTGGCCGGCCATGGGATAGCCCATTACGCCCAACCCAAGGAATGCAATACTTGGTTTGCTCATGGTTTTTTATTCTCCAGCTTGATCACTATGTGCGAACTATGCGGCAAGCAACATACAGATGCAATCAGCTTGCGTTCAGTTTCATTTCAGCCCTCATTCAGCAAGAGCTTGCTGTAATGACCTTATCGAATGATGAGGAGAGACAAATGCGTTTATTCAGAAACAAGATTGCGTGGTTGCCATTAGCGGTTGTACTGATGACGGGCTTTGCGGCGAGTAGTTACGCGGCCGATGAACAAATGAATACCGGTGACGCCCTGGCGGTGAAGCAACTTACCCGATCGAATGCTGCGAACATGCTGAACAAAGAGCACGAGGGCCACAAGACCAGACCACGCTCACAGGCAGCAATACTGAACACCGGATTTTGGGTGTACTCAGCAGTCACTGCACTGCAATTCGACGACGACGCAGATGGTCACTACACTCGGCTGATCGTGGATTTTGATGTAGACAGCAGTTATTTATTTGCTGATGTATACGCACGACTTTATTTAAGCCGTAATGGCGGCGTTTGGACGGAATACGCAGTCACCGAAGATTTCAGTGTGCTGGAGTCTGATGCCAATGATAACTACGTGGTGGAAACCGATCTGGTCGAAGGCTATCCGGCGGATTACTACGACGTACTGATTGAGATCTACGATACCTTTGACGGCAGCTTGGTGGCCGAATATGGGCCAGCGGACTCAGTAGATATGCTTGAGTTGCCATTGGAGGATGAGCTAAACGACCGCGCCCAGGTGCAAATAGCGATTAGTACTGGGGGCGGTGGAGGCGGTAGCCTAGGTATATCGCTGCTATTGGCTATGTTTGGCCTGTTGCTACTGAGACGAAAGTAAAGCCTGAGCTATTTTTCTTCAACCATGTTGCTGTCACCCCAATAGGCGGTCATGCGCGTAATCAAGCCCTGTTCGTTAAACTCCATAACATCCAGGGTTTCCATTCGAAACTTCATGTCCATGCCTTTGGGGTAAGCGCACATAGCCGCAGCACCCCAATTGTCGCGAATGCGCGGGTTGCCCTCAAGCACCATTTTCTCAACAGAGTCTACGGCTATTTGATAAAACTCTCTAAGCGCTGCATGCCCTTTGTGCGCTGGTGAACCAACTGGGTCTTCAACAACGGCGTCTTCGGCATACAGTTTGACAATGTCTTCAACGCTGTCGCCGCCAACAGCGTCTACGTAAGCTTGTAAAACACTTGCGATGTGTTGCGCATCTACAGTCATAACAGTTTCCTTATATCAAATTTGTTCGTGTTCTTAATCTGCAGAAAGCGTTCTGGATGGATGCATGCCATCAACGTAACCCATAAAAGGCGGATGAATCGAATAGCCTATTAATTCCTGCGCTCGCATCGGCAGCGTTTTGGCAATCTCAGGCGGTACAGCCAGCAGCATATTTTCTAACGGTCTTGCCCAGCCTGGAGCGTATTGAGGGGTAATAATCAAGCGATCAGCATCGGATTTATTCGCTCCACCTCTATGCAATAATCCGCCTTTTGCGATCATTAGTGATCCGGCGGGTAATGTTACTTTAACAGCGTCCGGGTGCGCCTGTGGGTCGTCATCAACGTCGCGTACGTTCTTATCGCTGAAAACACTTAAGTCAAGATCACCCTCTGCCCAGTTATGGCTACCGGGTAGAACTTCCGTCGCACCATTCAACTCGGTGGTGTCATCAAGCACCCAAAACGTACTAATGCCCGCAGATGGCCGGGGTCTGGGTATGGTGATATGGCCGTCATCAGTGTGCCACGGTTGTACTGTTTCCCCAGGCTGTAAGTTAATGGCCAGGCACGCTGACAAAATACACGAAGCACCCAGGTCTTTCTCTGCAAACGCCAGAGCCAATGGGTGCAAGCATAGCTCGACGAAAGGCTCACCTTTGGCCAGAAGAGCGTACACGCGGTTAGACTTCAGGCCCTCAAAGTCATTGCGCCCTTGCATATTGCTGTCTAGATGCGGCTTAAGCGCGTCTTTCAAACCGTCGATTTTAGTTTGCGGCAGTATGTTTTCAAAAACGATAAAGCCGCGATCATCCAGCTCTTCGCAGTAACTCGCAAAGCTTCGCTCACCCAGATATTCGTTCAATGCATCCATAGCAAATCAGATGGGCATTGGTTGATTGTTAAGAAGCCGCAGAGTGCCACGCAGCATTCGATAAGCAACCCACAAGCCTACTACTACAGCCAATGCCCAGGCCAGGGGGATTCCAATGACTGTCAATACCAACAGACCTGCTACCACAAACCAGAGTAGTGCGAACCAAAACGTGCGAATTTGCCACCTGAAATGCGACTCAAGAAATGTGCCGCGGGTGGCGCCGCGCTTCACATAATTTAATATGACCGCAAGAATAGATGGCCAGCCGGTTAAGAAGGCTGTCACCACCATCGCCGCGGTTGTCAGACCTGTGACCACACCAAACAAGTGCAAACCGTAAATCACATAAGTGAGCGTAACCAGGTTGGGGTTCGCGGGAGCGCTAAGTTCGTTCATGGTATTACCTGAGAATGAATTCAGCCCAATTATACGCGCTAAGCACGCAGGCTTTCTATCTTATCACCAGATACAGTGCGGCGTTGCCGCGCAACACCCGCAGCAGCAACTGCGAATTGCTGAGTCTTAGCGCATAGTCCAGGTGCTCTACCGTTCTGACCTTGCGCCGGTTTGCACTGAGTATCACATCATTCATACGCAAACCGCTCTGCCAGGCATTTGAGCCCTGCTCAAGTCGCACAACCACCAGGCCTAGTTTGGAATCCTCCTTGAATCTTGCGCCTTCCAGATGCACACCCATGGGACTTTGCAACTGGTTGCTAACAAAGTCGAACGGGTCGGCAATTGCACAACGCACGGTTTTGTTTTTGCCGTTTCTAACAACCGTAATGTCGACCTGCTCGCCAATGCGCAACAAGGCAATGGCATTTTGATACGAACGCGAACTCTTAACCTTCTTTTTATTTACCTGAACAATAACGTCGCCTGCCTGCAGACCCGCCAGATCGGCCGGCGAGCCGGGTTCAATACTTGCTATCAAGGCGCCGGCTCGCGATGGCAGGTCGAAAGCCTGCGCTAATTCCTCGTCGATGTCTTGCGTGTCAACGCCAATACGGCCGCGCGATACCGCGCCGTATTCAACGATCTGGCTAACGCTGGCCAGGGCCATATTGGCCGGTATCGCGAAACCTATGCCGACGTTACCACCTGACGGCGCGATAATTGCGGTGTTAATTCCCACCAGTTCACCGTTCAGATTAAGCAGTGCACCGCCGGAATTACCCGGGTTAATGGAGGCATCCGTCTGAATAAAATCTTCCAAGCCTTCGATGCCAAGACCGGTGCGCCCCAGAGCACTGATGATGCCCGTTGTTACTGTTTGATTCAGACCGAACGGATTGCCGATTGCGATGACAAAATCACCCACTCTAGCGCGACTTGAATCGGCCACTTTAACCTGCACAAGATTACGTGCAGTTACGCGTAATACCGCAATATCAACTTCCGGGTCACTGCCTACCAGCTCTGCATCCATAACCCGCCCATCATGCAATATAACCCTTATTTCATCGGCATTTTTAACCACATGATGATTGGTAACAACAATACCTTCTCGCGCATCGAGAATAACCCCGGAGCCTGCGCTCTGAACTTTTCTGGCACGGTATTGACGCTGTGGAACGTTAAAAAAATGCCTGAAGAAAGGGTCGTTGAACAGCGGGTTATTGCTGCGTTGTGTGGTAGAGGTTGCTATGTTCACCACCGCAGGTGTTGCCTTGTCTACTAATGGCGCCAAAGATGGCAGAGGGTTACCGCTACCATCGCTTGCGGGTAGTGCAGCGTGAGCACCGACAGTGAGGGTTAATAGCAGACTGGCTAGAAAAAGCGTATCAAGTAAGCGCATGAAAACGCGAGCTCCACACAAAAGTTTATTGTCGCGATGAAAGCGGTATTGTACAAGTGCTATTTGTGACTGCGGAATTTAGCGGGCGAAACACCTTTCCAGGCAATAAATGCGCGCCTGAAATTGGCCACATCAGAATAATCTAACATATCTGCTATTTCCTGAATAGACAATGGGCTGGAGCGCAGGTATTCCTCGGCCAGCTGACAGCGCACTTCCTGTACCAATTGCTTGTACGTTGTATTCTCGCCTGCCAGGCGACGCCTTAGTGTTCTTGAACCAATTTGCAAGCGATCGGCCGTTTGCTCAATGCCAGGAAAGCGGCCTGGCTGCTCTAGCAACAACTGCTGCACACGTATGCTATAACGCCCCTGCTCCATTCTTTCCAGCAAGGCGTCGCATTGTTGCTGGTAAATTTGCTTCATCACCGGATTGGCAAATTGCAGCGGGCGCTCCAACAGCTCGGCGTTGCAATACAAGCTATTAACCGCAGTCTGAAATTCGATATTGTCACCAAACACCGATTCATAGGCATTTGAGTACAAGGGTGGTGCGTGACTGAATTGCGCTCTTAGTTGCAGGTTGTTTTCACCCAACAAACTGGTGAGTGCAGTGGTCGCTGAAGAAAACAAAATCTCGCTGTCGATTGATGTAACTTTTGAATTCAGCAAGCCTTTATGCAAGGTAATGCACACTTCACTTTCGCCTACTGAATACCGAATATCGCAGGTTGGCGAAATCAGCCGGTGGTATCTGAGCAGCAAATCCAGCACTTCGCGCAGGTTGGCGCAACACATAAAGGCATAGCCCAACACGCCAAGAGAGGCCAGGCTAATTTCCTGGCCGTAACGCAACAAAAGATCGGGGCAGGCCGACAGGCGCAGGCTTTGCACCAACAATGCCTCAAACTCGTCAAGCGGCATTTCATAATTCAGATCTTGCAGCGCGGAAGCCTGCAATTGTGTACCGCTACACAGCCTTTCCACACTTACACCGCGTTCTTCAAGCATTTTGAGCAGCACCATTCGCACGGGTCCACCTACGCCTGGAATTGCTGCTTTAACGTTCACTTGCATATAGATTGATCTGTTATGGCCCGCAATGACTCAATATAGGCATTCAATCACCTTGTTGTCCAATTAGGCAAGCGTATTCTTTATGTTATCGATGAGAGGAGATTTTTATGGACATACAACGTGTCAGCACACCACCAAAAGGCGTAGTTGAGTTTCCCGAGTACGCCGAATACAAGGGTCCGGATGATCCGGAGCTGAGTCCTGCCGACGTGCAACACATTGTTGAGATTTTTGATACGCCTTTAGCCGGCAGCTATAACTGGGATTATTCAGTACAGGACGATCGCATTCGCAAGCTTTACGAATTGGGCAAACAGTTGAACTGGAACGTAGAGGTGGACATAGACTGGACGCTGCCTATGAAAGAAGATATTGCGCCAGACGTGGATACTTTTCTGAACTACCCGCCGTACGCGCAACTGGATGACGCGGGCAGGAAGGAAGTCAATCATCACCTCAGCGCTTGGACATTGTCGCAATTCCTGCACGGCGAACAAGGTGCATTGCTGGTGGCATCGCAGCTTGCCTGCTGCGCACCCAGTTATAACGCCAAGCTGTATGCGGCGTCGCAAACCTTCGACGAAGCACGCCATGTAGAAGCATTCAATAAACTGATTCAGACCCGCATTGGCCATTGTTATCCGATTGATCCAAGCCTCAAATTTCTATTGGACAAAATTCTGACCGACCCGCGCTGGGATTTGAAATTCATTGGCATGCAATTAGTGATTGAGGGGTTCGCATTGTCTGCGTTCAATACTATGAAGATGGTGTCTGAGGGCAGCTTGGTCGGTGAACTACTGCATTACATTATTCGCGATGAAGCCCGGCACGTAACGTTTGGGGTTAATTATCTGGAAGCCTTCGTACAAACGCTTTCCGAACAGGAGAAAGAAGATCGCGCCATGTTTGCCTATGAGGCTTGCGTGGTTGCCAGAGAGCGTTTGATTCCAACCGGCGTATTCGAACATTTTGGCTGGAACGTGGAAGAAGCCCGTGAGGTGTACCTGAAAGGGCCACTGGTCAGCCAGTTTCGAAACTTGTTGTTCACACGCATCATTCCAAATCTGCGCCGAATTGGACTGCTAACAGATGCAGTCCGGCCGAAATTCGACGAGCTTGGCTTGCTGGAGTTTGAAAACATGCCAGATGATTATGACATTGACTGGGCCGAAATCAGTAAGCCATTGAACGCTGCCTAGCGTTATGCCCGGTAGGTCGCCTACCGTTTAGCGAATAGTGGTCTGTCGATAAACTGACGGTATCGTTGCGCGTTGCTGTTTGTTCTCTTATCGCGCTGAAATCCCTCAGTTTGTTGAAACCTGGCTGCAGCGCGAGCAGAAACACCACAGCGCATTGACACTGTGATGTCTGGCCATTTTATCTACACTGAAATAGATATGGACTGAAGCAGCATACAGAGCGCATGGAAAGCACTCGAAAATCTGAATTGCTAATTGTTGTTGCGGTAATGTTGACCGCGGCGGCTACTCTATTTTCGCAACTTAAGCTCGATAAATTACAGCTGAACATTGAAGACAGCATGCAGCGCGTTTTAAACCTGGCTGAAATTGCCGGTGAAATTCGCTATTACGACGAGGTTCTGGCCATGTCTGCGCAGGTTGCCGCGCACAGTGGCGACCCTATGGGCATTTGGCAACAGCGCCACGCCTTAACATCGTCAATGTTGGATTCCAGTATCCGCAAAGCCACAATGAGCAGTACAACGGCGACGATCAGAAAGATTGATGCGCTCAACCAACGCCTGCTCGCCGTAGAAGATCTGGCGTTTGCCGCCATCGCCAGCTCCCGCAAAGAACGCGCCTTGCAAATACTTCAAGACGACTACTACAGAGACCTGAAAGCAGAGTACAACGAAGTGCAATTCGAATTGCAAAATGCACTCAGCTCAACGGCAATGAGTAACAGGGCGGCGCTAAGATCAAGCCAGGACAAGGCAAGGCAGTTTAACTACATCCTCTCAGCAGTGCTGGGTCTGATGTGGGCATTCGTATTGAGCCGTGCGGCCAGCTGGCGCCGACAAATAGTGAGTAACACTAATGAACTCACCGAACTCGCCCACTACGACAGCCTCACTGGGCTTGCGAATCGTACTTTGTTTAATCTAAAGCTTAAAGAGGCAAGCGAGCAAGCAGAGCGCAGCGGTTTGTCGCTGGCATTGATTTTGGTAGACGTTGACAAATTCAAGGACATAAATGACGCCTACGGCCACATGGCTGGAGACGAACTATTAAAATCTATTGCCAGCAAGTTGAAGGCCAGATCGCGCACTACCGATACTGTCGCCCGCCTGGGTGGTGATGAGTTCGCTGTTATCGCCACCAATATCAGCAGTGGAGACGCTATTCAGAGTTACGCCAGTGATATTTTGCATGAAGGGCAAAAGAACATTCACTTCGACAATTGCCAGTTCGGTACAACCCAAAGCATTGGCATTGCTCTGTACCCGGATGATGCCAGCAGCGTTGCCTCGCTTATGAAGAAAGCGGATTTCGCGCTGTACCAATCCAAACAGGCAGGCTTTGGTCTATACCGTTTGTTTGACCATAAGCTAGAGCAAAAAGTGCAGGCAAAAAGACGCATGCAAGAAGACATGCAAGAAAGCCTGCTGCATGATCATTTCAGTTTGCATTATCAACCGGTTATCGACATTAACAACAATCGCTTGAAAGGTGTTGAGGCTTTGTTGCGCTGGGCCCATCCCGAGCGTGGCTTTGTATCGCCCGCAGAGTTTGTTCCGGTTGCCGAAGAAAGCGGGCTGATTATTGAACTTGGCGACTGGGTATTAAAGCAAGCCTGTAAGCAGCAAGTTCTGTGGCGCGAAAGTGGAATGGGCGACATCGTTGTTGCTGTTAACCTCTCTTCTATCCAGTTTCAGAATGCTGAGCTGGTCGAAACGATAAAACAAACCGTGCTGGATACCGGATTGTCGCCAGGTATGCTGGAGCTGGAAATTACAGAATCGGGCATCATGGACAAAGGCAGCACGGTGGTTGAGTTGCTTACCGAGCTCAATGAATTTGGTTTGAAATTGGCGATTGATGACTTTGGTACCGGTTACTCCTCACTGGCTTACCTGAAACACTTTCCAGTGCATTATCTGAAAATTGACAGAGACTTTGTAATTGATTTGCCGCATAACAAAGACGACGCCGCGATTGCCAAAACGATTATCAGCATGGGCCAGACCATGAAACTGCAAGTGGTGGCAGAAGGTGTGGAAACTGAAGAGCAACTGGAATTTTTGCGTTCAGAAAATTGCGACTTTGTGCAAGGCTATTACATTAGCAAGCCTCTGCCTGCCGCCGATTTTGCCGAGTGGTTCAGGCAAACGTACCCAATCAACAATGTGCTCTCAGTAGTGAGCTAAGCGGCGTCTTTGTTATGGTAGGCCTGTAACAGAATTTGCCATTGATCATTGCTAAACTTAAATCCATAACGCTGTTGCAGCTTGTTGATGGAACGACGCAGGCGCTCAATATTAGCCCCGCGCCAATCCAGTAGCGCCGATGGGCGCACGCTTCCCCGGTCAAAATCAATTAGCACGGCCTCGCCGTTACTGATCAGAATATTGTTGGCGTTCAGGTCTGCATGATGAATATTCTCATCGTGCATTGCTCGAATCACTTCACCAGTGGCCTGTAAAACCTGATTGCTTGCCTGCGAGCTTTGTAATAATTCACCGAGAGTCAGCGCATCAGCCACCTGCTCGGTAATCAGCTGGGCCTGGTAGAACAAGCCGCTGCGAATAATGCGCGCCGCATACGGCTTGCAGGCCTTAACGGGTTTTCGCTGCAACTCCACTAACAGCTTCAGTTCGGAAAAAGGTCTGCAATTTTCCAGGCCCATCCACAGGTAGCTGCGTTTGATCAGCTCAGCCACCAGGCCACCACGGCGATACTGGCGCAACACCAGTTTTCTACCCTGATGTTCGAAAAAATGCACTTTGCCCCGGCCGCGCTCTACCTCCGGGTCTGCCACAGTGTTCAACAGATGTTTACTGTGCTGTTCAAACAGTCTGCGCAGCGCATCGTCCTCGACAGCACTATCGGAACTGGCTAGGATGTATTGCCTTGCAGCACCGCTTGCTTTTGCATTGCCAGCCGCGCTGTATTCAATCACTTTCAGACCTGCGCGCAAGTATGTCTTCGTCTGCACTTTCTCAATCCAGGTTATTGCCGTTTAGCAAGCCACCCGCCTCGGTTTGTATTCTGCGATTGTCGGCCATAGGCGACACAACAAATATTGTGCCGGTCGTGCGCGCAATGCAACAACAATGGCCCGATTGTGCAATTACCTGGGTGATCGGCACAGGCGAGCATCAGTTGATGCAGTATCTGCAGGGCGTTGAGTTTATCACTTTTGACAAGAGTAGCGGCTGGTCGGGCTTGCGTGAATTCAAACAAACCATGCAAGGCCGCCACTTCGATATTCTTTTTCACATGCAGGCCGCTATGCGCGCCAGCGTATTAAGTCTGTTTATCAAATCTCCGCTGCGGCTTGGTTTTGACAAGCGTCGAGCGGCAGATTATCAATGGTTGTTCAGCAATCACAAAATTGCCGCGCAGGAAAAAGCGCACGTACTGGATGGTTTTCTGGCGTTTTTAAGCGCAGCCGGCCTCAGCGACACGCCACTGAACTGGCAGTTCGATGTACCTTCGGCGGTGCGTAACAGTGCATTGCAGCGACGTGAAGATAAGCAAGCGTATGTTGTTATCAATGCCTGCAGCAGTGTGCGGAGAAACAATTGGCGGAATTGGCCGGTAGAGCACTATAAGCCGGTAATCGAATATTTACAGAACCGCGGCTTTGCCGTGGTTTTGACCGGTGGCCCAGCCGACAATGAGCGACAAATTGCACAGCAAATAAATCAGCAGTGTGGCGGTCAACTACTGGACTTGTGTGGGCAAACCACACTGGGGGAACTGTACGCTTTACTGTCTGGCGCACGCATGCTGATTGCGCCCGACACCGGGCCTGCTCACATGGCGAATTTGGCCGGCACGCCCGTGGTCGGCCTATACGCCAGCAGTAACCCTCTGCGTACCGGCCCGTACCGTTTCCAGCAGTATGTTGCGAATGCGTATCCTGAGGCGCTGCGCAGGTATATGGAAAAAAACATAGACCAGGTGAAATGGGGGCAGCGAGTACGGCATCCGGATGTAATGAAGCTTATTACGCCTGAGGATGTGATTACTAAAGTGAAGCTGGTATTAGAAACTAACCAAGACGAGCCAGATACTCGCTAACGCCCTGCTCTACGGTTTTAAATTCTTGCTGGTAACCGGCGGCGCGTAAGCTGGAAATATCGGCCTGGGTGAAGCTTTGATACGCTTCTTTTAGCCCCGGTGGAAACTCAATGTACTGGATTTCGCCCCGCCCATTAAATTCGATGACTGCATTGGCAACGTCATTAAATGTTTGGCTTCGCCCGCTGCCTACATTGAAAATGCCACACACGTCTGGATTTGCCAATAACCACTGGTTTACGTCAACCACATCGTCAACAAATACGAAATCCCGGCGCTGCTCGCCGGGCGGGTAGTTTTCACTGCCTTCAAACAACTTAACCGTATCACCATTTTTTAACTGATTGTGCAGGTGAAATGCAACGCTGGCCTGGCTACCTTTGTGCTGTTCGCGCTGGCCATACACGTTGAAATAGCGTAAGCCGGCAACCTGTGAATACGGGCGCGCGAAATCAACAACCCGGCGCACATACTGGTCGAACAATAATTTTGAATACCCATACACATTAAGCGGCGCCTCATATTCAGGCACTTCAACAAAGGTTTGATTGCCGCCATACACAGCCGCAGACGAGGCATACACAAACTGAATATTGTGTTGCAGGCAATGGTGAAGAAGCACTTTCGAATAGTGAAAGTTGTTCTCCATCATGTAGTGGCCGTCCCACTCGGTGGTGGTTGAACACGCGCCCTGATGGAAGATGGCCTGTACGCCGGCGAACTCACCGCTTTTCACACGCTGCTCAAACTCAGTAAAATGCAAATAGTCGGCTATATCGCAATCAACCAGGTTTACGAATTTGTGTCCGTCGCTTAGATCGTCAACTACGATCACGTCTTTGCGGCCAGCATCGTTTAATGCTTTTACAAGATTACTGCCAATAAAGCCGGCGCCACCTGTAACAACTAACATACCTGTTGTGTCGATCACATCACACTCGCTTTTTGATCGCTGAAATAATAGCTGATGTAGACAAGCCATCTATAAACTGCAACACCTGAACCTCACCGCCGTTGGCTATAACCGCGTCACCGCCGGCAATCTCTTCAGGAGCATAATCACCGCCTTTTACCAATGTGTCGGGGAGTAATTTTGCTATGAGTCGAGCAGGTGTATCCTCGCTAAACGGTACAACCCAATCAACGCTTTCAAGGCCAGACAACACGGCCATGCGTTGTTGAACGCCGTTAACCGGTCGACCTTCCCCTTTTAGACGTTTTACCGAGTCGTCATCATTAACCGCAACGATTAGTCGGTCACCCAACTCAGCCGCGCTGGAAAGATAGGCAACATGACCTGCGTGTAAAATATCAAAGCAACCATTGGTCATAACGATACGCTCGTTGTTTGCTTTGGCCGCTTTGAGTGTTTCCAACAATTGATCTTCATCGGTAACGCCGCGCGGTAATGGCTCGTGCATTAACATGGCCTGCTGAAGTTCAGCCACACTGGCTGTTGCGGTGCCAATTTTACCGACCACCACGCCAGCAGCCAGATTGGACAGCTGCATTGCAGATTCAAAATTTTCACCCGCGGCAATTGCTGCTGCCAGCGTACCTATCACGGTGTCACCGGCGCCGGTAACGTCAAACACTTCCTGTGCGCGGGTTGGTAAAGTAACAGCAGCCTGGTCTCGTTGAAACAACACCATGCCGCGTTCGCTGCGCGTTACCAGCAAGGCGTCCAGTTCAAGTTGACTTCGCAGCTGCTCGCCTTTTTTTAATAAGTCTTCATCATCAACACAGGGTCCTACCACTGCTTCAAACTCAGCCTGGTTGGGTGTGATCAATGACGCCTTACGGTATTTACCAAAATCACTGCCTTTCGGGTCAACCAGCACCGGAACATTGGCGGCGCGGGCCAGGTCGATCAGTTGCCTGGTATCTGCAAGTGTGCCTTTACCATAATCAGACAGCACGATCGCGCCACAGCCGGTGATGGCTTGTTCATAACTGCAGCGCAATTCAGTTCCATTAACGTCGGCAAAACCTTTTTCGAAATCCAGACGCATTAATTGCTGGTTGCGGCTGAGCACACGCAGTTTGGTGACGGTCTGCTGGCCGGCAACGGTCTGAAACTGACACTCTACTCCCGCTTGCTGCAGAGCACTTTCCAGCAGCTGCGCCGATTCATCGTCACCCACATAGCCCAGCAATCGCGCCTTGCAGCCCAGCGAGGTGATATTAAGCGCCACGTTGCCAGCGCCCCCGGGTCGTTCAAACTGTTCATCTACGCGTGTGACGGGCACTGGCGCTTCGGGTGATATGCGCGTGGTGGGGCCAGCCCAATAGCGATCCAGCATCAGGTCACCGAGAACCAGCACTTGCTTGCCCGCAAAGTTTGGAATGACAGTTTTCATAACACTTATTCTACCGGTAAACTGGTACCCTACGACATTAGTCCATGCAATTTTGGGAATACTTTATGCTTCGCGCTTTGCTTTTGATCTCTCTTTCAGTGTTTATCCTTGCCTGCGGTCAGGAGACAGCCGCGCCGGTTGAGTCGGCGGCCAATAATAGTACCGACGATTTTCAGAAATCCTTGCTGCAGAAACTGATCTCAGCCAAGCCCGGTGACGTTATAGAGCTGCCAGAAGGCCGCTTTGATATGACCCGCGGGCTCAGTTTGAATGTGGACGGTGTTACGCTGCGTGGCGCCGGCATGGACAAAACTGTGCTCAGTTTTAAAAACCAGATACAGGGCGCTGAAGGCTTGCTGGTAAACGCCAGCGATTTCACGCTACAGGATCTGGCCATTGAAGATACAAAAGGTGATGCCATCAAGATTAATCAAGGTGAAAACCTGATTGTGCAGCGGGTGCGAACAGAATGGACTAATGGCCCGGCAACCAGTAATGGCGCCTACGGTATTTACCCGGTGCAAATGAATAACGTACTGATTGAAGATTCTGTTGCTATTGCAGCATCAGATGCCGGAATTTACGTTGGCCAGTCTACCAATATTGTTGTGCGCAGAAATCGCGCTGAATACAACGTGGCTGGTATTGAGATAGAAAACAGCATCGGCGCTGATGTGTATGAAAACATAGCCGTAAACAACACAGGTGGCATTTTGGTGTTTAACATGCCTAATCTGCCACAACCTGGCCACAGTACTCGCGTGTATAACAACGAGATCAACAACAATAACACTGGGAACTTTGGCGCAGAAGGTACGCCGGTTGCCAGTGTTCCGGCAGGCTCCGGTGTAGTCATTAATTCCAACGACAAAGTGGAAGTGTTTAACAACCGTATAAAAGACAATAACACTGCAAGTATTTTAGTCACCAGCTATTTCACGGCCGGTTTTTTTAGCGAGAAAGCAAGCGCTGAAGATTTCGACCCTTACCCGGAAAGCATATTTATCTACGACAATGAAATGAGTGGCGCAGGCGGCACACCGGGTGATGTTCGCTTGAAGGCGCTGCGCATTGCGGAGTATGGCTTAACCGGCAGCTTGCCCGACATTCTGTGGGATGGTGTGGTCAACCCCGACAAACTGGTTGATGGTGCGCTGCCCGACGACTTGCGTTTGTGTGTGCAGGAAGAAGGCGCCGGTTTCATTAATCTGGACGCAGCTAACGATTTTAAAGCTGTTAGCAAAGACATTGCACCACATCAGTGTGAGCTGGCCAAGTTGCCCGCGATCGACATGACTCTTGGCGGCTAGATGCACCGTTACTGTTTACTGCTTGTTAGCTGCGTACTGCTACTGTCTTGTTCGCAGACCCCAAAAGACGTGAAGCTGCACGCCGCGGACGCTGTTCCCCAGCAACTCAGCGCGTGGCAATTGTTATCTGTTGGTAATCAGCGCCTGCAGCTTAATACGCGTGCTGTACCGTATGATTTAAACAGTAGTTTGTTTACTGATTACGCGCATAAGCTGCGCACCGTTTGGATTCCAGAGGGCCAGCAAATTGCCTATGACGACGAGGAGACATTTGATTTTCCGGTAGGCACGGTTATTTCCAAAACCTTTTTTTACCCCAGGGCCAGCGCTGCCGATGCCGGCTTTAACACGGTACTCAAAGAGGCTGATCAGGCCCAGTACTTCGCCAATGGTGCACTTGATATGGGCAAAGTGCGTTTGATTGAAACCCGTTTGCTGATTCGCCACAGCGACCACTGGCAGGCTTTGCCTTACGTATGGAATGACCAACAGACCGATGCCAGTCTGGAGATCACCGGAGACATCAAATCATTGTCGCTGCTTGAACCTGCCAGTGGCGAGGCTCAATCATTTGCCTATGTAGTTCCCGACAAAAACCAATGCGCAGGCTGCCATGAAACCGATCATGGTTCCAAACAACTGCTGCCCATAGGCCCTAAGGCGAGGCACTTGCATAAGGCGTCTGTCTACCATGACGGCGCAGCTCAACTGACTGCCTGGCGCGAGAAGTTGTCGTTAACTGGAGTACCTGAAGCAATTACTGCAAATGCAGATTGGCAGCACGGCGCTGGACATTCGTTGGATGAGCGCGCTCGAGCGTATCTTGATATTAACTGCAGCCATTGCCATAACCCCAACGGCGCTGCCGACACATCGGCATTGCTGCTAAATATTCAAAACACAAACGCGCTGTCTATGGGTGTATGCAAACCGCCGGTGGCCGCCGGGCGCGGTACTGGCAATCGACAATACTCGATTGTTCCGGGTAATGCGGAGCGGTCCATCATGACGTTTCGAATGCGATCTACCAAGCCTGGTGACATGATGCCCGAGCTGGGTAGATCGCTGGCGCACGCAGAGGGTATAGCACTGTTAAATGAGTGGATAAACGCTCTGGACGGTGGCTGCTAACACATGTCACCTCACGGCCAGCTTGCCGACAATGCCGATGCAAAACTGAACTGGCGCGTATTTCAGATGATCTGGCCGCACCTTGCCGGCTACCGAAACAGAATAGTCTTGGCGTTTCTTTGCCTGCTTGCGGCCAAAGGCGCCAGTGTGATCGGCCCGTTCCTGTTGAAATACATTGTTGATACCCTGGACGCAGAGCCGGTTGGTGGCGAGCTGATTGTCGTTCCAGTCGCTCTGGTAGTGGCCTATGGTATGGCGCGATTTTCCAGCGTGGCATTTGGCGAATTGCGTGACACGGTGTTTGGCCGTGTTACCGAGCGCGCCATGCGCAGGATTGGTCTGCAGGTGTTTGAGCATCTGCATGCACTGGACCTGGACTTTCATTTAAATCGGCGAACCGGTGGGCTTGCCCGCGATATTGAACGCGGTACCACTGGCGTTGGTTTTTTAATGCGCTTCTTCGTGTTTAATATCGTGCCGACTTTTCTGGAAATTTTTCTGGTGATTGGCCTGCTGATGGCGAACTACGGCTGGCACTTCGCCGTTATCACGCTTATTGCTATTGCCTTATACGTTGCATTTTCGGTTGTGACTACTGAATGGCGCACGCGATTTGTTCGTGCGGCGAACCTGGCAGACTCTACAAGTAATACTCATGCGATAGACAGCTTGTTGAACTATGAAACGGTTAAGTACTTCACTAACGAAAAATTTGAGGCTGATCGTTATGACCTGGACCTGGCGGAATGGGAATCTGCACGGCGCAAAAATCGCTTATCGTTGTTTACACTGAACGCGGGCCAGGCTTTTATCATTGCAGGTGCAATGACCGCCATGATGATGCTTGCAGCGCAAAGAGTCGCCAGCGGTGATATGACGCTGGGCGATTTCGTGTTGATTAATGCGTTTATGCTGCAGCTGTTTTTGCCGCTCAATTTTCTCGGTTTCGTGTATAGAGAAATTAAAGGCTCAATGGCAAACATTGAGCAGATGTTTGCCTTGCTTGACGAACAACCCTCGGTGCGCGACGCGGTTGACGCTGTTGAGCTGCAACTACCCACGGACAAGCCGCCCAGCGTGCAGTTTAGTAATGTGAGCTTTCGCTACAATAACGACCGAGATATTTTGAACAACCTGGACTTCACTATTCACCCGGGCGAAAAAGTGGCGCTAGTTGGCGGCAGCGGTGCTGGCAAATCCACGCTAGTGAAGCTGTTATTCCGATTTTATGACCCAAGCCAGGATGGCCAAGGCGAAGCCGGTCAGATTCTGATTAATGGCCAGGACATAGCGCAATGCACCCAGAAGTCAGTGCGCGATGCCATAGGCATTGTTCCGCAGGATACCGTGTTATTCAACGACTCCATTTTGGAGAATATACGTTACGGGCGGATTGATGCCAGCGATAAGGAAGTGCGCGCTGCAATTAAAATGGCGCACTTGCAAGACTTTATTGCCTCTTTGCCTGATGGCGTGGATACCGCTGTTGGTGAGCGTGGGCTGAAGCTCTCTGGCGGCGAAAAACAACGCGTGGCGATTGCCCGAACCATTTTGAAAGGTGCGCCTATTTTGGTGTTTGACGAAGCAACCTCGTCGCTGGACAGTCGCTCGGAACAAGCAATCATGTCTGCGTTAAAGGACTTTCAACAAGGTCATACCAGTCTGACGATAGCTCATCGCTTATCAACGGTGGTTGATTCAGACCGCATTATTGTAATGGGCGAAGGCGGCATTGTTGAGCAAGGCAGCCATGATGTCTTACTGCAATCAGACAGCGCCTATGCCGCGCTCTGGCGAGCGCAAGAGCGAGAGCAAGTTCCGCTCTAGCGCTTTTTTCGCCGTCGAAGTACCGCAGCTGCGAGTAAAGCAGCTACCAGCGGCGAAGTACTGCCACCGCCACCACCGGAAGAGGCTTCAGCGGCCGGTTGAGGCGACGCTGGCTGTGGTGTTGGTGCAGGCTCTGGTTCTGGCGCAGGTTCGGGTTCCGGCGCAGGTTCTGGTTCGGGAGCAGGCTCAGGTTCAGGCATTGGTGCAGGAGTGGGCTCTGGCTCTGGTGTAGGTTCCGGCTCTGGTGTGGGTTCCGGCTCAGGAGCGGGTTCTGGCTCGGGCGCAGGTTCAGGCTCGGGTGCAGGTTCTGGCTCGGGCGCAGGTTCAGGCTCGGGTGCAGGTTCCGGTTCAGGTGTAGGTTCTGGTTCAGGTGTAGGCTCAGGTTCTGGCTCGGGCGTAGGCTCTGGCTCGGGCGCACATACCGGACTGCTGGCAGGAGCCGCATTATTGGCATTCGCTGCAATTGCGGCCGTGTCGGGTCTAAGCACAAACAATCCTGCCTCAATATCGCTAACAATAACGTTACCGCTGGCAAAGTAGATATAGCTGCTCCAGGCGCCTGAAAAACGCGGAGCGTTAGAGCATGGAATGGTATCGAAATACGCGCGCTCACTCATTGAGCCAAGGTCTACGTTGCTGGCATTGAGAATACGCAGTCCTTCGCGGTAATTTGATTCAAACACATAGCCGTCCCGGGTATACATGTTGTGATCGATCGCCCTGGAATTACCGCGGTACCTGCCGGTCTCAATCGGTGCATCCAGCAGGCTCATGTTCCACATATAGCTGGTGGTATTCACACCATCATTTTGTTCATCCAGCTCGTCATTCATAACGATATAGGTATGGTTGTCACTGACAAACCAGCCCTGATGGGTATATTGAGCTCCTGGGTAGGGCGTTCGGGATAACATCACCGGGTTGCTTTTGGTTGTTACATCAACAACCGTCAGCGTGTCTTCGTTGTAGGCAACACAAATTTCCTGACCAAAGAAACGCGTATCAGGACCTTGATACACCACGCATTGCGCGTCGTGGGTGTAACCGTCTTCCGAGAAACACCCGGCGAACTGCGGATTAGCCGGAGTGGAAATATCCAGCATATACAAGCCGCCGCTGCACTGGTTAGCCCCAACGACATAGGCAAAACCACTGTCTTCGTTGATCGCAATATTATGCGCATTGCCAAAACCCGTGTGCGTAGCTGTTTCGCTGAGCGTGCTTCCTGGAGTGATGCCGCTCAATGTACGCAGGTCAAAGATCTGTAAGCCGTGCGTATTATTGCCGGCACCGTCGGCCACTATATAGGCATGATCTTGATACACCTTAATGTCGCGCCAGTCGCCAACGCCGCCATTTGACGATGGCAGGAAGCCCATTAGCTGTGGGTCGGCGGGGTCGCTAATATCAACAAACGAAGTGCCATTCTCACGCCCTACAATGGCCACTTCGGTGCCGGTAGTGAGATCTGTCCAACCCCAGATATCATTCAGATACGTGTCACCGCCACCCAATTCGGTTTTACTCATCAGTGAGCGCAAGTCGATATTGCGGCAGGGGTAATCACCAGCCAGACCATCGACACAATTCTGGTTACTTAAAACCGCTCTGGCTTTGGCTGGCCCGCCACTGGCTTGCGCTTGTTCAAGACGCCCCTCATCACTGCCGTCATAGCGGAATTGATCTGGAAACATGGCAGAGTGTGCCATGGCATGATTGGAGATAAGCGAAAGTAGCAAACTGCTCAGTAGCAGAGAGAACGGCGTTTTCGACATTGCGTGGAGAGACCCGGTACATTCAATCCCGCAACATTAATCGAAGTTAATCTCGACTACAGCACAGTTCGTCGTGCATCTGGCCTGGCGCAGCAAAACGCCGACGAAGCGCCCGATGAAAGGACTAATTAGTGCTTAAACGGCGGCTTGCCAGCCGTTAACAAGCGAAAAGTTGCATACGATGGGTCGCCTGGCCCGGGCTCGCCTATGTGCGAGCCAGCCACAAAAGGATGGTCAAGACGTACCTCACTTGGTTCGCTAATCTTGACCCAGTCTGCCAGCACAGCCTTGTAACTGAATTTCCAGATGCCGTCGCGCTTTTCATACTTGTCAAGGTAGCGACCGCCTATCAACACATCAATGGGCTCATCGTTTTCATTCAGTGCCTGGTGAAAAGCAAGTACGTAGATCTCGCCTTCGGCATAGTCGCCGTCAATGGCAATGTTCATTGTTGTCAGGTTGTGATGCAGAATGCGCATGGATTTCTGAATGTCAGGCAAATGATCGATAAAATCCATGGCCGGGCCTTTGAAGAAACCGCCGTGATCATCAATCGCGTCTTCGTGATATAACTGGCGCATTTTTTCATTGTCGTGCCGATCTGCGGCATTGCAGTAGGCGTACAGCAAATCGGTAATGGCTTGCTTGTCCAGCAACCGGGTAATTTGTTCTTCGCGGTCCATGAGCTTAATCGAAGGCGCGTGGCATGATCATGTTCAATGTTTGCAAGCCGCCATTGACCTGGATCACATCACCCGTCAAATAGCCCGACGCTGGTGCGGCCAGATACAAGGCGCAGGCGGAAATATCTTCTACTTCACCAAGCCTATCCATTGGAGTTAACTCAACCATGGCCTGTTCAATCTCAGGCGTAAGCACCGTATCCAGCGCGCTGGTTTTTGTAGAACCGACCGCAATCGCATTTACCCGCACTTTCGGCGCAAATTCCTGGGCGAGTTCCTGACTAAGAAACGACAATGATGCTTTCGCAACACCGTAGGCTGCGAAACAAGAGTGCGGGTGCCTGCCGGCCACCGATGAGATATTCACAATAGAGCCGCCACCAGCCGTTTCAACCATCAGTGGTGCTACCAGTTTGCTCAATTCGAACGCTGATACGGTGTTGAAACGAAAATCAGCCTCCATTTGTTTTGTTGACGTCTGTAATGCCGGTGCCGGCCCCGCACCACCACCTGCGTTGTTAACAAGAATATCAATTCGACCGAACTCCATCATTGCCTGATCAACAAAATTCGCCAGCTGGTCATCCTTCATCACGTTTAGCGGCACGACCAATGCGCGCTGCCCCATAGCTCGTATTTTCTCGGCCACAATTTCCAGTTGCGATTCGGTGCGCGCGCCAATCACCACGTTGGCCCCCGCCTCCGCAAACGCCAGCGCACAGGCCTCGCCAATACCGCGCCCGCCACCGGTGACCAGTGCCACCTTGCCATCTAATCGAAATCGCTCAAGAATACTCATGTAGCTACCCTGTTGTTTTACGCTGTCTGGCAGCATAATACCTTTTTGCACCGCGCTGCTTTAACAGGAGTTAACCTGCTTGAATATTCATGTCTTACTAATCTTGCTACTGGTACTTGCGGCCTGCGGTCAGCCGGCAACAGACAGAGAGACTGAGAAAGTAGCCGAGCAGAACACAGCTGATCATTCAGCGGCTGGTATCCACTGGTTTGACGGCAGCGTGGACCAGGCTTTCGCCAGGGCAACGGCCGAAAACAAGCCGGTATTCCTGTACTGGGGCGCCGTGTGGTGCCCGCCGTGTCATGAGCTCAAGGCAACTGTGTTCCAGGAACCGTCATTTATTCAGGCCAGTCGGCAGTTTGTGCCCGTGTATCTAGACGGCGACACGCCCGGTGCGCAGAAGTATGCGGAACAATACGGCGTGATGGGCTACCCGACGCTGGTGGTCTTTAATACCAGTGGCGAGGAACTCACCCGAATTCCCAATGGCCTGGACTTGGGCGCCTACGCCAACGTATTACAGTACGCGCTTAATGACCTGCAACCCGTAGGCAATTTGGCGCAACGTATCCTAACCGAGTTAGGCCAGCCTGCGATTGCACTGACCCAGGCTGAATGTCGCCTGTTAGCGCAACATTCCTGGCAGCAAGACCCGGAGCCACTGGAACCCGCCGTGTTAAGCCAGGTGTTTTCCGCGGCCGCAAGACACTGCCCGGCATCAGCTGACCAGGAAAAAGCGGGGCTGACTGTGATGCAGTTGCAGCAACAACTCATGGCTGCCACAGATTCGGATGGCAACCTTGAGCTGGCAGACAGCGACAGGCAACAAGCCGCAACGCTGCTCAGCGACGTGCTGGCACAGCCGGAGCGATTGCAGTCCAACCTGTATCTTTTTCTGGATACCGGCGAATCTCTGGCCGCAATTCTGACACCAGAGCTGCAGTCCCGGTTTCGAACCTTGTATGAAACCATGAGTGACGATGCTGACGCAGAGCTGTTTCAACGAATTCAGTCTTTGCGTGCATTGATTGGACTTAACAAAGCGCTGGACGCTGAATTGGCTGACGGTGTGTTAGCAAGAATCAACGCTTTACGATCTGATGCAGAAAAAATGGATCGCGTTGACCCCAAGTTTCATGCCACAATAAACGCAACAGGGAATATGCTCGTTGAATCGGGCCAACTCACCGAAGCAAAGGAACTGCTCAGTGCTGAAGTCTCACGCTCTAAATACGTCTATTATTTCATGGGCGAACTCGCCGACATCGAACAGAAGCTCGGTAATGCCGATGCTGCCATTGAGTGGCGGCGCAAAGCCTTTGATCAAGCCCGCGGACCGGCCACCCGATTCCAGTGGGGGGTTAATTACCTGCGAACCGTTCTCGAACTTGATGCCGACAACCTGGCTGCGGTGCGCAGCGGTTTCAATGAGGTGTTTGCCGAATTGGCCACCAGCAAGTCAATGTATCAGCGCTCTCGCACCCGGTTGGAAGGTCTTGATGAGAGCTTACGAGAGTGGGCAGGTGACAATGCCCCACGCATGGCCGCACTTGCGGAGTTTCGCAACACCACACAAACGCATTGCCAATCGCTTCCTGTTACCGAGCAGGCCAAAAGCTACTGCGAATCGTTTTTGCAAAGCTCTGAGGCCTGAGTCTCATGTCTGAGGCGCTGCAAATTCTGCAGCAGGTATTCGGCTACAGCGTGTTTCGCGAGCCGCAGGAAGAAATTATTCAACGCGTGGCGTCAGGTAAAGACGCACTGGTTGTGATGCCAACCGGCGGTGGTAAATCCATGTGTTACCAGTTGCCCGCGCTATTGCGTGACGGCACTGCCGTTGTCATCTCGCCACTGATTGCGCTGATGCAAGACCAGGTAGATGCGCTTGCCCAATTGGGCGTTGATGCGCGGTTTCTTAACTCCAGCCTGTCAGCGCAGCAGGCCTTTGAAGTAGAACAGTCCTACGCCAACGGTCAGCTGGATTTGCTGTACATTGCACCGGAAAGACTGGTGCAACAACGAACCCTGGACATGTTGCACAGCGTAACGCCAGCCTTGTTTGCCATAGATGAAGCGCATTGCGTTGCGCAATGGGGTCACGACTTTCGTTCAGACTACCTGCAACTTAATTTGCTGCACGAGCAATTTCCAACAGTACCGCGTATAGCACTCACAGCTACCGCCGATGAACGAACCCGACGCGAAATTGTGCTGCGCCTGCAATTGGAAGACGCCAAACAATTTATCTGCGGATTTGATAGGCCCAACATTCAATATCGCATCACCAACAAGCAAAATGAAAAACGCCAGTTACTCAGTTTTCTAAAAAATGAGCACAGTGAAGACTGCGGCATTGTCTATTGCCTGTCGCGCAAGAAAGTAGAATCCATAGCCGATTGGTTGAGCGGCGAGGGTTTTAACGCCCTGCCCTACCACGCCGGCATGAGCAGCGACAAACGCCAACGCAACCAACAGCGATTTCTGCGCGAGGAAGGCGTGATTATTGTTGCTACCATCGCGTTTGGTATGGGTGTTGATAAGCCCAACGTACGCTTCGTAGCACACCTTGATTTACCCAAGAGCATCGAAGCCTATTACCAGGAAACCGGCCGCGCCGGCCGCGATGGCGAGCCTGCCACCGCGTGGATGGCCTATGGCTTGCAAGACGTAATCAAGCTGCGCCAGATGATGGAAGACTCTCAGGGCAACGAAGAGTTCAAGCGCATAGAGCAACACCGGCTGAACGCGATGCTTGGCCTGTGCGAAATTACCTCCTGTCGTAGGCATGCGCTGTTGCAGTATTTCGATGAAAACAGTCCTGAACAATGCGGCAACTGTGATGCCTGCATTAACCCCATCGAAACCTGGGATGGCACTGAAGCCGCACAGAAAGCCTTGTCTTGTGTATATCGCAGCGGTCAACGTTTTGGTGTAAGCCATATCATTGACGTATTGCGCGGCGGCGACACCGACAAGGTTAGGCAGTGGGGGCACGATGCCTTAAGCACATACGGCATAGGCAAAGACCTGGACGCCAACCAATGGCGTTCAGTGTTCCGGCAATTAGTCGCACGCTCTTATCTGGAAGTAGACTTCGACGCCTTTGGCGCGCTTAAGCTCAGCGATAAATGCCGCTCTATCTTACGTGGTGAAGAAACCATTTTTATGCGCAAAGACACCAAGGAAGCACTGCGCAAAAAACCACGCAATAAGAAATCCAAAGGCCAGTATGGTGAGCTAAGCGAATCGGATCATCAACTGTGGGATGCATTGAAAGAAACCCGCACCAAACTTGCCGAAACACAAGGTGTGCCGCCATACGTTATTTTTCATGACGCAACCCTAATGGAAATGATGGAGTACCGACCACTGTCCCCAAGCGCCTTCCTGCAACTCAACGGCGTGGGTGATGCCAAGCTTGAAAAATACGGCAGCGAATTTCTGGAAGTTATACAATCGTTTCAAGACCCATCCAGCGGCTTTGGCCACGGTTATGGCGAAAATATTTCTCTATAGGCACAGCTTACGAAAACGTTTATAGATATGCTCGGCTCCAGCCTGAAAATAAAACCCGAATTGCCCTTCGACGTTGAGGTACAACGCTCCCGAAGAAAATCCGCCGTTATTTACGTACGCAACGGCAAAGCCGAAGTGCGCGTACCCAACCGCACCCCAAACTACTGGATCAAACAGTTCGTGCATGAAAAGCGCGAATGGATAGAACAACAGTTACTCGCCGAGCAGCAACGCAAGAGCGAACAATACAGCCTGCGCGATGGCGCAAACATTCCGTATCTTGGCGAATCGCTGCAGATCAAACACGTAGCCAATGCTGAAACCGATATCTGTGGGAAGGAACTGATTCTTCCCGCCGACGACTTGTTTACCGATGCCGCAAGTGAATTTCATCGCTGGTTAAAAGCACAAGCCACAGACTACATCACCCCACTGGCCAAAGATTTAGCCCAGCAAGCCCAGGTTGCCCATAAGCTTCGGAATATAAAATTCAAGAAAACCAAATCACGCTGGGGCCATTGCACCCGCGAAGGCGACATACAATTCAACTGGCTAATCATGCTGGGCCCACCTGAGGTCGTGCGTTATCTGGTAGCCCACGAAGTTTGCCACCTGGTACACATGAACCACTCGCGCGCGTATTGGTCCGCAGTAGACAGCATATGCCCTGAACGGAAAGTCGCACAGAAATGGCTACGCGCCAATGAACACAAAGTGCTAGCACTGCACTAAAGCTATCCAACCAGGAGCGATAAAATGCAAGTTTATGGTCACAGAGGTGCCGCAGGCGAAGCCCCGGAAAATACCATCGCCGGTTGCAAACACGCCATCGAGCGAGGTGTCAGGCGAATAGAAGTAGACCTGCAGTTTTCCAGCGACGGTCAAATAGTTATCGTGCACGACGGCACCGTTAACCGCACCACAAACAAGAAGGGCAAAGTCTCTGCACACACTGCAAAACAACTACAACAAATGACCGCCAATCGCTTCGGCCCGCAGTGGCCAGGCAAAAAACTAATCGGCATACCAAGCCTGGAGAAACTATTAAGCTCCACACCTGAACTTAAAAAATATCAGCTAGAAGTAAAACCTGGCAGCAAGCGCGATATGCAGCGCATGGCAGAAATGCTCAGCGAACGCTTTGCCAAAAAGAAAGACGCCAAGCGAATTATTATTACCTCTTCCAATACCAATGTGTTGCGCTTTGTTGGTGAGCTGGCGCCACATATCGAACGCGGTATAGTTGCTACCGCGAAAGGTGATTTAAAGACCGCTACTACGCTCGGGCTGAATTATTTTTGCGCGCACTGGAAGTTGTGCACACCAGCGCTGGTCAAGAATGCCCGGGACGGTGGCATGCATGTGTCGTGCTGGACAGTGAATGAACCTAGTGTGGTGAAGAAGCTTTATCGAATGGGTGTGGATAGTGTTATTACTGATTATCCTTCAATGGCCATTCCTCTTGTTAGCTCACTAACAAGAAAGTAGGCAACACATCGTAGGCGTAGGGTCTATGGCTCCCATGTGGGACTGTTTGAGACAGGATGTCGAAAATCAAGCCCCCATGGATGGGTTCACGGCGTGTCCCACATGGGAGCCATAGATCCTGCGCCGGACTAGAACAAAACCTCAAACATTCAAATATGATCCAACGGCAACTCCGTCCGATCAATCAGTTTGCGAAGCACAAAACTACTGTGCACCCCAGTCACCCCCTCAATCCGCGTTAACCGCCCCAACAAGAATTCCTCAAAAAAACTCATATCCGGCAACATAGCCGTCACCAAAAAGTCCGCCTCCTGCCCCGTCACAATGCTGCACTCAACCACCTCAGGGTACCGTCTAATCTGCTCCGCAAAATTATCAAACCGCTCTGGAGTGTGCCTGTCCATACTCACACCCACAATCACCTTGATACCAAGCCCCAGCTTATCCGCATCCAGCAAAGTCACATGCTGGCGAATGATGCCAGACTCCTCCAGCCGCTTAACCCGCCGTGAACACGGCGTAGGCGACAGCCCAATCTGCTCAGCAAGCTCAAGATTGCTAATGCGCCCATTTTGCTGCATCAACGCGAGTATTTTACGATCAGTACGATCCAGCTCCATAATTCACTACTATTTAGTATATTAGTAGCGAATTATAGCGCAACTATCGGTTTTTAGTAGTGAGTTAGCAATCAATCACTCGCCATGTTCTCTTATACTTGGAGAATCAACAAAACCATTGGCGATTTTCACTCATGAGTCGATTTGACCACAGCAAATACCCCGTATTCCAAACCCTGGACATGCCCAACCGACAGTGGCCGAATAAGCGCATCACGCAAGCGCCCTCATGGTGTAGCGTGGACCTGCGCGACGGCAACCAGGCCTTGATTGACCCAATGAATGTTGCCCAGAAAATGCAAATGTTCAAACTGCTGGTCAATGTTGGCTTCAAAGAGATTGAAGTTGGCTTCCCTGCGGCTTCACAGCCTGATTTTGACTTTGTACGCCGCCTGATTGATGAAGACCTGATACCTGATGATGTAACCGTGCAGGTGCTCACACAAGCCCGCAAAGAGCTTATCGAACGCTCTTTCGAATCACTAAAAGGCGCCAAGTCTGCCGTAATGCACCTGTATAACTCCACCTCTACCGTACAACGTGAACAGGTATTTGAACTGGACCGGGAAGGAATCAAAGCCATTGCCGTAAACGGCGCAGAGATTGTACAAACCTGTGCGGCGCAACAAACGGATACCGACTGGACTTTCCAGTACTCACCTGAGAGCTTTACCGGCACCGAAATCGATTACGCCGTGGAAGTGTGCGACGCCGTAATGGACGTATGGCAGCCCAGTGCAGAGAAGCCCTGCATTATTAATTTGCCCGCCACCGTAGAGATGACCACCCCCAACGTGTACGCCGATCAAATTGAATGGTTTTGCACGCATCTCGCCAATCGCGATGCTGCTGTGATCAGTTTGCACACGCACAATGACCGTGGCTGCGCCGTTGCCGCCGCTGAGCTTGCGGTAATGGCCGGCGCCGATCGGGTAGAAGGAACCTTGCTTGGTAATGGAGAGCGTACCGGCAACATGGACATTGTTACCATGGCCATGAATCTGTACAGCCAGGGCATAGACCCTGAGCTTGACTTGTCTAACATGGACGAGATTATTCGCTGCGTAAAAGCCTGCACCCAATTGCCTGTGCACCCGCGCCACCCTTACGCCGGTGAGTTGGTGTTTACCGCGTTCTCTGGCAGTCATCAGGATGCCATTCGCAAGTGTCTTAACAAGCGCGAAGAAGGCGATCTGTGGGAAGTGGCCTATCTGCCAATTGACCCCTCCGATCTCGGCCGCTCTTATCAGGAAGTAATCCGTATCAATAGCCAGAGCGGCAAAGGCGGTGTAGCTTATGTGTTAGAACAAGAGCATGGCATGCAAATACCGCGCTGGCTGCAGATTGATTTCAGCGGCGTTGTGCAAAAACACGCAGAAGTTACTGAAGCCGAAGTAGGCCCCGAGGCAATAGGTGCCTTGTTCAGCCAGCAGTATATTGAGCAGTTTACGCCGTACGAATTAAAAGGCTATCAACTCAGCCGTGAAAACAAGCAGGAGCGACTGAGCGCCACCGTTATCTATCGTGGTGAAACTATTAATTTACAAGGCACTGGCACTGGAGTGGTGGGTGCCTTTGTTGACGCTTTGCAAATTCACAGCGGTAAGCAAATCGTACTGGTGGAATACAGCGAGCATGCGCTGAGCAACAGCGCGGGTGCAGACGCCGCTACCTATGTACAGCTCAGCGTAGACGGACAGCGTTATTGTGGCGTTGGCAAAAGCCGGGACATTGTATCGGCTTCTTTACAGGCGATATTGAGTGCCACCAATCAACCTTTGCAGTTTGAAATAGCGGCTGAGCCAGAGACGGCCCTGGCGTAAAAAGCGGTTACGCCTGTTGAAGTATCAAGCGCCTTCGAGTTCTTCGAGCTCGCTTGGTCGCTCTTTGCTGTTGGCAGACTCAACGCTGACGTGACTGCGCAGCGCCGTATGTCGCAAGGTCACCTTCTTGGCGTCATCATCGCCCAGATATTCTGCTATGTCTTCCAGCCCCTGAATCAGTGAATCCTTTTCCTGAATAAACTTGTCGTCGCTGGGTCGTGATGAGAAAAACTTTGGCATTCTAGCGCCTACTTGCTATCTATTTGTTCAGTTAACAAAGTAGTTAAGCTGAACCAGCCCCGCCAGCGACTTTATACACACGCAGAATGTTGATTGCTTACATTTTATGGCGCGATCAGGGCTCGCAGCTCCGACAACAGACGCGGGCGCTGTTCCAGATGCAGCAAATGGCCGGCTTCCAACCGGGTGGCATGCACTTGCCTTGCCGGCAATGTTCGCTCGAGGAAATCAATGTTGCCGGGGTAGACCAGCTTGTCTTGCATGCCCTGCACTATTCGAACAGCTTGCGTCAGCTCGCCCCAACGGTTGCTCATCGCCTCAAGATTGTCGCGCAGGCCTATGATTTCCCGATTGGAGAACTCCAGAGCATCCGGCAGCAACCAGTACACACCTGGAATAGCCGCAAGCCGATTAAACCAACGCGGCCCGCCAAGCTCAGGATCAAGTGAACCCGCAAGAATTAGCACTGCATCAACCAGTTCAGGGTAATCCATAGCTACCCGCGGCACTATAGACGCGCCTAGCGAATGGCCGACCAGAACGATTCGTTGCACTTTTTGTTTGTCACGCAATTCTTGTAATACGGCCGAGATCGCATGGGATTGAAAACCAAAGCTTATGGCTTTCGCCTGCTCGTCTACCGTTGAGTCTCCCCAGCCTGCACGATCGATCGAGACCAACATTGCCTCAGTTTGTAATTGTTCGTGCATCAGGAAATAGGCCCAATGCTGCCAACTGCCAGGTGTGCCATGCACGAAGACCACTGCGACCAGCTCATCGTTTTCTGAGCTTTGCCGGGCGACGCTGGCGGCATGCATTACACCACCCGAGTACTCAACAGTTTGATGCTGTACCAACGGATTGTTGCTCAGAGTTCTGGCAACATAGGCTCGCTCCTCTTTAATGGAGTTAGGCATACACGCTAGCAACGCAGCTAGCGTGAAACTTGATAAAGCCAGCTTATACGCCACTTTGCTCGCTTTGCTGCTGCGCTTGTATCGCATTTCTGGCACGTTCCTTAAGATCTTCGTGGCTCATGTTAATGACATCGCTTTCAGGAATCGGTTCCAATACCGTCATCACGGTTTTGCCAGGATACAGGTCCAGACTTTTAGGCGGGGCCACCGCGCCAGTGCCCGCCAAAACCACAGGAAGAATGGGCAATTGCATCTGCTTGGCCATCACAAACGCACCGCTTTTGAATGGCAACAACGCGCCACTTTCACTGCGTGTGCCTTCAGGAAAAAATATGATTGACGAGCCCGGCGTAAACTTCAATTGCGCTTCTCTGAGTTGCGCATGCGCTTTGGCTCTGTCACTCCGGTCAATATAGATGTGCCCCAGCTTTTCCGCGGCCACGCCAAAGAAAGGCAAGGAACGCAGCTCTTGCTTCATGACCCAGCGAATATCCAGCCCCAGCCGCCCGTACAATAGAAAAATATCGAAATGGCTGAGGTGATTGGCAACAATAATATAGGACTGACGTGGGTCCATGCGCTGCTGGCCGCGCACGTCAACACTGCTTAATGCAGTGAGCGTATTCAGCGAACACCAGCCGGGTGCTACTTTTTGGTTACAATAACGCGGAAGCCAGCGGCAAAACAGTAGAATGAAAACCGCCGCGAGCAGCATGGATAATACCAGTACCGGCCCGAACACCAACCATTTGTAGGGTTGAAATAAATAGTAGCGCCAATTTTTTTGTCGTTGCATATGGCTTTTCCTTCCAGTGGAAAGAGTGCCACGCACACAGAAAAAATTCCATACTCTGCATTACCACTCTTAGGTACAATTGTGGGCTTACCTGTCGGCGCCAATCACATGTCAATCAAAACCATTCTCGAACAGCGATTTGCTGAGGCCATGCTGATTGCCGGCATTGATCCGGCCTGCCCGCCTGCGATTGCGCGCAGCAAGCAGGCGAGCTTCGGTGATTTTCAAGCCAATGGCATGATGGGTGCGGCAAAGAAAATGAAGTCTGCACCGCGCGACCTGGCCGGGCAGGTAATCGATCAACTTGATCTCGATGGTATTGCCAGTAAAACCGAAATAGCAGGCCCTGGATTCATAAATATATTTCTGGAACCATCATTTCTGAATGCGCAGCTGGCCAGCGTGCCGGCTAACCTTCAAGCGGCCCAGCCCGGCTCTCGCTCAGAACTGATTGTTGTGGATTATTCCGCACCCAACCTTGCCAAGGAAATGCACGTAGGCCACGTACGATCTACCATCATTGGTGATGTGCTTGCGCGTGTTCTCGAGTTCCAGGGCTTTGAGGTAGTCAGGCAAAACCACATGGGCGACTGGGGAACCCAGTTTGGAATGTTGATTGCGGAACTGGAAAGTATTGAAGATGCGGAGAACATGGTTCTCAGCGATCTGGAAACATTTTACCAGCGCTCCAAAACGCATTTTGATAATGACCCTGAATTTGCTGCGAAAGCACGTGACTATGTGGTGCGATTGCAATCCGGCGACGCACATTGCGTATCGCTGTGGCAAAAGTTCATTGACGTCTCGGTTGATCACAGCCAGGACATTTATGACATGCTGGGTGTAACCCTCACTCGAGAGCACATTAAGCCGGAAAGCGCGTATAACGACATGCTCGCTGATACCGTCGCCAAATTGGAGCAACGCGGAATCGCAGTAGACGACAACGGCGCCAAGGTAGTTTTTCTGGATGAGTTTGCGAACAAGGAAGGCAAACCCGGTGCAGTGATTATTCAAAAGTCGGGCGGCGGGTTTTTGTATTCCACCACTGATATTGCCGCTCTGGACTTTCGCTGTAACACGCTGGGCGCTAAGCGCTTGATGTATTTTATTGATGCGCGTCAGTCCTTGCACATGAAGCAACTGTTCACTATCGGCCGAAAAGCCGGTCTGGTGCCTGATGATGTGAGTCTTGAGCATCATGCGTTTGGCACAATGATGGGCAAGGATGGCAAACCATTTAAGACCCGTACTGGCGGTACCGTAAAACTGGCCGAATTGTTATCGGAAGCGGTTGAGAGAGCGGCTGAACTATTAAGCCAGCGTGACAGCGAACTCAGCGAAGAACAGCGGCAGGAAGTTGCACGTAAAGTTGGCATCGGTGCCATCAAGTACGCCGACTTAAGTATCACGCGCACCAATGATTATGTGTTCGACTGGGACGCCATGCTCAGCTTTGAGGGCAATACAGCACCTTATCTGCAATACGCCTACACACGCATACGCAGCGTGTTCCGCAAAGCCAACTGCGAATCTGCTGATATCAGTGCACTCAGTATTGCAGAAAACAGCGAACGTGAACTGGCGCTACTGCTGTTGCAGTTTCCGGAAACGATTGATCAGTTAGCCGCGGATGCCTTCCCGCATGTGCTGTGCGCCTATTTGTACGAGTTGGCCAGTGCATTCATGACCTTTTACGAAGCCTGCCCAATTCTGAAAGACGACGTTAAGCCAAACACTCGCGCCAGTCGCATGGCCTTGTGTGAACTCAGCGGTCAGGTATTGCAGCGCGGCCTGGACCTGCTGGGCATTGAAGTTATGGAGTTTATGTAGCCGGTGGCGGCTGTTTGCGAGTAAACACAGGCACCGCTGGTGAAGACAGTTTCTTGTTGAGCTTGTAACCGTCAACACTAAAGTCCAGTAAATCAGACGCTGACGTTACTTTGTTCCTGATGATCCAGGCCGCCATCTGCCCACGTACTTTTTTGGCGAAGAAACTGATCATTCTGTATTCGCCATTTTTGTAGTCTTTGAATGAAGGGCTGACTATCTCAACGTTAATGT
Source organism: uncultured Pseudomonadales bacterium (assembly GCA_964352475.1). Classification (GTDB taxonomy): domain Bacteria; phylum Pseudomonadota; class Gammaproteobacteria; order Pseudomonadales; family JAUIET01; genus JAUIET01. The sequence continues at coordinate 117,280 of CAYGSL010000002.1, read as the reverse complement.
CTTTTTTCTTCAGCGCTTTAAAGTATTCATTTGAGGCAAGATTAACCAGCACATCACTTTTATTCTTTTTCAGCTGCGCGTTCAATTGCTCAGTCAGCTGTGTGCCCCAAAACTCATACAAGTTTTTACCGCGAGTATTGGCAAACTTGATGCCCATTTCCAGCCTATAGGCTTGCATCAGGTCCAGTGGCTTTAACATGCCGTAAAGCCCTGACAAGATTCGAAGATGTTTCTGGGCAAACTTGAAGTCGGCACTGCTGAAGGTCTCAGCTTCAAGGCCTGTGTATACGTCACCTTTGAAGGCAAGTGCTGCTTGTTTGGCATTCGCTGGAGAAAACGGCACCTGCCATTGCTGATAGCGGTCAAAGTTCAGCTCGCCAAGTGCGTCACTGATGCCCATCAGGCCGGAGATATCCGCCGGCGACAGCCGTTGTAATTGCTGGATTAACTCGGCAGAATCGGCCAGGAATTCTGGCTGACTATGGGTTTTAGTGGTCGGCTTGCTGTCAAAATCTAGCGTTTTGGCCGGTGACAAAATAACAATCATGGTTTCCCTAAACTGCCAACAAAAGACAAGCCGTATTGTAGCAGACCGGCAAGCCCGTATAATCCGCCGCTTATGATCAGACTTGCGACATTCTGTAATACCATCAGCACCGCTACCGGGCGCGCTCTGGCCTGGCTGGTCTACGCCATGATGCTGATCAGCTGCCTGGTTGTGTTGCTGCGCTACGGCTTTGGTATCAGCATTATTGCGATGCAGGAGTCTGTGACCTATTTGCACGCCTGCGTATTCATGCTGGGCGCGGCTTATGCCTTGCAACAAGGTGAGCACGTGCGGGTGGATATTCTATACCGGAATTTCAGCGCCAAACGAAAAGCGCTGATAGATCTGACCGGCAGTGTTTTATTTCTGCTGCCCTTGTGCCTGTATTTGCTGTACGCCAGTCAGGACTACGTTAGCAATGCCTGGGCGGTGAGGGAAACATCGGTAGAAAAAGACGGTATTCCGGCCGTGTTTCTGCTCAAGAGCCTGATACCAATGATGGCCATTTTGTTGTTGATTCAAGCGATCGCCGAGATCATCAAGAACCTGCTTGTTCTGCGCAGCCGTGATTGAGCTGATACCCATATTGATGTTTCTGGTGATCTGCCTGGTGCTGATCATCGGTTACCCGGTGGCGTTCAGTCTGGCCGGGACCGCACTGCTGTTTGCCGCAGTGGGTACGCTAAGTGGCGTGTTCGATGCGGCTTTTCTGGCTGCCTTGCCAAATCGCATCTTTGGCACCATCAATAATGTAACGCTGATTGCAGTACCCCTGTTTGTGTTGATGGGCATCATGCTGGAGCGATCCAAAGTCGCCGAAGCGCTGTTACAGAACATGGCCGCGGTATTCGGACAAATGCGCGGTGGTTTGGGCGTATCGGTTATTGTGGTGGGCGCCTTGCTGGCGGCAAGCACCGGCATTGTTGGCGCCACGGTTGTTACCATGGGTTTGCTGTCCTTACCTACCATGCTGCGCCAGGGTTATTCGCCCGCTTTAGCAACCGGCACCATTAGCGCGACTGGCACCCTTGGCCAGATTATCCCGCCTTCCATAGCGCTGGTTTTACTAGGCGACATTCTGTCCAGCTCGTATCAGCAGGCACAGTTGGACATGGGCATTTTCTCTCCGAAAACCGTGTCGGTAGGCGATTTGTTTGTTGGCGCCTTGATTCCAGGTTTGTTATTGGTGCTGGCCTACATCAGTTACTTGTTGATTCACGCCTGGCTACGACCTGAAGACGCGCCGGCAATCGACAAGTCATTACTGCCCGATACCAGTACTGCAGAAAAATTTCGCAGTATTGCCGCACCGATTTTTCTGATTGGTCTGGTGTTAGGCTCTATTCTTTTTGGAGTTGCCACGCCCACCGAAGCCGCCGGGGTGGGCGCATTGGGGGCCACGATTTTGGCCTGGATGCATGGCGCACTGAACCGCACAGTACTGGCTGATGTGGCGCGTTCCACGCTGAATGTTACCTGCATGGTGTTTATGATTTTGATAGGCGCGGCCGTGTTTTCGCTGGTGTTTCGCGGCTTTGGCGGCGAAGAATTAATTCAGGGGTTTTTTGAAGCGATGCCTGGCGGCGTGCTGGGCGCCACGGTGGTGGTGATGCTGGCAATATTCCTGCTGGGTTTTATTCTTGATTTCATCGAAATCACTTTTGTTGTAGTACCCATCGTTGCACCTATTCTGTTAGCCATGGGGCTGGATCCGGTGTGGCTTGGCGTGATGATTGCGATTAATCTGCAAACATCTTTTTTAACCCCACCGTTTGGTTTTGCCTTGTTTTACTTGCGCGGGGTAGCACCCGACAGCGTTGACACCAGCGCAATGTATCGCGGTGTGATACCGTTTATTATTATTCAGGTTCTGATGCTGGTGGCACTGGCGTTTTGGCCACAACTGGCCACCTGGTTACCGCAAACCATTTACCAATAGAATTTAGCGCAGCTCTCAAGGAAAACTATGACCGATATTGCCGATGATGAAGTTCCAACACCCTTAGGCGAGCTCACCTTGCAAGCGGTTGCGATGCCCAAAGACACCAATGCCAGCGGTGATATTTTTGGCGGCTGGCTGGTCTCACAGATGGATTTAGCCGGCCTGGTTACCGCTGAGCGCATTGCCCACGGTCGCGTGGCAACGGTTGCAATTGATGAAATGAGTTTTATGGTACCGGTCAAGGTTGGCGCCGTGGTTAGCTGCTACACAACCCTGGTCCGTACCGGGCGAAGCTCAATTCACGTTCAGGTTGAAGTGTGGGCCGTCAACCAGGGCAAGACCGAACTGCACAAAGTCACCGAAGGAGTTTTTGTGTTCGTTGCCATTGACGACAACGGCCGCACACGAGCTATCCCAAAATAGATCGTTAGGATTATTAAAGTTCGCGCGCTTCAATGTACGCCTGCTCAGAGATTTTGTGCCAGGCGTTGACATCATCCTTGAACGTTTTCCAGGATTCGTAGACCTTTTTCGCAAACGGTGAGGCGTTGGCAAATTCTGTTGTTACTTCTGCAGAGGCATCGCGCAATGCCAGCAACACTTCGTCAGGCAGGCGGCGCAGTTGCACGCCGTGCTCTTCCACCAAGGTCTTCAACGCGGTGTTGTTTTTTGCGGTGAATTCATCAAGTGTGTCCTGATGCACGCTGCGTGCCGCAAACTCAACAATCGCCTGCAAATCTTCTGGCAGACTGTCCCACGCTGCTTTGTTAACTGTGAATTCAAGGTTCGGGCCCGGTTCCTGCCAACCCGGGTAGTAGTAATACTTGGCTGCCTTATGCAGACCGAACGCCAGATCGTTGTACGGCCCAACCCACTCGGTTGCATCTATCACACCGTTCTGCAAAGAGGTAAACAATTCGCCACCGGGCATATTGACCGAGGCGCCGCCTACTTTATTAAGGACTTCACCACCCAAACCGGGAATGCGCATTCTCAGACCTTTAAGATCTTCGACTGAATTTATTTCCTTATTAAACCAACCGGCCATTTGCACACCGGTATTACCGCCTGCAAGCGGTATCAAACCGAATGGCTCGTACGCTTCACGCCACAATTCCAAACCACCGCCATAATGCAACCAGGCGCTCATCTCTTGCGCGGTCATACCAAATGGAATCGCCGCAAAGAATGGTGACGTCGCTACCTTGCCGCGCCAATAATAGGCGCCACCGTGACTCATTTCTGCCGTACCCTCTCGTGCTGCGTCGAAAGCCTCCATCGCCGGCACCAGCTCGTCAGCGCCAAACACCTTTATCTTCAGACGACCGTTACTCATAAGCTCTACCCGTTGGGCTAGGCGTTCGGGCGCCATACCCAGACCAGGGAAATTCTTTGGCCAGGTGGTTACCAGCTTCCATTTAAACTGTTGCTGTTCTGCGCTGTTGCTCGCGCTTGATGCTTGTTGATCAGTGCCACAGGCCAACAGCGCCAGGCTGCATAGCATGAACAGCAAAATGCGTATTTGTTTCATCGTTTTTGTAATCCTGTTTACTTACAGCGCTTCGAGTTTGGCTAAAGCGGCCACCAGCCACTTACTGCCTGCGCCGTCGAAATTAACTTCTACCCTGGCATTGCCGCCCTGGCCTTCATAATTTAACACCACGCCCTCGCCAAACACTTTGTGTATAACGCGCTGGCCCAGCTGAAAACCCACGGCCGCGTTGGCCTCGGCCTGATTCGCCTGGGCAAGTTTGCCGCGGTAAGAATTCCCGTTACTGTAGCCTGGCTTGCTATAACCGGTGTGGCGGCTTTCAGAATAACCATGGTGTACCGGCCGTTGAACTTCTGACTTAAGCCTGACTTCCTGCAGCAGACTGGCCGGTATCTCGCGAACAAACCGTGACTGCGTATTAAACGTATCGCTGCCATGCAATCTGCGCACCTCGGCGTAGCTTAGAAACAGCTTTTGCATGGCACGCGTTAACCCTACGTAACACAACCTGCGTTCTTCCTCGAGTCGACCCGGCTGGTCCATAGACATGCGGTGCGGAAACAGGTTTTCTTCCATGCCGGTGAGAAAGACATAGGGAAATTCCAATCCTTTGGCAGAGTGCAGCGTCATCATTTGAATGCTGTCTTCAAATTCATCGGCTTGTGCGTCACCTGAATCAAGGGCAGCGGTGTCGAGAAACTCTTGCAGCGGACTCAAGTCTTCATCATCAGGCTCAAAACCCCTGCAAGCACTGACAAGCTCTTCCAGGTTTTCAACTCTGGCCTGGCCTTTCTCGCCTTTTTCCTTGCCATGATAATCCAGTAATCCGGAGTGCTGCAGGATATGATCAGCCATTTCGGCAAGGCTCATGTCGTCAGTGCCCTTGTCCAGCGCATCCACAAGGTTCAAAAAGCCCAGAAGTGCGTTGCACGCGCGCGCGTTAAGCCGCTGACCATCGATGATTTGCTTACTGGCCTCCCACAGTGAAATCTGCTGGTCACGTGCCAATAGCCGCACTTCATCCAGTGTTTTACCACCAATGCCGCGAGTAGGAATATTCACCACTCGCTCAAAGGCTGCGTCTGAACCACGTGCGACAATCAGGCGCATATAGGCCAAGGCGTTTTTAATTTCCAAGCGATCATAAAAGCGCTGACCGCCGTAAACACGGTAAGGGATGGACTGTCTTAACAGTCCTTCTTCAATAACACGTGACTGCGCATTAGAGCGATACAAGATGGCGATTTCGTCGCGCTTATGGCCGTGTTGTAAAATGCTCTCTATGCGTTCAACGATATAACGCGCTTCATCGAGTTCATTGAACGCGGAGTACAGGCTGATCGCCTCACCCTCTGCTCCCTCGGTCCACAGGTTTTTACCCATTCGACCCGAGTTATTTGCAATCAGCGCATTGGCCGCGTTCAGAATGGTTGCTGTAGAACGGTAGTTTTGTTCCAGCCTAACAACTTCAGTGTGCTTGAAATCTTCGGTGAATTGCTGAATATTTTCAATTCTCGCACCGCGCCAACCGTAGATTGACTGATCATCGTCACCTACTGCAGTTACCGCAATGCTGTTGCCGGCAAGCACTCTTAACCAGGCGTATTGGATGGTGTTGGTGTCTTGAAACTCATCAACAAGAATCGCCTTGAAGCGACCTTGATAGTGCTGCAACACTGCTGGCTGCTTCAGCCATAGCTCATGAGCCCGCAGCAGCAACTCGGCGAAGTCCACCAGACCGCCACGCTCACAGGCTTCTTCGTAACCGCGATACACTCGCAGCATTGTCTCGTGGAATACGTCACCCGAGGCATTAATATGGGCGGCCCGGCGACCTTCGTCTTTTTGCTCGTTGATCCACCACTGAGCCTGCTTTGGCGGCCAACGACTGTCGTCCAGATCCAGATTTTTGCAGGTGCGTTTCACAATTCGCAACTGATCGTCTGAATCCAGAATCTGAAAATTTTGCGCTAAGCCGGCTTCCTGCCAATGCGCTTTCAACAGGCGATGCGCCAAACCATGAAACGTACCCACCCACATGCCCCTGATTGGCGTGGCCAGTAGTTCCTCAATTCGATAGCGCATTTCCTTTGCGGCTTTATTAGTGAAGGTAACGGCCAGTATGCTGTGGGGAGAAAAGTCAGCGGCCTGGATCAGATACGCAATGCGATGCACCAACACACGTGTTTTGCCACTGCCTGCTCCTGCCAATACCAGAACATTTTGGGAATCGGCAGTGACTGCCTGTTTTTGCTCGGCGTTTAGCTGTGCAGTTATGTGGTCTAGATTCATCCGGCTATGGTATCAAATAAAACCCGCGGGCATTAGAATGGTGCGCATGGAACAGCAGGATAATCTGGCCGCACAAGAGCGGGACAATAATCAAACTTGCGATCGGCATGAATTGCTGAGCCGGGCAGGTCACGCCCAGGCCAGCGGTGAAAGCGTTCACATGATTGTGTTGTATCTGGATCGCTATCGAAAGATTGTCTCTGCTTTGGGTCACGAGTTCGCCCATCAGGCTCATGACGAAATTGGCGAACGAATTCTGCACGCTTTCCCGGATGCAATCGCTTTCACTCATCTCGCTGACGACGAATTTGCGGTCTTGCTCACCAGCACCAGCAAAACCAGGTTACGAGCACTGTGCGAAACAGCGCTTGGCAATTCTCGTGAAGCACTATTGATAGACCACCAAACAGTAGTGGTGACTGCCAGCGCAGGTATTGCCAGTAGCAGCACCAAGTTGCCACTTGATGGCATTGAACTGCTGCAACAAGCAGGGCTGGTGGCCAGCGAGGGGCAAAGCAAAGGCGGCAACTGCTTTACGTTTTATTCAGGCTCTGTACAACAACAGCCACTGAGACGTCTGGATTTAGAGCTTGATTTGCGCCGCGCACTGGAAGCCGACCAGATAAGCGTGTTTTACCAACCCATATTTGATTTGCGCTCAGACCGGGTTACCGGTCTGGAAGCGCTGGCACGCTGGCGTCACGCAGATCTTGGCTGGATAGAGCCCACGGAGTTTATTCCGTTAGCCGAAGAAAGCGGTTTGATCGCTGATATTGGTGAGCGCGTGTTGAGTCACGCGTGTGCTGAAACAATCCAATTTTTGACAAGCGACAATAGCCTGGAATACGTGGCGGTGAATTTCGCCGCCAGGCAGATTGAGCACCGTGACCTGGTTAAGATCACCGAGCAAATTCTGGGTCGCCTGAACTTCCCGGCAGCTCGTCTGGTACTTGAGATCACTGAAAGCGACTTTTTGGAATCGGAAAAACGTATTATCAAAAGCCTTGATACGCTGCGCAGTTCTGGCGTTAGGGTAGCAATCGATGATTTCGGCACCGGCTACTCATCGCTGCGAGTGTTAAAAGAGTTTCCGGCCGACGTATTAAAGATTGACAGGCAATTTGTGCAAAACGCGCATTGCCAACATGTTGATGCCACCATCACCCGGGCGGTAATAGACATTGCCCACAGCCTGGATATGAAGGTGGTTGCCGAGGGTGTTGAGAATACCGAGCAACTGCATTTTTTGCGCGCGGCGGGCTGCGACTCTGTTCAGGGCTATTATGTAGGGCGTGCGGTTGGGCCGGATCAAATCGCCGACTTGTTATAGCTATCTAGTTAGCTATGCACTTCAGCAAACAAGTTTTCAACGGAATCGATCACCACGTCGCTGGCATGGTCCAGATAGTCATGCCCCTTCCAGGTGAGACGGGTGGGCGCCAGCATGCCTTGCTCATTGGAGATGGTTTCTATGAAGCCGGCATCCTGCAGCAGCAAAAAATGGTATTGAACCACCTTCGGTGGCACGCCAGGCAATATCACTGGTATCGGGATAGCTTGTTCGCTTGAATCGAAATCGCTGGACTCGACTTTCTCGAGTATGCGATAGATCACCATCAGATCGCGCTTCATGTCGTTGTTGTTGTACGCCGGTATTCAAAGGAAAAGGAAATATCCCTGAATAAAACTCGCCGGTCAACAACGACTTACGAGGAATAGTTCGCAAACAGGATCAAATTTAAGCGATGCTAGCACCGGATTAAAGGCAAAGAAACGCCCCGCCGGAGCGGGGCCAATAGGAAGAAACTGTGTTACTTCGACCTAGCAGGCTGGTGACGGCTACGAGTAATCCAGAGCTGCTTGTTCGTTGTCTTGCCGGTTCGCGCGGCGACGTGCGCGCTGCCTGACGATGCCTAAGCTAATCAAACCCAAGCCCAGCAAGGCCAAATTGCCCGGCTCCGGTGCATGTGATAAATGAGTAATTGCATACGCCAGCGTAGGGGTCATGGTGGCGAAAATGCCAATAACAATCCAGTGACGTAACTTCAGCTTAAATTTCATTCCGATTACTGCGGGTTTTCCCGCCCTCTATATCTCTTTAAGCCCACTAAGGACTTTCCCTGGCCTGCTTCAAGCAGCTATACAAAAGCTGCAATTATCGGACCAATTAAATATTTCTTTATTATTCAATAACTTACTGATTTCGCGCGATTGATCGCTGCAAAAACTGTTAATTTTTTCGACAAATTCGGTGCCATTGAGCTATTTTGCCGCGTTTTTTGCGGCGAAGCTGCTCAGGCACTGTTCACTTGCGGCGGATTATCAAGCAATTCGATTAATAATCAATCGTTACTGTAAAAAAAGCCGACGTTTAATTCACTTGTTTACATTTGCCTCATTGCTGGAATTACAATCCGGGTCTGGTATGCTGCGCGGTCCGCTGATTTGCCTGGTTACCCCGAGTGTCATCTGCCCTTAATCAACAAATAAACAAGCTGCAACAGTCTGATACTTATCGTCTGTTACGCGATGTAAACCGTGGCATTGAGAAGGAAAGCCTGCGGGTGCAAAGCGACGGAAATATTGCTCAAACCCCGCACCCTGCAGCATTTGGTAGTGCTCTGGCGAACCCGCACATCACCACCGACTTTTCTGAAGCTTTACTTGAGTTCATCACGCCAGTCTGCCAAAGCGTGGACGAAGTGCTGGCCTGGTTGCGCGAGATTCATCAATTCAGTTACGCGGGGCTGAATGGAGCACGCTCTACAGCGGCCAGCCAGGAAACATTGTGGGCTGCCAGCATGCCTTGCATATTGCCAGATGATGCTGGCATACCTGTGGCGCAATACGGTTCCTCGAACATTGGCCAGATGAAAACCGCCTACCGACTGGGGTTAGGCGAGCGCTATGGCCGTGCTATGCAAACCATTGCCGGAGTGCATTACAATTTTTCTTTCAGTGAAGCGTTCTGGGCGGCTTATCAGCAGCAGTGCTCAGCCACCGGAAGTTTGCAGGATTTCAAAACAGAACAGTATTTCCACCTGATTCGAAATTTCAGGCGCTACTCCTGGCTGCTGGTGTATTTGTTTGGCGCATCTCCTGCTTTGTGCCAAACCTTTCTGGGCCATGACCAGCATCGCTTGTCTCGCCGCGGCAAAGGCACATTGTTCTCTCCACAAGGTACTTCCTTGCGCATGGGTGACCTGGGCTATCAAAGCAGCGAGCAGGAAAGCTTGTATGTTTGCTACAACACCCTGGATGAATATGCCGCTACTTTAAGCGGCGCTCTGACTCAGACTATTGACAATTACCAGCGCATTGGCACGCACCGGGACGGTCAGCGTATTCAGCTCAGTACCTCTTTGCTGCAAATTGAAAACGAGTTTTACAGTAGCGTACGACCCAAGCGCGTAACCCAGTCCGGCGAGCCGCCATTGACGGCACTGATGGAAAGAGGCGTTGAATACATCGAAGTACGCTGCCTGGACGTAAACCCGTATCTGCCTATGGGTATCGATGCCGAGCAAATACGCTTTATTGATGCCTTTCTGCTGTTTTGTCTGCTGGAAGACAGCCCGCCCATTCCAATGGAAGAGTGCAGCGCTATTGGAGTAGACAATAAAACAGTGGTTAACAATGGTCGCGCTGCAGAAGCGCAAGTACATTTTGCCGGGCAATTACTGACGGTGACCGAGGCTGCCAAGGAACTCATGAGCCGCATAGAAGCCTGCTCTGGTCTGTTTGACCAGGCCAAGGACTCCAGTCAATTCAGCAAGGCCTGGCGTAGCCAATTCAGCAAAATAAGTGGCGAGCATGCATTGCCCTCGGCCCAGGTACTGACGGATCTGGCGGATTTTGATGAGTCGTATTTTAAATTCGCCATGCATAAGTCGCGAGAGCACGCGCAGTACTTTGCCGACGACCCCTTAAGCTCTGAACGCGAGCAATACTTCAGCGATTGTGCGCGGCAATCCGTGGAAAAGCAGGCCGCTATTGAGGCGGCCGACAACACCGATTTTGAGACGTTTCTGGCGAACTATTACGCGCAGTAATAGATTCGGCTTAACTCTGAACCACGAAGTTATCAAACAGCAAATCGGTCACTATTTTCTCGCCTTCTTCGTTAAGCAGAATTTCCTGAACCGCTTTCAAGGCTTCAGCGCGCAACTCCTGCCGGCCCTCGTGCGTGTTAACCCCGTCGCTACTCTGCTGGCTTAGCAGCAGGATTATTTGGTTTCTTATTTGTGGAACATGGTTTTCTACGGTGTGAGAGTGCGGCATTGTTTCAACACGCACTGAAATATCCACCTTCAAATAGCGAAGGCGGCTGCTGTCATTGCCGTAGTTGGTGACAAAAGAAGGTGTTAAGGCCACATACGTGGGCTTCTCTAACTGTGTTTGGGCAACTGCAGTCGATGCGTTTAAAACAACTAACGCAGAGAAGAGCAAAGAAGTATAAATTTTGAGCATGGTGATATCCTTATCCATCCAGTTTTATAAGCGTAGCAGACGCAAATAGAGGCTACCTAAAGTCAATAGTATTAGTTGGTCTTGCTGAGGTTTCGACGCTGGCCTATATTTACTAATGGAGAAGAGTAGCAGTGAGATAATTATGACGGCCGATAACGCGGATAAACTGAACCACGCAATAGAGGGGTGGCTGCAAGAGCGCCAGGAATTGATTGTTTTGTATTGCTCAGTTTGTGGCGTGCATCAGCAGATTAATGAGTCTCCAACCAAAATACAGCGCCTGAAAACATTCTGCCAGATACTGGTTGATTATTGTTCAGCAGGCCATTTTGAAGTGTTCCCTGAGTTGATCAAACACGCAGGTGCGCGGGGCGAAGAAAGCTCCACTACTGCCAATTCCCTGTTGGGCAAGATTCAGGACACCACCGACATCTCGCTGGACTTCAATGACCGCTACGAAACCGAAGAACTGCCTCCCGAAGTACTGGAGCCACTGTCTCGGCATTTGTCCAAGCTGGGTGAAGCATTAGAGCTGCGCTTTCATTATGAAGACCAATTGGTGGAGTATTTGCACCTTCCGCCATCATCAGCGGTAGCCTAGTCGGGGTCTGCTAGACTTAAGGCAACGCAAACGAAATTGCCTTAATACAGTGCTTTAGCAATGCTGAATGACTCACGGAAGAGTTCACGGTTCCCACCTCTTTTTCTACTGTTTTCGCTGTTCACGCTTGGCGCGTGCGATAGCGGCATACCCCCTTCCCGTTCACTGGAAGTTGCTGTGCAAGGCGTTTACGGTGCCAGCATCAGCCCTGACGCCAGTCACGCAGTGATCGCTTCGATGAATCACGGTGGCAGTTTATGGAGCCTGGATGACAGCGAACGCCGCTACAACTGGAATCATAAATCGGAAGGCTACACCGAACTCACTGCAGCGGCGTTTTCTCCTGACGGTCAGTTTGCGGTAACAGCCGATTATCAAAACCTGGTGCTTTGGGAAGTGCCTACGGGAAAGGGCATTCGCTTCTGGAACAGCCCTGATCAAATACTGGATCTGGAGTTGATGCCAGACGCCCGTTACGCCTTATTGGGCATGGAGAATTACACAGCGGTGTTGTTCGATATTCAGATTGGCGGCGTAAGGCGGGTGTTCCATCATGACAATCGCGTGCGCAGTGTGTCTTTAAGTGCGGACGGGCGCTATGCATTAACCGGCTCAGAAGATCATACCGCTAGACTTTGGGATACAGAGACTGGCGAGCAGCTGCACAAAATTGATCACAATGATGAAGTGCGTTTGGTTGAATTGTCTCCGGACGGTGAGATTGCTTTTAGCGTCAGCAAATACGACACCGCAATGCTATGGCGCACAGCAGACGGTGAGTTGATTGGTGAATTACCTATGCGCTCTTTCGCGCTGCAGCGCGGGCTGACTTTTCAATCAGCGCGATTTTCCAGCGATGGCAGTGAGCTGTTGACAGGCACATCAGACAGAGTGGTGCAACTATGGAGTACCAGTCGACTTCGCAGCATACGCTCGTGGACAATCCCCAAGCGTGACGCCTGGAAGCCTAACAGCGCTGCCGTGTTAGCTCTGGGTTTTGAAAAAGGTGGTGGCGCTTACTGGGCAGTCTCGTCAAACGGCTTTCTGCATCGCTTAAAGTAAGCACCACCGCTTTAACTACTCTGCTGCTGTTTTGATGTCCAGCAGCTCTACTTCAAACATAAGCGTTTGATTAGGGCCAATCTCGCGACCTGTTCCAGCCGGGCCATAGGCCATATCAGACGGGATATACAGCTCCCACTTGGACCCTACTGGCATTAGCTGTAATGCTTCGGTCCAACCGGCAATCACTCGGTTGACCGGAAATTCTGCCGGCTCACCTCGAGCATAAGAACTGTCAAATTCTGTGCCGTCTAACAATGTGCCACGATAATGCACAGACACCGTATCGGTTTCGCTGGGCTTCTTACCATCACCTGCCGTCAATACTTTGTACTGCAGGCCGGAATCTGTTGTTACAACACCGTCTTTCTTTGCGTTGTTAGCCAGCCAAGTTTCGCCCGCCTGGCGATTATCATCGGCTGCTTTTTCCATTTTGGCCTGCTGTTCATCACGGCGTTGTTGAGAAAACGCCTGCAAGCGTTGCTGCACTTCGGTAGTGGTCATCAGGGCTTCGCCTTCACCCATACCGTGGCCAAAGCCGGCCGCAAAATTATCCAGCGCGATATCCATGCTGTCTGCATTCATTTGTGTACCCAAACTCAAGCCCAGTGCATAACTGAGCTTGTCTTTGTCGGTATCAAGACTTGGGCCAGCTGCATCGGTAGCATCAGCACTCAGGGTGGTTTCAGTGTCGGCGGGCTTCTGGCAAGCAGAAAGAAATACGGTGCCCAGCAGCACCAGTAGACCCTGGCGGAGGACGAGGCCAAAATTAAAATTCATAGTGTTCTCGGAAATGAAAAAAGTAAGCGCGCGAGTGTAACACGCAGCATTGCAGCGATACGCGTTAAAAAGGCGGCTTATCTGTTACTGTTTTGCGAGTTCCGAATAGCGAGTGACTAGAGTTCTTTCAGGGCTGCTGTACGCTTGTCGGCCAGGTCTTGCAAGGCCTTGGCATCATCCACCAATTTCGGAATATCCTTGACCGGTACGGTGGTAGGAAACGCCAGATTGAAACCCTTGCCTTGTGCGCCACTTGCAGACGCCGAACCAGATTGCCCATCTCGATCGCGTGGCTTTACCGCCGCCATCAGATTCACTTCTTTTGGCAGGTCTCGCACTTTCGCATTTTCGATGTTCTCAGGCGGCGGTTGCTCCGAGAAGTGCATAACCCCGCGCTCGTCTTTCCAGGAATACATTTTACTGCTGCCCTTCAAACTCGGCGTGTCACTGAAGTCAGGGTTGCTGTTGGCCACGGCACGCAATTTATCCGCCGCTGTATCCAGCACTTTGCTGTCCGGTAGCCAATCGCTCCAGCTCATCATGCGTTCGCCATTGGGCTTTACCATAAACATCGGCAGAGCAAGCATGGCCACCAATGCGAGCAATATTAATTTGTAATGAAGCTTCAATGTATCGTCCTCCGCCTTAGGCAGGTAGTTGCACGCTTACTGTGAACTGCTACTTTCAGGCTAGCTGTTTTTACAATCGTCAGGGCTAAATGGGTATTTGTACAGCTTAAGAATGAGAGATCGGTCAACAATTAGGCAAGATTTTGCCCATTCGCTTGAGAAACATAAATCTCAGTTTGGCGACCACCAGGGATCATCGTCGGGAATAGGCGAGCTCAGTGTTTTCAGGAATGCGACCAACTCGGATTTTTCTTGTGCATTCAGGCCCAGCGGGAGAATGTCAAAGTGTGGCCTGCTGGGATGCTGAGCCCGGTCATAAAACGGCGGTTTCGGCGCGCTGTAATGCTCAATAACCTCTTCAAGAGAATCGATTTGCCCGGCATGCATGTATGGCGCGGTTTCAGCCACATTTCGCAATGACGGCGTTTTGAACGCGCCAACCAGTTCAGGGCCCAGGGTTTTCAGATACTTGAGCTCCTGACAGCTTTCCGCTGCTGCGTCGCTCCACTGCGACAGGCAATTAAATTCATCATTGCGAAGCTTCTCTATGCCAGTGTAGCGACCCAGATCAACCTTGCTGACATCGGCCTCCGGTGCACCAATATTATGAAATTCGAAATTAGTAAACAGTGGGCCATTGTGACAGCTTGCACAGGCCGCTTTACCCATAAACAAACGCATTCCGTTCAGTTCGCTGTTTGAAAGCCTGGCTTCCATTGACGGCACTTCATCTTGCCCAAGTGCTGTTACCATTTGATCAAACTTACTGGGCTGCAAGCTTAGCCGCCGCTGGTAGGCCATCAATGCTTTGCCCACATTGACCATAAGCCGAGTTGCATCAGCGCTTGCGTTTGAAACAGGTCCGAACACCGCAGCGTAGGGCTTGGAATAATGTTCACTGATCAATGCTTTAAGCTTTAGTCGACTGAACCCGTGCTCATCAGGATGCTCAAGAGGCTCGATAGCTTGCGCCCACAAACTGTCTTTACGACCGTCCCAATACTTCCATGGCCCCCTGGCAGAAGCTAACAGTGACATCGTATTGCGGTGGGTGGTGGCTATGCCTTTGCCGCGCGCCAGGCCATCAGTAAAATAACGTTCCGGTTGGTGGCAACTGGCGCAAGCTACCACACCGTTCGCGCTTAAGCGCGGGTCAAAAAATAATTGCTTACCCAGTAACGCCGCTTGTTCATTGTCTGCGTATTGATTGTCTTCAGCAGCGGGCAGCGGGGGTAGTTTGTTCAAGGAGAAAGTCTGCAAAAAAGCGATGTCTCTGTCTGTGAGACCGTGCTCATAAGGCGGCAATGGTTTACCGCACGCACTGAGCACGCAGGTGAATAACAATGCGGCGATAACTTTGCGGCTCATAAGTGCAAATTAAAGCGCAGACTATCGCGCTGCTCAGTTGAATCCTCGCTTGCAGCCACTTTAAGTTCGATCACCCACCAGCCACGCATCTGAAATTTAACGCCTGATATTTCATAGATACCGGGTGCCAGTTCACGGCTTATAACAGGTTGCGTTGGCAGGCCGTGCACATGGCCTGGCATATGACCGGTAAACTCTATAGCCGCACCCTGCACCGGTTCACCGTTAAGCTTGCTAAGTACCAGTACCCACTGATGCAATTCATTAATCTCGATTCGGCCATCTTCATTGCGCACAGAATCCTGCAGCACTTCTATGTGCCCAATGAAGCGGCGGTCGCGTGAGAAAGTGAAGCTGTCGGTATTGAGCTGTGGTGGTAATTGCTGCGCTGACAATCTTGGCAGCGCAAGTGACATATCATTGCTTTGTTGTATTTCCGGGTTGCCAGCGAGGTCTTTTTTACTCGGATGCACACTGCGCGTTTTCACATTGTGCCCACCCAGCTGTGGCACATCACTGAACCCATCGCTTAATTGAATTGACTGACGTTTTGCGGCCCATAGTGGCCATTTCTGGCCCAATCCCAAAGCAAATTTGTCCAATGCTTGCTCGCGCAAGGCCGCCGCCTGTTTACGTAGATTAGCGCCGTTGCGCTGTGCGTTCAGGCTTTCTGTAATGGCCTGTTGCAAACGTTTTTCCTCAGCGACTCTCTGCTCGCCTTGCGGCAGCTGCAAGACAGATTGGCGCTGTTGCTTGATGTTTTTTCGGCGTTGGCTGCCTTGTTGAATCAAGCTGCGTGCTTGCTGCTCCAGTGAATCGGCTTCAAGCAGCAATTCACTGCCCGCTTTGATTGCTTCATTGCCATTGTTTTCTGAATACACTGGCCCTGACAGAAACGCAATGAACGCAAGCAGAAATACACCGTGGCGAAGCAGCATTATCTTGGCGTGTTAAATCGAGAAACGTTTACGTAAACCCAGTAGCGCAAACAACATTACTACTGTGTGCAACGGTGTACTTCCACCACCACCGCCGCCGGTTGTTGCCGGGGTATTGCCATTACCGCCGGGTGTGGGTGGGTCTGGGTCCGGATCTGGGTCAGGGTCAGGGTCGGGGCCTGGATCTGGGTCAGGACCAGGGTCTGGGTCCGGATCTGGGTCAGGGTTCGGACCACCACAGGCCGGGCTCACTGCTGGTGCACCCGGGTTACTGGCGGCGTTTATCGCCGCCATATCCGGCGTTAGCACAAACAAGCCGGCACCAATATCGCTAACCACCACATTGCCACTGGCAAAATACGGGTAGCTGCTCCAGGCACCTGAGAACTGCGCTGAGTCGGAACAGGGGATGGTGTCAAAGTATCCTACCTCGGTCAGGTTGCCTGCGGCAGCGTCAGATGTATCCAGAATACGCAGGCCGGAACGGTAGTTGGATTCATACGCCAGATCACCAACGGTATACAAGTTGTGATCGATAGAGCCGGTGGAATTCACAAAGCGGCCTGTCTCCATTGGAGCAGTCAAGGAGCTCACGTCCCAAATGTGAGACGTTGTATTGATACCGGTACGCTGCTCGTCCAGCTCATCGTTCATGATCAACAGGCTGTGATTGTCATCCACAAACCAGCCTTGATGGGTGTACTGCGAGCCGCTGTACGGCGTACGCGACAGCAACTGCGGGTTATTTTTGTCCGACACATTAACAATGGTAATGGTGTCTTCGTTATAGGCGACACAGATCTCTTCGCCAAAAAACGGCGAATCAGGACCTTGATAGTTCACACACTGCGCATCATGGGTATAGCCGTCGCCTGAATAACAACCGGCGAACTGTGGCGCGGCTGGCGTGGACACGTCAACCATGTACAAGCCACCGCTGCATTGCGTTGCGCCAACCACATAAGCAAAGCCACTGTCTTCATTGATAGCGACATTATGCGCTGCACCAAAGCCTGCCAAATGCGCTGTTTCTGTGAGAGTACTGCCAGCGGTTACGGTGTTAAGCGTGCGCAGGTCAAACACCTGCAGACCATGGGTATTGTTGCCTTGTCCATCGGCCACTATAAATGCATGGTCCTGATACACTTTAATATCACGCCAGTCATCCGAGCCGTTGTTATGTGATGGCAGAAAACCCAGCAGTATTGGTGCAACCGGGTCGGTGATATCAACGAAAGATGTGCCGCTTTGCAGCCCTACTATGGCCACTTCCATGCCTGTGGCCAGATCTGTCCAACCCCAGATGTCATTGAGTTCATTACCCGCAGCACCCAGCTCAGCTGAACTGAACACGCTGCGAAGGTCTATGTTTCGACACGGGTAATCACCAGCCACACCTGAGCTGCAGGTTTCCATTCGGCGTATGATGGATAGGGATTTTGCGACTTCGCTGTCAGTCTGCTGTACGCGCAGGCCTTCGTTACTATTGTCGTAACGAAACTGATCAGGAAACATGGCGCTGTGCGAGGCGGCTTGCGAAGCGAGCAGCGCACCAAAAATTATTAGCTGTAGCCGAATCAGAAGTTGCTTCATGGTATTGCCCAGTACTGTGCTGTTCTCAGCTTAGCGCACTGCCAGATTCATCGCTACAGACACGGCCGGTAATGCGATCAAGTTTGGCAAATTCCGGTAAAATCGCATTTGGAGATACACCGCTGAGTAAATTGTCATCATGGAAACCTTAAAACAACTTTTGAACAACAACCGCGAATGGGCCGATTCGGTCAAGCGAGACGACTCGGAGTTTTTCTCCAGACTGTCTGCACAGCAAAATCCTGATTATCTGTGGATTGGCTGCTCAGACAGCCGGGTGCCGGCCAATCAGATTTTGGGCTTGTTGCCAGGTGAAGTGTTTGTACACAGAAACGTTGCCAATATAGTCTCGCTGGATGATGACAATGCCTTGTCAGTGATTCAATACGCCGTGCAAGCCTTGAAAGTTAGCCATATTATTGTCTGCGGGCATTATGGCTGTGGTGGTGTCCAGGCGGCACTGGATGGCGCAGAACTGGATCCGCCGGTCGCCAACTGGATACAACCTGTCAAGCAATTGGTAAGTGATCGTCGCGGCGACCTGGATGCTTTACCCAGCGATGATAGGGCGCGCAGCTTATGCGAGTGGAACGTACTCGCTCAGATGAAGCAAGTATGCAAATCCGATATCGTGCAATCGGCCTGGGCAGCCGGTCAGTCTTTGCGCGTGCATGGCTGGGTGTACGACTTGCATGACGGCATCTTGAAGCCTTTGTGTCCCAGCGTTGCTGACAACGGTAATGTCTGACACTTATGACCCCTTAGCTGGCCCGCCAGGCCGGGTCTTTCTGCATTACGCCGTGCCGTCTGTTATTGGACTGGGCGCGCTGTCGTCTGCCACCGTGGTCACTGCTATTTTTATGGGCAACTACGTAGGCGTAGCCGCCCTGGCCGCCGTCAATCTCAGTATGCCGGCCATCTCTTTGCTGTTCGCAGTGGCATTTATGTTTGCCATGGGCGGCTCTGTGATTACTGGCAAGCTGCTCGGCGGGGGGAATCCGGAGGCCGCCTGTGATGTGTTCACGAAAATTATGTTACTGGCATTTGGGATAGCCGTTGCCCTGGCCATTCCAAGTCTGGTATTCATCGATCAAGTAGTCGGATTGTTAGGTGCTAACCCAGAAACAGCTGACTTACTTGTTAATTATCTAACAATATTGCTATGCGTAGCACCGCTAACGACGACCGCATATACACTGTATTATTTTGTGATGGTGGACGGTCGGCCAATTCTTGCCTGTTGTTCTCTGGTGGCAAGCTCTCTGGTTAATGTGTTTATGAACTGGTTGTTTGTGGTTAAGCTGGAGATGGGAATAGTGGGTGCCGCAATGGCAATGGCTTGTTCCTACGTGGCCTTGCTGTCGGTATTGATTCCTCACTTTTTCAGCGCAAGAGCAAACCTGCGCTTGCGTTGGCCAAGCGGTAGCTGGAAGCCAATAGGCCGAGCGGCGGTAAACGGCGTGTCAGAATTTACCAACGAGCTCTCTGTTGGCGTGGTTACCTTGATGTTTAACTGGACCCTGATCAAGCGTTTTGGCACTGAAGGTGTGGCTGCGTTTACGGTCGTGGAATACGTGATGTTCGTTGGCATCATGCTCAGTTATGGCTTTGCGGATGCGGTTCAACCACTGATTAGCAAGAATCTGGGTGCAAGAAACATCCCTCGCATTTACCAATTTTTCCGTATAGGTATTGCCACCACAATGGCTATCAGCCTTGGCATGTCTGCCTTACTGTTTTTTGTACCCGAGGTTCTCATTGGTGTGTTTATGCAGGAAAGTGCCGCAACAACCATGGAGATAGCATTGGGTTTTGCCTATTATTTTTGGCCCGCGCCATTGATGATAGGCGCCAATATTATGCTAACCGTGTTTTTCACATCTACCGACCAACCCTTGCCTTCGGCTATGATTGCCGCGTCAAGAAGCTTGATTCTGCCCGCCTCTTTCCTGCTGCTGTTGCCAATGTGGCTGGGAGACACCGGAGTATTTATTACCTTGCCAGCCGCCGAATTTGTTGCCTTGTGCCTGGCGCTGTTTTTGTTTTTTGGTGGCGCCGGGAAGTTGTCTCAGTAGGTGTTAAGAGCGTTGGCAAAAGCATTGATGTGGGCGTCACTGGTGGCCCAGTTTGTCACCAGCCGGAAACAGGCCTTGTCTTCCACGTGCCAAGGGTAGGTTTCAAAACCGGCCTTGTGCAAATGCTCTTGCAGGCCGTCTGGCATGCTGACAAATATCTGGTTCGTTTCGCACTCTATGGTCAGGCTGCAGTGCGGGTGGTCATTTAGCAGCGCACACAATCGCTCCGCCGCAGAATTGGCCGCTCGCGCGTTGTTAAGCCAGAGCTCGTTATCAAAGTACGCCAGCAACTGTGCTGACAGATAGCGCATTTTCGAGGCCAGGTGCCCGGTCTGCTTGGCTTTTTGCCTGACCGCTGGAAACAGTTCGGCGTCAAACAATACCAGCGCCTCGGCACCGAAGGTGCCGTTCTTGATCGCGCCTAATGTCATGGCAGATACGCCCGATGGCATTACAGCCGCCGAAGGCGACAGCTTCTGTTTGATCAGCGCGTTGGCAAATCGGGCGCCATCAATGAACACCCGCATATTGTAATGGCTGGCGATTTCGCCAAGCTCCTGCAGGTGTTCAGTTGAATACACCCGGCCAAGCTCGGTGGCCTGGGTTATAGTAAGTACACGAGGTACAGCGCTGTGCACGTCACGCCAGGGTCGTTTGGCACAAAACCGGCTGAGTTCTTCAGCACTAATGATATCTGCACCTTCACCAATTTGATGCAATGCCGCGCCGCCAGTAAAAAAATGTGGCGCGGTATTTTCATCAACACTCAAGTGTGAATTGCGATGGGTTATTACGGCACCCGTGGATGGGCACATCGCGGCTAAAGCAAGGCAATTACTGGCTGTGCCCGATAACACCGGAAACACCTGCACTTTCCGCTCAAATATTTTACTAACGCAATCGTTGAGCTTTTCGCTTAGCTGGTCGCCACCATAAGGAAGATCAATACTATCCTGCAAATGTTGCTGGATATAGCTCAAAACTTCCGGACTGGCCGGTGCAGTGTTATCAGATAAAAACATGGAGTGGTGAGGCTCAGGCTGCGCCGACTTGATCTTCGCTGGAGTCAGCGTTGTATTCGAATTTGTATTCCGATGTACCCTCACCGGTAGAGGCAAAGCTTCCACAGCCGCTGATGTTCATCAGGCCACCTCGACCCGAACCGGACACCACCTTAAACGTACTGCTGGCAACACCAATACTGAACTTGCCATCGTGCTGCAGCACAAAGCTACCTTGCTTGCCGCCAATCGTGGCTTGCACCGTTTCAAAGCCAAGAAATTGCGCTGATTTATCGGCGGCGTGCAGTAACAGATACTCTATTTGACTGCTGCCTTCGATGTCGCCCGTGTAGTTCTGCGTAATAGACGCTTTGCTTAAACGTGTGCCATCATCGCGCTCATTGACCGTAGTCTCCTCCCAGGAGCCTATTGTGGAATTGCCTTGTGCCAGTGTGCTCATACGTACTATCCGATTGTTAGGCCTTGTCAGCAGAAACAGTATCAGTCTTTGCTTTTATGCGCCAGCGTGTGCGCGTGTTGTTCCCAATTCTGACCATCAAACGGGACGATGCTCATCTCTGGTAGCTCGCCATCAATGCAGCGCGCGTTCACGCTGACGCCGTCCGGATTGGAACGTGGCGTGTAGAACGGTTTAACGCCACAGTGTTTGCAAAACGTATGCTGGGCAACGCCTGTGTTAAACCGGTAAACGCTCAGATGCTGCTGGTCGGTGAGCAGACGAAACTGTGACTTGGGCAGTATCACGTATAAATTGCCTGTCTTGGAACAAATTGAGCAATTGCAATCATCAACCACCAGCGGCAGCTCGGCGTCGAATTCAATTTTAACGGCCTGGCAATGGCAGCTAGCGGCAAACGTTTTCATTATGCTCCAAACCTTCTGACTACACCCTGGCGGCGTTCTTTAAGCTGTTGTTTGCGCTGCTGGCTGTCAACGCAGTTGAGTAGATGCGGGAATTTTGACTGCAATTGCCCTACTGTCATTTGCTCGCATGTTGGCTTTGGATAGTGATCTGCGCCAATCCATCGATAGGTGATATAGCCTTCTTCGTGTCCGCTGGGATCCAGCCAATTGTTTGCTCCCAAGTCATCATGACTGATAAGCACGCAAAGCTCTTCATTGTCTTCAAGCACCGCGTAATGGCAATTGGTGTTGCTCAGATGGTAGCGATAGTCCATTGTTTCCCACCAATAATTGCCAAACTCCACCGCCCAGTAATCCGCGTTGGGCGGAGTTACCCTGACCAGCAGCACTTCATCTTTGGGAAGTTGCCAGTAAGCGATGATCGGCGCTCCCCCAGGCGTGAAGTCAATTTTGTTTTTCTCAAGCTCGCCGTACGACATAAAGGTATTAGCTTGCGCTTTCCACTTATCAATCATCTCGGCCCAATATGAGACCGACCACTTAATCCAGTGCGCGGATTTTTCCAGACCGCGCTGCAAGTCCTCGGGCTCAAACACGGGGTGAGCTGCGCTGCTGCTCAGGCACTCGATTTCAGCCTGCATGGGTTTTTCATTGTTCCAATCAGCAAAGAACTGACGGAACGTTATTCGATAGGTATCGGGTGAGGATTGAATCCAGTTTTTACCGGCACCACTGAAATCATCAGGCGGTGATTCCGGACTAACAATAAGTTCGAAGTTGCCTTTTTCATCAACCTTGAAATCCTTGCCCAGCAAAGTGGCTACCACCTGCCCACCCCACGGCGTATTGCCGTTTTCCAATACTGTCACCGCGAAAAACGCAGCGCTGCCCTTGTTGCCAAGCAGGCGATAGCTGTGCTGCCCATTGATTGGCGCGCCCACATACAAGGCATCCGTATTATCGCCGCCTTGTTTTCTCAGCGGGTCAAAGTAGTGCAGCAGCTCTGGAAAATCTGGATCGCAATTTTCCATTTCAAATTGCATGGCCAGCGACACATTGCGCGCCAGCAAACGTAAACCGCTGGCTTTTGACACCGGGCTTTGTGGCCCGTTATCGCGAAATATGATGTCACCACTGGCTTTGAGCGAATCGCAAAATTGCGCCCAGCTGTCGCGTAATTTTCGATCTTGTTCGTTCATTGTGCCCCCGAGTTCTCAAGGGGCAGTATAACTGTGTGCCGCCTCAGGATCGACGCCAGGCGTGAAACCGGGACACCCAAGTCAATAGGCCCTCCGGCTTATGTTTTTTGCGCCACTCACTGGCGGCAAATTTATTCGCTTCATTCAGCGTGGGGTAGATATGTATAGTGCCCATTAGCTTTTTAAGACCAAGGCCGTG
Source organism: uncultured Pseudomonadales bacterium (assembly GCA_964352475.1). Classification (GTDB taxonomy): domain Bacteria; phylum Pseudomonadota; class Gammaproteobacteria; order Pseudomonadales; family JAUIET01; genus JAUIET01. The sequence continues at coordinate 94,207 of CAYGSL010000002.1, read as the reverse complement.
CTTCATCGCCAGCACGTATTCGGCGATTAGCTCACTGGCGTGGTAACCGACAATGGTTACGCCCAGAATTTTGTCACTGCCTGGCGCTGTGAGAACCTTTACAAAACCGTGCGCTTCGCCGTCTGCAATGGCACGGTCCAGATCGTCGATACCGTAGCGAGTCACTTCAACAGCAATATTTTTCTCGCTTGCATCCTGCTCATTAAGACCAACCCGCGCCACTTGTGGGTCGGTAAACGTAGCCCATGGAATAACTGAATAGTCGGCCTTAAAGCGTTTAAATGGCCCGAACAAACAATTGACCGATGCAAACCAGGCTTGGTGTGAAGCGGTATGAGTAAATTGATAAGGACCGGCTACATCACCACAGGCATACACGGTGGGCAAGGTAGTTTGCAGGTAGTCATTAACTACCACGGTAGCGTTTCGATTAAGCTCTACGCCTAGGTCTTCCAGACCCATGTTGTCAGTGTTGGCTTTTCGGCCTACTGCAACCAGCAAGTGTTCAAACTCTAGCTCACGGGTTTCGCCGCCCGTTTCAAGAATCAGAACACTGTCACCTTCTCGCTGCTCAACAGCGTTGGCTTTGCTGTCTACCAGCACTTCAATGCCATCAGCTTGCAACGACGATAACACCGCGTTTGCCGCATCTTCATCTTCGCGGGGCAACACACGCGGTGCCATATCTACCAAGGTCACTTTGCTGCCCAGGCGCGCAAACGCCTGCGCAAGCTCACAACCGATGGGTCCGGCCCCCATCACCGCGAGCGAGCGAGGCAAGGCCTCTAACTCCCACACGGTATCAGACGTTAGATAGTTGATTTTATCCAAGCCGGGAATTGGTGGCACAAAGGGTCGCGCACCACTAGCGATAATAATATTTTTGGCGCTGAACCGTTTGCTTTCACCATTAGGCTGGCTGACGTCGACTTCCCATGGCGACACAATCCTTGCCTCACCGAGCTCGCACTGCACACCAAGCCCTTCGTAGCGCTCTACAGAATCGTGCGGTTCAATCGCTTTTATGACGTTTTGTACGCGTTGCATAACAGCGGGAAAATCCGCTTTTACGTCATCCGGGGCGGTTACACCGTAATCCCCTGCCCGCTCAACATAATGTTTGATTTTGGCTGAACGCAGAATCGCTTTGCTGGGCACGCAACCCGTGTTCAGGCAGTCACCACCCATCTTATGCCGCTCAATCAGGATTGCCTTGGCGTTCACCGTTGCCGCGATCAGTGACGACACCAGGCCCGCACTGCCAGCGCCAATAACAATGACATTAGCATCAAAGCTGGCTGGTTTATTAAATGCCTTCAGGCGCCTGCGATCAGCGAAAAAACTCATTATTCGGCCTCTGGAACCTTGGAAAAACGCCCCATGATTGCCTTCACAATAAATGGGAATGCGGCCAGTAATACGAAGGAGGCTATCAAGGTTGGCGAGAATACGCTGCCAACCGAGTCGATATTGGCCAATTGAACACCGGCGTTTACGAAAACCATGGTGCCAGCCAACATACCTAGCTGGCTGACCACAAAAAATACACCTGTTTTAATGGGTGTAAGCCCCATAAGCATATTGACCAGAAAATAAGGAAACGCCGGTATCAATCTAATGCTGAACAAGTAAAAAGCACCGTCTTCTTCTACCCCCTTATTGATTGCTTCAAGATGCTCGCCAAATCGGCCCTGCACCCAGTCATGTAATAGCGTTCTGGACATTAGGAACGCAATGGTGGCACCGATGGTACTAGCAAACGACACCAGCAAGGTACCCAGCCAAAAACCAAAGATTGCGCCCCCGGCCAAGGTTAAACCAGAACCCGCACCAGGTAGTGAAAACCCGGCGGCCAGAATATAAATAGCTAAATAAATCAAACAGGTACGCAACGGGTTGGCCGCGTAATAGTCAAACAATGCCTGCTTTTGCGTGTTGAAGTAGTCGAGATTGAAATACTGACCCAGATCGAACACGTAAAAAGCGGCGAAGACGGCCAGAATGAGCACCAGAATTATTATTTTTTTTGTTGTCACCGATAGACTCACAGAACTTAAGGCTTTGCAGAATACCACTTTCGGACCGCGTCTGGCCGCTGAGGTTCCGCAACAAACAATGATTCAGAGCCCTTGAATAATGCCAGTGCTGCCCATATTATCCTGTTACATTGACGATATTTCGCTCTGCATCAACCACCTCACGAGTTTTTCTGCGCGAATTTTAACCACTGGCTAGTCGCCACTTTTGGAGCAAACCCCTATGAGCGAACAGATTGTTCACGTTACAGACGCCACATTTGAAGAAGAGGTTATCAATTCTGATATCCCCGTATTAGTTGATTATTGGGCTGAGTGGTGTGGTCCTTGCAAAATGATTGCTCCGGTACTCGATGAGCTGGCCGCCGAATACGACGGCAAAGTTAAAATCTGCAAGGTAGACGTGGATTCCAACCAGGAAACCGCTGCCCGCTTTGGCGTTCGTGGCATTCCTACACTGATGATTTTCGATAAAGGCGACGCGCAGGGCCAGAAGGTAGGCGCCTTGTCCAAAAACCAGCTTAGTGAGTTCATCAACACTACGGTTGCCTAAGTCAGACCACCACAGGGTTTTTGCCTTGTCGCTTGTTTAAGAATGGGCCGGCAAACTCCCTGTGTAGTTTTTACTGGACTTGTGAGTCAGTTCACACTATATTTAGCGTATAAAGTCTATCGCTAACCCTCTTCTTTCTTAACAAGCAAAACAAATACTAATCGCTTACGCCCAACGCAGAGGCGCTTGTAGCAGTGTGCTATAGCAATGCCGTTTAACTGCAATCAGTTACTACACTCGCACATTCTCTACCTGTCCGCGTAAGCCCAAAACCTATCAACACTCTGGAAACTCTTAGTCCATGAATCTTACTGATCTGAAAACCAAACCCATTAACGAACTGATCGACATCGCAAAAGAAGTTGGTCTGGACAACATTGCCCGCTCACGCAAGCAGGATGTTATTTTCTCCATCCTCAAGCGTCACGCTAAAAGCGGCGAAGATATTTACGGGGATGGTGTTCTGGAAATTTTGCAGGACGGCTTCGGCTTCCTGCGTTCTGCCGATTGCAGTTACCTGGCCGGTCCTGACGATATCTATGTATCGCCCAGCCAGATTCGCCGTTTCAACTTACGAACCGGAGATACTATCTCCGGAAAGATTCGCCCGCCAAAAGACAGTGAGCGATATTTTGCCTTGCTGAAAGTAAGCGACATTAATTTCACCAAGCCGGATAACTCGCGGCAAAAAATTCTTTTTGAAAACCTGACACCTCTGTTTCCAACAGAACGCCTGGAGCTTCAGGTAGGTAACGGCAGCAGCGAAGATCTCTCCGCCCGAATCATTGATCTGGTCGCACCGATCGGCAAAGGCCAACGCGGCTTGATCGTGTCACCACCTAAAGCAGGTAAAACCTTGATGATGCAGGGCATTGCCCAGGCAATCATTCGAAACAACCCTGAGTGTTACATAATTGTTCTGTTGATTGATGAACGTCCGGAAGAAGTCACCGAGATGCAACGCTCGGTGCGCGCGGAAGTGGTTGCCAGTACGTTTGACGAACCACCATCACGCCACGTGCAGGTAGCCGAAATGGTTATCGAAAAAGCCAAACGATTGGTAGAACACAAGAAAGATGTTGTCATTCTGTTAGACTCCATCACACGTTTGGCAAGAGCCTACAACACGATCGTACCTTCATCAGGCAAAGTATTAACCGGCGGTGTTGACGCTCACGCACTGGAACGCCCGAAGCGCTTCTTCGGTGCGGCACGAAACATTGAAGAAGGTGGCAGCTTAACCATTATCGCTACCGCACTGATTGATACCGGGTCCAAGATGGATGAGGTTATCTACGAAGAATTTAAAGGCACCGGTAACATGGAATTGCATCTTGACCGCAAAGCGGCTGAGAAGCGCATCTATCCAGCCATCAATATTCGCCGCTCTGGTACCCGTCGCGAAGAGTTATTGACCACCGACGACGAACTGCAAAAAATGTGGATTCTGCGCAAACTGCTGCACTCCATGGAAGACTTGCCAGCGGTAGAATTCCTGCTGGATAAACTCAAAGACGTGAAGACCAATGAAGAGTTCTTCCTGTCAATGAAACGCAAGTAAAACGAACCCTCTGGCGATGGCAGACTTTGTTCTGCATGAACGCCTAGCCGCCGACTGTATACACGTCGGCGATTTACCTCTATGTCGCCTACTTCTTCTGAACGACCGACACTACCCCTGGTTTATTCTGGTTCCTCGCGTTGCTGATATTCGCGAGGCTTTTCAGTTGTCTGCTAATCAGCAACTTCAGCTAAACAAAGAATCCAATTCGCTTTCTGAAGCGATGGCATTGGCTTTTCGTGCCGACAAAATGAATGTGGCGGCCCTTGGTAATATGGTTCCGCAACTTCATGTTCATCATATTGCGCGATTCACTAATGACGCCGCTTGGCCTAAACCGGTGTGGGGGGTTGTTGATGCGATTGCGCATTCCGAGGAGTCGCAGCGAAGTATGTTGGCCAGTTTGCGGGAGCAGGCTGGTGGTTGGGAAGTTGATTGGGTTTAATAGTTTAACCTCGAAGGTTTGGGGTTTCTTTTGGAGACCGGCGACGAATAGAATAGGCGCTAGATAGACACGCCGTGAACCCATCCATGGGGGCTTGTGTTCGAGGTCCCTCTCTCACACAGTCTATCTAGCGCCTATTCTATTCGTCGCCTCAGTGCTGATTTTTGGTTTATTTTTTCAAGCACAGAATTCTAACTTTTGCACTGAGGTGTTGGGTCGCATATACGCTTTTGGGACTGTGTGAGGGAGGGACCCCGAACACAAGACTACAGGGATGTATTCACGTCGTGTCCCAAAAGCGTATATGCGACCCAACGCCGGTCTCGACGCTAAACGCGAATTCCGTTCAGTAACGAACTCAAACAAAGAACTATACAGCAGGCCCAGGCAAAGCATTCTCAACCGGACTCTCATCCATGCCCAGCGCTTTCTGATATTGCTGATTACTCTGCTCACTGTCGCCCATTTTGGCGTATAGCTGCCCCAGCTCACCATAAGTGTCAGAATCAGGTTTAATTGCCAGGCTTGATGAGAAGTACTCTTGTGCTTTTTCAAGTGCACCGTCGGCTGCGCATATTCGGCCCAGGGCTTGCAGTAAATCAGCATCATCCGGACGTGACTTTAACCAGCCTTCAGCCACTGAGCGCTGCTTACTCAGGTCACCACGCACCTGGCCGTAGATGCCAAGTAATTTCGCCGACCAGTCTTTTTTCAGGGTGGCCCGTAACAAAGACTCCGCGTCATTATGCTGATCGAACCTGATCAGAGCATTGGCGTACTCAGCCACCAACTGTTGGTCTTTCTTAAGATGCTTGGGCACCTCATTCCAGATTGTTTGTAGATCATTGGCTGTCTCTACGTTGGCCAGTCGCGCCTCGAAAGTTTTGTGTTCGAGCTTAAGCAGTGTGTCTTCCGGCAACAGTTTCTTTTTACGCAAAACAGGCAGAAGTTGTTGCAGGCCTGCCCAATCTTCCAGGCCCTCATACACATCGGCAGACAAGCGCAATGCCAGCACATTCTCCGGCTGTTCGCTTCGAATTCTGTTGAGGTTGGCCAGACAATTCTCAAATTCACCCTTGTTCAATTGAAGCTCGGCCTGAGTAAGACCAATCGCTACATTTGCATCCGGCGTGCTGCTTTCCGCTAACTTTAAAAACTCTTCGCATTGCGCTGTATCACCCGCAGCGTCGCTTGCACGCGCTGCCATCAGGTAGCTAAGCAAGGGGGTTGGTGAGCGCTCAGCGCCACGTGAGAATGTTTTCGCAGACGCCTTCCAGTCACCCTCCATGTATTGAATTAAGCCCTGGGTGACCTGCGCTTCGTTTCTGCGCGCCTGGCGGCCTTCACGCCAGTATCTGAGGCTGCGGCCTGAATAGCGTATTTTCATTATCAGGCGAACCAGCCAGTAAAGCAGAAACAAGACTAGCGCAAGAGCCAACAGCCCGGCCCATAGACTGGACTCTATGCTGGTATTGTCGTAGGCGATTAGTATGTAGCCGGCGTCGCGTTCAACCAGCATTGCCAGGCCTATGACCAGGCCGGTAATGATCAGGGCAAGAATGAAAAACTTTATCATTTGACTGGCCCTCAGCCTTCCGCAGCAGCGGCTGGTGTGGCATCAACCGCTTCTGCAGCACCAGCTTCTTCAGCGGCGTTCTCTGCAGCGTCAACTGCCTCACTGGTGGCGGATTCAATGGCGCTTTCGCTTGCCTGTTCGGCATTGGCTGCTGGCTCGGGTTCAGGGCTTGGCGCAGGCGCGGCTTCTTCAGGCTGATAATCCAGCCCGGGCCGCGTGTTTTGTTGATCTTTCTGATATTTCTTCAGCGCTCGAAATGAGCCTGAAATATCCGGTAAGGGTGGGTCTACATTCAGGGTTGCCAGATCAGACAGTGATTGCAGCGCGGCCTGCGTCGCCTTGTCTTCTATCAGAAAATACTGTGCTATCCAGCGCTGCGCTTTTTCAAGGCTGGTCTGATACACCCCCTGTTGTTGTGATAACAAGGCCAGCTGTGATTGCTCCAGCATCAAGCGCAGGTTTTGCCTGAGGTACAGTTCGTCCTGCGGTTCAAGCATGGCTTCTACCTGCTCATTGTCGCGACGAATAATAAAGGCTTTGCTAAACGCCGAGCCTATAGCGCTAACGGTTTGCTTTAAGCGCTCAGTCCAGGCTTGCTGTTCGTCCGGGGTGAGCAGCTCTGTATCTACTTCTGGTAAATCAAACTCTGGTAACTCATAAAGCTCCAGTGTTTCCACCTGTGAGGCTAGTGCCGCCAACTTAAGATAGCTGCCATTCACATCAAGTTCGTCAGCTGCACGCAAGCTGGCAAGATCGTCGGCGATGGCTTTTCTGACATTGTGTAGCGACACATCATCTATGCCTTGCAACACACCGTCCGCGGAATCCAGCATGGCCAGAGCACCGCTGGCGTCTTTGCTCATCAAGATGCGTTGGTTAGCCAGGCGCAACAGGTATTCCACTTCTGCAAGCAGCCACTGATCCCGGTTGGATGCGCTCAGTTCTTTGATGTGTCGAGATTGTTTTTCCAGTGATTTGGCCAACAAGCCTATTTCACTTTGTGCAGACTGAATTGCTGACTCGCGCTGGCTTGATTCACTCACTAATGCGGTTTCCACATCACCGAGGTCGCCGCGCAAATCGATAATGGCGGTCTGACTTTGCTCTAAAAGATCGGACTGGCTAACAGCGGCCTGATCGGTTTGTTGCCACAACAGATAGACTCCGTAACCGGCACCACCGCTGACCAACAAGGTGATCAATACAAAAAACCACAGCAATCCTACCTTGGGCTTGCCATCTTTTACCTTGGCTTTTTTTGCTTTGGCGGGCGCTTTTTCAGTGTCGTCCTGCTGTGCTGGTGTCAGCTCACTGTCGCCGCTGTTTTCCGTATCCGTCATTGTTGCTTCGTCCACCATTGTTCTAGTTCAGCCACTATATCCGCCAATCGGATGCTGTCGGCACACAAAACATGCCGAGCTCCCAGACGCGCTGCTACTTCCGCCACGCGCTTGCCAGGTACCAGTATGGTCGCTTGTTGTACATTTGCCCGCATTTCACGCTTTTCCGCAAGTAAAAAGGTGTAATTTAGTGAGTCAGCACTGCTTGCGATAATGATATGAGGCAGGCCTGCCATACTGGCTAAATATGATGCCAGAAGCTCGGCATTCTGCCACGCACCGTCACGCCGGTACAATTCACAATACTCAACGTTCGCGCCACGCGAGCGTAATGTGTCACCCAGCTTGGTCCGCCCTCCTTCACCACGAACAATCACGCAGCGTTTGCCGGTCACGTTTTGCATCATTTCATGCTGCAATAGCGTCTCGCTATCAATCGCGTCATTTGGGCAAACAGTAAACCCCTGTTCGACGGCTATTTTTTCGGTGGCTTTACCAATACAGTGCCAGGCCAGCGGCAGCGCTACATCCCCTGCCAGTTCTGCAGCCGCCAATACCGCATTGGCGCTGACAAATACGCCAAAATCCGCTTGGCGCAGCATCTCTGCTGCATTGTCGGGTAGCGGTAAAGGCTGGATCGCCAGCGTTGGGATGTGCTGCACCTGTGCACCTAAAGCGAGTAAATGCCGAATCCAATCTGCCGCCTGCGCTTTTGGCCGGGTTAGCAGAATGGGCAAGCCCTTTAAAGCATCAGGTCTGGAATTTTCCATTGCAGTTCAGCGCCGGTTATTGCGCGCCATACACCGCTTGCAGAATATCGCCGGCGCCCTGGTTCAGTAGCTGCTGTGCTACTTCCCGGCCCAAGGCTTCTGAATTTTTGCTCGCTGCTGTTCCGTCAGCCAATAGCAAGGTTTTACCGTCGGGGCTGGCTACCCTGGCGCGTAAACATACGCTGTCGTCAGCATAAGTTGCGTACGCAGCAATAGGCACCTGACAACCGCCCTGCAGAGCGCTGTTTAGTGCGCGTTCGGCACTGACGCAGGCGATGGTAAGCCCATGATTCAGCGGCTGGATAATGGCTTGCGTGCGTTCATCGTTTGCGCGCAGCTCAATACCCACCGCACCTTGCCCAGGTGCCGGCAAGCACAATTCAGAGTCCAGCTGCTGGGCAATGCGGTCAGACATTTCCAGGCGTTTCAAACCGGCTACCGCGAGAATGATCGCGTCGTACTCGTCGTTATCCAATTTAGCGAGTCGGGTATTTACGTTGCCGCGACAATTTAGCACCGCGAGGTCCGGTCGATAGTGTTGCAATTGGCTGGCCCTGCGCAAGCTGGACGTACCCAGCCTGGCACCCTGCGGCAATTCATCCACACTGGAAAAATTGTTCGAGACAAAAGCGTCGAACGGGTTTTCACGTTCGCAAATAACGCCAAGACACAAGCCGTCTGGAAACTCCATGGGCACGTCTTTCATTGAATGCACGGCTATGTCAGCCTCATCATTCAGCAAGGCATGCTCAAGTTCTTTTATGAATAAACCTTTACCACCAATTTTGGATAATGCGGTATCCAGAATTTTATCGCCCCGCGTGGTCATTGGTACCAGCTCTACCGAGAGATCAGGGTGCAAGGCTTGTAAAGCGTGTTTTACGTATTCCGCTTGCCATAGCGCAAGCGGGCTTTTGCGTGTTGCAACGCGCAATGTGTTGGTCATGGTGTTGTCCCTGGCTGCGGCTATGATACGAGCCGGCAGCTAAATGAACAAACAGGAACTGCTATAAGAAGGGCCGCAAAAACAAAAAAACCACCGCCAGGTGGTCTTTTTACGCACACACCAACGAATGGCGTGTGAAGCTTGGAAAACGTGTATTACAGCGTTTGCATCAACTTTCTAACCCGTGGCAAATGCCTACGGCTAACTTGAGGTCGTAACTCAATGCCGTCCAACACCAGGCATTGCACACCTTCCTGATTACGCTCCATACCCAGTATGTAGTTAATCGCTACCAGGGAATTGCGGTGCACACGAATCAGTTTGTCTGGAAACTCGGCTTCCAGCTCTTTCAAGGTGTCATCGATTAGCAGGTCACCTTCGTTATGATAGGCGGTTACGTATTTGTGGTCGGCGCGAAATACTCTAACGTCAGAGAAAGGCACCATTTGAATACCACGGCGTGAACGCGAAGTGATGTGCTCGCGTTGCTTGAGAATACATTCCGCATCGTTTGCCGCGTTAATGGCATTCAATTGTAAACGATTGAGTCGCTGCGCTTTTGACAGTGCAGATTCCAGGTTTTCCTGGCGCACCGGTTTCAACAAATAGCCAACCGCTTCTGCCTCAAACGCTTCAACACCGTATTCGTCATACGCTGTGCAAAAAATAATCGCAGGCGCATTTTCATCGTCTGAGATGCGTCTGGCGGCAGACAAGCCGTCCATTTCCGGCATTCTGATATCCATCAGAACAACGTCGGGGCGGGTTTGTTGACACAGCTCAATAGCTTCTGCGCCATTACTGGCTTCAGCGATTACGCGCCAATCTCGAGTTTCGTTAACCATGCGCTTGAGTCGATCTCGCGCCAGAGGTTCATCATCAACGATCAAAACATTCATTGTTGGTGGCTGCCTTTCTAAGGTTTTATAATGTTACTTTTTAACAGAATAGCTGATTTCCGCAGAAAATCGATCTCCGTTATTAAATGTTTTCACATTGGCATCTGGGCCAAAATGCGCACGCAATCTGGCGATGGTATTTGCCAACGCAATGCGGTTTCCGCGCGGTAATTCTTTTTCATCAAATTCAGTTTGATCGGGCAGCGGATTACTCACCATCAGGCTAATGTCATCACCTTTCTTTCTGCCTACTATTTGAACAGTTCCGCCATTAACCAATGGTTGTATCCCGTGATATACCGCGTTTTCAATAATCGGCTGCAATGTTAGCGACGGCAGTCTGGCATCCATTAGCGACTCGTCTAGTTGCCAATCTACTTGCAGGCGATCTCCAAGTCTGAGCTGCTCAATACTTATATATTGCTTACACAGGTCTACTTCTTCACGCAGAGCGACCAGTTCGTCTCCGGCGCGAAGGCTTGCGCGAAACAGTTCAGAGATATCTTCCACCACGCGCTCTGCCCGTTTCGGGTCGGTACTGATCAAGCTGGCGACAATGTTCATGCTGTTAAACAGAAAGTGTGGGCGAATACGCGATTGCAAGGCATGTATCTGGGCCTGCAGCCTGGCCTGGCCCTGAATCAACACCTGCTGTTGAAGATACATATAGCGCAGTGCGATACCACCGATTACGGCTACTACGGCTAATTGCGAAGCGGTTTCCTGCCAATTCCAGCGCCAGGGACCTGATACTCGTGACAAATAAGTGTGCACCAGCCACTGCGCGATAACGCTTAGTAGAAAAGACATTAAAAGAATCAGCCCATAGGCAACCAGAGCGCCGGGGGTGATGGGCATACGCTGAATGCGCTCGCGAAACTTGCACAGCACCGCAGCGCACAGCAGCACATTCCATTGCACATAGAACGAAGCGGTAGCGAAGTGAGCCCAATCGAAGCTGCTTACCGGTCCGAGCAATAGCGTTTGCACCACTACTAACAGCTGAGCTGTTACGATCAGCACAAACAATGGTTGTACCTTGCACAGATCGGGTAATACGAAATAACCCGCGCGCGCCTGGTCGCGGCGTTCTATGGGTGGTGGGTTTGGTTTTGGCGTGGCCATTGTCACAGTCTAGCAGTGCTTTTGTGCTGGTATACTGTCTTGTTTTCAATCGCAATGAGAGTTCCAGTGAGCGATCAAACCAACAGCAGTTGGGGCGGCCGGTTTTCCGAGCCCACCGACGAATTTGTGCAACGATTTACCGCCTCGGAGCAATTCGACCGGCGTTTGTATCGAGAAGACATACAAGGTTCGTTGGCACATGCCGCCATGCTTTGCCAGCAGGGCATATTAAGTGCCTCGGAGTTGGCTGCTATCCAGCAGGGTCTGCACGATATTCGGAGTGATATAGAACAAGGCAGATTCGAATGGTCGGTGGCACTTGAAGACGTGCACATGAACATTGAAGCGGCCTTGACGGCAAAAATTGGTGACGCAGGGAAGAAATTACACACCGGTCGATCGCGTAATGATCAGGTTGCTACCGATATTCGTCTCTACATGCGTGAATCCATTGATCGCATCAGTGCCGAGCTAAGCCGGCTGCAGCAAGGCCTGCTGGAACTTGCCGAGCGTGAAGCAGCTACCGTGATGCCCGGCTTCACCCATTTGCAGACCGCGCAGCCGATCAGCTTTGGCCACCACATGCTGGCCTGGTTCGAAATGCTGGATAGAGATTACGACAGACTGCAAGACTGCCGACGCAGGGTAAATATTAGCCCGCTGGGCGCTGCCGCATTGGCCGGCACAACGTACGACATTGACCGTGACTTCACCGCCGCAGAGCTGGGCTTTGAGCGTGCCAGCCGCAATTCCCTTGACTCGGTCAGCGACCGTGATTTCGCTATTGAGTTTTGTGCTGCTGCCAGTCTGATCATGACGCATTTGTCGCGCTGTTCTGAGGAGCTGGTGCTATGGACCTCAGCGCAGTTTGGCTTTATTGAATTGCCCGACCGGTTTTGCACGGGCTCATCTATCATGCCGCAAAAGAAAAACCCTGACGTACCTGAGTTGGTCAGAGGCAAGACTGGCCGGGTAAATGGTCATCTTATGGGCTTGCTGACCTTGATGAAGGGGCAACCGCTGGCGTACAACAAAGACAATCAGGAAGATAAAGAACCCCTGTTTGACACCGTGGATACCGTGCACGACTGCCTGCGGGCATTTGCGGATATGATACCTGCGATTATTTGTAAGCCTGAGGCTATGCGAGCGGCCACAATGAAAGGTTTTGCAACGGCCACCGACCTGGCTGATTACCTGGTCAGAAAAGGCCTGCCGTTCAGAGACGCACACGAAGTGGTCGGCAGTGCTGTGGCCTTTGGTGTTCAGCAGTCGCTGGATCTCGCCGAGATTGACCTGCCCACTTTGCAAGGCTTTTCAACACTGATCAGCGATGACGTGTACGACTTCCTTACGCTGGAAGGCGCACTGGCAGCCCGCAACCACCTTGGCGGTACCGCGCCAGAACAGGTGTTACTGCGGGTGGCGGAAGGAAAGCAAGCGCTCACTTCCCGCTAACGAGCCGCTGAATCAGACGCTTTAGTACACAGGTATTTCGACCTGAGCTACCGTATAATCGCGCTATCTTGAGTATTATCTGGCGGTTATGGAGCCTCTGAATCAGCATGCAACGCATATTTTTATCTACATTGCTGGCAACCAGTGTTGTCGCGCTGGCAGCTTGCGGGCAGAAAGGGCCGCTGTATTTGCCCAACAAGCCGCAGGACAAGCCAGTACCGAGTGTGCAGGATAGTCAGGCAGAAGAGCGTTCGAACGAAACCAGCAAGGCCGATTCTACCGAGCCCGGCCAATGACATTCCTGCATTATCAATCCGGCGTGCTGCACGCCGACAAGGTGTCACTGGGCCAAATTGCCGAGCAGTTTGGCACCCCTTGCTATGTGTATTCGCGCACGGCCATTGAGCAGGCGTATCGCGCGTATGAACAAGCGTTGGCCGGTTCTGAGCACCTGATCTGCTATGCGGTAAAAGCCAATTCCAACCTGGCCGTATTGAACGTGCTGGCACGCCTGGGTTCAGGCTTTGACGTAGTCTCAAGTGGCGAGCTGGAACGAGTTCTGGCAGCAGGAGGCTCGGCCAGTAAAGTGGTTTTTTCAGGCGTTGGTAAAACCCGTGATGAAATGCGCCACGCATTGGAAGCGGGCATTTTTTGTTTTAACGTTGAATCAGAAGCCGAGTTGCATCAATTACAGCTAGTGGCCAGTGAACTTCAGCAAACCGCCAGAATATCGCTGCGGGTAAATCCCGATGTGGACGCCAAAACCCACCCGTACATCTCCACCGGTTTGAGCGAGAATAAATTTGGTATTGCGGTTGATGCAGCCAAAGCGGTGTACCGCCAGGCGGCCGAACTGTCACACATAGAGATCTGCGGAATCGATTGCCATATTGGCTCGCAACTGACCGAAACTGCGCCCTTTCTCGACGCATTGGACCGTCTTCTGCTGCTGGTTGATGAGCTTGCCAGTGACGGTATACCCATTCACCATATTGATATAGGCGGTGGCCTGGGTGTTTGTTATGAAGATGAGCAACCTCCTACCCCACAGGAATACTTGCAACAGGTGCGCGAACGGCTTGCTGATCGCGAGGTACAGCTGCTGGTTGAGCCTGGCCGATCGATTGTGGCCAATGCCGGCGCCTTGATCACCTCGGTTCTGTACTTGAAACGCAATGAAGACCGTCATTTCGCGATTGTTGATGCCGCAATGAACGATATGATACGCCCGGCGCTGTACCAGGCCTGGCTGGGAATAGATCCTGTGCTTGAGAACGCCCAGCGGCCGTTGCAGCACTACGATGTGGTGGGCCCTATCTGTGAAACGGCTGACTTTTTGGCAAAAAACAGACCGCTGGCTATTCAAGCCGATGATTTGCTGGCCGTAAGATCCAGCGGTGCCTATGGTTTTGTGATGAGTTCCAACTACAACAGCCGTGGACGCGCCGCCGAAGTGATAGTGGACGGCGAAAACGCCTATCTGGTTCGCGCCAGAGAAGACTTTGCGCATCAGATTGCCGGCGAAGCCTTATTGCCGGATGGCAACTGAACATGCTCATCAAGTTCACCAAAATGCATGGGCTGGGCAACGATTTTGTTGTGCTGGATTTGCTTGCGCAGAATATCAGGCTGAACAAAACCTTGATCAGACGCCTGGCTGATAGGCATTTTGGTATTGGCTGCGACCAGGTGTTATTGGTTGAGCACCCGCACAACCCGGATGTTGATTTTCGCTACCGTATATTCAATCAGGATGGTAACGAAGTTGAGCAGTGTGGCAACGGCGTGCGCTGTTTTGCCAAATATGTTCACGACAAGCAATTAACCGGCAAACGCGAAATTGTAGTGGAGACCAGCAATAACGAGCTGGTACTGAAGCTGGAGGACGACGGTCAGGTGCGGGTGAATATGGGCGTGCCTAGGCTGGATCCTGCTGATATTCCTTTTATCGCCGATTCGCGCAGTGTCAGCTACGCGCTTGAGCACAAAGGCAAGCAGTTTGATGTCAGTGCCGTGTCTATGGGTAATCCGCACATGGTGATGTTTGTTGACGATATGCGCTCAATGCGTGTCAACAAGCTTGGCCGCAGTTTGAGCCGCCATGAACGTTTTCCGGAGCAGGTAAACGTGGGTTTTGCCAAAATCCGCGACCAGCAGAGCTTTGATTTACGCGTGGTAGAACGCGGCGTTGGTGAAACACTGGCCTGCGGTACGGGTGCGTGTGCGGCCTTCGTGGGCGCCCGATTACGTAACTTACTCACGGATTCGGCCCAAGCCCATTTGAAAGGCGGGGTTTTGAAACTAGAATGGCAGGGCGAAGGCAAACCGGTTTTTATGACAGGACCGGCAATGACCGTTTTTGAAGGCCAGATTCGAATATGAGTGCGATTAGACCGGCTCAACCATTAGCTGAGATAGACGAAGAGCAAGTGGCCGCGTTTTTACGCGAAAACCCTGGCTTTTTTAATAGACAGCCAGCAGTACTAGCTGACCTGGAATTGCCGCACGAGAGCGGCACAGCGGTGTCGCTTGTCGAACGACAGCTCGGAGTGCTTAGAGAACGCAATCAGGAGCTGCGCTCACGATTGGTAAAACTGGTTGATAACGCTCGCGACAATGACCGCTTATTTGAGTTAACCCGGCGGCTGGTGTTGGACTTATTGCTCGCCGATTCATTGTCCGCGGCCGTTGACTCGCTTGATTCAAGCCTCAAAAAAGACTTCAAAACAGATTTCAACAGCTTGTATTTATTCGGTGCCCAAGAGCGTACCACCGGTAACTACCGCTGTGTTACGCCAGCCACTGCCCGTGAGTCAGTTGGTAACCTGATGGATGCCCGACAGGTTATCTGTGGCATCTTGCGCAAGGAAGAAAACGAATTTTTGTTTGGCGACAACGCCGAGCAGATAAAGTCGGCCGCTGTCGTACCTATTCGAAACACCACCAATATTGGTTTGTTGGCGGTTGGCAGTCGTGACTCGCAGCACTACAAGAGCGGTATGGGCACTCTGTTTCTGAGCTACATTGGTGAAGTTCTGGCGCATGCCTTACCGCGATACTTGTAGCAAGCCTCCGATCAGCGATTCCAAAACCTCAAACGATACACCTCTGCGCACGCTGGACTCATTAATCAATGAGTTCTTAAGCTATGGGCGTACAGTGCGGCGGTTGTCGGTAAATACAATGGGCGCGTATCAACGCGACCTGACTTTGTTTAGCAACCATTGTGCGCTACAGGATCTTACCAGCCCTGAACAGGTGACTGAGGCGGATGTGCGTGGTTTGGTTGGCAAGCAACACCGGCGCGGCTTATCCGGGCGCAGCATACAGCGGCTACTCTCATCGATTCGTTCGCTGTATGGTTTCTACAATCGCAATGCCGTAGTAAAACACAACCCCGCCCTTTCAGTTCGCGCACCAAAAACAAACAAAACCTTACCCAAGGCGGCCGAGGTCGATCAACTTCAACACTTTCTCAGTATCAGCGCTGATGATGCGCTTGCCGCCAGAGACGCAGCCATGTTTGAGCTGATGTATTCGTCCGGCCTGCGTTTAAGTGAATTGGTTAGTGTTAATCTTGCCGATCTGGATTTTAAGGCTAATATGCTGCTGGTAACCGGTAAGGGCAACAAAACCCGCAGCCTGCCGGTGGGATCCAAGGCTACCTCTGCAATTCGCGAATGGATGAAATGGCGGCAGGATTTTTCACCTGCGAACGATGAAACCGCCCTGTTTTTGAGTAAACGCGGCACCCGCATCAAGCCGCGCAGCGTTCAGGCGCGGCTGGAATATTGGTGCAAACAGCAAGCCATGGGGCATAAGCTGCACCCACATATGTTGCGCCATTCCTTTGCCAGCCATTTGTTGCAATCCAGCGGTGACTTGCGCGCCCTGCAAGAGCTGCTGGGGCACGCGAATATCAGCACCACGCAAGTGTATACCCATCTTGACTACCAGCATCTCGCCGAGGTGTATGACAAAGCGCATCCGCGTGCGGTTAAGGGCAATGACGACTGATGTCTGAGACACTGAAAGTATTGTCGTTTGATCTGGACGATACGCTGTGGCCGGTGAGACCGGTACTTATAGCCGCAGAAAAGCGAGTGAATCAATTTCTACGGCAGCGTTGCCCGGAAGTATTTCAGCGCTTTGACCAGGACACAATTATTCAACGGCGAATTGAGCTATATAAGCAGCGCCCGGATTTGCATCACCAGATAAGCAAGCTTCGAATTGAATCTGTGTATTTACTTATCCGCGATTCAGGTTACTCGGAGCTGGAAGCACGTCAGCTGACAGAGCAAGCTTTCGAGCTATTTATTGAGGCCAGGCACGACGTAACACTGTATGACGGCGTAGAAGAGACCCTGGCTGGATTAAAAGAACGGTTTCAGTTAGTGGCGTTGACCAACGGCAATGCTGATGTAATGCGCCTGGATATTTCCCACTTGTTTGATTTCGGTATCAAGGCTGAAGACATTAACTCCAGCAAACCGGCCGCGCCTCATTTTGAATTGGCATTGCAGAAATTCGAAATAGCCGCACATGAAATGCTGCACATTGGCGACAACCCCGAACACGATGTGCTGGGAGCGCAACAGCTGGGAATTCCATGCGTCTGGATAAACCCTGAGGGAGAACCCTGGCCGCATGAACAACAACCCGATTTGATTCTGACGTCTGTAAACGAGTTACCGGACGCGATCAAAAGCTTATAGCGGTAGAGGAAACGGGCAGGAAAGCCCGTTTCCGGTTAGAAGCTAAATTGGCTGGCTGCCGTAGTCGCTGGTGGGCTTGCGGGGAGGATCGGCCATAACATTCGCTTCGATTTCAGCGATTTGTCCGCCGCGTTGCAAGAACGCCTCGATTTCAGATTCCATTTTACTTCGCAAGCGAACGCGCGTACCAACAGTACGTGTTTCAGCGTTATCGTCTTTACTGCCCAGATAATCTTTGAGCTGATGCTCTACAGCGGCCGTTTTCATGCTCTATCATCCCCACTTGATGGTCATTTTTTGATCTAACGTGTTGAGCTAGCTGGCACTTTGCTTCAGCACGTTTCCTGCGCCTTTAATTGGCAGACTTTATGTATAGACCAGGTGTGGAGAAAAGCAAAAAAAACCGGCTTACCACGGCCGGTTTTTTTCTTCCTTCTTTTTAAGCGGGCAATTAGACGGCGTCGCTGCCTGTCTCGCCGGTGCGAATGCGAATGACCTGCTCAAGATTCGAGACGAAAATTTTGCCATCGCCGATCTTACCGGTATTGGCGGCATCGCTAATGGTTTCGATCGCCTGATCCAGCAAGCTGTCATCAATCGCGATTTCCAGCTTTACCTTGGGCAGAAAATCCACCACGTACTCCGCACCTCGGTACAGTTCAGTGTGGCCTTTTTGACGACCAAAGCCCTTAACTTCAGTGACGGTAATGCCCTGAACGCCTATCTCAGACAGGGCCGCCCTGACATCGTCAAGCTTGAATGGCTTGATAATGGCTGTGACTAGTTTCATATGTATCTCCCGCTATTCTCTATGGCAGCAATAGTAGCATTTATTGATCGCCTTGATTTCACCTGCCCGGCTTACTTGTTGTGCGTACTTGGCGCTTACATAATATCGATTGATTTACTGATGCTCAGCACAAACGATTCGTCCGCATCGGGATTTCCGCTGGAATCTACCGTACCGGAAAGCTCTTTGTCGTTAATGATAATCGAGCCGGTTACATCAAAACCCGCCACTTCCATGCCGTAGCCCAGCTCCCAGTAGTCGCCGCTAAAGTCGTCACCAAAGCTGCCAAACAGGGCGTACAGGCCATTGTATTCAGCGCTAACGCTTAAAAAGTCATAGTCTTGCTTGGCGCCGCCAAAGTTGTCGTATTCGCCAATCGCATAATCAACCGATAGAAAGTTCCAACCTACGCTGAGGTTGATTTCCTGGTAGGTGTCATCAAATTCGCCTGTGTAGTAATAACCGGTGAAGCCAATGCCTGCGCTAAAACCACCTTCAAATTCGTGACCATAGCCGCCGAATACATCGACTTCCAGGCCGTCATCCACATCAGCTGCCCAGGTGCCCAGGTAAAATCCACCGGCTTCCAGATTAAGCCCGCCGTTGGCGACGCTGTCTGATTGAAATATTCCGCGGTAGAAATAGTCTGACATGACGCCCAGATTGCCGCTCACGGATACATCGGCGTTAACCGGTAAGGTTGATAACATAGAAGCCGCTGCCGCTATTCCAATAAATGCTTTTTTCATGTTGTGCTCCAGAAAGCCAGGCATTAGGCCCGCTTAAGTTAATGATGAGTAGCATTTAGCAGGTACTGTGCCAGTTAGTGTTTATTGCATTAATTCAATGGCTTAGAGCTGCTCTGTAGAAAAAAAGGGTAGGAATTTCGCGCCAAAATAAGACTGTGCACCGTAATAGCGCACCAAAATCTACCATTGCCGCAGGCAATAGCAGGCATGCTGGTGCACAGTTCGGTAGAATGCAGCGTCACTCGCAAGCACTTCACACATGATTAGAGACCGAATTATCCAGCAGCTCAGCGATCAGCTGGGCCAATTGTTTACCAGCATCAGTGGTGGCGACAGCTCAACCGCTGCTGATGCTCGCAACGAGTTGCAAAAAAGCGTACAGTCCATTGTTCAAAATGTATTCAGCAAGCTGGACATTGTGACCCGAGAGGAATTTGACGCACAACAGGAGGTTTTGCGTAAAACCCGAAGCCGGGTGGAAGAACTTGAGCAGGAGCTTGAGCAGATCAGTAATTCGCTGAAGTAGTCAGTCGGCCCCAAGGCCGACGCATCCGCAGACGTGTATCCATGGAGGGATCAATATGTCTATTGCCGTTGTACATACGCGCGCGCAGATTGGTATAGAAGCGCCACGCGTTACCGTAGAAACTCATTTATCGAACGGGCTGCCCGCTTTTCATATTGTTGGTTTGGCGCAAACCGCGGTAAAAGAAAGCAAAGACCGGGTGCGCAGCGCTCTGCTCAACGCCCATTTTGAGTTTCCAGATACTCGCATTACCGTGAATCTTGCCCCGGCCGACATTCCAAAGCACGGCGGCCGCTATGATCTGGCTATTGCCCTGGGAGTGCTGGTGGCGTCTGGCCAACTGCCCGAGCAAGCGCTGGATCATAGCGAGTTCTATGCAGAACTCGGCCTGAACGGCGAACTTCGCTACGTAAAAGGCTTGTTACCCTCTCTTATACAAGGCGCCGACACCGGCAACACACTGTTTGTGCCCGCCGCGAACGCTACTGAAGCCGGTATTCTGGAGCACAGCGAAATCTATGCCGCGGGGGATCTTCTGGAACTCTGCGCCCACCTCAATGGCAATACCAAACTGTCACCGGTGCCGATCACAAACTTACAGACTTCAGCGCAGCCACATGGCGATTTTTCTGACGTAAAAGGCCAGTTCATGGCCAAACGCGCCATAGAGATTGCCGCCTCCGGCCGTCACAATGTGTTGTTCACCGGGCCACCTGGTACCGGTAAAACCATGCTGGCCAGCCGCATGCCGGGGATTTTGCCTGAGTTGAGCAGCGAGCAGGTATTGCAAGTAGCGTCGATTCATTCGCTTGCCGTTAGTAGCGACTTTATTCCTTTTGCCGCCTCGCCACCTTTTCGCGCCCCTCATCACAGCGCCTCGTCCACTGCCATGGTTGGCGGCGGCAGCCACCCACGACCAGGTGAAATATCGCTGGCCCATAACGGCGTATTGTTTCTGGATGAATTTCCTGAATTCCCACGCAGCGTTGTAGAAGTGTTGCGTGAACCCATGGAAAGCGGCGAGATTTGTATCTCCAGGGCCCGCGAGCAGGTTTCATACCCATGCCGTTTTCAGCTGGTTGCAGCCAGAAACCCCTGCCCCTGCGGCTACGACGGCGACCAACGCGTGCAATGTCGCTGCACGCCGGAACAAATAGCCCGCTATAACCGCAAACTGTCCGGACCGCTTCTGGACCGCATAGACCTGCACGTTACCGTTAGCCGGGTTTCGCCCAGAGAATTTGAGAACCGTGATTGTGAGGAAGAAAGCAGTGCAACCGTACTAAAACGCGTTAATGCGGCGCGCACAGTTCAGCTGCAACGCCAGAACTGCCTGAACAGCGACTTGAGCAGCCCACAAATCCGCGATATCTGCAAACTTGCCGATCCAGAGCAGGAGCTGCTGTACGCTGCCAGTGAGCAACTCAATTTATCGGCTCGCGCTTATCACAAGGTCTTGAAAGTCGCGCGCACAATCGCGGATATGAAAGCGGAGGAGGGGATTAGTAAGGCGTCGTTATTGGAGGCGATGGGGTATAGGGCGATGGTGGAGTTTTAACGATGACGGACAGATAGACGGCCCACTTACCGTTCATCCAATTGAAAGATCTCAGGTCAACCAAATCGAAAAGCCTGGGTTAAACCCTACAAGCACACCGCAACTACGCGGCAGGGCAAGAACCAGCTTGTGAGGGTGAATCGATGCTTTCAGCACGACTTTTCAGAATTTTGTTTTTCAGTTTGCTATTGGCCATGTTTAGCGCTTGTTCGGGTGGGGGCGGTGATTCCTCAGCGTCTTCAGGCAGCCCACCCGGTACGGTTCCTCCTCCGGAGCCTGAGCCTGAGCCTGAGCCTGAGCCCGAGCCCGAGCCTGAGCCAGCGGCGCAAAATGCCTCTGAAGCGGTACGTTTTCTGACTCGATCCAGCTTCGGAGCGACGCAAGCTTCTGTTGATTCACTGTTGCAACAATCCTATAGCGACTGGATTGATGCTCAGATGCAGATACCCGCCAGCAGCCACTTACAGCAACTTGATACTTTGCTTGAAGCCAATGGTCTTGATGGGATTCTTAACTCCGAGATGGCCGAAGCGCGCCGCAGGCTGCGCATGGACGCATGGTGGAACATTGTGATCAATGGCGATGACCAACTACGCCAGCGCGTTGCCTTTGCGCTGAGCCAGATACTGGTCATCTCGGATCTGGATTCGCAGCTGCAGTTTCGTATCCGAGGCGTGGCGAACTATAACGACCTGTTAGCACAGCATGCCTTCGGTAACTATCGAGAACTGCTGCAGGATATGACACTGAACCCGATGATGGGAGCGTTTCTGAGTATGCGCCGAAATGAAAAAGCGGATGAGGCTGCCGGTATTCAGCCGGATGAGAATTTTGCGCGTGAATTAATGCAGCTGTTCACCATCGGCCTGGTAGAGCTAAACCAGAACGGCACACCCATACTCAACTCAGACGGTGAGACTATTCCAAGTTATGGCCAGGACGAAGTGCTGACCCTCGCAAGGGTGTTTACTGGTTGGAATTTTGGCGATGCGCCGGATATGCAATCCAATCGCATTACGCTGGACAGTGAGATAATTCCGATGACGGCATTCCAGTCGTTTCATGATGAGCAAGCTAAAATCTTGTTTGGTCAGCCGATGGCTGCCGGGCAAAGTGCCGAGATGGATCTTACCCAGGCGCTGGATATAGTCTTTGCTCACTCTAACGTGGCGCCGTTTGTCAGTTACCGTTTAATACAGCGCCTGGTTACCAGCAATCCCAGCCCTGAGTATGTCGGGCGGGTTGCATCTGTTTTTAACGACAACGGTGACGGCGTACGCGGCGATATGGCCGCCATTATCAAGGCTATTCTGCTGGACCCCGAAGCCTTGTCTGATTCCCCTGCACCTGGGTTTGGCAAGCTTAAAGAGCCGTTACTTAAGGTAAGTGCTTTATGGCGAGCATTTGCAGCCACTGGTAAACAGGGTTACTTGCGCTACGCCAACACATTTGCCGATCTGGGTCAGAAACCGCTAGGCTCTCCTTCCGTTTTTAACTTCTACCTGCCTTCTTACAGCCCACCCGGAGCGCTGAGTGCGGCGGGACTGGTAGCCCCGGAAACACAAATTCTTAACGAACCCATTTCAATTTCCACCAGTAACCGATTGTTGCAGTTCGTGGCGTCAATTCCAATAGGCTCCGGTCCAAACGCGACGGTTCACGGCGTGGACCTTGATCTCAGCGCGCACACAGCACTCGCTGATACGCCAGAGGGTTTGGTTGACAGCCTGGACGAGTTACTTCTGGCTGGCAGCATGTCCAGCGAAATGCGCGAGATTGTTGTAGAGCACGTGAATTCAACACCGCTGATTGATAACGGTGAAGGTCGGGTTCGCGAAGCTTTATTTTTAATCGTTACATCACCCGAGTTCGCCTACCAACACTAAGGGCCTGCCACACATTGACATCAGAGGAATTACTATGAGCAAGTCATCACGAATACTTACCGGCGAAAGAAAGCTGCTGAGCAATAGCCGCCGCGGCTTTTTACGCAACAGTGTGGCGCTTGGTGCCGGCGCCAGTGTAATGAGTAGCATGGGCATCAGCAAAGCCATGGCGCAATCCAGCGGCGATTACAAAGCCATGGTTTGCATTTTTCTTTATGGCGGTAACGACTCATTCAATATGGTTGTGCCACGCAGCGACAGTGCCTACCAGCAATACGCGCAAGCCAGGCAGACTTTGGCGGTTGACCAGAGCGCGCTATTGCCAATAACGGCGGCGTCACCAGATGGCAACGAATACGGTTTTCACCCCGGCATGGAAGCAGCGCAAACCCTGTTTCAAACCGGCAATCTGGCCATCCTGGCAAACGTTGGCGCCCTGGTTGAGCCGACCACGCGTGACAGCTACCTGGGGCAGACCGTTGCCTTGCCACCCAGACTGTTTTCCCACAACGACCAGCAAGACTTTTGGCAAAGCCTGGCGCCAGAAGCACCCATGCCTGTAGGCTGGGCAGGGCGCTTGGCAGATTTGTTAGGCAATCAGAACACTAATCAACAGCTTTCGATGAACATATCTCTAAGCGGTGCAAACCTGATGCAATTCAGTAGCTCAGGTCTGCCTTATAACGTGTCTCCCTCGGGTGTTATTCCACTGCTGGGTGTTAGTCCAGATGCGGCCGGCCAACAGGAACAGCGCAGAGCACAGGCCTATCAGGCATTGCTGGAGAAAAACAACCTGTCTTTATTCAGCGATGAGTTCGCCAATACGCGATTGCAGGCTCAGGCTTTAGCGGGCGATGTTGGCGGCGCCCTGGAAAACGTTGCTCCGTTTAACACTTCTTTTCCCCAAGGCCAGTTAGGTGCGTCTCTGAATATGGTCGCACAGTTAATTGGCGCCAGCGACGCGCTGGACATGTCGCGGCAAATATTCTTTGTTGGTTTCGGCGGCTGGGACACTCACAGCGATCAGGCCACCCGCCATCCGCTGTTGCTCACTGAATTGAGCGAAGCGATGGCGTCGTTCTATGCCGCAACTGAAGAGCTTGGTTTGCAGAATTCAGTCACCACATTTACCGCCGCTGATTTCGGCCGCACCTTAACCAGCAATGGCGATGGCAGCGATCACGGTTGGGGAGGGCATCAATTGCTAATGGGTGGTGCTGTGCGTGGCCAGGATATTTATGGCGTAATGCCGGAGATTGAAATTGGCGGTGAACAGGATTCCGGACAGGGCCGTATTATACCGACCACGTCGGTCGATCAGTACGGCGCCACCCTGGCGCGTTGGTTTGGCGTGGAGGAAAATCAATTAAATAGCGTATTTCCGAATCTGGCGAATTTTTCCAGTTCGGATATAGGCTTTATGCTCTGATCAATATTATCAGGATTGTGCCTCGCGCCACATGAACCACACCCTGGGGCCATCATTGCCAAGGGTTTGTTCGCTGGTGGTGCGAAAACCAAAGCGCTCATACAGCGGCAGGTTACTTTCGTTAGAGCTTTCCAGATACGCAGGCATGCCTTTTTGATCCACTACTTTCAAGCCTTCTGTTAACAATGCGCTGCCCACACCTTTTCCCTGCTGATCGTGCCTGGCACCTAGCATATGCAAGTAATAGTGAGCCTGTTTCGGTCGGTGCTCAGCAAACACCTGTTCTATCACGCCGCCGCGTTTCACGCATTGAAAGCCGTATTTTAAAATAATTGGTACAAACACACTGAGTAAAGGCAATATAGGGGCACCCTTGACCTCAGCCTCAGGTGGCAACCAGCAAGCCGCACCTTCGCCTCCAGCGAGTACCCAGCAATGCCTATAGGGCAAATAGGCCTGCCGTAAATCAATAGTGAAAAACTTCTGATCGTATTTCGAATCTGGAATAATCCAGCGCACCACAGAGTCTTCATGAAAGGCGTCGGCGAGTATTGTGGCTAACAGCTCAGTGTCAGTGGCACCGGCAATACGCGCTGAATATTTAGCTGTTGAATGCGGCTGGGCTGCCACTGACTCTATTGATTCGGTCACACCGCCAGCAACACTTTAGCGTTTAGCAGCTGGCACAATGCGTCGAATGGCACGGCCTCACTAAAGTAGTGCCCTTGCATCGCGTCACACTGATGCTTCTTCAGGAAACGAACTTCTTCTATTGTTTCTGCACCTTCAGCCACAATATGCAGGTCCAGGCTTTTTGCCAGGTTAATCATGGCTTTGACTATTTTTGCGTCAGAGTCGCTGTTTAAAATATTTTGTACCACACTGCGATCTACCTTCACCGCTTGAATTGGCAGCCGCTGCATTTGCGGGAACGATGAAAATCCGGTTCCGAAACTGTCCAGTGTGAAGCTGGGGCCGAGAGCGTGTACCGCTTCCATAATACTCAGTTTTTCTTCCGCGTTATGCATCAAGGCTGGCTCGGCAATTTCGAGTTCCAGGCGTCGTGCATCAATACCGCTTTGTTCAACAATTTGAGTGACGGTAGCCACAAAGGCAGGGTCTTGAATTTGTTGCAGCGATAAATTAACCGCCACATTCAAGGCCGGGTAACCCAGGTCATCCAGCTTGCTCAGTACCTGGCAAGCCTCATGTATTACCCAATAACCAATTTGAACAATTTGGCCGGTTTCTTCAGCCGTGTGCAGAAAATCTTGCGGTTTCAACAATCCGTCAGACGGGTGCTGCCAGCGCAGCAAGCATTCAATGCCATTGATCTTGCGGCTTGCCAAATCAACTCTGGGCTGGAAGTGCAGCTGCCATTCGCTGTTTTGTGATGCTTGCTTAAGTTCCTTGTCCAGCCGGTTGTGATCCAGCGCATCGGCGCTCATTTGGTCGCTGTAAAATTTGTAAGCGCTGCCTTGTATCTCTTTGGCCTGATACATCGCGGTGTCAGCGTGTTTCAGCAAGGTGTCGAAATCAGTGCCGGCATCGGGGTAGGGTGCAATTCCTATGCTGCAGCCGGCAACAATCTGATTTCCCATTATGGGAAACGGTTTGGCAACGGTGCGGATTATTTTGCGTGCCACATTAATAATATCGGCCCGGGAATTCACATCTTCCAGAACCACTGTAAATTCGTCGCCGCCAAGACGTGCCACGCTATCCGTTTTTCGCATGCAGGCCGATAAGCGCTCGGCGATCAGCTCAATCAAGCGGTCACCAGCGTCATGGCCGTAGGTATCGTTGACGGCTTTGAAGCCGTCAAAATCCAGGAACAATAAGGCAACACCCTGATGGCCTCGTTCGGCGCGTTGAATGGCGCGCTCAAGCCGATCTTTAAACAGAACCCGGTTAGGCACACCGCTGAGCGCGTCGTAATGCGCCAGTCGCGACAATTTGAGTTCGGCTTGTTTGCGGTCCAGCGCATAGCGAATCGCGCGCTCCAGCACGCGTGTATTAAGCTGGGTTTTAGTCAGGTAATCAGAGGCGCCCGCCTTTATCACTTCCTGGTCCAGTTGCTTGTCCAGAGTGTCTGTCAATACAATGATGGGCTCGGTACAGCCGTGTTGGTTGGCCGCATGCAATAAGCGCCTGCCTTCATCTGGCGCGAATTCCGGATTGTAATCGAGCAAAACCACGTCGTGGATCTGGCTGAGCATGGCTTCCAGTGCATGCTCAAGATCAGCACACCAGGTAAGTTCGAAACGCCGCGAATCGATAGCCGAGAGCACATGAGACACGCGCAGGTAATCGCTCTTGCGCTCACTCACCAGGAGTACACGCGTGCTGCTGTGCAGCGCTTTTTCAACCCCGCTGTCGGGTACCAGTGACAATTCCATGCATCTACGACTGTGCAGTAATTCAACCGCGTTTGCAATATTTAGAGCTGCCATTTGTCGCTCATTATGGGTGTACGTCTGTTACTATACGCGCCCGCTGAATTCCCATTGCAGTACACCTCGTTGAATTCTCTAAACGCACCGCAACAACGCGCGGTTAAATACATTGATGGCCCCATGTTGGTATTGGCCGGCGCAGGCAGTGGTAAAACACGTGTTATCACTGAAAAAATTGCGTATCTGGTAGACCAGTGCGGCTATACGCCCAACAAGATTATCGCCGTTACATTCACCAACAAGGCGGCGCAGGAAATGCGTCATCGGCTTAGCGCTACCCTGGGCAAGCAAGCTCGCGGTGTGGGTATCTCTACTTTTCATACGCTAGGTCTGCAAATATTGCGCCGTGACCTCGCCCTGTTCGAGCTCAATAACGGCTTTTCAATTTTCGATGCCGAAGACTCCATGGGCTTGCTCAAGGAGCTGGCCATGCATGAGCGCGGTGATGAGGTGGAGATTGTCAAAACCTGCCAATACCTAATCTCGGAATGGAAAAACGAATTGCTGCGCCCGGCCGATGTACGCAGCCTGGCCAGCAATCCCGTAGAGTTGCAGGCAGCTGCGCTGTTTGAGCGTTATCAGCGAAGCCTGGCTGCGTACAACGCCGTAGATTTTGACGACCTGATCTACCGCCCGGTTCTGGCCTTACGCGACAATCCGGAGTTATTGGAAAAGTGGCAATCTCGGGTGCATTATTTATTAGTGGATGAGTACCAGGACACCAACACCAGCCAGTACGAATTAGTGCAGTTGTTAACTTCAAGCCGGCAGATGCTCACGGTAGTGGGCGATGACGACCAGTCCATTTATGCCTGGCGCGGCGCACGACCTGAAAACCTGGGCAAGCTGCAAGAAGACTACCATCAGCTTGAATTGGTGAAACTGGAGCAAAACTACCGCTCTACCCCCACTATATTGAATGCGGCTAACCAATTGATCGCCAATAACCCGCACGTGTTTGAAAAACAGCTTTGGAGCAGCCTCGCACCTGGTGAGCCGATTCGCATCGAATGCAGAACCGACGACCAGGATGAAGTCGACTACATTGTGGACTCCATTCTTGACCGGCGCTTGCGTTCAAGCGCGGACCTGTCGGATTTTGCGGTACTGTATAGAGGTAATTTCCAGGCCAGGCTGCTGGAAATGCGCCTGCAAGCGGATCAACTACCGTATCGAATCAGCGGCGGCACATCGTTTTTTGCCCGCAACGAAATCAAGGACGTGATGGCGTATTTGCGTTTGCTGGTTAACCCCGACGACGACAGCGCCTTCCTGCGGGTAGTAAACGTGCCCAGACGAGGTATTGGCGCCCAAACTCTGGAGACGGTGGCGGCTTACGCCAAAAGCCGCGACTGCGGTCTGTTAAGCGCTTGTTCAGAGTTGGGCTTATACACTCAATTAACCGGGAAAGCGGCCCAATCCGTGCGCGGCTTTGGTGATTGGCTGATCGCCAAGCAACGTTATCTCGCCGAGAGCCCTATGGCGGCTGTACGCGAACTGCTTGCGGATATTGCTTATGAAGACTGGCTATTGCAAAACAGCAGTACCCCGGCGGCGGCAGAAAAGCGTTGGGCGAACGTGCAATTTTTGCTGGGCAGCATCGAAAAGGACTTGAACAATCGGGATGAGGAAGAAGAAACGGATCAGGCGATCGAAGCAGTGATCGGAAAGCTGGTGCTGCGCGACATGCTGGAACGACAGGAAAATGAAGAAGAAATGGACCAGATTCAACTGCTAACCCTGCACGCTGCCAAGGGTCTGGAATTCAGACACGTATTTATGATGGGTGTAGAAGAACGCATTTTGCCGCACCACAACAGCATAGATGAAGGGAATATCGACGAGGAGCGCAGGCTTGCTTATGTGGGTATCACCCGGGCGCAGGAGACACTAACCATGGTCTATACGCGAAAACGCAAGCAACACGGCCATGTTATTGATTGTGAGCCCTCGCGTTTCCTTGATGAGCTGCCCGGTGACTGCATTCATTGGCCGCAGCGCAATGCAGCCTCGCCCGAAGCGAACCAGCAACGCGGTGAACAAACGCTATCGGGCCTGAAGGCCTTGTTCGACTAGGGTTTGTTCGAGCCAGCTTTGCTACACTCAAGCCTTATGCCAGCCCGAATTACCGCCATTCTCTTGCTTATCAGCGTACTGTCAGCGTGCACTGGCCCGGGTAAAGTGGCTCAGCAAGACAACAGGGCCGGCAAGACCAATACGATTGAAACTGCTTTACACGCGCAGCTCGCGCAGTGGCGCGGAACGCCGTATCTTTTGGGCGGAAACAGCAAACGCGGCATTGATTGCTCCGGTTTTGTTCAGAATACTTTTCAGCAACGCTTTGCCAGCGCATTACCCCGTACTACCGAACTGCAAGTTCGCCAGGGAAAGAAAATATCCAGAAGCCAGCTTAGAAGCGGTGACCTGGTGTTCTTCCGCACCGGCCGCGGGGTCAGACATGTTGGCATCTATCTAAGCGATGGCCAGTTCATTCACGCGTCGAAAAGTGCCGGGGTTACCCAGTCTGACATGAACAACAGCTATTGGGCACCAAGGTTCTGGCAGGCAAGGCGGCTAGAGGAAATACACTAAGCCGCCTGGATCAGGGGCTGGGCTACCTGGCGGCATCCAGCATATAGTCAACCACGGCCTGGATCTCTTCGTCAGAGCAGTCCATGCACAACCCTTTAGGCGGCATGGCGTTGATGCCTTTGATTGAGTTTGTGTACAAGGTCTCAACGCCTTTGGCGATTCGCGGCGCCCACATAGCAACATCTCCAAATGTCGGTGCACCGGCAACACCTAATGCGTGGCAGCTGGTGCATGCCGCGGCATAAATATCTTCACCACTTCGCGGCCCACTGGGTTTGGCTGCACTGGCGGCCTGGGCAGCACACGGGTCGCCCTCAATACACACTTCACCAACCGGCTTGGTTCGGTCAGCTACTTCCTGTGCCATTTTTTCAGTGGCCTGCAGACTCATAGATAGAACCATGCCGATAAGGAGTGCCAAACATGACAATGAAGAGGTAAGAGGAGTGCGAATGTTCAAAATAACGATCTCTCGAAGAAGCAAAGTTGAAAACGTCGGTAACCGGGCATTAGTCACCGGGCACGGGCGGCGCGCATTATAGCCTCTGCACGCGCCAATCCCAATACGCTTGTGCAAAGTTGACTCATGCTTGTTTCATAGCTTAGTACGCAGCGCCCTCGCGCACCAGATCATTGTGTTCTATGCGCTTTTAACTCAGTGGCATAAATCGCCATTTCGGTGCGAATTACGACGTACTGGCCAGAAATCACCGAGCAATTTGACCGCAGGCAGATAAAGCCTACCGTTCATCGGTACCGCACGTCGCTAACTGGTTGTTTTTTAACGCATAAACTATTGTTAAACGAGGCCTGTTGTTTTCTCGGGCAAGGCGCTCACGCGCGCAGACAAGCCGCCTGAACCACGTGCATAGGTATGCGCGAAACACTGATTGATTAGCGAGACGAAACCACTGGTGCCAAGAATTCCCATAGCCCTAAAGCTCGCCCTAAGCATCAGCGTATTGGTGATGCTAGGCATCGCTTTACTGACCGTTGTACTGCTTAACAACCAGTCTCGCCTGGTCAGTGCACACAGCTATGACTACAGCACATTGATCACTGAGCAGTTGGCTAACAATGCCGTTGAGCCTCTGTTTACCGATGAGACCTATCAGTTACAAGCGCTAACCAAAAAAATCGCAGCCAACGAGCGCATTCTGGGAGCCGGCATTTTCGATCTGGACGGATTGTTAGTTGCTAACGATGGCTTGCTTCCCGATCGTGATGAGCTGCTGTTTGATAAGCCGTATCAGGAGCTGCAGATGTCAGTACCTGATGATAGAAAACGCCCGCGCGTTGAAACTCTGTCGATTCATATTGAGCCAATCCGTTTTAAGGGAGTGACTGCAGGTTATGCGGTTGCCAGCTATTCCCAGGCCGCTTTGCTGCGCTCAAGCCAAAAGTCACTGGTATGGGTTGCCGGTATAAGTGGTAGCTTGCTGCTGGCTATTTGTGCCCTGGTGTATTTACTCAGCCGACGTTTAACCGGACCGCTGCATGAATTGGTTGCCGCCAGCAACAACATTCGCGATGGAAAATTCTCACCAATATCAACTCAACGACAGGATGAGTTTGGTCAATTGATTACTGCCATCAATGAAATGGGTTCTGGCTTGAACAGAAAAAACCAGCTTGAAGACCTGATGGAGCAGATGCTGACCAAGGGCGTGGCAAGTGAAGTGATCGACCAGTTGGACACGATTCGTGATGGCGGCCAACAAGTGAACGCCACGGTGTTGTTCGCCGATATCGTGGGCTTTACTCACATCAGCGAGCAATTGTCGCCACGGGAAGTGAGCGAGTTGCTGAATGAATACTTCAATCACCTAGAGGCCTGTGCCAAAGCGTATTTCGGAACCATCGATAAATTCATAGGCGATTGCGCCATGGTAGTGTTCGGCGCCCCCAAACAGGATCCGCAGCACGAATTCCATGCGGTAGCCTGCGCCGTGCTGATGCAAAAACTGATCAACCGACTGAATCAAAAAAGGCTTGATGATGGAGAATTCGCCGTTGAACTACGAATAGGTGTTAACAGTGGTCAGATGTTGGCCGGTTTACTGGGTTCCAACAATCGACTGGAATATACAGTGGTAGGCGATTCGGTTAATCTGGCCTCGCGACTTTCCAACGAAGCTCGCAGTGGCCAGATTATTATTGAAGAAGGTTTGTATGAGCGCGTATCCGAGCACAAAACCTTACGGGTTGAACCACAGCGTCAGATTCGGGTACGCGGTAAATCCGAGCCTATCACTATTTACAACGTGCTTGATCTGGATCAGATCAATCCTTTTGTGATGGAAAATCTGATTCAGGATGTTCTCAGTACGCAGCGAGCTGCCTGATTGCACATGAGCGTGTCCACACAGCTAATGCAAAAGTTGCTCATCGCGGCGCTGGTAGCGTTGTTAGGCGCTTGTGCCGTGCAGCCCGTGGAAGAAGTGCCATTGGCGGAAAAAGTGGCCCAGCTGCAGAAAGAATTCAAATTTGGCGCTGCAAAGCGAGCAATAGAAAATGCGGCCGAGGGTGAGGAATGGACTGCGCAAGCCAGACAGGAGCTTCTGCAGAATAACCTCAAGGCATCATCGGCCTATGAAAAAGCTGTGATTTCCGAAGCAAGCAGCTTGCAAGAAGAACAGTCGTGGGCATCAGCCAACGAGCTGTATCAGGGCGCTCTGCAGGCCTACCCGGAAAGTCAGACTTTACGAGAGGCTCTGAATACATTCTATATTTCTCGGGATGCTTTCCATCGCAAGCAATTACTTGCCTACCGAATACTTCGCGCAAAACGCTTGCCGGAAGAATTGAAGCGGCTAAAGATGATCAATGATTCGGGCGACCCTGACAGGTATCAGCAAGGCCTTGCTGAGGCCTCGGATATCGCCGAAGCATTACTGGCTGAGGGTCAGCGTTTAATGGCTGGAAAAAAGTGGCGAGATGCGCGCAACATGCTGCAGTTGTCCAGGAATTTGCGTGATGATGAGCGAACAAATACGGCTTTACGCGTGGTAAAGGCGCGGATAAAGCCGGCTCGAGTCGCCAGCAAACCCAAGCCGCTTTTGGAAGAAGTGGTTCCCGAGGCGCAGCTGAAAGTAGACGAGGCGGCTGTTGCCGCTGCACTGCACCGATATCGGTATTCTGTACGGCAGAAAAACCTGGTCAACGCCAAGCTACACCTGGATGAAGCGCTGACGCTGAAACCGGGCGATGCTGCACTGGCAAAAGAACAGTCTCGATTGGCGGCATTAATAGTGACGGACGTTGACCAGCGTATTGAACAAGGCAAATATCAATACAGCCTGGGTGATATTGACAAGGCAATTGAACATTGGGAGTACGCTTACGCATTGTCGCCTGAGGACGAAGCATTGCGTGAGCGCTTACAAAAAGCGCATCGCTTTAGAAATCGATACGAGCAGCTGAAACGCTGAGTTAAGAAGCTCTAAAGCTTAGTCTTGCGCTTCTTCGCGCCGATCACCGTGATGTTCTCTACGATCGAAATCGTTGGGGAAGTTTTCGCTGCTTTTTCGGCGCTCACGATTCTGCTTACGCTCTTCCAGCGCATCTTCAATTTTACGTACTTGCTCTGGGGTAATTTGATGTTTGCTCATGGCGTGCTCCGCGGTAAGCAGTTGGCAGCGGCAAGGCTGATCAACTGAGCATTTTTTGTCCTTTTGAAAACTATAGTTCAGCCTGACCGAGTTTCAACTGGCATTAATTCATATTGCGGGCTGTTGACGACTGAGCCGCAAGCTTGGTAATGCCAGTTATTGGTTTGCTATGACGCAGCGATTCCTGCCTTGCTGTTTAGCGGCATACAAGGCCTGGTCGGCGCGCGCAAATACCATATTGATGTTGTCGTCTTCACGGTACGCGGAAAGACCAAAAGACATGGTTACTTCAATGCCCAGATCCTCGTAGTTATATTCGTGTTGCTCAATCGATTGTCTGAGCTTCTCCAACGCTATCAGGGCTTGCTCTTCATTGGTTTCCGGTAAAAGCAATACGAACTCCTCGCCACCATAGCGCGCAGCAAAATCGGTTTTACGAAGCGAATCTTTAATATGCGTGGCTACGTCAACCAAGACAGCATCGCCTGCCAGATGGCCAAAACCGTCGTTAATCTTTTTGAAGAAATCGATATCAGCAACGGCTATCGTTAGCGGTCGCTGATAGCGTATCCAACGCTGATACTCCAGCTTCAAACGATTATCATAAGCCGTGCGATTAGGCAGTTTCGTTAGCGGGTCAGTGGTTGCCTGGCGCTTATGCTGCTCAATCTGCTTCTGCGCCTGTGCCACTTCTTGCTGCAACTGCAATACCTGTGTGGTTAAAGCATGCACGTTTTCTTGCAACTCAAGCGCGCTGCTTTCCTGAGCGCTATTGAATTCCTGCATATTGCCTGCAATCTCATTAAGCCCTTGCTGCACGGCAAATTTCATTTTTTCTATATCAGTATCGTGCAGAGACTCGCCGAGGTCCTTCAAGACACCCGTGATACTTTGTTCAAGAGCCTTGCCCTGCACACTGTGCCTATGCTCAGCTTGCTGGCAGGCCATTACCAATTCCTGCAGTGACGCTAATTCACCAATGGTTTGCTGTAAAAAACCGGCGTAGTCTTTTTCCCCTTCGTACAAGGTACCGGCAATGATCAGGCTGAGCTCTTCCAGAGTGGCTATCAGCTCGTACCAGTTCAGTCCGTGCTGCAGTGTTTTCTCTATTCGCTGTTTGCTTTCGGCAACCGACTCAGGCACTTTCAGATTCGATACCATATCGATCAGCACGCCTTCGACTCGTTCGCTAATAGAGGTAAATGCAGGCTCGGCTGCCTTGGGGCGCTCTTGAGTTTTCGGCGCAGCCAACTCCTTCGCCAGTTCGTTCACGGGCTCGCTTGCTGTCTGTTCTGGTTGAGTCGCGCTGTCGCAGACAGGCGCTTGCCGGCCCAGAGGCAAGTCTGCGCAAGCAGAATCAATCTGGGCTATCAGTTCCTGCAACTCTTCGGTAGAGCCGCCAAAACGCACTTTATGTCGTAGCTCGTGGAGCAAATCATCCAGCTCTTCGCTGCTGCCATCAACAATGTGGCTGAGACGAATAACGGCTTGGCGCAGATGATCGGCATGCTCGTCGTTCGCCGCTTGTTCATCAAGCAAGGTGCGGTATTTGGCTTTCCAGCGCTGTTCCTCTGGCTGTTCGGTGGCCATCACAATCCATGTCAGGCAATAGGAACATTCAGTATAGAAGGAATCGCGGCGCTTGGTGCCCCGCGAGAGTCAGAAAATAAAGGTGTATTATTGAGCGGCGGCTGCGCGTTCTTTACTGATTAGAAAGTCAACAACATCCAGCATATCCTGCTGGCTGCCAGCCATTCTTGCTGACACCCGATACTTGCCGTTTACGATCAGCTCCGGCGTTCCGCTTACCTTGTAGTTTCGTGTTCTGGCATCAGCCAAACGCACGCCACTGGTCGCGGCGAATGAGTTGTAGGCTTTGCCAAACTCTTCTGAACTGACACCATTCTTGGCAAACAAGGCAGCAACCGCTGCTTCGTTGTCAAGCGGGTTCCGGTTCACGTTCATGGCATCAAAAATGGCTTGATGCAGACCCGGATATTTCTTTTTTAGCTGCTGTGCGGCATAGAACGCCCGGGCATGAACCACCATATGGTCACGCCAGATCGCAGGCGACTGCCAAAAGTCCACGTCAGCGGCTTGCTTTTCATGCCAACGCTGGATAACGGGTTCGAAGCTGTAACAATGTGAACAGCCATACCAGAACACCTCAACAACTTCGACTTTCTTGGAATTGCGTGTTTTCACTGGCGAGGTCAATACGCTGTAATGCTGACCTTGCTTGTACTTGTCTTCTGTAACCGCCTCGGCACAGGCCAACAGCGGGAAAAACAGCAGCGCCAGAGCTGCTATACGTGGAATGATCTGTAAACTCATGGCTGTTTCCTGTTAACGCAGGCCAGATGCATAGCTGGAGACTGCTTTGATTTCGGCAGCAGTCATGCGTTTGGCGATATCGCGCATTACTGCTTCGGCGTCATTATTGCGTTCCGTGGATTGAAACTTAAGTAATTGCGCTTCTATATACGTTGCATGTTGTCCGCTAAGTCGTGGAAAACCCGCCAAAGTATTCCCTTTACCCGTAGGCGAATGGCATGCAGTGCAAGCGCTAATTCCTGACTCTCTGACACCGCCGCGATAAATTGATTCCCCTTCAGCGACCAACTCCGCTTTCGCCACACCACCGCTCATGGTTTGAGAAGCGTAATAGGCGGCCAGGTTTTCAAGGTCTTCACCGCTCATATTATCCAGCTGGCCAGCCATCTCGGGAATACTGCGGGCACCACTTTTAATATCATTTAACTGTTTGAGCGCGTAGCGCTCGCCCATTCCAGCCAATTTTGGCCAATTGGGTGCAAGACTATTGCCATCCGGGCCATGACAAGCCGCGCAAGGGGCTGCCAGGGCTTTGCCGGCCTCAGCGTCGCCAGCGAATGCCGATAGGCTAATGCTGCTTAGCAATGTGGCAAGTAATGCTGAGGCTATTCTGTTGCGCTTAACTGTTGAAGAGAGTGCTTGTACAATGTTCATTCGATAATATGTCCGTAGATCAGGTCTGCAGGCCCCGCCAACGTTTGGAACCACCCTAAAAAAGCCGCGGAATTATAGCCGAACAGGGTGCTGGTGGCCATCCAGTGGCAAAAGTCACTGTATTCTCTGCAATAATGCATTCGGTAGATAACTGCTAAATAGTAGCAGTAAAGTGAGAACGACCCTTGTCCAATATTGCCTTTCAGCAGGCTGAATTTTTACTCAGCGCGCAAAAACTTGCCCAGTGTCCGCCCGATACTGGCACCGAGGTGGCCTTTGCCGGCCGATCCAACGCCGGAAAGTCCAGTGCCATCAATACTATAACGGCGCAGAAGAAGCTGGCGCGCACCAGCAAAACACCCGGCCGTACCCAGCTACTGAACTTCTTCTCGGTAGGCGAAAACCAGCGCCTGGTTGATTTGCCTGGCTACGGCTATGCCAAAGTCTCCAAGAGCAAGCGTGATGAGTGGCAGCGACATCTTGACCGTTACCTGCGGGAACGCCAGTCTTTATGCGGATTGATCTTGTTATCCGATATTCGCCACCCTCTGCAAGAGTTCGATAGGGCCTTGCTGGACTGGAGCAGCCAAAGTGGACTGGCCATTCACGTACTGCTGACCAAATCCGATAAATTAAAACGCGGGCCGGCAAACAGCACTTTGTTGAAGGTTCGCAAAGCGTTAGATGATCACCCCTGCGCCACAGTACAACTGTTCTCCTCTCTGAAGAAGAGTGGGTTGCTTGAAGCCAAGGAAGTTATCGCTGGCTGGTTAAATTCAGCCAATTGAACAAGCCCCGGCCCGGTGGGGGCACCGGAGCCGGGGAAAAGTAGTGCTTATGGGGCTAGCACTATATTGGCGCGTGGCGCCAACACTAACTATGACAGGCCTTGGCTAATAGAGTTCCCTGCAATCCAGCATCCTGCTTGCGCAGTGCAAAGATTTTACAATCAGTGCGCCTCGTCCCAGTTTTTACCCGAGCCAGCTTCCACCAACAGTGGCACACTTAACTCCGCCGAATTTTGCATTATGTTGACGATGCGCGTAGAAAACTCACTTACTTCGTTAGTCGGTACTTCAAATACCAATTCATCGTGAACCTGCATAATCATGCGAGCAGCGCTGTTCTCTTCCGTTAACATAGCGTCAACCTGAATCATTGCACGTTTGATAATGTCAGCGGCGCTGCCTTGCATGGGCGCATTGATGGCCGTTCGCTCTGCTGCTTGGCGGCGCATGCCATTGGCAGCATTAATTTCCGGTAGATACAAGCGGCGACCGAAACAGGTTTCTACAAAGCCCCGCTCTTTGGCGCTGCTGCGAATGTCGTCCATGTAAGTGGCAACACCGGGGTAGCGCGCGAAATACTGGTCTATGTATTCCTGTGCCTCACGCCTGCCCACATTCAGTTGCCGGCCCAAACCGAACGCTGACATTCCATAAATCAAGCCGAAGTTAATCGCCTTGGCGCTGCGGCGCTGGTCGTCACTGACCTCATCAAGCTCAACGCCAAACACTTCTGCTGCGGTTGCCCGGTGCACATCATGACCACCACCAAAGGCCTCCAGCAAGCCCGGGTCTTGTGACAAGTGCGCCATGATGCGCAATTCAATTTGAGAATAATCAGCCGCAACAATCGACATGCCTTTGGGTGCTATGAACGCCTGGCGTATTCGACGCCCTTCGGCGGTACGGATGGGGATGTTCTGCAGATTCGGGTCAGTAGATGATAATCGTCCGGTCGCTGTGACTGCCTGATGGTAAGAGGTGTGAATACGGCCGGTATTGCTATCAATCTGCAGCGGCAATTTATCGGTATAGGTTGATTTCAGTTTGCTCAAGCCCCGGTATTCCATAATCAAGGCGGGCAGAGGATAGTCCAGCGCCAGCTCCTGCAACACGGGCTCGGCCGTGGAGGGCTGACCTTTTGGAGTTTTTTTGATCACTGGTAACTGCAGCTTTTCAAAAAATATGGTTTGCAGTTGTTTAGGCGAGCCCAGATTAAACTCTTCGCCGGCCATGTCGTAAGCCTGTTGCTCCAGCTCAGCGAGGCGCTCACCCAGTTGTTCGCTTTGAGTAGCAAGCAGTGAGGCATCAACCAGCGTGCCATTACGTTCAATTTTTGACAGCACCGGCACCAGGGGAATTTCTATGTCATTGAACACACTGGCCAGGGTAGGCTCGGCGTCCAACTGCGGCTGCAGCGTTTGATGCAGTCGCAAAGTGATGTCAGCGTCTTCAGCAGCATACGGAGCTGCCTGCTCAAGCGGTACCTTGTTGAAGGTGATCTGCTTGGCGCCTTTGCCAGCAATGTCTTCAAAATGGACGGTTTTGTGGCCCAGATATTTCATCGCCAGCGTGTCCATGTCGTGGCGATTGGAAACGCTGTTGAGCACGTAAGACTCCAGCATGGTGTCTGCAAACAGGCCATTAATTGCAAGGTCGTAGCGCGCCAGTACATTCATATCGTATTTCATATGCTGGCCAATTTTTGCGTAGCTGGCATCTTCCAATACAGGCTTTAACAAGCTCAGTACCAGCTCTCTGGAAAGCTGTTCAGGAGCACCGTCGTAGTCGTGCGCCACAGGTACATAAGCGGCCGCACCAGGCTCTACTGCAAACGACACACCGACCAGTTCTGCCTGCATATAATCCAGCGCTGTGGTTTCAGTATCGAACGCAAAATACTCTGCACTTTTCAGTTTTTCTATCCAGGCCTTCAGTGATTGTTCGGTGTCAACTAGATCGACCTCGGTTTGCATTTGACCGCCACTCACGGCGGGTGCGCCGTCTTCTCCACTAATGACTTCCTCGGCCCAGGTCTTGAATTCCAGCTCTTTGTACAGTGACAGTAAGCGTTCACTATCGGGTGAGCTCATATCCAGCGCATCATCGCCGAGATCGAGTTTCACGGCCAGATCAATGGTTGCCAGTCGCTGCGACAGGCGAGCATCTGCTTCATTGGCGGCTAATTTATCGCCCAGCGTCTTAGCACCCCTCACGGACAGCTCGGCCACCCTATCCAGGTTGGCGTAAATGGTGTCCAGGCTGCCAATGTCTTGCAGCAGGGCGAGTGCGGTTTTTTCACCCACTCCGGCAACACCGGGAATGTTGTCTACCTTGTCGCCCATCAAGGCCAGAAAGTCGATTATCAGTTCAGGCGGCAGGCCAAATTTCTTTTCCACACCGGCAATGTCCAACACCGTATCGGTCATGGTATTTACCAGCGTAATGTTCTCGTTGACCAGCTGCGCAAGGTCTTTGTCGCCGGTGGACACGATAACTTTTTTACCAGCCTCCGAAGCTTCATGAGCAAGTGTGCCGATCACGTCGTCTGCCTCAACGCCTGGCACGCACAGCAGAGGCATACCCAGGCACTGAACCAGCTCGTGCAGCGGCTCAATCTGGGCTCGTAGATCATCCGGCATGGACGGGCGATTGGCTTTGTATTCGGAATAGATATCGTCACGGAAGGTTTTGCCTTTGGCGTCAAATACCACGACTACACTGGAGCCAGGGTAATCCAGCTGTAGCCGCTTGAGCATACTGATCACGCCTTTTACGGCCCCGGTCGGCTGCCCCTTGGAGCTGACCAAGGGTGGCAGCGC
The DNA here is from genome assembly GCA_964352475.1 of uncultured Pseudomonadales bacterium. Taxonomy (GTDB): domain Bacteria; phylum Pseudomonadota; class Gammaproteobacteria; order Pseudomonadales; family JAUIET01; genus JAUIET01. The sequence continues at coordinate 54,588 of CAYGSL010000002.1, read as the reverse complement.
ATGAAACGCCCGGTACAGATAAGAAGAACCGTCCACCAATACCAGTGGCAAAACCTGTTCTTTGTTCATTTTTTGCGCCATATCTTCTCACCGTTAATTAGCCGCACAGTCTACTGCTAGATGCCCAAATTGCCGAGAGGCGATCGCCTTTCATCGGAATACACGGCATTAAACGGGTAAAAATCGAACAAAACGTGACGCCTGTCTAAAAAAACACCGTTGAATTATTGATCAGCCTGTGCTCGCGCATCCTTATGCTAGGTTTAACTGGAAGTGGTCATATTTTGAACGACCATAGCAGAACATACAGCTTAATCGCATGGGGTAAGGACATGAAGAAGCAGCTCATCGCAGCTCTGGCATCAGGATTAATCAGCTCAGCTGGTTTTGCCACCGAAGATCAGCAAATCGCGCAAGCGCAGATGTTGGCGAGCAATACATTGGTGCCAATCGCTCTGGATAAACAAGCAGAGATGGCGGCTCAAATGCGTCTTGACGACGCCATGGACCGTCTCAATGAAGAGCTTGAGCGCGACATGAATCGCGACATGGAAGCCAAAGTAGACAAGACCATAGCAGCTGCAGAATAAGTGCTGTTACTGTACGGCGCTGGCAAGGCAATTTGCCAGCGTATCTGCGAGTGTTGAAATCAGCATTTCATAACTGCTTGCCTTATCGCCGAACCAATCCAGTTCGGCGACGCTAATCTCCTGGCCGTCGAATAATCTCAGCGATGCAAGTCCAGAGTGCGAATCGTGCTCTTGTTGCTGTGACACAGCCACGCAAGCGGCATTCCCCAGCTGTATTTCCTCGCGCAAGCTGCGTGCGCGTTGCAAACTAAGCGAGCCATGATTAGCGGTCTGCAAGCTGCCTGTATGACGCAAGCCGTAGCGATGCAGGAATACTTCCAGTCCCCCATGGTCACTGATCACCCCAAGACCCTTGTACGGCTTCAGTAATTCCGCTGTGCGCTGGTGAAGATCGTGCAAGGCTTCTATGAATGCCTGGCCGGCCTGGACAAACGCATCCCCGTGCTCTGGAAATTCATTGGCCAGGGTTTCGCTGAGAACCGGAATTAGACTTCGCACATACAAAGGATCAAGCCACACATGCGTCTGATCGCCACTGCTTGTCTGCCTGTGAAGTTGCCCGCCACGTTGCAACAGTGAAAAGTCGCGTACCGCCGGGCTCATCGCCGCCAACGGTTTTTCCAGGTAGTGCTCAAATTCCGGGCCCAGCCAGATCAGTAAACGAGAAGACTGTAGCGCCTGTAATTGCGAAAACTTTATCGAATAGCTGTGCGCCTGCTCGCTGCTTAGCGGCAACATATGCTGTGCCAGCTGATCACCGACAATTTCTTGTGTTATCAATTGCACCGGACGCAGGGAAACAACAATCGCTGATGAGGATTGCTCGGTTTGTGCAAGTGTATTGCCGGAAATGCAAATCGCGAGGATGATAAAAAGGGTTCTGGCGATGAGTCTTAACTCCACGGCTGGGGGCGCGCAGATGGTATCATAGCGTTATGAATGAGCCACTGTTAACTTTAACCGACGCCAGCGTGAAGATTGCCCGCCGGGAAATTTTACAAGGCATTACCATGAGTATTGCCGACCGGGAAATAGTCACGCTTATCGGCCCTAACGGCGCCGGCAAAACTACCCTGGTGCGCACATTACTTGGTCTGCAGGCGCTGAGCAGCGGCTCATTACAGCGCCGCGTTGCCCTGCGTATCGGCTACATGCCACAGCGGGTTCGAATCAACGAGCACATGCCCTTACGGGTGATTGATTTTCTGATGCTTGATGGCAGCAAAAAAGAGCAAGCACTCGAGGCATTAGGAGAGTCCGGCGTTAGCGAGCTGGCTGGTGCACAGTTAAATCGGGTTTCTGGCGGCGAGCTGCAACGTGTACTGTTCTCAAGAGCGTTACTCAGAAACCCCGACCTGCTGGTTCTTGACGAACCAGTGCAAGGCGTTGACCTTGCCGGCCAGGCTGACTTGTACAAACTGATTGCCAAAGTACGCGACGATCATGGCTGCGGCGTGCTGATGGTGTCGCATGATTTGAATATAGTGATGGCCCATACTGATACCGTCATTTGTCTTAATCGACATGTGTGCTGTCAGGGGAACCCTGATCATGTTAGTTCAGATCCAGCATTCCTTGAGCTGTTTGGCAATCGATACGCCGACACTCTGGCGGTATACCACCATCATCACGATCACGAACATGACCTGCACGGCGCGGTTGTCACGGAACAAGACGGCTAATGGAAGAACTGTTACTAAGAGCGGTATGCGCCGGTTTGCTGGTTGCAGTATTAACTGGCCCTTTGGGGTGTTTCGTGGTGTGGCAGCGCATGGCCTACTTTGGTGACACATTAGCGCATTCCGCCTTGCTAGGTGTGGCCATCAGTTTGTATATGGAAGTGCCGCTGGGTTATGGCGTATTGCTTTGCGGCATTGTAATTGCGTTAGCTCTTGCCTGGCTGCATCAGCACCACGCCTTGCCCATGGATACCCTGCTTGGAATTCTCGCCCATGTTGCGCTTGCCGGCGGCGTCATTGTGCTGGGCTTTGTCAGTCACGCGCACGTTGACTGGTTGGCGTACCTGTTTGGCGATTTACTCGCGGTAGGCTGGCAAGACGTGCAGCGCATGGCAATTGTTACTGCCGTGATTTGTACAATTCTGCTGTTGTGCTGGCGCAAGCTGGTTGTTATCGCGGTGGATCAGGAGATAGCCGGTGTAGATGGCATCAATGTCCAGGTTTATCGCGTTATCTTGTTAGTGCTGATGGCAGCGACTATCGCAACCGCGATACAGGTTGTGGGTGTTTTACTGGTAACCGCCTTACTGATTATTCCTGCCACTACCGCGCGAAACATCACACGCTCTCCACGGCAAATGGCGTTTGCTGCAATTTTGATTGGTTGTGTGGCAACACTTGCCGGTATTGCCGCTTCGTATAATGTGGACGTGAGCGTTGGACCGGCTATTGTGATGGCTGCATTCTTAATGTTTAGCGCATCACTGGCGCTACGCACGCGCTAGTCGCTTAACAGGTTCAGGCATTTAGCCGTCTGGATACTTCAGCTCAAAATTCTTGCGCACACCCAGATACGCATCATTAATTTTTTCAGGCGTAAACGGCGGTTTAATAAAACCGTGATAGTCACCTTTGGGGTTAATCAACATGATTTGCGCACTGTGATCTATCTGATAATTTTCACCGCCCCCGGGTACTTTTTGAAACGCAGCATTAAGCTGGCTGGCAAAACGCTGTAAGGCCAGGAATTCTCCGGTTAAGCCGATGAAGTCACTGGAGAAGTAGTTCAAATACTCTTTGAGTTTTTCCGGCGTGTCTCTGGCCGGGTCCACAGAGGTTAAAATCACCTGCGTGGTGTCCAGAAGTTCCGGCTCCAGGGAATTGACCATTGTGCGCATCTGCGCCAGCGTTGCCGGACAGATATCCGGGCAATAGGTGAATCCAAAAAACACCAGTGACCATTTGTTTTGCAAGCGCTGGTAGTCAAACGTTTCACCTTGTTGGTCAAGCAATGACACTTGCTCAAAACGCCGTGGCACATCAAACACTTTTGCACCCAGGGTATACAGCTTGGCGTCAGATAATGGCGTGGGTGTTAACCAACGATTGACGAACAAGCCCATGATAACGACCATCGCCAGTATCAGTAAGCCAACCGTTTTCCAGACATTGCGTTGCTGGGTTTGCGTCTTCGTATCGCTCATACCACTATTCAAAACGTAACAACATAGGTGGGTGCAATCAACCAGTGGTCAAGCAACATGATCAGAAACAGTGCCATTAAATAAATGATGGAGTACTTGAAAGAATCCATAGCAAACTGCGTTTCCTTTCCTCGCCACAGCATAAACGACCAATACAAATAGCCAATGCCCAGGGCCAAGGCGCCCAACAGATACAAACCACCGCTAAGACCTGTTGCAAACGGCATCAAACTCGCCGCAAACAGTAACAGCGTGTACAGCATTACCTGTAGCTTGGTAAATTCTATACCGTGGGTAACCGGCAGCATGGGTATGTCTACTTTCGCGTATTCGTCTTTGCGGTAAATTGCCAGCGCCCAGAAGTGCGGGGGCGTCCAGGCAAATATGATCAATACCAGCAGCAAAGCGTGCGGGTGAACCTCATTGGTAACCGCCGTCCAGCCCAGTAGCGGGGGCGCCGCTCCGGCCAGGCCCCCAATCACGATGTTTTGTGGTGTGGCCCTTTTTAAATAAAGCGTGTAGACAAACGCGTAACCGATCACTGACGCAAATGTTAGAGCCGCAGTTAATACATTGGTGAATACCAATAAAATGGCCTGACCCAGCAAGGTTAACAACAGCGCAAAAACGCCAGCTTCGCGCGGGCCAATTCGGCCTTTGGCAATCGGGCGTTCCACGGTTCTTGCCATTTGCTGGTCCGCTTTAAAATCCAGCATATGGTTAATCGCAGCTGCAGCACCTGCACACAAGGCAATACCAAGGTTGCCCATAATCAGCACATCAACGGGCACCATGCCTTGCACAGCCATAAACATGCCGATCGCAGAGGTAAGCAGCATCAGCAGCACAACATTGGGCTTGCACAGCTCGTAGTAATCGCGCAGCAGCGATGTCATGCCCTGGGTTTTGCTGGTAGCCGTCATGATTATCTGAGCAATTCCACGTTAAAGGTGCGGTGCAATACCGTGATCATGCATAACAATAACACCGCACCAATGCCATTGTGCGCCACCGCAACGCTGACTGGAAAATGAAACACAATATTGCTGATACCCAGACCGATCTGAAGCAACAACACGCCCAGCGTAATAGCCGCCAGGCGTTTGGCAGCAGACAGTGAACTGGATGTGAATAATCTGAACACCACAATGAGAATAAACACGCTCGCTACGATGGCGCCAATTCGGTGCGCAAAGTGGATACTGACCCGCGCTGCATTATCCATGGTGCCGCCCAGATAGTTGGGGCCTATGCCTTGCAGGAAATTGAACCCTTTGGCGAAATCCATTTCAGGCAACCAGGCTTGTTGGCAGGTTGGAAAGTCTGGGCAGGCTACCGCTGCGTAGTTCGAGGTGGTCCAGCCACCCAGCGCGATTTGCAGTAACAATACAAAGGTGGTGAGCAGCGCAAACGGATACAATTTGCGAAGCTTGCGTTTGCCTGCTCCCGCCGTACGCCATACTTTGCCAGACAGTCTAAGCGTCAGTAGCCATAGCGTGGCCGCCGTAAGAAAGCCTCCAAGCAAATGCGCGGTGACCACTTGTGGCCACAGCTTCAAGGTAACCGTCCACATGCCGAACAGTCCTTGCACAATAACCAATAGCAGCAGGAACACCACATGCCGGAACGGCTGGTCTTTGCCGCGATTGCGCGCAGCAATGAACAGCAAGGCGATGGCAAATAACCCCAGGCTGGCAGCCACATACCGATGCACCATTTCCGGCCATGTCTTGTCGTGTTCTACCGGCGCATCAGGAAACAACTGTTCGGCACGCTCAACCTCAGTTTCGCTAGTTGGCCACAGAACGTGCCCATAACAGCCTGGCCAATCCGGGCAACCCAAACCTGCATCTACCAGCCGGGTAAACGCGCCCAGCCCTATGACCACAAATGCAAAAAGCGTGGCGAATAGAGCAAGCCTGAAGCCTGGCTTGCGAGTTCCTAATATCTTGCTGTTCATGGCGCGTACTTCAGCAAAAATTTAACGTCTGTCATGGTGTCTTTGTAGCTGTGCTGCCCCCCGTAATACATCATGATGAAGCCGCGAAAATCGGCCAGATAATAGCCATCTGTAGTCGCCGTGGCCGCGGCTGTGTCGTGTTCAGCCAGTGCTGTTTCCAGCTTGGCCCAGGATATCTCCTGAACGTTCAGGTCGCTGTGTTCTTCATTGAGCAAAATCTGAAAATCCGCATCCAGTTCGGTACCGGCCTCCTTCAATAACAAACGCTGAATTTTGTGCGTGTGCTTACCCAGAGCGGTGCGAATTTGCCGCGTCAGGTAGAGGCGCTGCTCGCAGGCCTGGTCGCATACCGCTCGACTGGGTAGCAAAAAGAACCATTGCAGGTTTTCGCGGCCGGCTACCAGTTCAGCACCATCCGGCAGCAGCTCATTTATCTGCAAGGGCGGATTGATCAGCGTGCCTCTGTTAGACGTGCCGGTGGGCATGCCAATACCGGAATAGAAGATGAACCATGCAAGCAGCATCAGCACAAAAGGCACCAGGATCAAAACTAACAGCTTGATCTTATTGGAGCGGATCTCTTGCTCAGACATGGTTGGCGGTGCGGTGTCAGTCAATGTTTTTCCTTCAATTATCGCTTTGCTCAGGCCGGCTTGGGGCTTTTTCCAGGCTTCGCAATACGTAAAACACTATCAGTGCAAATGCCATGGCAAACCACTGAATTGCATAGGCCTGATGCTTCTCGGGCCGCGTATTGACGGCGGGCCACTGTATCTCCAAAGCGGCTGAAGAGCCTTCTTCCAGTCGCAGTAAGTGCCGGAAGCTCTCTTGTGGCTGGCTCAGCTGCTGTAATTCGGCCATATCAATATGCTGCGCAATTATCGGGGTCTCAGAGCCCACACTCAAGGGTTGATTGGACAATATGAATTGTTCACCCAGCGGTATGTATACGTGGGCTTGTAGGTCAATGGATCCCGTTGGACTATCCGGCACCGGCAGATCTTGTCGGGTTCTGCCGGCAGGTACCCAACCACGATTCACCCAGGCAAGTCGCGAATCACTCAGAATTGCTTGTTGAATCACCTCATAGCCAACCACGCCATTAATGATCTTATTGTCCAACAAAATCATAGGCTCGGACCCAAGCTCTGCAGTGAACTGCACGCGCCGATATGAGGCGTCATCGCCTTGCAGGCGCTGCCATTCTTCCTGAAGTGATTGCGGGGGTGCTGAAATACGCTGCTGATAGGTATCCAGAATATCCAGCTTCTGCTGCTGGCGGTCGAGCTGCCAGAAACCGAGACCGACCAGCAGTGGCAACAGACAGGCTGTTAACAACGTAGTTTTCCGCTCAGGCTTAAATTGGCTGGGCACAGCGGGCATCCCTGTGAGTGGTGTAGAACTTGTCGTGCGCTAGTGTAGTGTATTGAGTGGTATGCATATACACTGTCGCGATGTGGATTCGAACAACCGTTGCGGTACTGCTTATCGCGCTAGTCGTCAGCTTGTTCAGTGGCCTGTTCTTTTTTATCAAAGACCAAGGCTCGACCAAGCGTACCTACTATTCATTGGGCACCAGGTTGGTGATAGCCGTGTTGCTGTTTGCAGTAACCGCGTATGGCTTGTATACCGGCGAGCTGGGCAATCAAGTACCCTGGAACATACCCGCGGCAGCCGCAGAATAAATGAAAGGGCGGCTTTAACACCACCCTAAACAAAAGACGTTTGTGCTGCTTACGTTTAGAAAATGTAAACGAAGAACACCAGGCCTACCCAGACCACATCAACAAAGTGCCAATACCATGAAGCCGCTTCAAAACCAAAGTGGTCTTCCGGGGTAAAGTGATCACGCTGAGTCGCTCGCAACCACATCACCAGCAACATAAATGCGCCAATACAGACGTGGAAGCCGTGGAAACCTGTCAGCATGAAGAACGTTGAGCCGTAAATACCAGCGTTCAACGTCAGGCCGTAATGCTCATAGGCTTCGTAGTATTCATAAGCCTGCATACCCACAAAGATAAAGCCAAGCAAAACGGTGATGCCAAGCCAAAGCTTCATCTTCTGCTTGTTACCCTCTTTCAGGGCATGGTGGGCAATATGCACGGTACCGCTGGAGCTCAACAGGATGATGGTGTTCCATAACGGTAACCAGCCAAACATAGCGCCAAAACCAGGAAACGCCATGTGCTTATCTGGACCACTGAACTCGTTGTTCATCGCGGTTACTTGGCCGCCGGCCGCCTCAGCAGCCTGTTGCGGTGTGATCATCATTGGCCAGTCGTACTGAAAACCCTGCCACAACAGGTTGGCAATGCCTTTTTCGCCCTCACCGCCCAACCAGGGACCGGCCAGGTTGCGCACGTAAAACAGCGCACCGAAAAACGCAAAGAAGAACATTACTTCGGAGAAAATAAACCACATCATGCCCATAACGTAGGAACGCTTGAGTTGGGCGCTTGGCAGCCCCTGCAAGTTTTCTCGGATTGTTGTGCTGAACCAAACGTACAGCACCCAGGCAAAACCCACAAAGCCTAGAATCAAAATCCAGTGAACCCAGTCACCCTGGAAGGTGGCTGGCATGCCACTCATATTATTGAACAGCGTTGCTGCACCATACACGGTGATGAACAGAAACAGGCTGGCAAAAATTGGCAGCTTGCTGCTATCCGGTACGTAATAATGCTCGTAATCGCTATTACTATTGCTTGACGACATTAGCTTGCTCCATCGCAAAGGTCTTCATTAAATGGTTTCAGCTACTTGCTGAGTGTCGGCGTTAGCATTCACTGCAGCAGTATCAAAACTCTCGGTTACATCAAACAGCGTATACGCCAGAGTGATGGTTTTGACGTCTTTCGGTAAATCGACGTCAACGATAAATCTCAGCGGCATCAATGTTTCGCTGCGACCATCGAGTGGTTGCTGGTTAAAGCAAAAACACTCGGTCTTGTGGAAATACTCAGCGGCCTTAAACGGCACGACACTAGGGACAGCCTGAGCAACCATTGACATAGGCTTGGGGTTGCGCACAAAAAACTCGGTGCTGACCGCTTCGCCAGGGTGAACCACTATCGAACTGACCGCCGGTTTGAATTCCCACGGCATATTTTCATTGTTAGTAGCAATGAACTGCACAGTGACCTTACGGCTGGTATCCACGGCCACATCAACCGCGGTATACGCTGTGTCTGAGGTTTTGCCGTTTAGGCCAGTGATATCACAAAATATGTCGTAGATTGGCACCAACGCAAAACCGAACGCAAACATGCCCACCACGGCGAACAGTGCATTGCGTACGGTTTTTTTAACGGATCGATCCATGGTTCTTATTTCACTTCAGGTGGTGTAGTGAATGTGTGGTAGGGCGCTGGCGATGGAATAGTCCACTCCAGACCTTCAGCACTTTCCCACACTTGATCAGTCGCTTTCTTGCCGCCCATGATGGTCTTGATCACGATGAACATAAAGAACACCTGCGACGCCCCAAACAGGAACGCACCCACACTGGCAATCTGATTAAAGTCAGCAAACTGCAAGGCGTAGTCAGGAATACGACGCGGCATACCGGCAAGGCCGACAAAGTGCATTGGGAAGAAAGTCACGTTCAAACCAACAAACGACAACCAGAAGTGGGTTTTGCCCAAGGTTTCGTCGTACATGTTGCCACACCATTTTGGTAGCCAGTAATAGACCGCCGCCATAATGCCGAAGATCGCTCCAGGCACCAGTACGTAATGGAAATGCGCGACCACAAAGTAGGTGTCGTGATACTGGAAGTCAGCCGGCGCTATCGCCAACATCAATCCAGAGAAGCCACCAATGGTGAACAAAATAACGAACGCAATTGAAAACAGCATCGGCGTTTCGAAACTGATGGAACCGCGGAACATCGTGGTTACCCAGTTAAACACCTTAACGCCAGTGGGTACTGCAATCAGCATCGTTGCCCACATGAAAAACAGCTCGCCGGCCAGCGGCATGCCCACCGTAAACATGTGGTGCGCCCAAACAATAAATGACAAGAACGCGATAGACGCGGTCGCGTACACCATTGAGTCGTAGCCAAACAGCGGTTTGCGAGAAAAGGTTGGGATGATCTGCGACACAATACCAAATGCCGGCAGAATCATGATGTACACCTCAGGGTGTCCAAAGAACCAGAAAATGTGCTGGAACAATACAGGGTCACCACCACCGGCTGCGCTAAAGAAGCTGGTGCCGAAGTGGATGTCCATCAACATCATGGTCACCACGCCCGCAAGTACTGGCATAACCGCAATCAGCAGATACGCAGTAATGAACCACGTCCATACGAACAGCGGCATTTTCATGTAGGTCATGCCAGGTGCACGCAGGTTCATGATAGTCGCGATGATATTAATAGACCCCATGATCGACGACGCACCCATGATGTGTACGGCAAAAATAAAGAAGGTCACACTCGGCGGTGCGTAGGTTGTCGACAGCGGTGCGTAGAAGGTCCAGCCGAAGTTTGGCGCTCCTCCCTCAACAAACAGCGACGACAACATCATGAAAAACGCAAACGGCAGAATCCAGAAGCTCCAGTTGTTCATGCGTGGCAGTGCCATGTCCGGCGCACCAATCATCATTGGCACCAACCAGTTCGCCAAACCGACAAAGGCTGGCATAACGGCACCAAAGACCATCACAAGACCATGCATGGTGGTCATCTGGTTAAAGAATTCGGGCTGCACTATTTGCAGACCGGGCTCGAACAATTCGGCTCGAATTACCAGGGCGAAAATACCGCCAACCAGAAACATGGCAAAACTGAACCAAAGGTACAGCGTACCAATATCTTTATGGTTGGTTGTAAAAAGCCATCGGCTTAAGCCTTTTGCTGGACCATGATCTCCCATTGTGGGCTCCTCTCTCTTTTAACCGCTGCGCGGCGATTAATTAGCTTGCTTGAAGTTGTAAACGTCTACCGGCTGAACGCTGTCACCCATATTGTTACCCCACGAGTTGCGTGAATAGGTAACTACGGCGGCTAGCTCAATTTCGTTCAATTGCGCGCCAAAGGCCTGCATCGCAGTTCCGGCCACACCATTGACCATCACTGACAAATGCTGATCCATTGCACCGGTGGCAATTGGGCTACCAGCAATGGCTTTACCAACACCGCCTTCACCGTTCGCGCCGTGGCACACAACACACTGTTTGTTGTAAACGTCTTTACCAACGTCCATCAGTTCGTCAAACGTCTTTTCTTGCTTGATCAGTTGCGCCAATTCAGCGGCTTCAGCCTGTCGAGCTCCCAGCCAGCTGTTGTACTCCGATTTTTCCATCGCGTTGACTACAATCGGCATAAAGCCATGGTCGCGTCCGCACAATTCGGCGCACTGGCCTCTATAGACACCTTCTTCTTCAACAATCGTCCAGGCGGTATTGATAAACCCGGGTATCGCGTCTTGTTTAACCGCAAACGCTGGCACCCACCAGGCGTGAATTACGTCATTGGCGGTGATCAAAAAGCGTACTTTAGTATCGGTTGGAATGACCAGCGGGTTGTCCACTTCAAGCAGGTAGTGCTCACCTTTCGGCTCGATGTTGTTAATCTCACCGCGCGAGGTCCGCATGTTACTGAAGAAGCTCACGCCTTCATCCATGTATTCGTACTTCCACTTCCACTGATAACCAGTAATCAACACACTCAGCTCGGCGTCTTCAGCGTCGTCGTACATCTCCATCAACATGCTGGATGCCGGGATACCCATGGCAATCAGGATAATGGCGGGAATAACCGTCCAGGCGATTTCCACTGACGTGCTTTCATGGAAGGTCGCCGGCTTTACGCCTCTGGAGTGGCGATACTTATACATGGAATAAAACATCACACCAAACACGAGAACGCCGATGACAACGCATATCCAGAAAATAAGCATGTGCAGGTCATAGATACCGCGACTGATCTCGGTCACACCCTGCGTCATGTTCAAGCCCCAGCGCTCAGCTGGTTCGGCAATTGCAGCCGCGCTGCCAAGCATTAAGCCAGCACCCGCTAGTGCTTTACGCATAGGTGCCACCGCCGCGCGCACAGGTGAAAGTGACTTAGAAAGATCTAATGACATTGATCTTGACCCCATATCAAATGTTAAAGAAACCGCTGGCACCGGCACGCTTCAATTTTGAGCGTTCGCTGAATGCAAGGGTTTGTGTTTGCAAAAATAAGCCTTCCATTGCCTGAGACTGTCTTTCCTTGTTCGGTCTGGCAAAACTATGCGAGTATAGCAAATCTCAATTGTGTACCGCTAGCCTGTATGCCTTGAGAATTAGTGTGTAATTCCAACCATTAATCCGCTTTTTCTAAAGCGTTCAGTAAGAGACAGACCTCATCATTTACCATCGAATCTGGGCGCTGGCTTGGCCCTTGATGCTATCTAATATCAGCATCCCACTATTGGGTATAGTGGATACTGCCATTTTAGGCCACCTCGACAGCCCCACTTATCTGGGTGCTGTGTCGGTGGGCGGCAGTATCATGGCGATGGTTGCCTGGACTTTCTCCTTTTTACGCACGAGCACTACCGGCCTGACCGCGCAACATCATGGCGCTAACAATTCACAGGAAATAGAACTTGGCGTGGCGCGCGCTATTACGCTAAGCCTGTTGATCGGCCTTGTTTTGCTGCTATTTAGAGACTATTTGCTGGCGCCGGCATTGCTATTTGTGGACGCCAGCGAGCGCGTTGATGAGCTTGCCCTGAGCTACAGCCAGATTCGCTTTTACAGTTTACCCGCGGTACTGGTCACCTATTGCCTTAGCGGCTGGATGATTGGTGTACAAAACACCCGAGCCGTTATGTTGGTCATTATTACCACCAACGTGCTGAACATTGTGCTCGACTACCTGTTCATTATGAAACTCGGGCTTAACAGTGACGGTGCGGCCTGGGCAACAGTGCTGTCTGAATACACCGGTTGCCTGATTGCCATAAGCTTGTTTTTCCGCCGCACGATGCCGCTAACGGGCAAGGAACCATCGGCGGATAAAATGTCGCCAACAGATAAAAAAACGACTGTTTCCTTGGCCGCACTGCTTGATGGTAAAAGCATCAGGAAATTATTGCAGATGAATGCAGACCTTATGGTGCGCACCTTCTGCTTATTATTCTGTTTCCTGTTTTTCACGGCTCAGGGCGCGCAACAAGGCGACACCATACTGGCAGCCAACGCCATTTTGTTGCAACTGGTGCTGCTGGCTGCATTTGCCTTGGACGGCTTTGCTCACGCAGCAGAAAGCCTGTGTGGTTACGCCATTGGCGAGCGCAACTATAAGAAGTTTCGCAGCACCGTCAGGGCTTGCCTTGTTTGCTGCGTGGGCGCCAGCGCTATCATTTCGCTGGCTTTGCTTGCCAGCCGGCAACTCATTGTTTACAGCTACAGCAGCATCGATGCAGTCCAGGCCGAGCTCAGCATTTACTTTGTGTGGTTGCTATTCATGCCAATCGCAGCGGTGTGGTGCTATCTGTTCGATGGTGTATTTATTGGTGCTGCGCAAACCGCCGCTATGCGCAACAGCATGCTGGCCTGCGCTTTATTTATTTTTCTGCCTTTATGGTACCTAAGCCAGCCATGGGGAAATCATGGATTGTGGTTTGCGTTTACCTTATTCAACCTTGCCAGAGGAGTGGCGCTGGGGGCTTACTATCAAGTGTATAGTCGCCAGGGCCGCTGGATTGCGCCACTGGCGCCGACTAAGGCTTGATGATCTTGATCACCGTGGTCTCATCTTGCACCGGCTTTGGGCTGACACGAGTTTGCAACTCACCAGGCTGACCCAGTTCATCCAGAGCTTCGCTGTGGCCACAGTCAACACATTCTCTAATCACCTTGGCATCAGCGTGATACATCACGGTTCGGTCTTGCACACCGCAACGTGTGCATACTGCTCCGGCTATAAACCGCTTTGGCGGTTGGACGTCACTCATCAGGCGGGTTTATTGAGCGTGGCGCGAACCCGCTCAATCACAGCGGCTGTATCTGGCCTAAGCCCGCGCCATAACTGGAACGACTCGGCGGCTTGTTCTACCAACATGCCCAGCCCATCGCTGCAGTGCACGGCGCCCAAGCTTTGCGCCCATTGCATAAACACCGTGGGTTTTGCCTGATACATCATGTCATACACGCACATTGTGTCATTGATCACCGCATCGGGTACATCAGGACGCTCTCCGTACAAGCTGGCAGACGTGGCATTGATGAGCAGGTCAAACCGCAGTGTTTTTAAGGCTTTCACCTTGAGCGCACGGATAGCTCCAAGTTGGTCAAACTCACTGACGAGTTGCTCGGCCTTGTCCAGAGAGCGGTTATAGATAGCGATAAGCTCGGGTTGCTCCGCCAACAGTGGCTGTAATACGCCACGCACAGCACCTCCTGCACCCAGCATAAGCACGCGCTTGCCGCGTATTGACCAATGCAGATTCTCCAGTAGATCAGTGCGCAAACCAATGCCGTCCGTGTTAGTGCCAAACAAGTCACCGTTTTCCAGACGTTTAATGGTGTTTACGGCCCGTGCTCTACTGGCCGCCTCGCTGCTGTCATCCACCATTTTCCAGGCTTGCTGTTTAAACGGTACGGTGATGTTTAGCCCGCTGCCACCATTGGCAAAAAAATCTTCTACCGTACGCCCAAATTCATCGACCTCCGAGAACACCGCTGTGTACTCCATTGCCTGCGCACACTGATCGGCAAACATGCCGTGTATCAACGGCGATTTGCTCTGCTTGATCGGATTACCGATTACCGCATAGTGGTCAGTATCACTCACATCCAGTCTCGCGGCGGCAGAAACGCCTCGGTAAGCTTGGCCTCAGCGCTGCCTGGCTGAGGTTCAAACCCATATTCCCAGCGCACCAGTGGCGGCAGGCTCATCAGAATACTTTCTATACGCCCATTGCTCTGCAGGCCAAACAGCGTGCCCCTGTCGTACACCAGATTAAACTCTACGTAGCGCCCGCGACGGTAAAGCTGGAAGTTGCGCTCTCGTTCGCCCCATTCAATGTCTTTGCGGCGATCCACTATGGGCAAATAGGCCGGCAGAAAACTGTCACCTACCGAGCGCAGAAAGGCAAACGTATTGTCAAAATCACCATCCAGGTCATCGAAAAACAAACCACCAACACCGCGTGCCTCATTGCGATGCTTGTTGAAAAAATACTCATCGCACCAACGTTTTAACTCGGCATATCGGTCGGCGCCAAAATCAGCGCAGGCAGCACTGGCCGTTCGGTGCCAATGCTGACAATCTTCCTCAAAGCCATAATACGGCGTTAAGTCATAACCGCCACCAAACCACCAAACCGGCTCAGCACCGTCTTCTTCGGCGACAAAGAATCGCACGTTGGCGTGGCTTGTAGGTACGTAGGGATTTTTGGGATGGATTACCAGTGACACACCCATCGCCTCCCAGCGCCGACCTGCTATATCCGAGCGTCGTTGTGATGCACTGGCGGGCAGGGAGCTACCCAGAATATGGGAGAAGTTAACCCCGGCTTTTTCAAACAGGGCTCCTTCGCTGAACACCCGGCTTTCACCGCCACCACCTTCAGGCCGCTGCCAACTGTCTTCCAGGTACTGAACCTCGGCGTCGCGCTCGAGCAAGGCGCCGCAGATGCTCTGTTGCAAGCCAGTCAGGTATTGTCGAACCGCTGTTTTATCCATGGGTGGTTTGCATGTTGTTGCTCAAGCCTTACTCAAGCCCCGATGGCTCGTACGGTCTCACCGCTATCTATATAGCGGATTTCACTGACCGATGTTGTGCCACCAAGCTTGCCTGCCAGATAGTAGTCTACTGCGTTTGCGAAATATCCGCGCGCTTGCGCCAAACTTCTGGCCGGCGGCCTACCACTTGGATTAGCCGACGTGGATACAATGGGTCCCGACCAAGCCCTACACAGTTGCTCAACCACCGGGTGAGTGCTTACTCTCACGCACAAGCTAGCCCTGCCGCCACTCAGCAATGGGTCAATATCCGGGTTGCAGGGTGCTATCCAGCTGGTTGGGTGGTTTTGCTGGCGACCAAGTCGCTGCCATTCTTCACCGCTTAGCTCGCCAAGCCAGGGGCCAAGCTGTTCCTTACTCGCCGCCACTAATATCAGGCCTTTGTCCGGGCTGCGTTGTTTCAGTTGCAGTAAGCGGGATAAAGCCTGGCTGTTATCCGGGTCACAGCCCAGCCCCCACACTGCCTCGGTTGGATAGGCAAGCAGGCCACCGGCTTGCAGTGTTTCCACCGCGCGCTGAACCCTGAACGGCGAGATACTCGCCATGCGTTTTTCCTGGAATGCCGCGTGACTTAGCGCGCAGCCAATTGCTCTTGCAGCTTGGCGTCTTTCGCCAGCACTGCTTCGGTATTATCCGCTCGTTCCTGGCGAACCCTTGCCGCCAGCTCGTCATCCACCAGAGAGACAATCTGAGCCGCCAGATAGGCTGCATTTTTCGCGCCAGCCTTGCCGATAGCTACTGAGCCAACCGGTATTCCTGGCGGCATTTGAACGGTAGACAGCAGCGAATCAAGCCCTTCCATGCTGGCGTTTAATGGTACGCCAATCACTGGCTTAACGGTATTGGCGGCTACCGCTCCGGCCAGGTGGGCTGCCATACCTGCGGCTGCAATAAATACCTTGCAACCGCGCTCTTCAGCGTCTTTTACAAATTCTTTGGCCTGTACGGGCGTGCGGTGGGCAGACAGTACTCGCGCTTCAAAACGCAACCCCAGTTTATCCAGCACATCAAAGCTGGCTTCCATAACGGGTAAATCAGAATCTGAGCCCATCAGCACGGCAACAAATGGAGTGGTCATAAAATACGCTCGGCAGTTTTGAGAAAGCCGGCGAAATTACCTCAACTCATGGTTTGGTGCAAGCCCAGTTAGGTTTTAAACATAGAGAACAGGGGTTTTAACCCTAGCGAATGCGTAGATAACACCCCCCACGCTGCTCAATTCGACCAACTAACTGCAATTCAAGCAACGCGGCACTGACTTCCGCGGCCGCCATTCCGGTTTGCTGGATAACAATATCAATCGATGTGGGTTCAAAATGTATTTGATGCAACACCGTTGCCAAACGCAAGGCAATCGCCTGTTGTTCGGGCTGGAACTCGTCCAGCGGCATCGGCTGTTGGCCGCTGAGCTGGCATTGCAAAGCGTCCAGAACGTCGGCCGGGTGGTTAAGCAGGCGGGCGCCGCTTTTGATCAGTTCATTGCAACCCGAGCTGCCGGCATTATTGATAGACCCCGGCACCGCATACACTTCGCGATTTTGCTCCAGCGCATAACGGGCCGTAATCAGCGAGCCGCTGCGCTTGGCCGCCTCAATCACTATTGTTGCGTGACTAAGACCGCTGATTATTCGATTTCGCTGCGGAAAATTCCCCGCTTGCGGCGCTGTGTTTGGTGGAAACTCACTGATCACACAGCCGTTTTGGGCAATTTCTGCGGCCAGCTGTGCATTCCGCCGTGGGTACAGGCTTGCCAGCCCGCTGCCCAGCACAGCGACGGTAGATTGGCCGGCGGCCAACGCGGCTTTGTGGCTGGCGCTATCGATGCCCAAAGCCATGCCGCTGCATACCACCAAACCGCTGGTAGCAAGCTGCGAGGCAAATCGTTGCGCGGTGTCCAGCCCTGATTTACTGGCTTTGCGACTGCCCACCAGCGCCACTTGCGCGCGCTTCAAGATCTTTTTGTTGCCCCAGACGTAGAGTAATGGTGGTGGCAGACTAATCTCAGCAAGCAACGGTGGATAATCTTCATCTTCTTGTGTGACCACAGACCAACCCGAGCGCTCACACAGCTCAAAGTCACTATTTGCCTGCCGGTAGCCGGGGCTTTGTTCACCGCGACGGATAAGATCCTGCAAACCCGCCTGGGTATCTGCGTGCAAACGAGCGGCATTCCAATCGGCCTGGTCAGCGTTTAGTAGCTGCTGCAGGTTTGCAAAATGTTTGAATAAACGCGCTTCGCGAACCGGCCCCAACTCGGGCAGGTGTTGCAGCGCCATGTACAGGCGCGCACGTTGTTCTTGATCAACAGGGGTGTGGGTGACGGCCATCCTTGCCTCCTTTCACCGGGAAAGGTAGCGATCACACCTGGGTGTTGTTAAGGGCAGATTGGCCAGGCATACGCCTGACCCGATTCATCCTTGGGCGAGTGGTCGCTACGGGTTGTGTACCCGGTCCATCACCTTCAAGGGTTGAGTGGCACGGAGTACAAGTCCATAGCTCATTCTTTCATATGTACGAAAAACCATCAACAGTCCGGCGCGCTCATCGGGCAGTTGCACCCACTCTCGCTCTTTCCTGTCAAGTACGCGTTCACCGCGGCGATCAATCGCCAGCACATTGCCCTCGGACAGGCCGTCGCGCTCACCTTTGTTGAGCACCACGATATCCATAAAGCCGATTTGCGTCACACCGCCTTCAACGGCGGCTATGTAGCCATCAATTTCTTCTTTTGGTGCATCCGGAATAAACGTAGCAGTAACTCTGCGCTCAACATTGGGTAGCAAACGGTCTTCGATACGAATTTCCTCGCGGCTGCGATTCACCTGAAAATGACCAAGGTCGCCTTCCACGCTGAGTTTTTTAACACCACCTATGTCCAGTGCCGCTATGCCAAGAATTTCCTTGGTTTTTGGGTCGCGGAACACTTCACCTTTGCGGTATACGCCGTACACCTCGTCCTTTTCCGCAAAGGAACCGCGGGCAAACAGCTCATCACCCGCCGCAGTCACAATGTGACCTTGCGCGCCGGCCAATACATAAGGGGCAGCTTCCAGCTCACCATCGTCAACAATGCGGCTATTGCTGAGGAAGGCATTAATTTTTTCCAGCGGAATCGCAGGAATGGCATTGTCGACTGGCGACAGGCGCATCTTGGGTGTTATGCGAATTGTATTGCTGTTTGGCCCGCGAGTTACCCTGAGGCGTGGCTTGCCATCAAGGTAGACAAGATTGATAACGTCACCGGGAAAGATTAAATGAGGGTTGGCAATTTGCGGGTTGACCTGCCAGATTTCTGGCCACAACCACGGATCGCGAAGAAACTTGCCGGAAATATCCCAGAGGGTGTCACCTTTCACCACTACATGTTGGTCGGGATGTCCGTCACGCATTACCACATCGGCCTGTGCTGCCAGACCAAAAAGCCACAAGCCCAGGATGCTTGAAAGCAATATCTTTTTCATTACCGTACCTTTTCCAACTTGCCGACGTGCAGGGGAGACCTTGAAATTAGCGCGCGTGGCGTCATAACACCATTTATACTATAGCATGTGTCGGCGATTTCGCCGGTTGGTGTAAAGGCGCAAACTGGCCTGTTCTAATCGGTAAAAATGCCTGTTTATGCGCTGTATCACGCATTCTGTGCGTTCTATTTATCATCAATTTGTACAACGAATGGCCATTCTTGAAATACTTGAATTCCCGGACCCACGGTTGCGCACCAAGGCAAAACCGATAGCCGCTGTGAGCGATCGACACAGACGGCTGATCGACGACATGCTTGAAACAATGTACGACGCACCAGGCATTGGTCTGGCCGCCACACAAGTCAATGTGCACGAGCAATTGATCGTGATTGATGTCAGTGAAGAACGAGACACGCCACTGGTGTTTATCAACCCGAGTATCTCCATATTAGACGACGAAATGCGCGCCTATGAAGAAGGCTGCTTGTCGGTACCTGATTATCAAGACACGGTGAAGCGACCGGCGCACGTCACGGTAAAAGCCCTGGACAGAAATGGCGACGAGTTTGAAATGCAACCAGACGACTTGCTGGCGGTATGCATTCAACACGAAATGGACCACTTGAACGGCAAGTTGTTTGTTGACTATTTATCGTCACTAAAACGCCAACGCCTGCGCAGCAAGCTCGCCAAGCGCCAACGCGCTGGATGACAACGCCCGCTCTTCGGCTGGTATTTGCCGGCACACCTGAATTCGCAGCCCTTGCACTAAACGCTCTGATTAACAGCGAGCATTGCAATGTGGTTGCTGCGTATACGCAGCCTGACAGACCGCGCGGGCGTGGTAAGAAACTGGTACCCAGCCCGGTCAAGTCAGTGGCCCAAGACAATTCGATTCCAGTGTGTCAGCCGCTTAACTTCAAAGCAGACACTGACCTTCAAACACTTAGGGCGTGGCGCGCCGACATCATGGTGGTAGCCGCCTACGGTTTATTGCTGCCACAAAGTGTGCTGGATACACCGCACCTGGGATGCATCAATATTCATGCATCCCTGTTGCCGCGCTGGCGAGGCGCGGCACCTGTTGAGCGTGCAATAGAAGCCGGTGACGCTGAAACTGGCGTGACGATTATGCAAATGGATGCAGGTCTTGATACCGGCGATATGTTGTTGAAAAAAAGTTGTGGCATTAATGACCACGACACCGGTGACACTATTCGCAAGAAACTGGTCAAGCTCGGAAGCGAAGCAATCGTAGAGACGATCACGAGCTTTGCACGAGGGGAAACAAGCGCCGAACCGCAAGATGCTCAATACGCCAACTACGCGAAAAAAATAGACAAGCCGGAAACCGCCATCGATTGGTTTGGCAACGCGGCTAATATTGACCGCAAAATTAGAGCGTTTTATTCAGACTATACCTGTTTCACTGTGCTTAACGGCGAGCGTGTAAAGCTTGGGCCCGATACCAATCCTATCAACCAAAACGGTGCTTCTTCGAATTCTCCCGGTGCAATCATCAATGTTGATAAAGACTCTATCACCGTGCAATGCGGCACTAACAGTTTGCAGCTAAAACACCTGCAATTCCCGGGTGGACGCATGATGACTGTGCGCGATTGCCTGAATTCCCGCGCATCACAGCTGCAGGTTGGCAAACAATTCGAAGTCGTTCGTGAGCAATAAACGCAACTCTGGCCGCGGTGACAAGCCCGTTAACAGTCGCGTGATGGCAGCCAGGGTTCTAAGCCGCTTGCTACACCACGACGGCTCACTAGCTACTTTGCTGCCAGATATTCTCAGCGGGTCGGAAAACGCTGAACGCCACGGCGAGGTAAAAGAAATGTGTTATGGCGTGATGCGCTGGTATTTCCAGCTGGACGCCGTTCTCATCAAGCTGATCAGCAAACCATTGCGACGCAAAGACGCTGATGTTCGCGCCTTGTTATTGATTGGCTTGTATCAATTGTTGCATATGCGAACACCATCACACGCCGCTGTTAGTGAAACCGTGAACGCTGCCACCGTGTTGAAAAAGAGCTGGGCAAAAGGTTTGATTAACGGCGTGTTGCGTAACGCCGATCGACAAGGCGACGAACTGTTAGCAGCTCTTACTCCGGCGCAACAATCAGCATTTCCACAATGGTTGTTCGATCAGCTTGTACAAAATTGGCCAGAACATCTTGACGAGGTGTTGGCTGCCAGCAATCAACGCCCGCCTATGACCTTGCGAGTTAACCTTGCAAAGCAAACGCGGGATGCTGCCCTGCATTCTCTGCGTGACGCAGGTTTTGAAAGCAGCCCGGGGCTGCTCAGCAAAAATGCGATCACACTGGACAAAGCCGTTGACGTGGCACAGCTACCCGGTTTTCAAGCAGGCTACCTTAGCGTGCAAGATGAGGGCGCCCAGCTCGCGGCCTCTTTACTGGATTTGCAAGATGGCCAGCGCGTACTCGACGCTTGCTGTGCACCCGGCGGCAAAACCGGGCATATTCTGGAAAGCGTCAGCAACATTGCGGTGGATGCGATGGACAATAACGGCGCCCGATTGGAAAGAGTTAGTGACAACCTGCAGCGACTCGGCTTGCAAGCAAGGCTTATCGAAGCAGACGCCAGTGACGCTGAGCAGTGGAAGGGCGCTGACAGCTATCAGCGAATTTTGCTGGATGTGCCTTGTTCAGCCACCGGAGTCATAAGGCGAAATCCGGATATTAAGTATTTACGCCGACAAGACGATATTGCCGAATTGAGCGGCGTGCAGCTTGCCATGTTACAAACCTGCTGGTCCAAACTGGCACCCGGCGGCAAATTACTGTACTCCACATGTTCAATTTTACCGGAAGAAAATCAACAAATTATCGCTGCCTTTGTTGAATCCCAAGACGATGCAACGCATGATCACATTGTGGCGAGCTGGGGGCAGGAGTGCTCTTATGGTCGCCAGTTGCTGCCTTCGACCCATGACGGGTTTTACTACGCGCGTTTGGTTAAAAGCGCTTAGGCAGACCATTAGCCAGAGAAGAACCAGGAACACGCGTGAACATAATTATTCTCGGAGCTGGCCAGGTAGGCGGGCGTCTGGCCGAAGCGCTGGCTGATGAGCAAAACGAGATAACGCTGGTTGACCTGAACCCCGACGTATTGCATGAGCTGCAAGACCGGCTGGATATTCGCACCCTGGTAGGCCATGCCTCGCACCCAAATGTGCTGCGCCGCGCAGGTGCTGAAGACGCCGACATGTTGATAGCGGTGACCAGCAGCGACGAAATCAACATGATTGCCTGCCAGATTGCTTTTTCGATGTTTCACACGCCGATGAAGGTCAGCCGCATACGCTCTCCGGAATATCAAAACCGTGAAGAGATCTTTCGCAATGAAGCCATACCCATCGATGTATGGATCAGCCCTGAGCAATTAGTCACCAGCTATCTGCAAAACCTGGTGGACAACCCGGACGCCTTGCAAGTGTTGGACTTTGCCGGTGGCCGGGTAAAACTGGTTGCTGTGAAAGCCTATTACGGCGGTCTGATCATGGGTCAGGAACTGCGCGAAATTCGCAAGCACATGAAGAAGGGCGACACCCGCGTTGCCGCTATCTTCAGACGTGACCGACCCATTATTCCGGAAGGGGATACGGTTGTTGAGGTAGACGACGAGGTATTCTTTATCGCCGCGCGTGAACACACGCCAGCGGTGATGGCCGAGCTGCGCCGGCTGGAGAACCCTTATAAGCGCGTGATGATCGCCGGTGGCGGCAATATTGGCGCCAGGCTGGCCGAAGCGATTGAGCACGACTACCAGGTTAAGGTGATTGAATACAATAAAGAACGCGCTGCGTTTCTGTCCGAAAACCTGCAAAAGTCGATAGTGCTCTATGGCAGTGCCACCGACAGCGAATTGTTGATGGCAGAAAACATTGAATACACTGATTTGTTCCTGGCCGTCACCAATGACGACGAAGCCAATATCATGGCCTCGCTGCTGGCCAAAAAACGAGGCGCGCGCAAGGTCATTACCTTGATCGCAAACCCGGCCTACGTTGATTTGGTGCAAGGGGGCGACATAGACATCGCGATTTCACCGCACCAGATTACCATCGGCAGTATTCTGACCCACGTACGTCGCGGCGATATGGCCAACGTGTATTCGCTTCGCCGGGGTGCCGCTGAGGCGATGGAGATTGTCGCCCACGGCGATTCGGGCTCCTCGAAAGTGGTGGGCAAAGCGCTGAAAGATATTCCATTGCCGGAAGGGGCGACCATTGGCGCCCTGGTGCGCGGCGACGAGGTAATTATTGCCCACAAAAGTGTGGTTGTTGAGTCAGATGATCACGTGATCTTGTTCCTGACAGACAAGAATAAAGTCAGCGAAGTGGAACGCCTGTTTCAGGTGGGCTTCCACTTTCTCTAGGGACGCCCTGCAAAAGAATGCACTTTTCAATCATCTTTCGGGTTCTGGGCGTGCTGCTAATGCTGTTCAGCCTGACCATGTTGATTCCCGTCATCGTCTCTTATATATACGACGATGGTACGCAGCTGGTGTTCTTTGAAGCGTTTCTAACCACTTTTATATGTGGTGGCGTGTTGTGGCTACCGTTTCGAAAGGCGCAGCACGAGCTGCGCGTGCGCGACGGCTTTCTTGTTACCGCCATGTTCTGGTTTGTGCTTGGCGTGTTTGGGGCCTTGCCGCTGTATTTGTCTGACAACACCGACATTAATCTTACCGATGCCATCTTTGAGAGCATTTCCGGTTTAACCACTACCGGGGCTACCGTGCTGGTGGGTCTGGACTTGCTGCCGGAATCTTTACTGTTTTACCGGCAACAACTGCAATGGCTTGGCGGTATAGGCATTATCGTTATTGCTGTGGCTATTTTGCCAATGCTGGGAATTGGCGGCATGCAATTGTATCGAGCGGAAACACCAGGGCCGATCAAGGACAGCAAGCTCACCCCGCGAATAACCAGTACAGCAAAGTGGTTGTTTATCATTTATTTACTGCTCACCATTGGTTGCAGTGTTAGCTACTGGCTGGCCGGCATGACACCATTTGATGCCATCAGCCATGGTTTTTCGACCGTGTCGATTGGCGGTTTTTCTACCCATGACTTAAGCATGGCGTATTTCGATAATCCGGTCATATTACTAATTGCGATTTTTTACATGGTTGTTGCCGGTATCAATTTCGCATTGCACTTTTACGCCTGGCGCCGGGTGACTCTGAACGTGTACGCCCAAGACCCTGAGCTTAAGTTTTATTTAACCATGCTCGCCGTGGGTATCGTGATTGTGGTCAGCGCTCTGGCGCTGTCGGGTGAGCTGACGTTCAATGAAGCCTTACTGCATGGCGCGTTTCAGGTGGTGTCAATTGCCACAACCACCGGCTTTGCCAGCGCAAACTTCAGCGCCTGGCCCAGCTTCATCCCGTTTCTGTTAATGGCCATGGCGTTTGTTGGCGCTTGTGCCGGTTCAACCGGCGGCGGTATGAAAGTCATTCGTGCGCTGTTGATGGTGAAGCAGGGCTTGCGTGAAATTAAGCAGATTGTGCACCCACACGCATTAATCCCGGTCAAGCTTGGCAGCAGACCGGTTGCTGAGCGCGTGATGTCAGCGGTGTGGGGGTTTATTGCCGTCTACATCGTTACCTTTATCACATTGACGCTTGTGTTAATGGCACTGGATCTGAATTTTGTCAGCGCCTATTCAGCCGCGGCGGCGTCACTGAATAATCTTGGCCCGGGCCTTGGGCAGGTAGCTGCGCATTATGGCAACATCTCAGACCCGGCCAAATGGTTATTGTGCTTTGCGATGTTACTTGGCCGCTTGGAAATCTTTACACTGCTGGTATTGTTCACCCCTCTTTTCTGGAGAAAGTAAGCGTGCAAGAACAAACCGCAGAGACTCCGTCGCGCCAGCAAGCCAATACAAATGGGGCAGTGCAAGGTCTTGATTGGCGCCTGTTTCTGGCCATTGCTATCACTGTATTCTGGTTACTCGGTGGCTCTTACTACATTTCCAGCACCATAGGCTGGTCACATTTTTTGTCACAGCCACTGGAAGCACTGGGCAGTTTTCTTGAAGGCGCATTTGCGCCGCTGGCGTTCCTTTGGCTGGTGGTCGGTTATTTTTTGCAGCAAAAGGAATTATCACGCAACACAGATGCTATCCAGCAACAGCATGTTGAAATGCAGCGCAGTTCTGATCAAGCCGAGCTGCAGGCGCAAGCCATTCAACAAACCTCTGGTCACAACCAGCGCCTGACGTTTATGCGCATGAACGATCTGGTTTGTGAGTCTATGGGCTCAACGATTGGCCTGCTGTACCTTTCAAGCCAGGCGGCCGACGGCGAAGGCACGGTAAGTCGCGACGATATGATAGGCATGTGGTCTGAAATGTCGCGTGGCGATCATGCCTTGTTCGCCCGTCAGTTTATGATGCTCAATGCTGCAGGAGAGCAACCCTTAAGCGAACTGTTTTTTGGTACAGATATTCGAACCCGGCACTCGAAGAATTTTATGTCGCAATTTGAGAGACTACTTGCCGCCGCGCAGCAATGCGACCCTGATGGCCTGATCACAGATTCGGTGAAAGGCAATGTAAACGGGCGCTTGTATCGATTGATGTATAACGAATTGAATGAGGAGCCGTTGCCTGATACTTGGTAAGTACAGCTCTCGGTAGCTAATCGTAAAAACTAGCCCTCCCCTCGGGTTGTCGCTTAAAGCGTTTGTATTCCCATTGATAGTGCGGCTTGTGTAAGTTAGCTGCTGTCTCAATCGTTTTGTTCATTCCGGCCACCGACGTTTCCAGGTCTTCGGAGTAAATTGCCGGGTCTGGTTCAGTAAAGATCACGGTGAAGCCCTTATCATTCGGCAAGGCATAGGCGTTAACGATGCGCGCGCCTGTTTTTTTCGACAGATTACTCATCAGGGTCATGGAGAATGCCGGAATATCAAAAAAGGGCGCAAACACGCCGCTTTCATCGGCGGGCACCTGATCAGGCAGAATGCCCACCATTTGCCCGGCGCGTAGAGTTTTCAGTAGCTGGATAACACCACTGCGATCAGCAGGCACCAGTTTGGCGCCGGTTCGTTGCCGCGCATTCAAGATAAACTGATTCATGGTGTCGCTACGCGGTGGAGAGTACATGGATTTAACCGTGTCGCAGCATTCGGTTAAATACAAACCAACCACTTCCCAGTTGCCCAGATGCGGGGCGAGAATGATCGTGCCTTTGCCATGTGCCATGGCGGCATCAACAAATTCACGACCCTGAACCTCGGTCACCAATGACAAAGCCTTGCTGCCGCTCCAAACATGGGGAATATCCATCACGGTACTGCCCAGAGTTTTAAAACGCTCAAGCAGCAAATCCGCACGCTGCGCTTCGCTTAGCTCAGGAAAGCACATGGCTAAATTAACCCTGGCTACGCGGTGGTTACGGTTAGGGAATACACACATCAAACGGCCCAGGCATCGCCCCAGCAGCCTGGACCCTTTTAGAGGTAACAGCGACAACAGCCGAAACACGGTGTTGGCAATTGTGTATTTGACCGACATTGTGACCTTGGTGCGGGTGAATCTGGCATTCATTGTATAATGCCGCGCTGACAAATTTGGCCTGAGCTTCGCGCACAAATAACGAAGCTCAGCATCGACACAAGCAGGACAATACTTTGACCACGCCAGCGGCTACTCCCGCCACATTCCAGGATCTCATTTTCGCGCTGCAGCAATTTTGGGCGGCCAAAGGCTGTGTGGTAATGCAGCCTTTGGATATGGAAGTGGGTGCTGGTACCTTTCACCCGGCCACGTTCCTGAAAGCCGTCGGCCCGGAAGCGTGGAATGCCGCGTATTTACAGGGCTCCAGACGTCCCACCGACGGTCGCTACGGCGAAAACCCGAATCGCCTACAACACTATTTTCAGTTTCAGGTAGTGATGAAGCCAAATCCGGACAATTTTCAGGAGTTGTATCTCGAATCGCTAACCAGCCTGGGGGTTGACCCACTGGTACACGATATTCGCTTTGTGGAAGACAACTGGGAGTCACCCACGCTAGGCGCCTGGGGATTGGGTTGGGAAGTCTGGCTTAACGGCATGGAGATATCCCAATTCACCTACTTTCAACAAGCAGGCGGACTGGAGTGTTACCCGGTAACCGGCGAGATCACCTACGGTCTGGAACGTATCGCCATGTACTTGCAAGGCGTAGACAGTGTTTATGACTTGAAATGGGCAGACAGCGCCACCGGCATGGTCAGCTATGGCGACGTATACCATCAAAACGAAGTGGAGCAGTCCACTTACAACTTTGACCACGCCAATGTACCGTTTCTGTTTTCGGCGTTTGATACCTATGAAACGGATTGCCAGGCATTGGTTGACGCACAACTACCGCTACCCGCCTACGAGTTGGTATTAAAAGCATCGCACACGTTTAACATGCTGGATGCGCGCCACGCCATTTCGGTGACTGAGCGGCAGCGCTTTATTCTTCGGGTTCGAACCATGGCCAGGGCGGTGGCGCATGAATACTACCGCTCGCGCGAAGCGCTTGGCTTTCCGCTGGCAGAGCAATCATTGCGCGAGGAAGTCCTGGTGGCGGGGGCGACTAAATGAAGCCTTTATTACTTGAAATCGGTTCCGAAGAGTTACCACCCACAGCCCTTTTATCGTTAACCACAGCTTTTGCAAAAGGCGTCGTAAGCGGTTTGGCAGCTGCTGGCCTCAGCGGCGAAAACGGCGGCGAACTCAGTTATCAGCAGTTTGCCACGCCCAGACGTATGGCAATACGGATTGAAAACATCGCTGACACCGCCCCAGATCAGGAAATCGAGAAGCTGGGCCCTAATGTGAAGGCCGCTTTTGACAGCGAAGGGCAAGCCACTAAGGCGGCTCTCGGATTTGCCAGCGGCTGTGGCGTCACTGTTGAACAGCTTGAGCGCAAAGACACAGACAAAGGCGAGCGCCTAATGTTTGTCAGCCGTGAGCCCGGCTTAGCTCTGGCCGATTTGTTGCAACAAGTACTGGATGATGTGTTGGCGAAACTGCCCATACCGAAACGCATGCGCTGGGCCGCACGCCGCGATGAATTTATTCGCCCGGTCAAATGGCTGTTGGCTTTGCATGGCGGGGAAGTATTGCCGTTGCAGGCATTTGGCGTACAGGCAGGCAATACCACACGTGGCCACCGATTTATGGGTGGCGGGGATCAAACCCTGGTGATTGCAAATGCTGAAGACTATGAGCAACGCCTTAAAGAAGAGGGCAAAGTGATTGCCGATTATGAGGGCCGCAAACAGCTTATTGCAGAACAATTAGAAACTCTTGGAAAAACCTTGAACGGTGAAGTGGTGGTTGAAGCTGCGCTGCTGGATGAAGTGTGTAGCCTGGTGGAATGGCCGCATTGTTTGGCTGGCAAGTTTGATACCGAATTTCTGGAACTGCCGGATGAGGCCTTGATATCGTCGATGCGCTCACACCAAAAGTACTTTCATGTGCTGGATTCTTCCGGCGCACTGATGCCACATTTCGTAACGGTCAGTAACATAGACAGCAAGGATCCGCAGCAGGTTGTTGATGGTAATGAGCGCGTGATTCGTCCTCGTCTGGCTGATGCGCAATTCTTTTACGCCAATGACGGCAAGCAAGGCTTGCAGGCTATGGCAGCGCGACTTGGCAGTATTGTTTTTCAGGATAAACTTGGCAGTGTTGCAGACAAGGCCGCGCGCGTTGGCAAAATAGCGCAGTTCATCGGTGATCAGGCCAGTCGGGATTTTAGCGCTTCAGACGCGTTTGCCGCCAGAGCGGCTGAGTTATGCAAAGCTGACCTGGTCTCGGATATGGTCGGTGAGTTCGCCGATTTGCAAGGCACCATGGGCCGTTATTACGCCGTGAATGAAGGCGAGCCTGATGATGTGGCCAGCGCCATCGAAGAGCATTATTTGCCACGGCATGCCGGAGACCGTTTACCCGCCAGCGATACAGGCGCTCGCCTTAGCCTGGCCGACCGGCTGGATACACTGGTTGGCATTTTTGGCATTGGGCAAGCACCCACAGGTTCTAAAGACCCGTTTGCTTTGCGCAGAGCCTCGCTTGGTTTGCTAAGAGTGCTGGTTGAGAAAAATATCGATCTGAATCTAAGACCGGTGATTGAGTTCGCAATTGCGCAGCATAAAGAACTCAGCGAACCCGATTTGGGCAATAAAGTACTGGCGTATGTTCTTGACCGTTTGCGCGGCTGGTACGCCGATCAACAGATTGCAACCGAGATTGTTCAAGCGGTTTTAAACACCGGCTCAGATAACCCCCTGGATATTGATCAGCGCATGCACGCGGTGAGCGCTTTTTCCAAGCTGGAACAGGCGGAGGCTTTGGCTGCTGCCAACAAGCGCGTGAAAAACCTGTTAAGCAAACAGGGCGATGGCTTGTCAGCAACCCTGGATAACAGCTTACTCAAGGAGCCCGCCGAGCAAGCCTTGGCCGAGCAGTTGGCCGCGATGAAGACAGCGACCGTTCCTCTTTTGAGCGAGCGCCGCTACAGCGAGGCGCTGCAAACACTGGCTGGCCTGAAAGAGCCTGTTGATGCGTTCTTTGACAGCGTGATGGTTATGGATGAAGATCTTGCGCTTCGCAATAATCGGCTGGCCTTGTTGCAACAGCTAGGTGACGTGTTTGGACAAATTGCGGACATATCGCAACTCGCCCAGTGAGCAACTGCATGACAAGCAACGCAGCTCAGGTGGTTATTCTTGATCGTGACGGTGTCATAAACGTTGATTCCAGCGATTACATTCGCAACAGCGAGCAGTGGCAGCCTATAGATGGCAGCATTGAGGCTATCGCTGAATTGAGCAAAGCCGGCTTTCGAATATTTGTGGTTACCAACCAGTCCGGCCTGGCACGAGGCTATTTCAGCGCTGCCGACTTGCTGGCCATGCACGACAAAATGATCAAGCTGGTGCATAAAGCCGGCGGCCGTATTGAAAAGGTGTTTCACTGTCCGCACGGCCCAGACGACGGCTGCGATTGTCGCAAACCCGCCACCGGCATGCTGGAGCAACTGGAAAACTACCTGGGCCAACCCGTAGCCAAGGCCTGGCTAGTAGGTGATTCACTCAAGGATATTCAGCTGGCGCACGCTAAGCACTGCAACGCTGTGCTGGTACGAACAGGTAATGGTACACATACCGAGCAACAAATCGCGTCGCTGGACCCTGAGGGTGATCAAAAAATCACCGTTGTAGACAATCTGGCTGCCGCCAGCGAATTAATCATTAAGCAGCAAAAACCTGTAAAAGAGGCCGTTTTAGGCGCAAAAAGAAGTGATTTAGGCCTTTTTTCGCGCTTTTTGCTGGGTGCACGAGCTGTGCTTTTCTACCTGTTAATAGTCATCGCGCTGTTCCCCGTGTCATTGATATTAACGCCTCTGGGGGTGTTGTTCTCGTTCACCACGCGCTACCAAATGATTACCAGCTGGAATCGCTGCGCACTTTGGTGCCTAAAGCTGTGCTGTGGCATCTCTCATACCGTGCGGGGCGCAGACAATATTCCTGAACAACCGTTTGTGGTGATGGCCAAGCATCAAAGCGCCTGGGAGACAATATACCTGCAAACGCTGTTTACGCCTTTATCCACCATTTTGAAGCGCGAACTGCTGTTAATTCCGTTTTTTGGCTGGGGGCTTGCGATGTTAAAGCCCATTGCAATCAAGCGCAGTTCACCGAAAGGTGCCATCCGTCAGGTGCAAACCCAAGGCGTGGCACGTTTGAAAGACGGCATTGCGGTTTTGGTGTTTCCGGAGGGCACGCGAACCCACTTCGGGCAGGTGGGTCGTTACGCCAGAGGGGGCGCCCATCTCGCAATTGATGCCGATGTGCCAATTCTGCCGCTGGCGCACAACGCGGGTAAGTCTTGGCCGAAAAAAGGCTTTCTGAAGTACCCCGGTGTTATTAACGTAGAAATTGGCGAACCCATACTTAACGATGGTCGAACCGCGGCCGAGCTCACGGATCTTTGCCAGGAATGGATTGAGAGCACTATTGCGCGAATGCCCGACTAAACATCGGGCACGCTTTGCGTAATCAGATATCCAGGTTAGACACTGCCAGCGCGTTACTTTCGATAAACGCGCGACGTGGCTCTACCGCATCACCCATCAAGGTAGTGAAGATCTGGTCGGCTGCTATTGCGTCATCAATGGTGACCACCAGCATGCGCCGGGTTTCCGGGTCCATGGTGGTTTCCCATAGCTGATCAGGGTTCATTTCGCCCAGACCTTTGTAGCGCTGTATAGAGTGGCCCTTGCGAGCCTCGCTCATCAGCCATTCCAGTGCTTGCTCAAAGTCGTCTACCGGCTTCACTTTTTCGCCGCGACGAATCGAGCCGCCTTCTTCGATCAATGTGCCTACTTTATCACCGGCGTCTAACAGGGTCTTGTAGTCGTTTGAGTCAAAGAAGTCCTGGCTCAGGTTGTAAAAGGTTTCATTGCCATGCGCTACCGATACGATTAACGGCAGAAAAATGCCGCGTTCGGCGTCTTTGCGAACACTCACTTTAAAATAGCTGTGCTCGTTAGCACTGGGGTCATGCAGGGCTTCTTCCAGCCCTTTACTCCATTGCGCCACACCTTCTTCGTTAGAAAGCTCGCTGGATAACAAGCGCGGCAGATAGATCATTTTATGCAAGGCGGCTTGCGGGTATAAGCGGCTCAACCGTTCCGTCACGTCCTGGGCGCGTAAAAAGCTGTGCACCAGCGACTCCAAACCTTCACCGCTGATACCAGGTGCGTCTTCATGCACGTGCAATGAGGCCCCATCCAGCGCCGCCTGTAACAGGTGGGCTTGCAGCGCTTCATCGTCTTTCAGATATTGCTGTTGCTTGCCCTTGGCAATCTTGTACAACGGTGGCTGGGCAATAAATACGTGGCCTAGCTCTATAAGCTCGCGCATTTGCCTGAAGAAGAAAGTCAGCAGCAGCGTGCGAATGTGCGAACCATCCACATCGGCGTCCGTCATGATAATGATGGAGTGATAACGCAGCTTGGTCGGATCAAACTCTTCCGAACCGATACCACAACCCAGCGCGGTCACCATGGTGCCTACTTCCACTGACGACAGCATTTTGTCGAAGCGTGCTTTCTCAACGTTAAGAATCTTGCCCTTGAGTGGCAAAATAGCCTGGGTACGACGGTCACGGCCCTGCTTGGCAGAACCACCCGCTGAATCTCCCTCCACCAGGAACAGCTCCGACAACGCCGGGTCTTTTTCCTGACAGTCAGACAACTTGCCTGGCAAGCCAGCAATATCCAGAGCGCCCTTGCGCCGGGTCATCTCACGGGCTTTTCGTGCCGCTTCTCTGGCGCGTGCTGCATCTATCATCTTGGAGACAATAGACTTGGCTTCTTTGGGGTTTTCCACTAGAAAGTCGCTGAACTGGGCACCCATCGCCTGCTCTACCGCGGTTTTCACCTCGGAAGACACCAGTTTGTCTTTGGTTTGTGATGAAAACTTGGGGTCTGGTACCTTCACCGAGATAATCGCGGTTAAGCCTTCTCTGGCATCATCACCAGTGGTAGCCACCTTGGCTTTTTCAGCCATGCCTTCTTTTTCAATATAGCTGTTCAGGGTTCTGGTCAGTCCGGCTCTAAAGCCCGCCAAGTGGGTACCGCCGTCGCGCTGAGGAATATTGTTGGTGTAGCTGAAAATGTTTTCCTGGAATGAGTCATTCCATTGCATGGCCACTTCCACGCTTAAACCGTCGTCCTGAGCCACGTCAAAGTGAAATACCTCGTTAACCGTGGTTTTATTCTGGTTCAGGTATTCTACGAACGCTCGCAAGCCACCGGCATAGCTGTATAGCTCTTCTTCTGCAGAGCGCTCGTCTTTCAGAACGATAGACACGCCAGAATTGAGGAAAGACAGCTCACGCAGGCGTTTTCCAAGCTGGTCAAAGTGAAATTTGATGTTGTTAAAGGTTTCCGGTGACGGTCTGAAGTGCACCTCAGTGCCACTGTGTTCCGTTTCGCCTATTTTTCCCAACGGCGCTTGAGGTACGCCATGCTTGTAAATTTGTTCGTAAACCACACCTTCGCGACGGATCGTGAGCTTTAGCTCTGAGCTGAGGGCGTTAACAACCGACACACCTACGCCGTGCAAGCCACCAGATACTTTATACGTATTGCTGTCGAACTTACCGCCGGCGTGCAGCACCGTCATGATCACTTCCGCGGCAGAGACACCCTCTTCATGCATATCGGTGGGTATGCCACGGCCGTCGTCGGAAACGGTTACCGACTCATCTGGATGAATAACGACAGTGATGGTGGAACAATGGCCCGCCAAGGCCTCATCTATCGAGTTATCGACAAGCTCAAACACCATATGATGCAAGCCCGTGCCATCATCAGTGTCGCCGATATACATACCGGGGCGCTTGCGGACCGCATCCAGGCCTTTAAGCACCTGAATACTGGAGGAATCATAGCTTTTCTCTCCAGACCCTTCTGAAGTATCGTTTTCGTCTGTCATAACCTTGTCCGCTAAGTAATACGCTGTTCTCAAGCCATTTTAGGCTTGAGATGATCTAATTTGTCCATGTTCCACGTGGAACATCTTTACCGGGCTGTCTTGAGACCAAATCGTTCCCAGCTCGCCTGGCTCTATACAGGTGATAAAACATTGCGCCTGTAACGCTTCCAACTCCTTGCACAAACGCTGTCTGTGATCTGCGTCCAGCTCCGATGGCAAATCATCAATTAAAAACAAACAGCTGCGCTCTCCGTTGCTCTTCAACATGTGTGCCTGTGCTAAACGCAATGCACACACCAGTATCTTCTCCTGACCTCTGGAAAGCACCTCGTTCGCCGCTTTTCCGCCAATTCGAATTTTTATATCAGCCCTGTGGGGACCGTAGCCGGTAAACCCCTGCTGGAAATCTCTGCCGTGATTCTCGCTCAGCGCCTCAAACAGCTCTTGATCTTCTGGCCAGCCCCTGCGGTATTCCAGCACCACATCATCGATACCACATATCCGGGCAACGATAGGCTGAAAAATCTCTTGGTAATCAGTCAGGTATTGTTTTCTACTGGCGTCAACACTGACCCCATGACCGGCTAATTCCCTGTCCCAGGCCGCCAGGCTGGACAGCTGTATTTTACCATGCCGGAGCAAGGAATTACGGTGCTTTATACACTTTTTCAAGGCCTGCCAGTGCTGAAGAAAGCGATGTTCCACGTGGAACACACCCCAATCCAGAAACTGCCTGCGCAACGCCGGGCCGCCCTCTATCAAGTCGAAAGAGTCGGCATTCAGCAACTGAACCGGCAATAACTCAGCCAGACTCGCCAAGGAACGGATCTGCTCCCCATCGATTCGAATTTGCGCGGCTTGAGTGCGGCTACGGCTAACGCCCACTTTCTTTAGCCGCGCCGATTTTTCGTCCCTGACCGCCGCAAATACGGTAGCGTCATCTGCAGCATCCTGAATAACCGAACGCATCTGCCGGCTTCTAAAGCTACGCCCAAGGCACAACATGTGCACTGCTTCCAGTACCGAGGTTTTACCGCTGCCATTCGCGCCGTGAAAAATATTAACCTGGCCAAGCTGCTCCAGCCTGGCCGAGCTAATATTGCGGATTGACTGAATATCCAGCCGGTCGATGGTCACCGGTCAGGTCTGATAACGTGGTAGAAACAATAAATGCCGAGCTAGAGGCGCATCGGCATAATGACGTACTGCGAATCTGACGCTTCAGATTCTTCAATCAATGCGCTGCTGTTTGAATCGGACAAGGTAATGCGTACGCTGTCGTCTTCAATAACACCCAGCACATCCAACAGATAATTCACATTAAAGCCGATTTCCAGCGCGTCGCCCTGATAGTCCACTGCTACTATCTCTTCCGCTTCTTCCTGTTCTGGGTTGCTTGCCACTATCTGTAAAGTGTCTTGGCCCAACTCAAGGCGCACACCACGGTATTTCTCATTCGACAAAATGGCTGCGCGCGCAAACGCCTGGCGCAATACATCCCGGTCTCCGTGCAGCAACTGCGTGCCACCTTTAGGCAAAACACGCTGATAATCCGGGAACTTGCCATCAACCAGCTTTGAGGTCATGCGAAACTCACTGGTTTCGGCCCGCAAGTGGTTGCGTCCAAGGCTCAGGCTAATATTGGCTTCGGCGTCTTGCAGTAAGCGAGACAACTCAATAACACCTTTGCGGGGCAAAATAATCTGCTTCTCTTCGCTAATACCGCTAACATCGTTCGCCTCGCACAAGGCCAGTCTATGGCCGTCGGTTGCCACCAATTTCAAACTACTGGGCGTCAACTCAAACAACATGCCATTCAAGTAATAGCGCACATCTTGCTGAGCCATGGCGAATGAAGTGCGATCGATCAAGCGCTTCAGTCGCCCCTGCTGCACCTGGAATTCGCTTTGCTCGTTGTCTTCATCCACATTGGGAAAATCATCGGCCGGCAGCGTTGCCAGGCTGAATTTACTTCGGCCGCTTTTGACTATTAGTTTCTGTTCATCCTGGCTAATCTCGAGGCTGGCGCCATCGGGCAGAGATTTACAGATGTCTGTGAGCTTGCGCGCTGGAACGGTGATTGCGCCGTTCTGGCCCTCTTCGGCTAACTCTACTCGGCCCAGCAACTCTACTTCCAGGTCTGTGCCGGTTAACGACAAGTGTTTGCCATCCAGACGCAGCAGCACATTGGCCAATATCGGCAGTGTTTGTCGGCGTTCCACCACGCCCACCACAACATTTAAAGGCTTAAGCAACGCGTCTCGCGTACACACGAATTTCATGATCAGTTCCCGGTTGGTGTTTATTCGCAGTCGCTATTTTGCTCAGGTTGTCAGCAACCGCAACAAGTTTTTGTAATCTTCGCTCACATCGCTGTCAGATTCACGCAATTCAGCAATTTTACGGCAGGCATGCAATACCGTGGTGTGATCTTTACCGCCAAAGGCGTTCCCTATTTCAGGCAAGCTGTGGTTGGTCAGCTCCTTGGACAATGCCATTGCCAATTGCCTGGGTCTTGCCACTGAGCGATTGCGGCGCTTCGACATCATATCCGACAGCTTGATTTTGTAGTACTCAGCCACCGTACGCTGAATGTTATCCAGGCTCACCTGGCGGTCTTGCAAGGCGAACAAGTCTTTCAACGACTCACGCACAAGCGCCTCATCCACTGGCCTGCCATGAAAGTTAGCGCTCGCTATCACCCTCTTCAGCGCGCCTTCCAGGTCTCGCACATTAGAGCGAACACGTTGCGCTATAAACAAGGCCACATCCTGTGATAAATCCACCCGCGATTGCTCCGCCTTTTTCATTAAAATGGCGGCGCGCGTTTCCAGCTCAGGTGGGTCTATGGCCACTGTTAAACCCCAACCAAAACGCGACTTCAAGCGCTCTTCAAGGCCTTTGATTTCTTTTGGGTAGCGGTCGCAGGTGAGAATCATTTGGTGACCGCCTTCAAGCAAGGCATTAAACGTGTGGAAAAACTCTTCTTGCGAACGCTCTTTATTGGCAAAGAACTGAATATCGTCAATCAACAGAGCATCCACTGAGCGGTAATAACGCTTGAAGTCATTGATGGCATTCAACTGAATAGCCTTCACCATGTCTGCCACAAAGCGTTCTGAGTGCAAATAAATAATCTTTGCGTTGGGGTTCTGCGTTAACAGCGCATTACCCACGGAATGCATTAAATGGGTTTTGCCCAGGCCGGTGCCGCCATAGATAAAGAGCGGGTTATACGCCCCGCCAGGGTTATCAGCCACCTGCAGTGCGGCGGCCCTGGCAAGCTGGTTTGACTTACCTTCAACGAACGAGGTGAAGTTAAGTGCGTCTATCAAGGCGTGTTGATGCTTGAGGCTGCCCTCAACAGCCACTGGCTCCACTATCGGGCGGTAAGGCTCTTGCGGTGGAGAAGCCTGACCAAAGCCGCTTAATGGCGCGGGCATGTCTTGGTACTTCGCGGAATCTTGCAACACCGCGGTAGATTGTTCCTCCTCAGAAACTCCAGATTCCTCCCACAAATTACCCTGGCCGTTTGCGCGAGCGCCTGCGCCAGGTTGTTGGGCAAAAGCCGGAACAGAGTCAACAACGGCCACCCTGGCGCTAGCACCGTGCTGGAGTTGAGCCACAACCTCATTGATTCTAGCCAGATATTTTTCTTCCACCCAATCTTTGATAAAACGATTCGGAGCCATCAAAACCAGCGCCGAATGCCGGTTATCGGGCATTAACGGCCTGATCCAGGTGACAAATTGCTGCCTGGGCAGCTCAGCTTCAAGCGAGGCAAGCGCTTTCGACCAAATAGCGGCGCTGTTGTAGTGATTGCTGCCATTTGACTGCGAATTGCTTACAGGCTCACCGACGGACGATAAACGCGAGGAAGAACCAGAGGGGTTTGCGTGCATGAAAAGAGGGCTTTTATTAGTGTTGATGATTGACGCTTGATGAGCCGTCATTCTACTCCCGGTTTTGTTATTTATCCACAAAATTATTCCCCTGTGTGTAAATCAGGCAAAGCCGTTAACACTATAAAAAACAGTGGCTTACAATAGTTATTTACAGTGGACCGAGCAACTTTCGAAAAATATTTTTTTTATACGTTGCTGTGTATAACTTGTTAGTAAGTTGTTATCAGCCAGTGTTCAAGCTGTCATTAACCGTGTTTTTTACGAACACGTTTACACGGCTTTTTCATCTGATTGTCACATTAACTACACGGTCTAAATAGCTGTGTAAGCAAGGCTTTTTTCCGTTTTCCACATTGGCTGATACTGGCGAAATTCACTGTTTATCTTTCTGCCAGTCATCACTCGCAATAGGATAGGGGTAGCGGGCCTGTTATGGTGCTTGCTGCACAAAAGATCAAATTGCCATTCAACAACGAATTCTCTACAATGCGCCCTCATTTTTTTCCGGCCATTTTCAACGCGCTACACGCTGTTCTCTATGGCCTGCGCCGGCTAAGCAGTGTTTAGCATTGCCCGGCGCCCACAAGTAATCAGGTACTGAAATGAAAAGAACCTTTCAACCCAGCGTTATTAAGCGCAAGCGTTCACACGGTTTTCGCGCAAGAATGGCAACCAAGAACGGTCGACTGGTAATTAAGCGTCGTCGTTCCAAGGGTCGCAAGAGACTGTCGGCATAATAATTGGTGAAGTGGCATCTGCTGGCTGTACTTCTGGTGACCCCGGCGATTCGCCGGCCAGCTCCACACCTGGTCAGCATCGCTTTACCAAGCATCAGCGATTGCTGTCTGCCAAAGACTATACTCCTGTGTTTGCCAAGGCTGACTTCAAGGTATCCAATAAAACTCTTCTGATACTCGCCAGACAAAACACGCTTGGCATTTCGCGCCTCGGTCTAGTTGTTAGCAAGAAAAACGTACGCCATGCTGTGCAGCGCAACCGCGTTAAACGCGTAACCAGAGAATCCTTTCGATTACAGCAACACGCTATTCCCGCGATAGATATTGTTGTTCTTGCTCGCCACGGTCTGGGCGAGTTATCCAATACTCAGCTGCACACCGAGCTTAACCGGCTGTGGCGTTCGTTAATTGCCAAAACGCTTGGTAAAAAAGACAGCAAGAAAAAGACGTATAAAGGAAGCAATATCCAAAAGCAGCAACGGCAGTCTAATGGATAAGGTAAAAGCGGTTATCAATAAAGCGCTCATCCTGGTGATTCGCTTCTACAAACTTTTTATTAGCCCGGTATTAGGGCCTCACTGCAAATACTACCCCAGCTGCTCTGACTATGCGGTTGAAGCCTTACGGCAACATGGTTTGTTAACCGGAGCGCGACTGGCAGCCTGGCGCATATTGCGCTGCAACCCGTTTTCTTACGGCGGTCACGACCCCGTGCCTTCTCCACATACTGACTGTTCCTGCAGTGACACCCAGCTGGCTGAGCTTACCTACACCAAGAGACCGTAGATGGAAATTTATCGTTATTTTTTGATCGGTGCGATCATGTTCTGCGGCCTGGTGTTAATGACACGTTGGCAAGAGTTTTCAGCCGTTGAAGTAGACCAAAGCGGACCCAGCAGCTCACTAAGCAGCACAAGCTCTGCTGCAGCAACAACGGCCGTGCCGGACTTTGAAGACTCTGCAACAACATCACTTTCCAATGCTCAGTCATCCACAGCCCAGCTTGGTGCGGAAGACAGCGAAGGGCTTGAGGGCCTGGAAGACACCATACCCGGTGCCTCAGTTGACACCGCTGTACCGATGGTTGAAGAACAAGCCAGTCAGGCTGAACTGATTACCGTGCAAACCGACAGTCTGGACCTTCGCATCGACCCATTGGGCGGCGACATTGTTTACGTCGCTTTACCAAGACACCTGGCGAAACTGGAAAACCCCGAGCCTTTCATACTGATGAATCGTAACCGCTCAATGACCTATGTGTCGCAAAGCGGCCTGGTGGGACCAAACGCAACGGATAAGGCGGGGCAGCGGCCAGTTTTCAGTAGCGCCAAAACACATTATGAAATGGCCGACGGCAGCGATGAGCTCACAGTTACCTTGAGCTACACCGGCCAGGAAGGTGCAGATATTTTAAAGCACTACCATTTCAGCCGAAATTCCTACCTGGTGAATGTTGAGTACCAGATCAACAACCGTTCCGACCAGCCATGGCGGGCCGCGATGTTTGCGCAGATCAAACGCGACAATTCCGCAGACCCTGGCTCCAACAGTGGTGGTTTGGGCATGGCCAACTATCTGGGGTTTGCCACCACCAGTGTTGACGAGCCCTACATCAAGTTGTCGTTTGATGATATTCGCGACAAATCTTATAAGCTGGAACAAACCGGTGGCTGGTTGTCCATGGTGCAGCATTATTTCATTAGCGCCTGGGTACCACCCTCTGATCAGAAAACCACGTTCTCCTCAGCGGTGACCAAATCCGGTTTCAATATTATGCGCATGACCAGTCCCTTGCTGAACGTGGCGCCGCAATCAAACGGCAGTATTAGCGCACAATTTTATGCCGGCCCTAAAGATCAATACGTGTTGGAAGAAATTTCTCCGGGTTTGGACCTTACGGTTGATTACGGTTGGCTGTGGTGGATAGCACAACCATTATTCTGGGTGCTTACCTGGATTCAAGGCTATGTAACTAACTGGGGTTGGTCGATTGTTGTGTTAACCCTGTTTATCAAGATAGCGTTTTTCCAGCTGTCAGCGTCCAGCTACAAATCAATGGCGAAAATGCGAGTAGTGGCGCCTAAGCTTGCCGCACTGAAAGATCGTTACGGCGACGACAAGCAGAAATATTCGCAGGCGATGATGGAGTTGTATAAAAAGGAGAAGATCAATCCTTTGGGCAGCTGCTTACCGATGCTGATTCAGATGCCGGTGTTTATTGCTTTGTACTGGACCTTGATGGAAAGTGTTGAGTTGCGCCACGCGCCATTCATTGGCTGGATTACTGATTTGTCGGCGATGGATCCGTTTTTTGTTCTGCCAATATTGATGGGGTTGAGCATGTGGTTTATGCAGAAGCTGAATCCGCCGCCGCCTGATCCTATGCAGGCGAAGATATTTCAGTGGATGCCGGTGGTGATGACATTCCTGTTCTTATTCTTCCCGGCGGGTTTGGTGCTGTACTGGTTGACGAACAACTTGTTGTCCATGGCGCAGCAGTGGGTTATTACGCGGCAGATTGAGAAGGCGGCGGCTGCGAAGGCTTAGTTTGTGGTGTTCTGCCCGCTTAGCGACAATGATATAGGTGTTTCTCCGGTCGGTGCCACTTCTACCGCTCAACGACGATAACATAGGTGTTTTTGCGCTCAGTGGGCCATCCATGGCCCGTCCCGCGTCCGTCCCTGGCGCTATTCGCTCCAAAACACCTATGTTATCGTCGCTGAGCTACTTCGTAGTAAATCTGCACGCTCCGATGTGACACAATCTATGAGCAGCCTTGATACAGACACAATTTCCGCAATCGCCACCGCACCCGGCATTGGTGGCATCGGTATTATTCGTCTCAGTGGTCCACAAAGTTTAAACATCGCCGAACAAATCTGTCAGCAATCACTAACTATTAGGCACGCTCATTTCTGTGATTTTTCAGCGCAAGATAAAGACGTGATCGATAGCGGTCTGGCCTTGTACTTCCAGGCACCTGCTTCATTTACCGGTGAAGACGTAGTGGAGCTGCAAGGTCATGGCGGGCCGGTGGTGTTGGATATGTTGTTGCGGGAAACGGTGCGCCTGGGCGCGCGGCATGCGCGTCCAGGTGAGTTTTCTGAGCGGGCGTTTTTAAACAACAAGCTAGATCTCGTGCAGGCGGAAGCGATCGCCGATTTGATCAATAGTGGTTCTGAGCAAGCAGCGCGCAGTGCGCTTAAAAGTTTGCAGGGGGATTTTTCGCGTCATTTGGATCAATTGGGCGCGCAATTGCTGCAGCTTCGTATGTATGTGGAAGCGGCTCTTGATTTTCCGGAAGAGGAAATAGATTTTCTGAACGATTCTGATGTGCATAACAAGCTGGAGCAACTAAGCACAACTTTAAGCAGTTCGGTACAACAAACTCGGCAAGGTACTTTGCTGCAAGAAGGTATTGCAATCGCAATTGCTGGCAAGCCGAATGCGGGCAAATCAAGTTTGTTGAATGCGCTGGCAGGTTATGAGTCAGCGATTGTTACTTCGCAAGCAGGCACTACTCGAGATGTGTTGCGTGAGCATATTCATATTGATGGTTTGCAAATTCATTTGGTGGATACAGCAGGGCTTCGCGAATCAGAGGATGTGATTGAACAGGAAGGAATTCGCAGGGCGTATAAAGAGTTTGAAAAAGCGGATTTGATTTTACTGGTGTGCGACGCCAGTGACGAAGCGGGTAATACGGCGGCAGACTGCTGGCCTAACCCGGCACCATCAACAGAGGTTCTAATACGGACGCTGGTGGTGAAAAACAAAATGGATCTGCTTGAGCGAACAATAGAGAACTCTAGCGAGGTATGCCATATATCCGCGAAAACAGGCGAGGGTATCGATGCCTTACGCGAGCGCATTGCACAGCATGCGGGTTTTCAGGGCGGAAGCAGTAGCCCGTTTATGGCCCGGCGGCGCCATTTGGATGCGCTGGAGAAAGCGGCCGATTTAATCAGTCACGGGCATGCTCAGTTGCGTGAGCTTGGTGCGGGTGAGTTGCTTGCTGAAGACTTGCGTCATGCTCAGGATTGCCTGAGTGAGATCAGCGGTAAGGTGAGTTCAGATGAATTGCTTGGTGAGATATTTGCCGGGTTTTGCATTGGAAAGTGAAAATACATACTTCTATTCATAAACACCCACAAGCCATCAACACCTTATAAAACCTGTGAACAAACGCTTCACAATCTGCCAGCAAGCTCTTAACAAGCCAAAACGTGTAATTTTGAAGAATATTGGGAGCAGATTCAGTGCACAGCTCATGCCCGGCCGTTTAACACGCTAAACGCAGCATTTCAGCCTACTTTCCAACAGCGCTACTCATAGGTAAATTATTGATATTAAGCGAATATTCGATTTCATCCACTGTTAGAGAGCTGCTCATTAATAGTAATATTAAGCTACTGTCGATCTTCAGCTATAAATATGGGTTGATAGCGCAGATGTTTGGTTTGCTGGCCATAAAGCAGGTTTGAACGCCTGTCGTATTGATTACCTGACTTGTTGGCATCATCCTGTATACTTCGCGGCCCTTGAAAAACCGACTGTAAGAGTCCACTACCCAAGCAATGGATTATCCAGACCATTTTGATGTGATTGTGATCGGCGGCGGCCATGCCGGTACTGAGGCTGCGCTGGCGGCTGCCCGCATGGGGTCCAGTACCTTATTGCTCACGCATAATATTGAAACGCTGGGGCAGATGTCATGCAACCCGGCGATTGGTGGTATTGGTAAAAGCCATCTGGTCAAAGAAATTGATGCCCTGGGTGGTGCCATGGCCAAGGCCAGTGACCGGGCTGGTATTCATATTCGTACGTTAAATGCCAGAAAAGGCCCAGCGGTTAGAGCCACTCGTGCCCAGGCCGATAGGGTGTTGTACAAAGCGGCTATTCGTGAACAGCTGGAGCAACAGGAAAATCTGCATTTGTTTCAGCAAGCAGCGGATGATCTGATTATTGATGGCGAGCTAGTGCGCGGTGTTGTCACGCAAATGGGTTTGCGTTTTTATTCATCCACTGTGGTGTTAACAACCGGCACGTTTCTGGGCGGTAAAATTCATATTGGTATGCAAAACCATTCGGGGGGTCGTGCCGGTGACCCGCCAGCAATTGCCCTTGCTGATCGCTTACGCGAAATGCCGTTTAATGTTGATCGTTTAAAAACGGGTACGCCGCCACGAATAGACGCCTCAACGGTAGACTTCAGTGATTTACAAGAACAAGCCGGTGATACACCACGCCCGGTAATGTCCTACCTCGGCAGTGTGGATGATCACCCGCAACAAGTGTCGTGTTTTATAACCCATACGAATGAACGCACTCATGACCTTATCCGCTCAGGGTTGGATCGTTCACCTTTGTATGGCGGCGTTATTGAAGGCACAGGCCCAAGGTACTGCCCATCAATAGAAGATAAAGTGGTTCGCTTCGCTGATAAAAACTCGCACCAGATTTTTATCGAGCCAGAAGGCTTAACAACTAAAGAGCTATACCCCAACGGTATTTCAACCAGTTTGTCGTTTGATGTGCAAATGCAACTGGTGCGCTCCATCAAGGGTTTTGAAAACGCGCACATTACGCGGCCTGGTTACGCGATTGAATACGACTTCTTTGACCCGCGAGATCTCAAACACACACTTGAAACCAAATTCATAAATGGTTTGTATTTCGCAGGGCAAATCAACGGCACCACTGGCTATGAAGAAGCGGGTGCTCAGGGTTTGCTTGCCGGTCTGAATGCCTCACTAAAAGTTCAGGGCAAAGAGGCCTGGTGGCCACGCCGCGATCAAGCCTACATAGGTGTGTTAGTTGACGATCTGATTACGCTGGGTACAACTGAGCCTTATCGCATGTTCACCAGCCGGGCGGAATACCGGTTACTGCTGCGTGAAGACAATGCTGACAGACGATTAACAGAACTTGGTCGTTCAATGGGTTTGGTTGATGATCATCGTTGGGCGCACTTCACCAACAAGATGGACGCCATAGAGCGCGAGAATACCTGGTTAAATTCCACCTGGGTGCAAGCAGGTAGTGCACAAGCCAAAGCGGTAGAAGAAAAACTGCCTAAATGTTTAAGCCACGAACACTCTGTGCATGAACTGTTAAAACGCCCTGAGCTGGACTTTGTTACCTTGTGCGCCGCAACGGATCATCCATTACCAGATGCCATGGTAGCCGCACAGGTTGAAGTAGACGTTAAATACGCAGGCTATATATCCCGTCAAAAAGACGATATCGAACGCCTGAAGCGCAGCGAAAACGTAGCTATTCCGTCAAACTTTGAATTCAGCGCCGTTGGTGGCTTATCGAATGAAGTGGTGCAGAAGTTTGAAGACGTGCAGCCCGCCACGCTTGGCCAGGCCGCACGAATACCGGGGGTTACACCGGCTGCTATTTCGCTGCTGTTGATTTATTTAAAGAAACATCCGCAGGGTGCGCCCAGCGTTGCTGCCCAGTAGTGACGTGTTGGCCGATTCATTATTAGAAGAGCTACAAGGCACCGTTGCCGCACTGGATCTGGCGCTTAGCGACGAGCAGCTTGATCAGTTGCATCACTATGCGCTGTTACTGATTCGCTGGAACAAAACCTACAATTTAATCGGGCGCAGCACAGAGCGTGATTTGGTGGAAAGGCATCTGCTGGACAGTTTGCTGGTTCTTACCGAGTTGCACGATCCGGAAGGCGGGCAACACTGGGCTGATATTGGCACCGGCGCCGGTTTGCCAGGCATACCACTGGCGATTGCCATGCCCAATACCCGCTTTACCTTGATCGACAGCAACAGCAAAAAAACCCGGTTTTTGCATCAGGTGATC
Source organism: uncultured Pseudomonadales bacterium (assembly GCA_964352475.1). Lineage (GTDB taxonomy): Bacteria > Pseudomonadota > Gammaproteobacteria > Pseudomonadales > JAUIET01 > JAUIET01. The sequence goes on along the minus strand of CAYGSL010000002.1, from coordinate 9,665 downwards.
GCTGAGCTTAAGCTGGAAAACGCGCAAGCCGTGCATAGCCGAGTGGAAGACCACCACAGCGACCCCTTGTACGACCTGCTGATCAGTCGAGCCTGGGCTGCCATGATCGATGGTTTGTGCCAATCAGCGCATTTATGCAAACCCGGCGGCAGAATTTGCTTTATGAAGGGGCAGAAAAACGAGCAAGAGTTGCTAGAAGCCAGTAAACAGTTTACTTTGCTTCGTTGCACGGAGCTGGCTAATGATCAGGCGGCCCGGCACTTGGTAGAATTCCTAGCAGAATAAGAGTGGAATAAGCGTTCACACCCTGAAACCATGACACGAAATCGCACATTTGCCGTCACAAATCAAAAAGGCGGGGTTGGCAAAACCACCTCGGCGATAAACCTGTGTGCGTCATTAGCGGCAACCAAGCGTCGTGTGTTGCTGGTTGACCTGGACTCACAGGGCAATGCCACCATGGGCAGTGGCGTGAACAAATACGAAGTAGAGCTTTCCGCGTATGACGTGTTGACGGATATGCGGCCGATCTCAGAAGTAATCCAGGCATCACCAGACGGTGGGTATGACCTGGTACCAGGCAATTCCGATTTAACCGCCGCTGAAGTGGAATTACTTGATCTGGACAACCGCGAATTTCGCTTAAGCTTTGCCTTGTCAAAGGTGCAAGACCAGTACGACTATATCATTATTGACTGCCCACCCTCTTTAAACATGCTCACAGTCAACGCGTTGGTGGCAGCACACGGGGTGCTGATTCCGGTGCAGTGTGAGTATTTTGCGCTGGAAGGCTTGTCCGGCTTGATGGCCACGGTAGAGCGTGTGCAGCAAAATCTGAATGCAGACCTTAAAATTGAAGGCATATTGCGCACCATGTATGACCCGCGTAATAGCCTGACCCGCGATGTATCTCAGCAGTTGCTGCAACATTTCGACCAGCAAGTGTACCGTACCGTCATTCCGCGTAATGTACGCGTGGCGGAAGCACCGAGTTTTGGCCAACCGGTATTGGCCTACGACCGTCAGTCAAAAGGAGCGCTTGCGTATCTCGCTATGGCTGGTGAGATGTTGCGCCGCCACGAGCAGGAAGATTCGCGTGCTGCCCAAGCTGGGAAGACAGCTGACAACATCAGCGAGCACGGTGAATCGGCCGAACCTGCATCAACCACCGGTAATGCACCCGGCGAACACACCACGCATTGAGGCACTGAGAATTTTTTATGGCAGCAAAGAAGAAAGGACTGGGCCGCGGATTAGACGCACTGCTGGGCGGTGGTCAGAGCACGTCTGTTGCCGAACCGGCGCCAGGCAATACTCAGGCCGCTACGCCTGCTGAGACTGCAGAATCAGCCCCCGCATCGGATTCCGGTAATGCCACTGCCAAATCCGAACTGCAGAACATGCCCATCGACCTGATTCGCCCCGGCGAGTAC
>CAYGSL010000002.1:0-8132 GCA_964352475.1 uncultured Pseudomonadales bacterium | reverse complement strand
TGCCAAATCCGAACTGCAGAACATGCCCATCGACCTGATTCGCCCCGGCGAGTACCAGCCGCGCCGTGATATGCACCCGGAAGCCTTGGAAGAACTGGCGGCCTCTATCAAGGCACAGGGCGTGATGCAGCCTATTGTTGTGCGCTCGGTGGGCATGGGGCAATACGAGATTATTGCCGGTGAACGGCGTTGGCGCGCCAGCCAGCAAGCGGGGCTGGAGACCATTCCGGTGCTGATTAAAGACGTGCCGGATGACGCGGCCATTGCGATGGCGTTGATTGAAAATATTCAGCGCGAAGACCTGAACGCCATGGAAGAAGCCACGGCCTTGGCCCGCTTGCAGAGCGAATTTGATCTTACCCACCAGGAAATAGCCGATGCGGTGGGTAAATCGCGCAGTGCGGTAAGTAATTTGCTGCGTTTGATGCAATTGCAGTTTGACGTGCGAACCCTGCTTGAGCGCGGCGACCTGGAACTTGGCCACGCCAAAGCGTTGCTGGCACTTGACGGCGCCACACAAAGCGAAACTGCCAGAAAAGTAGTTGCCCAAGGCTTATCAGTGCGTCAAACCGAAGCTTTGGTTAGAAAAATTCAGCAAGGACCAGCCACTAAAAAGGCGAAAGGCGGCAAAACCAACGACACTATTCGACTGGAACAACAGCTTGGCGAGAAAGTGGGTCTGCCCGTAGCGATTGATCATAAAGCCAACGGCAAGGGCTCAGTCACGTTCACCTACAACACGCTCGATGAGCTGGAAGGCCTACTGGATCACATACAGTGATTCATTACCTGTGAGGTAATTGTTTTTATAATCACCTGTGCCACACTGAAAATCGCCTAAAGCGACAGGTTTGAGACCAGGGAGGTTACTAGCCATTGCTTGGAAGCGTGAGAAGTACCGCAGTAGATGTTGCATCTGTGGTTGCCTAGAACGGCCAGAGTCCCTATAATTCGCGCGCACTTTTCGGGTTCCCTTTTACGGGACTTATGGGGCGAAGGCCATGATTCTGGTACGCAGTTCTGCAGGTATCAGAAAACCTCCCACACACCGCGTTGTCGGTTTGCAGCTACTGATTACAGTGTTGGCTGCCGGGATTGGTTGGAGTTTTGGCGGTGTAGTAGCTGCTAAGTCAGCTTTACTGGGTGGCCTGATAGTGGTGTTACCCAGCGCGTATTTTGCCTGGCGGGCGTTTGCTTACAATGCAACGCGGTCAGCCGCCAAAGTAGTTGGCGGGTTTATTCAGGCAGAATTGGGAAAGTTATTGTTCACGGCCTTGTTGTTTGCGGCGGTGTTTAAATTTGGCCAACCCCTGCAGTATGGGGTGGTCTTCGCGGCCTTTGGCAGCGTTTTATTGGGTGGCTTGGTAGGTTCAGCGCTGTTGTTAACGCAGCGATGATCACTGAGCTTAAGAGTATTAGAGACGGACTTATATATGGCGGGTGATAACCAAACATCGACCGAATATATCCAACACCATCTGCAGAACCTGACATTTGGCAAGTTGCCGGAAGGTTATGAGCGTTACGACGGTGAAGTATTGGAGTCGGCTACCTGGACCATAGCGCACGGCGCTACGGAAGCCGCCGACATGGGCTTTATGGCCATTCACGTCGACACTATGTTTTGGTCTATTTTCCTCGGCGGCCTGTTTCTGTGGATTTTCAAAAAAGTGGCCGACAATGTCACTACAGGTGTACCCGCCGGTACACAAAACTTCGTTGAAATGATCGTAGATTTTATCGACGACAACGTAAAAAGCATTTTCCACCACAAAAACCCCTGGATCGCACCGCTTGGTTTGACCGTGTTTGTGTGGATTTTCCTGCAGAACCTGATGGACCTGGTGCCCGTCGACTGGATTCCTTATGCAGCACAAGTGATTGGCATACCGTATATGAAGGTAGTGCCAAGCACCGACGTAAACGCCACCGCCGGTATGGCATTGGGTGTGTTCATCCTTATTCTTTATTACAGCATTAAGCAGAAAGGCGTTGGCGGATTCGCCGCTGAGCTGGCCTTTCAGCCGCTGCCCAAATGGGCACTGCCGTTCAACCTGTTCCTGGAACTGGTGGGTTTAATCGCCAAGCCTGTCTCACTGGCACTGCGATTGTTCGGTAACATGTACGCTGGCGAGATGGTGTTTATCATCATTAGCCTTCTACCGTTTTACTTGCAATGGACTTTATCAGTGCCGTGGGCTCTGTTCCATATTCTGATTATTACGCTGCAAGCATTTATTTTCATGATCCTGACCGTGGTGTATTTAGCCATGGCTTACGATCACCACTAAAAGACGGCTAACGCTGTCAAAAACGTTCGACTCTTAACAGGAGAAAACAATGGAAGCATCAATTATTACCCTGGCAGGCGCCCTGATCATGGGTCTTGGCGCGGTTGGCGCCGCCGTCGGTGTGGGTATTCTGGGAAGTAAGTTCCTGGAAGGTGCTGCACGTCAGCCTGAGCTGATTCCTCTGCTTCGCACCCAGTTCTTCATCATGATGGGCTTGGTCGATGCTGTGCCAATGATTGGCGTAGGTATCGGCTTCTACATCCTGTTTGCTCTCTAAGCATTTACTGTTCGCGCGTAAGGCGTGAAACCAGTGACTGTTTTTAGTTCCAAACCAGGCAAGAGGTAGAGACGTGAATATTAATCTTACCCTTTTTGCGCAGCTCATCAGCTTTGCGATCTTTGTGTGGATATGCCGTAAGCACGTATGGCCACCCATTATCGAGGCGATGGAAGCGCGGCAGAAAGAAATTGCTGACGGCTTAAGCGCCGCCGAACGTGCCCAAAACGACTTGCAGCTTGCGCAAAACAGCGCAGCCGATAAGTTGCGTGACGCCAAAGTAGAAGCGTCTGGCATTATTGAGGCAGCCAACAAGCGCGCCAGCCAGATTGTTGATGAAGCGAAAGATCAGGCACGTGTTGAGGGCGACCGTATTAAGGAAGCCGCTCAAGCCGAGATTGAGCAGGAATACAACCGCGCACGTGAAGACTTGCGGGCCAAAGTGGCCACGCTTGCGGTCACCGGTGCTGAGAAAATTCTGCAATCGTCTGTTGATCAAAGCGCGCATCAGCAAATGCTCGACAAACTCGCAGCGGATTTGTAGGGAAAGCGCATGGCTGAACTAGCAACACTGTCCCGCCCCTATGCGCGCGCCGCCTTTGATCAGGCTGTGACAAGTGACAGCGTGCAGAGCTGGTCTGAGGGCCTGCAATTGCTCAGCGCTGTGTCGCAGATCGACAAGGTAAAGGTGTTGTGCAGCTCTCCGGCATTGACGGCAGAGCAGCAAGCCAGCGCAGTGATTACTGTGTGTGGCGACGCCCTGGACGCAAAAATGCAAAACCTGGTGAAGCTACTGGCGGAAAATGGCCGCTTGGGTTTATTGCCAGAAGTAGCCAGTCAGTTTGAAGAGTTCAAGGCCAATCGCGAGCGCACAGTAGATGTTGAAATAACATCTGCGTTTGAGGTTGATCCGGCTTCAGAGCAGCGCCTGGCAGACGCTTTGCAAAAGAAGCTGGACCGCAGTGTTAACGTGGTTAGCAAGGTTGATAAAGAATTGTTAGGCGGCGTATTAATTCGTGCCGGCGATTTGGTGATCGACGACTCAGTACGCGGCAAGCTTGGAAAACTGGCGGAAGCCATGGGGTCTTAGGGTAAACCTACGACTCAGTAACGAACACACCTAACGTTTAACGGTAGAGGATTTAAGAATGCAACAGCTGAATCCAGCAGAAATCAGCGAGATCATCAAACAACGTATTGATCAGCTTGATGTTGCTACTGAAGCACAGAACGAAGGCACTATTGTCAGCGTTTCCGACGGTATTATCCGCATCCACGGCCTGGCCGATGTGATGTACGGGGAAATGGTCGAGTTTGAAGGTGGCATTTACGGAATGGCGCTGAACCTGGAACGCGACTCAGTAGGCGCGGTTGTTCTGGGCGACTATAAAGTGCTGCGCGAAGGGCAAACTTGCCGCTGCACAGGCCGTATTCTGGAAGTACCGGTAGGTCCGGCTCTGGAAGGCCGTGTGGTAGACGCCTTGGGTAGCCCGTTAGATGGTAAAGGCCCAATCAACGCCACTATGAACGACGCCGTTGAGAAAGTAGCACCTGGTGTTATTGCCAGACAGTCGGTTGATCAGCCTGTTCAAATTGGTTTGAAAGCGATTGACGCCATGGTGCCAATTGGCCGCGGTCAGCGCGAATTGATTATTGGTGACCGTCAGATTGGTAAAACAGCCATCGCGATTGACGCCATCATCAACCAGAAAGGCACTGGCATTAAGTGTATCTACGTAGCGATTGGCCAGAAGCAATCATCGGTTGCGTCAATTGTGCGTAAGCTTGAAGAGCACGGAGCAATGGAACACACTACCATTGTTATGGCCGGCGCATCTGATCCAGCGTCTATGCAATACCTGGCACCGTTTTCCGGTTGCACCATGGGCGAGTACTACCGTGACCGCGGCGAAGACGCTCTGATTATTTACGATGATTTGACCAAGCAAGCCTGGGCGTATCGTCAGATTTCATTGTTGCTGCGCAGACCACCAGGTCGTGAAGCCTACCCTGGTGACGTATTCTACTTGCACTCCCGTTTGCTGGAGCGTGCCGCGCGTGTAAACGCCGACTACGTTGAGAAATTCACCAACGGTGAAGTGAAAGGCAAAACCGGATCACTAACAGCACTGCCTGTTATTGAAACGCAAGCCGGTGACGTATCTGCGTTCGTACCGACTAACGTAATTTCGATTACAGACGGCCAGATTTTCCTGGAAACGGACTTGTTTAACTCAGGCACACGCCCTGCGATTAACGCCGGTTTGTCGGTATCTCGTGTGGGCGGTTCTGCGCAAACCAAAGCAATTAAGAAACTGGCCGGTGGTATTCGTACCGCACTGGCGCAGTATAGGGAATTGGCGGCCTTCTCGCAGTTTGCCTCTGATCTTGATGAAGCCACCAAGGCCCAGCTTGATCACGGTGAGCGCGTAACCGAGCTTATGAAGCAGAAGCAGTACTCGCCTTTATCAGTGGGCGAAATGGCTGTGAGCCTGTATGCCGCTAACGAAGGTTACCTGAAAGAAGTTAGCGTCGATAAGATTGCAGACTTTGAAGGTGCGCTGCACTCCTACATGAACAGCACATACGGTGAGTTGATGAGTAACATCAATGATTCCGGTAACTACGACGACGACATTGCGGCCACATTAAAGGAAGCAATGGACAAGTTCGTATCGACTCAAACCTGGTAAGCAACAAGCCCTCGTCTTAGACGCGGCTAAAGAGACGGCTTAACAGCGGAGAACAGAAAGAATGGCGGTCGGAAAAGAAATACGCACCAAAATCGCGAGCATTGGTAGTACGCAAAAAATTACCAGCGCGATGGAAATGGTGGCAGCAAGCAAAATGCGCAAAGCGCAGGACCGCATGCAGGCCGGTAAGCCGTATGCCCAGCACATTCGCTCAGTGGTTAGTCATATTGCTTTGTCTAACGCGGAATTCAAACATCCCTACCTGGACGAGCGTGACGTAAAACGCGCGGGCTACATCATCGTGTCCAGCGACCGTGGTTTGTGTGGTGGCTTGAACATCAACACGTTTAAAACCGCCATCATGTCTATGCAGGAATGGTCTGCGCAAGATGTGGAAGTGGACTTAGCCTTGATTGGCGGAAAAGCCCAAGGCTTTTTCAACAGCGTAGGTGGCAACGTAGTAGCTTCAACCCGTGATCTGGGTGATGCACCGCAAGTCGCCGACCTGATTGGTGCTGTAAAAGTTATGTTAGATGCTTTCGATGAAGGCAAGCTCGACAAACTGTATCTGGTGAGCAACAAGTTTGTGAACACCATGACTCAGCAGCCTACCGTAGAGCAGTTACTGCCTCTTCCACCGGCCGACGACGAAGACATGAAAAAAGCGCATTGGGATTATATTTACGAACCCGATGATGCAAACGAATTGCTGACTGACCTGCTTGGCCGATTTATCGAGAGCCAGGTGTATCAGGGCGCGGTTGAAAACCTGGCCTGTGAGCAAGCAGCACGAATGATCGCCATGAAGAATGCGACTGAAAACGCAGGCGACCTGATTGACGAACTGCAATTGATTTACAACAAAGCACGACAAACTGCGATTACGCAGGAATTGTCTGAGATTGTTAGTGGTGCGGCGGCTGTAAGCTGACGCTCAAAGAACAGAGGAGATGTGCTGATCGCTTTTACAGACCGTTGAAAAGAGGGACCTTTTCAACGAGCCCCCATGGATGGGTTCACGGCGTGTCTGTAAAAGTGATCAGCGCATCTCCGAGAACGAAACTGCCTATAACAGTTTCCAAAGAAGTTACGTGTTAATGAAAGAGGACACAACAGATGAGTAGCGGACGTATCGTTCAAGTCATTGGTGCTGTTATCGACGTGGAATTTGACCGCGAAGCCGTACCCAATGTCTATGACGCCCTAAATGTTGACGGCAAAGAGCTGGTGCTGGAAGTTCAGCAGCAACTTGGCGACGGCATTGTGCGCACCATTGCCATGGGCTCAACCGAAGGTGTTAAGCGCGGCCTGGTGGTTGATAACACCGGTGCAGCACTGTCAGTACCCGTAGGTATTGAAACACTCGGTCGCATCATGGATGTGTTAGGCAACCCTATTGATGAAAAAGGCCCAATCGGCGAGCAAGAGCGCATGCCGATTCACCGCGATCCGCCAAGCTACGAAGAGCAAGCGGCCAGCGTTGAACTGCTGGAAACCGGTATCAAGGTTGTTGACCTGATTATGCCGATCGCCAAAGGCGGTAAGATTGGTCTGTTTGGTGGTGCGGGTGTTGGTAAAACCGTAACGCTGATGGAATTGATCAACAACATCGCAACAGCGCACTCCGGTTTGTCGGTATTTGCCGGTGTGGGTGAACGAACTCGTGAAGGTAACGACTTCTACTACGAAATGCAGGAGTCTGGTGTTGTAAACGTTGAGGAGTTCTCGAAATCAAAAGTGGCCATGGTCTACGGCCAGATGAACGAGCCACCCGGTAACAGACTGCGCGTGGCATTGACCGGACTGACCATGGCGGAGAAATTCCGTGATGAAGGTCGTGACGTATTGCTGTTCGTTGACAACATCTATCGTTATACATTGGCGGGCACCGAGTGTTCAGCACTGCTGGGCCGTATGCCTTCAGCGGTGGGCTACCAGCCAACCCTGGCGGAAGAGATGGGTGCTCTGCAAGAGCGCATCACCTCAACCAAGACCGGTTCTATCACCTCATTCCAGGCGGTATACGTGCCGGCGGATGACTTGACTGACCCCTCACCAGCCACGACGTTTGCTCACTTGGACGCCACCCTGGTACTGTCGCGTCAAATCGCCGAACTGGGTATTTACCCTGCGGTTGACCCACTGGACTCCACGTCTCGAATGCTGGACCCTCTGGTCATTGGCCAGGAACACTACGACGTAGCTCGCGGTGTACAATCCGTACTGCAGCGTTATAAGGAATTGAAAGACATTATCGCCATCTTGGGTATGGATGAATTGTCTGAAGAAGATAAGCAGACTGTATCTCGCGCACGTAAGATTCAGCGTTTCTTATCGCAGCCATTCTTCGTGGCCGAAATCTTCACCGGCTCGCCTGGTAAGTACGTGACACTTAAAGACACGATCGCTGCATTTAAAGGCATATTGGACGGAGAATACGACAACTTGCCTGAGCAAGCCTTCTACATGGTAGGTGGCATTGATGAGGCGGTTGAGAAAGCCGGCAGCATGTAAGCTTGCCTGACAGGTAACGAATATGGCTATGACAGTACATTGCGACATCGTCAGCGCGGAGGAAGAAATTTTCTCCGGCCTGGTGGAAGTGCTTTCGGCAACCGGCATCAGCGGTGAGCTAGGGATATACCCTGGTCACGCGCCCTTGCTGACCCGCTTAAGCCCTGGCCCCATCCGCATTACCGTGCAAGGTGGCGAAGAGCAAATCTATTACGCCTCCGGCGGTTTTCTGGAAGTGCAAAGCCAAACGGTTTCCGTGCTCGCCGACACCGCCATTCGCGCCGATGATGTAGACGAAGCAGCTGCAGAAGAAGCACAAAAAGCAGCCGAGCAAGAGTTGGCGCAAAAAGCCTCTGA
>CAYGSL010000001.1:102720-219512 GCA_964352475.1 uncultured Pseudomonadales bacterium | reverse complement strand
TTCATGTTGGCTTGCACAGCCAGGTGTGTTTGTTCAGTCATGCGTTTATTCCTCGCGTTATCCGTGCTAATTATACCGGCTAACTCAGCTTAACAGGATCGAAATGAATAGGGCGTAATCCTGCTCGCAAACCAGTGTCTGCCCGTTGCTCGCGATGTGATTTCTGCCCCACTAATTCCATAATGTGAAATGCCTGACCTGACCCGACGACGCGAAAACAAAACAAGAAGCGAGTATAGTTATTTTGTCGGTGATGAAAGAGCATAACAGGAGAGCAAATGACAAATTCAAACCCGGAGTTCATTCCGCTGGAAGAAGCGGTGGCAATGACGACAGGCACTCGAGTAACCTTTATCCCTGGCGTTCAGGCACTGTATTCTGAGGCACTGAAGAACATCTGTTTTGCCAAGGGCATTCCATTGATCAGGGTACTGCACCCTATGATGGGTGTTGACAAGGATACAGGAGAGGATCGCCAAGCAAGGCTTTATGAGTTAACCAGTCAAACAAGCTTGCCCACGATGTTTCACAATGAGGAACGGCCCCGCAACGTGTGGAGCGAACAGCTTGCATTGGCAGAGCAAATTGCCAGCCCCGACAGCCCGCGCTTGATTCCCGCTGACTATGAGCAACGCGTGGATGTTCTCGGTCTTTGCGCCATTGTACTGGGCGAAGACGGTCTTCTCTGGAATATGAGAATTCTTGGTGATAGCCCGTTAGCAAGAAAGTACGGATTTAGTGAGGAAGCCAGCACTCTGGCGCCGCGTAAGATGGCAGAGGTGATCAATGTGATCGATGCTCGTCTAGCAGCCCAGGAAACGCGAGGCTCTCGTTATCTCGTTGGTGACTCTGTAACAGCGGCTGATATCTATTGGGCCACCATGAGCATGTGTGTGATTCCCGCGCCACCAGAGATTATGCCGGTCACCCGGCAAAACAAGGGCATGCTGAATTACTTCGCCCGAAATTCAGAAATTCCAGCGATAGCCAACGCGATAACTAAACGGATTGAAGAGCACCAGCGCTACATATTAACGACTTACTGCGAAACCCCCGCGGTTTTGGGTGGCGACCCGCTGTAAGCGGCACTGAATCCGGGGGAATCCTGGGGCAGCATACCCATTAATGTATAAATCTATTTATTTACAGGTTTCATGTGCCCCTACCCGCTTTCTTTTTACTGCAGCTAGCTTCTTCTTGGCACTAGTGCAAACGCATTTATCGTAGCGGGGTTCTGCGACTCGTGAAAATGCCACTTCGCGTTCCATACTTTGATGTAGCGGTAAAACGGAACGGTAGAGTAGAGATGGTGCACAAGATGATAATTCTGATAAAGCAATACCGGGGTTAGCAACCACTCCATGCCCACGCGATTTGAGGTGCAGCGAAATGGCTGCTCACGGCATTGTGAGAGGCATCGTGGGCGGGAGTGAACGACATGTAAGAGGTGATAGTGTTAATCGCGATGGCCCAAAACAGCGATAAGTCACCTTGCACGTAGGCATAACATGTCACGCCAAAAATGATGTAGGCCGCTACCAGCAACATGATCGTTGGCCAAGCTATGTTAGGCCGTTGGCTAAGCGCCTCAAACAGTTCCGGATCATCAGTGTGATTTGCGAGTGTGGTTTCTACATTCATTGTTGAGTCTATTCACCCTATTTATGGGGTCACTGCCGGAAGCTGCTTGGAGAGCAGATGCTCGCGTTCGTATATCAGGTAAGTCGCTTTGGTACCCCGCTTTAGTAGGCAAGCTGAACAATGTCCTGTCTGATGTTGTCGCTATACTCCTTTCTGTAAACTCGAGGAGAGCGCCCGGTACGTACTTTGAAAAAACGAGACAATGCAGCGCAGTCGTTAAAAAATAGGCGTTCGGCGATGGCTGCAACGGAAAGGTCTGACTTGCGCAAGTAATTGCGCGCCAATTCCAGGCGCACGTTGTCGTACAATTCCTGGTAGCTGGTATTGCTCTGCTGCAAGCGGTGCTGCAAGGTTCTGAGTTTTATGCCAAGCGAATCCGCTATCTGCTGAGCGCAGCAACCTTCCATATTAATCATCATTCTTATCGCGCGATCAACCCGAAGTACCAATGGCATTGCGTCGTGTTTTCCAACATCAAGCCCGGCTATTTCATTCTCATGGCGTTTTAATCGAGTTCCGATAATGGGCTGGTGGTAGTCACTCACACTAAGATTGATGGCATTTATATCCTGATTGAAATACAAATTGTCACCAAACATCTGGCGCAAAGGCGCTTGTGCGTTCGGTGCAGCGTATCGAAACTGCACGTATTTAGGCCGCCAGGCATTACCAAATAATCGCCTGAGTTCCATGCAAAACACGGCCAGCGAATGCTCCACACCTTGCTCTATTTGCCTGTGCTTTATGTCTTTAATCGGTGTTAAACGCCGGGCCTCAAGGCAGAAAGCGATGTTGTCATCCGACTCAATCAAATACACGGACAAAGCGCGCGCATGCCGTTCCATATTATCAACAATGCCTTGCAACAACTGCGCTACGGTTTCTGCCTTGCGCAGCTCATTCCAGATAGGCCCCATCAAGTCCAGACCGTGCAGCTGTGCAAGCTTTAGCGACAGAAACCGATCCTCGCACACCAGTGCGGATTCCTCCAGCATGTCGTTTAGTACGCTGCCTTCAACCATACGATTGCTGTCGTACAACGCGCTTGCATCAAGACCCACAGACCGCGCAACGCTGTCTGCATTGTGGCCGTAGCTCTCTATTAAGTTGGATAGGCCTTGCAATACTCTACTGGTGATAACATTAGACATAATTTATGTCATATTTTGCTGTGTTTTGCGCAATATAACAAAATAATTGCGTAAATGTGCAATTTATTAGCAATCGTTTCCCTAAGCTACCTATATTGAGCCGCCTTGGCTCCGCGATTCACCAATAGTACGGATATTGAATATGAAGCACCCCAGAAAAATACTGGCTACTTTTGTTAAAACAGCCGCTGGTATTGGCGTAGCAAGTTGGCTTGGTCAGGCATCAGCTCAGGATCTTCTGCTAGAGGAGATAGTAGTGACGGCCCAGAAAAGGGCAGAGAGTTTGCAAGACGTACCGATTGCGGTATCCGCCATCAGTGGTGAGAAAATTATAGAGGCTGGCATCCAGGGCATGGAAGACCTTTCGGCCTATGTTCCAAACTTCAATTTGTTTATTAGCCCTGGTGGCGGCAGCCCCGCGCAGATTTTTATTCGCGGCATTGGCTCAGGCAACAACCTGGCCTTTGAGCAGTCCGTGGGTATGTTCATTGATGGTGTGTACACGGGGCGTTCTCAACAATACCTTGTGCCGTTTCTGGACGTGGCTTCGGTTGAAGTATTGAAAGGGCCGCAAGGTGCGTTGTTTGGCAAAAACACTGTGGCTGGCGCCATGATCATCAACTCAGCCAGACCAACCGATGAGCTGGAAGGCGAACTTCGCGTGCATCATGAATTCGAATACGGCACTCAGGAATACGTGGGCATGGTCTCGGGGCCACTCACTGATCGCTTGAGCGGAAGGTTAGCGGCGAAGTTTCGCGACGCTGGCGGCTACATGGACAACCTGGCACGCAACAGCGAAGAGCCCGAAGTAGAAAGCATGGGCTTGCGCGGCAGCCTGTTGTTCGACGCCAGTGACAATCTGCAAGTGTATGGCAAGCTGGAGTACTCGGAAGTGGAGCGCACCGGTGCCAATGGCCAGCTAACCAATATCGATGGTAATTTCCGCGGCATCATTCAACACCGAGATGCGCTTACGCCATTGGAAGACGCGCGATTTGACGACAAAACCACGTCGAACAGTTTTCGCCCGGAAGGCGCCGACCTTGAGTCACTGAACGCAACCGTTCAAATTGACTGGGAGTTAGGTAACTTAACCCTCACATCGCTGACCAGTTACAGCGAATACGAAACCCTAACAATCGTCGATGGCGACTTCAGCAACATTTTGTTTCTGGAGCAGAGCCCGGATGAAGAGTTTGAGCAGTTTAGCCAGGAAATACGCTTGTCGTCGCCGGGCGGCGAAACCATCGACTACATCGTAGGCGCGTACTTCGAAAGCCAGGATCTTTCAGCACTCACTTTTACTGATTTTAATCTCGCCTCACTTTCAGCGCAGAACATACCGGGCTCACCGGTACCTGCTATCGCGCTGGGCATCTCTGTACCGTATGAGCAGGAATCAGAAACCACTGCGGTATTCGGCCAAGTTAGCTGGAACTTCGCGGACGATTGGAGCATAACGGCAGGCCTGCGATATTCAGATGATGAAAAAGATGCGGCACTAGGTTTGACGTTGACCGATTTTCAATCAACCCAACCTTTGACGGATTTCTTTACCCGCCTTGTTGCGACCAATCTGCTGCAACGAGCTGAATTCGATGTGGCCGACGATCGAAGCAGCAGCAACTTGTCTTATTCGGCGAATTTGGCATGGGACTACAGTGACAATGGCTTGGTGTACCTGCGCATCGCCAGGGGATACAAAACCGGCGGCTTTAACGCGGCATTTTCAGTGTCGGCGCCACTAATGCCCGGTGAAGTGCCCGAAGAGTTCGAGTATGACGACGAAGAGGTCAATAGTATCGAACTGGGTGCGAAGATGACATTTCTTGACGGTGCCGCCGAGCTGAACATTGCTGCGTTCCACACTGAATTAAAAGACCTTCAAGTAAGCTCGTTCGTTGATAGCGGCTTTATTGTGGGTAATGCGGCGGAGTCTACGTCTAAAGGGGTAGAGGCCGAGATGCGCTGGGTGGCAGCTCCTTTCTTGAATTTCAGCGTGTCGCTGGCCTATCTGGATTCGGTGTACGATGATTTTCCAGGCGCGCCTTGTACATCAGCGCAGTTACTTTCGGATGATCCGGTTGCGGCAGGCTGTATTGGCTTTACTCCGGCAAATCCTGGCGCGGGTCTAACGAATCTTGCTGGTGAGGTAGCGGGTCGAGCGCCGGAAATTTCGGGAACGTTCATCAGCAATCTAATTCTGCCGGTAGCCGACACAATGTTGTTTCGCGCAAGCGTTGATGTGCAGTATGAGGATGAAGTAAACGAGCGGCTCAATCCGAATTTCCAAGGTTCATACTACAAGGTGAACGCACGCCTGGGCTTGGCCAGCATGGAGCAAACCTGGGCGGTTGCGTTGATAGGTAAGAACCTGACTGATGAGATTACGTTTGGTAATGGCGCAGGTGTTGGCTTCTTTACCGGGTCGCATTTTAAGAATCGGCAGGAGCCCAGGACTGTTGCCTTGGATTTGACGTATCGGTTTTAGGAGTGTTTGATCTGAAATCCGGATCTGCTATATAATGGCATATATTATGTCAATATATGCGAGATAGCAAAGCCTATGAATAAGCTGCTCATTTCTTCAATCTGCATAATCGCAGTGGTTGGTGTGTTTTTGTTGGCCTTACCGACGATCTTGCACAAGGCTGGCCTGCACCCCGAATACAGCGGGCCTACTGCATCACTACCTGGAAAACGCGCCCTGATCATCACTACCAGCAATGGTGTACTAAGCGCACCTGGGGAAACCGAGGGCCCGGCCACCGGGGTGATGGCCTCTGAGTTGACCCACCCGTACTATACGTTCCTCGACGGTGGTATGGCGGTGGACGTGGCCAGTATCAAGGGCGGTGAAATTCCTATTGACCCCCAAACGTTGCGGTTCATGATTAAGTCACCGGAAGACGAGCGTTACCTTAATGACGCGATAGCCCAGGCCAAAGTCGAGAATTCCATTCCCATTTCGGCAGTGGATGTTGACCAGTATGACATTGTATTCATATCAGGTGGCTGGGGCGCGGCCTACGACCTGGCGCAGTCCCCTGTATTGGCTGGGAAAGTGAGCGAATCTTACTACGGCAACAAGGCTGCGGTCATCGGTGGTGTTTGCCATGGTGTACTGGGCCTGGTGAACGCTCGTGCCAACGACGGCAGTCTGCTGATTGCCGGGCGCCGTATGACCGGAGTGACGGACAAACAAATCAAGGAACTCGGCATTGAAGTAACGCCAAAGCACCCGGAGACAGAACTGCGTAAAGCGGGTGTGATATTTGAAAGCCAGACCGCCTTCAGGGATATGCTAGCCACCCATGTTACCGTTGACGACGAGCAGCGCTTTGTTACCGGGCAAAATCAGAACTCCGGATTGGAAACGGCGCATAAGATGATGCTGGTGATTGCCAATAGAGGGTAGTGATTTTGAATAGAGTTCTAAAACTTCTGGTGCTGCTACCAGCAATTCTGTTTGTAGTGACGGGTATTCGCTGGTTGGTCGCGCCAGCGGGCATAGCACCTGATTTCGGTCTCACGCTGGCTGAAGGTGCTGGCCTTAGCGCGCAGATTGGCGACATGACCGGCTACTTCCTGACGCTGGGCAGCTGCATGCTGATTGCTTTAGTCACTGAGCGGCGCAATTGGTACTACCCACCCATGATGTTGCTGGCCATCACGGCGCTGGCTCGCATCATTGCCTGGTTGTTTCACGACGCCACACTTGTGGCGAGTGCGATAATAGTGGAGTTGGTGGTGGCGATCATTCTTCTATTGGCCTCGCGCCGTTTACCTTCCTCCAGTTGATCAAGGTGAGCGCTACTGTAAAAGCGTTTTCGGTGCGCTGCCTCGTTTATTTCGCTGCGGTTTGTTTGGTGAGTATTAGTGTCAGCGCGGTTGGCATGCAAGATGATGAACAAACGACACCAAGTGTAGGCCCACCCAATATCGTTTTCATTCTAGCCGACGACCTTGGATATACCGATATAGCGCCTTACGGCAGTGAGGTAAATACGCCCAGCTTGAGCGCTCTGGCTGAGCAAGGTGTGCGCTTTACTAACTACCACACCGCAGCTAATTGCGCGCCGGCCAGGGCGATGCTGCTGACCGGGGTAGACAGCCATCTTGCGGGGGTGCCCAATATTCCCGAGATGCTGGCGCCTGAGCAGCGTGCGCACGCGAATTATCAGGGCGTGTTAGGTGATGATGTAGTAACCGTAGCAACCTTGTTAGAAGACGCTGGTTACCACACCTACATGGCGGGTAAATGGCATCTGGGAATGGAGCCTCATAAGCGGCCCAGCCGGCGTGGTTTTCAACGCACTATGGCAATGATGGATTCCGGCGCTGACAACTGGGAACAGCGCCCTTATATTCCACTGTATGACCAGGCCAACTGGTTTGCCGATGGCGAGCGCTTTACCTTACCGGAAGACTTTTATTCCTCGCGCTTTTTAATCGATAAGATGATTGAATTCATCGACAGTAACCTTCAGAACAACAAACCGTTCTTTGCCTATCTGCCGTTTATGGCCGTGCACACTCCCGTGCAGGCGCCTCAGGAATACATTGACCGCTACATGGATTCTTACGATTCAGGCTGGCACGCTCTGCGCCAGCAGCGTTTAGAACACGCTGCTGCCCTGGGTATCGTTCCGCCTGATACGCCTATGGTGCGGATGGAAACGACTGGTGATTGGGATGCTCTCAGTGAAGAGGCCAAGCGTTATCAAGCCAAGCGCATGGCGGTGTACGCTGGCATGATCGAAGCCATGGACTTTCACATCGGCCGATTGATCGACTTTCTCAAACAGCATGGGCAATACAAAAACACAATTTTCATTTTTACCTCAGACAATGGCAGTGAAGCCAGTGGTGCAGATGACCCGCAGGGTTTTCCTATGAGAGTGGGGCCGCAGAATTTAGGGTATAACCTGGACTACGACAACCTGGGCTTGAAGGGCAGTTTTAGCTCAATAGGCCCCAGCTTCGCCAGTGCGTCGGTCAGCCCTTTGGCTTACTACAAATTCTATGCAGGCGAGGGCGGAATGCGCGTACCTCTGATCATCTCTGGCGAACGTGCCATAAACCAGCCTTTGCTAACTCAAGCTTTTGCCTGGGCTACGGACATGACGCCCACTATTCTTTCACTGGCCGGAGTGGCCGCACCCGGTGAGCGATACGCGGGGCGTCCTGTGCAGCGAATAACCGGACGTGATCTAACGCCTTTGCTTTCGGAGTCAGTTGAACGCATTTACGGGCCTGATGATGCGGTGGGTTACGAACTGACCGACCATGGCGTGTTGTTCCAGGGTGACTACAAGTTGGTGGCAAACCAACCACCCGTTGGTGATGGTCAATGGCGGCTGTTTAATATTGTGACTGACCCTGGTGAAACGCAAGATATAGCTGCCTCAGAATCACTGCGCTTTCAACGCATGCTGTCTCTTTATGAGCAATATCGCGTGGAAAATAAGGTGGTGCCAGTGCCGCCCGGTTATACCCAGATAAAGCAATTGCTCTCCAACATCTTGCTGAAAAATCGCGATGATATTCTGGTCTTGTTTCTAACACTGCTGGTACTGCTGCCATTTTATGTTGCATATAGGATGAAAATCCAAAGACATGTCTGATGAGGCTACAGTCAACTCACCAATTGAAGGACACTCAATGATGATCATTCTCCGTGTTTTAACGCTTTGGGTCTTGCTGTTTACACCACTGGCTTTCAGCGCTGACATTTCGGGGTTTTGGAAACACTCCAAAAGTTCAGCCTGGATCGAAATCCAGCTGGAGGAGGGCAGCGGGGTTGTAGCTCGCAACGATAAATTTCCTGATCGAGCGGGCCGCATGATACTGAAGGATCTGCAAGCAAACTCAGCGAAAGAAGGTGTATGGAATGGCCTGATCTTTGTGGATAGGCTGGGGGAATACAAGAAGGCGACGGTCTCTCTACCGGAGGCCGATCGCATGCTGATCAAAGTGAAGGTCGGGTTTATGAGCCGCACGGTCGAGTGGGTGCGCGCGGAAGAAATTCCCGAATAGCCGAGTCAAATCAATATCAATTGAACTCCAGCTCTTTGTCTTTCAATCGACCAAGACCAAAAAAGCCACTGATGTAACCCTGATAAATTTTCCAGGGAAGTCGGTTACCTTGTTTGGTGAATTGCGACCTGACACGGAGTACATAGCCGACGTCAAAATCGATTAAGGAGAAGCAAGCTTTCCGCAAATAGCAGCAATCGCTACTTTTTCGGGTTGTTAAATTGAAAACAGAACTTAGGCTACGCCATTTGCTAAAAGGGCATACATGAATACCGATAAACTGGCGCAAATTGGCGAGCACCTTTATACAAACTATGTCGCCGCTGGAAAGGTAGCAGGAACATCAGTGCTGGTCGCCAGGCACGGTGAAATCTGTTACCTGGACCAACAGGGGCTTGCTGACCGCGAGCGTGGCACAGTCATGCGAGCGGATACTCTGTTTCGCATTTACTCCATGACCAAACCTATTACCTCTGTGGCCATCATGATGTTGGTGGAGGCGGGGCGATGTTCCATCGATGATCCGGTTCATGATTACATCCCTGAATTTGCGTCATTGCGAGTCTACCAATCTGGGGAATATCCCAATTTTGAAACAGTAGAAACTAAGCGTCCGATGAGCATTCGTGATTTGCTGATGCACACGGCGGGCTTTGCGTATGGGCTGGACACCGAAACCAGTGTGGATCGTGCTTATCAAGGCATGAGAATCTTATCGAGTCGTCCAGGCGAAGCGATGAAACCCATGATCGATAAGCTGGCGAACCTGCCGCTTAATTACTCGCCTGGTGACGGTTGGCAGTACTCCATCGCCACAGACGTGCTTGGACATTTGATAGAAGTGCTCTCGGGGCAATCTCTGGTAGACTTTTTTCAGCAGAGAATCTTAAGCCCGTTGGGAATGATTGATACGAGTTTTACGCTGCCAAGCGCCAAGCAACATCGATTTGCAGCCTGTTATGAAAAGCGGCCAAGTGGTATGGCCACGCTACAAGACGATCCGTTGAGTAGTAGTTATAGCGTGAGTCGCAGAGCGTCCGGCGGCGGAGGATTATTGTCTACCCTGCAAGATTACAATCGCTTCTGCCAAATGCTGTTGAATGGCGGTTCTCTGGAAGGGGAGCAACTTCTGAAGCCAAGCACCATAAAGCAAATGACCAGCAATCATCTACCGGGAAAATTGGATCTTGCCACTATAGCCTCTGGAACGTTCACTGAAACCGGATTTGATGGCGTAGGCTTTGGTCTGGGCTTTGCCATGAATCAAAACCCCGAACAAAATGGCTCACCCGTCACAAAAGGAACCTATTATTGGGGTGGTATGGCAAGTACCCTTTTCTGGATTGATCCTGCGAAAGAGCTAGTGGTCATATTCATGACGCAGCTTATCCCTTCAAGTTCTTATAATTTTCGAAGACAGCTTGAACGAATTGTTTACGCTGCCATTGAGGATTAAGGCGTTCGCAATTAGCACGGCTCTAGCATGCTGGTAATTGGCTTCTATATCAGCTCAGTTAAAAGTATGCACCATAAGAATCAATATAGTCGGTAAAGCGCTCGTTAATCTGATCAGTCGATAAGCCAAAGTCCTCACACTTATAACTGTGCAAGGATTTTTTGCTTTCGCCTTGAGTTAACTGCCAGTCAGCCAAGGCTTTCTGATTCTGCTCGGGAAACGGAATGCCAAAGTGCTTATAAATGTTGCCAACCACGCGCAGCGGATGGCGCTGCAATTCATGCATGCTTATGTCGAACACATTCATATCTGGGCGTGTTTTTCGAAGCTCGGTAAAGTTAGAGAGCACGCGACTCCATTGATTGAGTTCACGAGCACCAACCTGATTCGGGTTCGCCTCGGGGTCAGACAAGCGGCGAGATTGATAAACAAGGCTGCAGACCGAGGGAATGAGCTGCTGCGGCGCACGGTGCAACTGGACAATGCAGGCGTCAGGGAAATATCGATAAAGTGTTTGTGGTGCCCACAAGTGACTTGGGTCTTTTAATACCCAACGGTTGTCCGGATGATGCATTCCAATTAACTGCAAGTTCTTACGGTAGCGCTGATAAGCCATGTCGAAATCCGACCGATACACCCAGTCCTCATAGTTCGGCAAATCAGCGTTGGACTGAAAGGTAACGTTGGCAAAATCCTGCATGAGCAGTAAGCGGCATTCGTCAGCCTCGTCGGCGCGCATTCGATGTATGCGCATCATCTCCGGTGCTATGTCGTTCAGAAAATCCAGGCTTGCTGCACAATGTTGATATTCTGGTATAGACGGCCATTGGTCCTTTGGCGGGCGGGGTTGTGGCGTTTGGCCCAGCCAATATTCCAAACCCTGGTTGGCCGTGTCAGCGGTTAACAGTTTTTGCAGGGCTGTTGTTCCACTGCGTGGCAATCCAACAATAAAAATTGCTTGCTTAAGTTCTATGGAATTATGTTGAGGAAACTCTCGCCAGTAATGCTCGCTATACAAGCGGCCCAAGAGTGATCCAACACACATTTGCTCGAGTGCTGCCGCAGTACCCTTGGGAACACGGTGATCATTGTGCATATCGGAACAAAGCAGTTCCAGTGCTGGCAGGTAATCTGTGTCTCCAAAATCCGTGCTTATACCGGATTTGTCTGCGCTGAGAACCGCTTTTTCGTGCAGTTTTTCAATCAGGGACATTAGCCACCAAGTTCATTTGCAACTTTGTCCAAAGGAACTAGCTTTACAGGTGGGTCGGGCTGCTTATTCTTTGCGCCAAGCCAGCGTAAGGCAATTACACCACGTTCGTGCCCTTGTGTGCACAAGTAATTGCTGCAACCTGGGTTCTGGTGCGCTACAACAATGAAGGCCGTGTTGTCTTGCCGCGTCGTCACGCTGGCATTATTGATAGAAGCGTTCTTTGAGTCATCCAGCGACTCCATCCAATGATTGGCAAGTTGAATGTTCCAGTACTCACAGTCGGGAATATTCAGCTCTATGATCAAAGCCTGGTCTGATGCTATTTGAAAATAGCCATAGTTATATTGGCACCTTGGGTCGCCTTTGGCCATGCCCAGAAGTTCCGGGTTTATTTCGCTAATGTGGTTAGGGCGCTGAATAAAGTTGTTAGTCCAGCGCAGAAATTGCTGGGTGATGCCATGCACCATAAAGCCGCTGCCGATCAGAATTTTTTCCAAGCCTTTTGCGTCAAGTGGGTGGCCAGGTTTGTCGACCACTTCTCCAAGCAACTCAATCTGGAGTTCAGCTGCTTGGTCTAAACCAGGCCTAAGTATGGTTTGACGGACTATTAGGCTATTAGTTTGTGGGTCCATTTCCAGCCAGTCTCCGCCGCCAGCAGGTGGCTGCGTTGATGACGCAAATATTTCAAAACGGCCGTCTGCGTCAATGTTTAAATCGGTGCTGGCAAGAAATCCACTCCCTTGCAAACCCTCAGCGCTGCCAAGCCGCCCATGAAAAGCCCCTACGTTAAAACTGTATGCCTCATTAAGCTGGCCCGTGATGCGGTATTGCACGTTACCGCGAACTCTGCAGCTGCCATACAAAAAATCGGGATTGTCTGCACCGATGCGTGTTTTTCGATACTCAATTGTCGGTGGGTTTAGCGAGGCCGGCTCTGCGCTTTGCTGCAAGGAATTTGCCGTAAGCCTGGCAAGGTAGCGAAAGCCTTCTGCTCGTTCAAGCTCATTAGCATCCGAATTATCCAATACCAACTGCCCGGCACTCTTGAGCATGTCGCAAAATTCCGACCAGGCCTCGCCGCTAATGGCTTTGTTATCTGCATTGCTTGTTTCAGTCACTTCGCAACCTCTGTGTTGTATGAAGCTTCTTCGCAATAGTAACGGATGAATGCCCGGTGGCGTGGATTCTTATGTAATGGCAATTATTGCGGGTGTGGCAATTGGGTTTTCTCAAACCGGCTCAGTAGCGCGTACAGAACAATTGCAGTAATCAAACCGTCCAACGACTGCAAACCCAACAGAGAAAAGAAGCCTGCCTGTGACAGCATTGATACCGTTACTCCGACAACCCAGCACAGTATGGCCAGTTTTTGTCTGTAGGTTGTGCGTGGATATTCGTCAGGCGAATAAATTTGTGCGCTGCGGGTTAAAAAGAAATCCACAACGTATACACCTGCAATGGGCGCGAAGATGACAGCCAGGCCAAACAGGAAATCGGTAAAGCGCTCCAATAAGTTAAGAGATGCGAGCAACGTACCTAGAAGGCCGGCAATGAGCACTATGTGCCACTCTTTCAAGCGGGTGAACACCGCATTGATACTCAGTCCGGCGCTGTACAGGTTCACAACATTTGTAAGAAAAGAGGAAATTACTATTAGCATGAATGCCAGACTTCCCACCCCCAACGTGAGTAATACTTCCAACACATCGGTGCTACGTACCATTAACCCGGCTGCGGCTGATATTGCGTAAACCAATGTAGACAGAAGCAGGAACGGCACCACTGAGGCCACGACTGTGCCCCGAGTGCTCCCTGCAAATCGGGTGAAGTCCGGCATAAGCACTACGCCAACTATGAAGCTGCCTAACACCACTGACACCGCTTCGCTCAAGGTAAGATGCGGCGCATTACTGATTGGCAGACTGTCGACTGAGAAGGCGTTGAGCTTTATGGCCAGATACGCGACAAGCGCGATCATTACAGGAACCAGATACGCCGAGACCTTCTCCATCAAGCTAAAACCGAATAGGGTTACCATGGTGATGGCAATTCCCGCTGTTAATTCTGTAGCGAGAACACTGCTTTGACTGCCTTGCCAACGCTGCAGCAGCTCGGCAATAACGCTGCTGAACAAGTCCATATTGATGCCATACCAGCCAAGTAATGACAGCGCGATTAATAAGTTAATAAGTGCAGCACCTTCTTTGCCGAATACACATCGGATTGTCATGCAGGCGCTTAAGCGGTTTTTATAACCAACGTAACCGGTGATAAAGCCAAACAATGCAAGCAATAGGCCGCCGAAAAGAAAGGCAACCATGCTGGTTTTAAACCCCAGCGCGCCACCTACTTCCAGTCCGGTAATCAGCCCTGGTACTGCAAAAGCCAAGGAACCATTAACCAGGCCAATGCGCAGACCTGATACCGACACGCTGGTTGGAACTGCTTTGGTTGCATAACCTTCCAGCTGCAAAGCTTCATTGTTTTTATTACTTGATGTCACAGCTTGATGTTGTTGATTCTTTCTGCAGAGTTGGGCTTAGGTTACACGATAATCGATGTGCAGGTTTGCCAATCTTGCTGTTAGCAAGGATGCTATCGCGCGTTCATTGAAAACCACGGTGTAAGCTTTTGAAAACACTTGAATTGAAAGAGTACTGTGGTATTGATAGCGGTAAGGGGTTATTCCTGACGATTAAACATGGGCTTTCGCTTCTCCAGGAAAGCCATCATTCCTTCCTGGGCATCGGCGCTGTTCGAAGTGGCGTGAACGGCTGCTCGCTCGGCTTGTAAAAGCTCTTTAAGCGTTCTGTCCTCCGAGCCTATTACTACGCTCATTACACCACGGATAGCGTCTGCGGGCTGCGCTGCTAGCTCCGTTGCCAGGCTCATGGCACGATGTTTCAATTCTTCAAGCGGCCATACCTCGTGCACCAGGCCTATTCGCAACGCCTCCGGGCCGGATACTTTTTTTCCACGAAGAATCATATCCAGCGCCTGGTCTCTGCCAACGCATTTGCTAAGCCTGGCGCTTCCGCCCCAGGCGGGTACGGTACCCAGATCCATTTCCGGTAAGCCAATTTGCGCACCTTCGGTAGCCGCCAGGCGGAAATGACAACCAAGCGGAATTTCCAGCCCACCGCCAAGACAGTAGCCAAACATTGTGACTATCCAGGGTTTGCCCATATTTTCGATTTTTGAAATCAGTCGAAGGCGCTGATCAAACAATGCGTCCGGACCGCCTTTTGCTTCCATGCCCTGGCCAAGTTGTTTGAGGTTCATGCCGACAGAAAAGTTGTCCAGGCCTTCCCCGGTGAGTACCACAGCGCGAATACTGTCGTCATTGGCAATTTCTTCGACTGCAATTTCAAGCTCGTCGATGAACACCAGGCTCATCCGGTTGTATGGTGCGTCGTCGATTGAAATCAAACAGACGGCATCATGTTTGCTTATTATAAAGCTATTGCTCATACGGCCCTCTTTCTTTAGTTACTGTAGTTGTTTCGCGACAGCCACTGTGCGCTGCACCAAGTCTTCTAGCTCCAGCATATGTTGGCCGGCTAAACTGACTTCAACCCGGCCGTTCCAGGGCTCGAACCAGTAGTCTGGTACAGGCTGACCTTGCAGTGACCACAAAGCGCCGACCGTCGCGCCATTGCAATCAGTATCCCAGCCGGCCGCCACCGCATCACCGATCGCAGCACTGAAATCATCTCGATGCCGAGTCAGTGACCAAATCACCATCGCTAGATTGTTGACGGTGTGAACCGGGCTCAACGCTGCATAGCGCTCTCGCAGTTTTTCGGCGCCATCGTCCATGCTCGAAAACTCACGCGCAAGCTCTATCGCGAGTGCGCAATCGGAATCAGCTGGAATAAAGCGCAGCGCTGCGTCAATTGCTTCGTCAAGTAGCGCGCCCCCCAGCAATTCCTAGATAAGTTCGACAGTATAATTCCTGTCGCAAGTTTATTATGGAATATTTTTAATTGGTGGGCAGGATCGAATCGCGGTCAACTGCAGTGGAGAAATAAGATAAGAAGGGTGCCAGCAATGAGCTTGGATTATGCCGACCTGCAATCGATAAAAAACCTCATGTTTACCTACGCGTGCTGCGTGGACCAACGAGATCATGAGCAACTGAGCCAGCTGTTTTCCAAAGGCGCGATCAAGGCAAGTGCAGGCGATGAAGGTGAAGAACTACGTGGCGGCGAGGCAATAAAGAAAGCATACGATCGAAACAATAAGGTAATGCCCGATGGGTCGGCGGGTACCAAGCATATTGTCACTAACATCATCATAGATCCTGCTCAGAATCGCAACGACGTCGTTTTGACGGAAAGCTATTTTAGCGTTTACCAGGCAAACTCTATTGAAGGTATTCGAGAGTTGCTTTTAAAGCGGCGCTGTTTTACTCGGGGAAAACGTTTATTGAACTTGTTGAAGTCACTAAAGGTGAAACGGTGCATACGCAGTTCTATGGAAAAAAAGGTGAAGGACTGCAACATCTATGCTTCCTCTGTGAATTGCCGATGTGCAAACCTTGAGTAGTGTTGCAATGAGTGAAACCATTGTTCGTTCAGCGCCATGGCGTAGACTAAGCAAATGACAAAGCCAGTGGACTCTATGGGCGCCAAACAGGTCGAAATAGCTGAAGAACGACTATCACTGTGCCGCATCTGCACGGCGCAATGTCCGATACTGGTGGGCATCGACCCTAAAGGCCGGCCGGTGTCGGCGCGCGGTGATAAAAGCAACCCCTCATCGGAAGGATTCTTTTGCAGTAAGGGTAAGTACTACCCTGAGATGCACACCTTCGAACAGCGCTTTAAACACAGTCAACGCCGGGATGCTGAAGGTAAGCTGCAAGCAATAGGCGTACAACAGGCGTTGGATGAAGTGGCCGATAGTATTGACCGCATTATTAAGCAATACGGTCGGCGATCCGTTGCCGTGTATTGTGGCACTTTGTTTTATCAACTGCCGCCACTGGCCGCTTTCGCAACAGCGTGGATGGATGCCTTGGGCATCAGCATGCGCTTCAGTAGTGGCACAATCGATCAGCCAGGCAAACAAACCGCTGCGGCGGCGCACGGGCATTGGCTGGGGGGTAGCTTCCCGTTTGATGAAAGCGACACCTGGATGCTGGTGGGCACTAATCCACTGGTGTCGATATCGGGGGGTGTTCCGCACGCCAACCCTGGCCGGCGACTAAAACGCGCGCAGGCCAAGGGCTTTGACCTGATCGTTATTGATCCGAGAAAAACCGAGACAGCGCGTTACGCGCGATTACACATTCAGCCGCGGCCGAGCACTGATCCGGCGGTGCTGGCAGGCATCATTCAACAGGTGTTTGAGCTGGAATTGTTTGATGCGCAGTTTGTCGGGGCGCATACGGAGGGGAGTGAACAGCTGAAAGCCGCAGTGGCGGCCTATACCCCCGAGCGCGTTGCCGACATTGCGGACGTGCCAGCCGCACAAATCACCGAGGCGGCGCAATTGTTTGCCGCACCATTTGATCCAAAACAGCCCAAAGGCCGGCGCAAGCGTGGTTCTTGCACTGCAGGTACCGGGGCCAATATGTCGGGTTGGAGCAATATCACTGAATATCTGGTGGTGTGTTTAAACAGCCTTTGCGGAAAATGGCGGCAAGCAGGCGACACCGTCAACAACCCGGGCGTGTTAACCACGCGGCGGGAGTATCGCGCTGAAGCCATCGCTCCCTACCCAATTGATGGTTTTGGCAAGCCGCTTCGCGTCCGTGGTTTTACGCCGGCCGCCTGTGGTTTGCCTACGTCAGTATTGGCCGATGAGATTCTGCTGCCAGGCGACGGTCAAATAAAGGCTCTGATTACAATCGGTGGCAATCCAATGATGGCTTGGCCGGATCAGGTGCGCACGGCAAAAGCCTTGGCCGCCCTGGAGCTGAACGTGGTTGTTGAGCCCAGGCGTACCGCAACCGCCAACACAGCAGACTATGTGCTGGCACCCAAATTGCCGCTTGAAACTCCCGGTACAACACTCTCCACGGAAAACCTCAATACCGTCTCACCAGCCTTGGGTTATACCGAGCAATACGGCCAATACGTTCAGGCCGTTGTTCAGCCGCCAGAAAATTCTGACTTACTGGAAGATTGGGAATTCTTCTACGGCCTGGCTCAACGAATGGGGCTGGAACTTAAGGTGAAGTCGGGCGTTTTTCCAATCATGGGCGTGGTGCCGGTTGTGACGGCGGTTGATATGCAAAACAAACCGTCCAGCGAAGAAGTGCTTGATATGTTGTGCAAGGATTCCTGGGTGCCGCTGGATAAACTTCGCGAAGCCGGTGATAAGGTTATGTTTGATGAAGTGCGCAGTGAAGTGCTGCCAGCTCGCGCCGAGGCGGCCGCCAGGCTGGTGCTGGATAATGCCATCATGCTTGGAGAATTAGACGACTTCGGTGACGGGCAACGATATGTGCAAGCAGACCACGCGTATACGCTGATCAGTCGCCGGGTTTCCAACACATTTAATTCGGTAGGTACCGATGTTGCTGAATTACGTTCGCGCTTCGTTGGTAATCCTTTGTACATGCACCCCGAAGATATGCAGAAAGAAGGCCTGACTGCGCACCAGCAAGTGACAGTGCGTTCCGCGCATGGCGCCATTCAAGCGCTGGTGCAGGCAGAGAAAACCTTACGCCCCGGTTGCCTGGCGATGACTCATTGCTGGGGTAGGGCGCCGGGAGAAGAGAGTGAGCTCGCATCAGATGGTAGCCCCATCGGACGCTTGATCAGTGTAGAGCATAACGTGGCGCAGTTTTCCGGTATTCCTTTGATGAGCGGGATACCGGTCAGTGTGAGCAAAATCAATAATACCGAGGTAACACAATGAGCTTAAGAATTGTGCAATGGACAACAGGGAATGTGGGAACGCAAACCGCGCTGGCGATACTGAACAATCCTGAGCTTGAGTTAATCGGCTGCTATGCTTGGTCTCAGGATAAAGTAGGGCGTGATATAGGGGAATTGTTAGGTATTGAGGCCGTTGGTGTGCAGTGCAGCTCGGACCGTGACGCCCTGATTGCGCTGCAGCCGGATTGCATTTGTTATAACCCCTTGTGGGGTGAAGTTGATGACCTGGTGGCGTTCTTATCGGCGGGCATTAACGTGGTGACCAGTACCCATTTTATTACCGGCAGTCGCGTGTACGGCGCTGAAGGTGTGGCGCGTTTGGAAGCGGCCTGTGCGAAGGGGCAGGCGAGTCTGTTTGGCAGCGGCATGCATCCTGGCTTTTCCAATATGCTGGCGCTGGCGGCCACTACAGCGTGCAATCGCGTAGACCGAATCAGTATTCTGGAGTCACAGGATGCGTCGGGCTACGCTTCGGCGGAAACCCAGCGCAGTGTGGGTTTCGACCATCCAATCAACGCGGATTATCTGCCAGACCTGGCGCGGGATGGCAGCCAGGTGTTTGCCGAGGGCCTGGAGCTTATGGCCGACAGCCTTGGTGTCGTTTTGGATAACATCAGTTTCGAGTCCAGATTTGCAGCCGCCACGGCGGATAATGATTTGGGTTTTATGACCATTCGCGAAGGGCATGTAGCTGGCATTGAAGGGCATTGGCTGGGCCAAGCACACGGGCGAGTGGTGTTTGATGTGGGCTTTAAGTGGAAGATGGGGCAGCATATCGAACAACCCTGGGATATCGATCACGCCTACTTGCTTGCCATCGACGGTATGCCCAGCCTGAAACTACGCCTGGAAATTCAGCCGCCGAAAGATTTTGTAGCGAACAGCCTGGAAGATTACATGGCACTCGGTATGGTGATTACCGGTTTGCCGGTGGTAAACGCCATCGCCCCGCTTTGCGCGGCTGCTCCCGGTATTCGTAGCTACCGTGATCTGCCATTACTACCTGCCCGCGGTTTTGTCGCTAGGTGACATCAGAGCGCGCTTAAGCGCACCGGAATATTGCTCATGCGCGGCATACCGGTATACACTTCATAATCGTGTTCTACAGAGCTGAGCCGCCCGGTGTTGCCGCCTATCTGTGCGTATTGATCGTCATGCTCAGGCGTGTCGCCCCAGCAATGGCTCATCGACACCAGGCCGCGACGCAAATTTTTATCCGCCTCCACGATGCCAGTGATGGCCGCACGCTGAGATTCGATGCGAACGGCTTGACCGCTTTGCAGGCCAAGCTCGGCTATGTCTTCCGGATGCAGGAATGCCGGGTTGTGTTGTTTGCCACGCGTTTGGCCGGGAATATTCAGGCCAGTTGAATTGAGCACATTGATTTGGCGCCGTGCGATCAGTGCGAAAGGGAATTGCGAAAGAGCGTCAGAGTCATCTCGTTCGAGTGCGCCTAAATCCTGCATCATCTGCTTGTTGGCCACATCCAACCGGCCTTGCCAGTTCGGATCCTTGCCGGCAACAGTAACCTTTGGCTCCGGATAGAGGGCACCGCCGCAGGTAGCGCGCACATCCGCCAGTGGAATACGGCTGCCATCGGTTAACTTGTCCAGTAGCTCATCTGTGCTGGGTGGCGTATGCATATCCATTTTATGACCCGGCACGCGGACCGTGCCATTAAATGAAACCGGTTTCATGGTGAGTTGCAGATTCATTCGTTGCGCCAAACCGTAAAAGAACTCCCAGTCTTCTATAACATCCGAGCCCGCAGGTGCATCAACAATGGTAGGTGTGTAGTGTGCATAGGCCGCCGTGGCGCCAAAGCCAACAGCGTAGCCACTGAGGTATTCCTGCGCCAGCGAAGTGCCCACGGTTTCCAGAGGGTGTTTCACGGCAATCACGTAGTCCGCTTGTCGCGCTGACGCCGACATGGTTACATCAATTTGCACCGACAGTTCCAGTGCCGCGTAGGCCTGCTGGGTTTTGATCTGGTCGGGCCAGGCCGCAATTGGATTACCGCCATGACTGATCAGGGCGCGTACGCGCTGATGGTCGTTGCGCAGTATTTCGTCCGCCAGCGCCGCCGTCGGCAGTCCTGCGGCGGTATTAGCGAGATTGCGTACCGACATTTGCTCACCAAAACCGTAGGCGTACTCCGGGTAGGGTGGCATTGCCTGTGCCAGAGCCAGCGTGGCTTGGCCGAGACTTGCCGGCTCAAACACAGTGTCGCCAGCACGTTGCCAGCGCCCGCACACGCTGTTCAGATTAAGTACCAGGTACTCCAGCAAAGTAGTGTGCCCAGACATGTTCGGCCCGGTGCCAGCTGTTACCACGCCGTGTTTGGCGTTTGCAAACGCACGCGCTGCACCGCGAATGGCATCAGCGTCTAGCCCGGTGCGTTGGGCCACGGCTTCCGGATCAAACGGTCTTACCGCGTCATGTAACTCATCAAGGCCGTCAATTTCTTGTGCGCAAAAATCCGCATCATGCAATTGCTCGTCCAATATGGTGTGCAACATTGCTGCTAGCAAAGGCACGTCTTGACCGGGCTTGATCTGTAAAAAGTGTTTAGCGCGGCGCGCGGTTTCACTGCGACGAGGGTCAATCACAATCAAAGTCAAACCCTGATTCAAAGCGTCAGTTAAGCAACGCCCGGGATTGTGGTGCGGAATGCCGCCCGACATGGCCACCAGGGGATTAACCCCCACCAACATTAATACATCAGACTCGGCGAAATTATCAGAAGGCGCCATCCAGCGACCGTGCAAGGCGCTTGCCACCATTTTCCCGGGCTGATCAATTGTGTTTGAGTTGAAGCCCATGCGCGAACCGGTCGCTTTCAAGAACGCGCTGGAAATAGCGGAATTAACCGCGCCGGAATTGGCGGCCATGGTGCCGGAATAGGTGGCCAGGCTGCGCGGTCCATGGTCGTTGATAAGTTGCTGTAGCTTTGCCGCGATCTCATCCATGGCCTGCGCTACTGGAATGTTCGTATAACTGCCATCAGCTTGACGTTTCTGTGAGTGCAACAAACGTTCTGAACTGTTGCGGGTGGCGTGAAAGTTCTGCCCCTTAATGCAGCAAAAACCCTTAAACAAAGGATCGTCTGCATTGCCGCGCACCGACACAGGATTATTGTTTTCAATCTCCACCAGCACGCCACAACCGGCGTGACAGGCTCGACAAATTGTGTGCTTAAACTCGGCCACCTTTATCCCCCGCTTACGCGCCTGCAGTGAGGTCTACTATAGAGCCTATGCTGTCCTCGTCCAAGCTTAATTCCGGGACAGTACTCGCTGTAAGTACGTCCATGTAGGCATGCTTTCGAGAACTTTGTCGCAAACAGTCTCGCGAACCAACACTCGATTTAAAACCTTTTCGCCATGTTAATTCAGAACCATTTGAAAAATTTGAAGAGTGCAATTTGCGCGGCCACTAATACGACTAAAATCCCGGAAAAAATAAAAAATGCCTGCGAATTGTCCACGCCGGGCATTCCCCCGATATTGATTCCGAATAATCCAGTCAAAAATCCCAAAGGCAAAAACACAGCGGTAACAACCGACAGGGTGTAGAGGTTTCGATTCAATCGATCGCTTAGCGAGTTCGCCAGTTCGTCTTTAACAATTTGCGCCCGCTCTCTAATAGCGTCTAAATCTTCTACGTAGCGTGTCACTCTATCATGGCTTTCTTGCAAGCTCCGCAGTTCATGATTGCCAAGCCAGCTAACACCAGATCTATGCAGCAAGCCAATTGCTTCGCGCTGCGGAGCGATGTAACGTCGATACAAGATGGCTCTTTTTCGAACATCTGCTATTGCCTTGCGTAATTCCGGCTCAGCAGACTCGATAATCTGCTCTTCGATGTTATCCGTATCATCGTCTAGATCGCCAAGAACAGGTTCCATTCGTTCAAGCATGCGACTGCAAAGTAGAGTCACTATCTCTGGAATGGATTTTGGGCCTATGCCTTTTAGTAATCGCTGGCGAATTTCCAGCACAGTTTTTAGCCTTCGATATCGGGTGCTTAGCAATGTTGAGCGCTGTACCCACATACGAATAGCAACCATATCTTCAGCATGTGAGTTATCGTTTAAGTTAACACCTCTAAGCGTGAGTTGAACGTTGTCTCCAACTTGCAGACATCGCGGACGCGCTTCTCGCTCCAAAATGCTTTGGGCTCCAATTGTATCCAAACCATCAGCAAATTGAGCAACATATTCGGGTGATGTGCAATTGGCCGCGTTAAAGTGAAACCATCGCGGTGCTGAGCAAGGTTTTAGCTCATCTTCTTGCAGCTCTCTGGCGCCACCTCGTCCATCAAGTTCCAATGCAAACAACAGCGTTTTACTTTCATCGATATCATTCACTGCTGCCTTCCGGTTTCGATAAATGGGGTGAAATAATGTGCACATCGCGCTGCGGGAACGGAATCTGTATGTTCGCTTTTCTGAACTCGCGATCGACTGCAAAATTGATGTCGCTGCGAACTACCGGCCACGATCGAATATCATGAACAAAGCACCTAAGCTCAAAATCCAAAGAGCTGTCGCCAAAACTCATAAACAGCACAATGGGTTCCGGCATTTGCCGAAAATTGCCCGCCTTCAAAACGCTATCATGCTGGTTCGCTATCTCAAGCAGAATTAGGCGTACCTGCTCAACATCGCTGCCATACGCCACGCTAATAGGAATACGCACGCGCCCATTTGGGTCGTTTAGTGTCCAGTTAGTCACTTGGCCGGAAATAAACTCGGAGTTTGGCACAACGACATCTGATCGATCGAACGTTTCTATTTCCGTCGAACGTACGCGAATATTCTTGACGAAGCCTTCCGTGCCACCCACAACTACCCAGTCTCCACGACGAATTGGCCGCTCAAACAACAAGATAATGCCAGAGACAAAGTTGTTGACGATGTTCTGCAGCCCAAAACCGATGCCCAATGATAAAGCGCCAGCCACAATTGCAAGATTCTGGAAGCCAAAGCCCGCCAGTGACAGGCCAATCAATAAGGCTATAATGAAACCCGCGTAGCCAGTTAAAGTGACCACGGTTTCCCGAGCGCTGGGTTCCAGGCGAGCAAGCAAGTTCGATCGTTCCCTCAGTCTCGATTTTATCGCGCTGGAGAGCAACAATACGCTGGCAAACAGTACTATTCCTATCAGGATTTTTGCGGGCACCAATCGCAGTTCACCAATAGAAAATCCTTGATTAAACAAATTATCGGCGTAAGTCCAGCTAACCTGTGATAACTCCCACGATTTCAGGAATACCGTAGCAGCCATCAACCACACAATAACCACTGCCAAGATACGGAACCAAACAAGGCCAGGAATATGTTCGCCCTCTTGGATGGCAAGCCGTTGCCTAAGCTGTTGGTGCCAGGCACGTTTGCCACTGTCCAGGCCGTCGAATATCTCTACCGTGAACTCGTTAAGTAACCATAGGATGAAAACCGACAGTAGCGTGCCTAAAAAACCTCGAATCAAAAACGCGGATAGATTTAAATAACCAAGTAATTCCGCAAACAGTGTGACAAGCAGAATAAAAATCAGTACGGTTCTAAGGCCACGGCCACGGCCTTGTAGTCGCTCAAGCCCGTCAAGCAACCAGATAAGCCATACCAAATTGAAGCACAAGGCAACTACCATCACCAAGCGCAGCGTACGCGCAACTGAATCGGGAAAATCGAAGGTTGATATTGCCCAATGACTAGCGATTGCCATCGATAATACTAGTAGCAGTATCTTTAGCCGGTACGCTAAAGCAGCACGTCGCTCGCTCATAATAGGCACAAATAGCCATTGTTGATTAGCGGGTCGTAGCAATGCGCGTAGGAATACCGACAACCATACATAGGCTGTGAACAAGTAACATACTGCGTGCAGTAACTTCGCTTCAGGAGAATCATTCGCCGGTAACATCAACCAGCGAATCGAAACAGCAGATAATGGAAGTACTGCGTAGGCGTAGTGAAGGATTGATTCACGCAAAGAGAGGCTGAAGCGATTAAAACTGCTGATACCATTTGTACCGCGCAACCGCTCTCTGTACTCGGGCCGAAAAAACGCTAGTAGAACGCCAAGGACTAGCGATACTACGCCAATAGCCATCCAGACAAAGGAGCTACCCAGTTGACGCCACAGTTTGGCGCCCATCCCCGCTACGCTTTTTACTGCTAAACCAGTGAGGTCTTGTCGTTCATCAACAAGTTCAGCCGCGATCTCTGTGGCGGCTCTGGACTTCTGTTGGAGCCGCGTAACCAACAGCGTTCCTTTATAAATGGTCAGCTCGTCCAACAGAGACTGAGCGCGGCGCGATAGTAACTGGCAATCAACAATCGCAGCTTGCTGACTACTAAAATCGGCTTCCAGAGTCTCCAATTCGCCACGCGTTCCGGCATCCAATTGAAGTGGTTCAGGGGTTTCTAGCTCAAACGCCTCCCTTTCTTTCTGCAGTTTCGAAAGCCTGAGCTCCCCTTGTTGAATGCAAGCCAGTACCCGACTCCGCGCTTCACTGACTGTGCTAACGGCGTCTTCCACTTCTGGCGTAGACAGCGCCTCGCTGTCCAGCAGCGTTTCCAAGGCCTGGAATTCTTTGCGCAACGAGACCGAGTCCAAAGACCCATCGGCCCGCAAAGAGGTGGCGGTGAGGAGAAAGGCGATCAATAGCAAGGCGCAGCGAATGGCCATCGCCGGTGAATTAAACATGCACACTTCTATTCTTCACTACAAAATCAACTGGTTGAGACAGTCAGCATTGTAGCTCGATTCGACGCCACTGCGGTCAGTCGACATCATATCTAAATGCAACTATAAGCCTACCAACTGGGTCATAGTATCATCCCGCGTGGACGAATCCACGGCACGCCACGCACTGGAAAAGCGTTCTGGAAAAACAAGAAAAGTACTGGCTTTGTACCGCAAAATGCTGAGGAATTGCCAGTGAGGTGGCCATAGCATCGGCTAATGGCAACGAGAACGTGCCATACAATTAGCATGCGACTTAAGCGAGGTGAGTGATGACTGGAGTACATGTAATTGTAGGCCGTTAGTGATCTCAATTGGCTAGCCATCAGGTTAATGCTTCGATAAACTTTAGCGACGCCATTTAGATCGCAAGGATTTGCCATGAAGCTCGCTATTCTGTCGTGTGGACCCAATGCCTACAGTACCAAGCGCCTAAGAGAAGCGGCCGAGCAACGAGGGCACAAGGTCAAAGTATTGAATACTTTGAAGTTCGCCATCGATTTGCAGCAAGGAGTTCCCGACCTTTATTTTCGGCAAAAGGCGCTCAGTGAGTACGATGCAGTGCTGCCGCGCATAGGTGCTTCGATAACCTATTTTGGTACCGCTGTTGTCAGGCAGTTCCAGGAAATGGATGTGTTTTGCGCCAACACGGCGCACGGCATCATTAATTCACGCGACAAGCTTCGTAGTTTGCAGATACTCAGCCGCCATCACATCGGAATTCCAAGAACAACTTTCGTGGCTGACCGCAAAGATGTGCTTCCAGCCATTCAGCGCGTTGGTGGAGCGCCTGTGATTATTAAACTCATTGAAGGTACGCAGGGCATAGGCGTATTGTTAGCTGAATCCACGACGGCTGCAGCGTCTATCATTGAGTTATTGCACAGTCAGAAGCAAAACGTGCTGATTCAAAAATTCGTTGCAGAAAGCAAAGGTAAGGATATTCGAGCATTTGTCGTCGGAGATCAGGTAGTTGCTGCCATGCGGCGGGTTGCACAGGGACAGGAATTTCGAAGCAATGTTCATCGAGGCGGCGTTGCGGAGGCCGTAGAATTAAGCGAAGAGTATATTGAAACCGCCGTACGTTCTGCGCAGATCCTTGGGCTGCAGGTAGCTGGGGTTGATATGCTGGAGGGCGCTAACGGGCCGCAGATAATGGAAGTTAATTCCTCGCCCGGACTGGAGGGCATTGAAAGTTGTACTGGTCTCGATATTGCAGGAGCAGTGGTTGACTACATTGCCGCGCAGGTCGACTTCCCGGAACTGGATATTCGACAGAGGCTTACCGTGAGCAAGGGCTATGGAGTGAGTGAACTATACGTGCCAGAAGGTTCTCACCTGATTGGCATAACCATTGGAGATGCGATGCTATCGGAAAAGGACATCAACGTTCTCACGCTTTATAGAGGCAACAAGGTCATTCCTAACCCAAGGGCGGCGCGATTGCTTGAGGCTGGCGATAAGCTACTTTGTTTTGGCAAGCTTGAATCCATGCGAGACATGGTTCCACGTAAAGCACGGCGTCGAAGGCGGCCAAAAGTGCAGGATCTTGCTAGCGGTAATGATCTTAATTGAGCACGTCGCTGGCGAATTTAACGCTACCACCTCTTCCAGCAACGGCAGAATAGGCAACTGTCTCGCCCTCACAAACGAGGGCTTTTAACGTTTTTCCTAACTCGCGAGGGTCAAGCAGATTTTCCATAAACTGGCCGGCATGCGGTTCAACAGGGCAACGATCAGCTTGTGGACGGCTCAAGTAACCTTCATCCCAGGCGTAGCGCCAGGGGTTTGCACAATCCAGACCTCATCGCCACCATCCTCTCCTGCGGCGGCTAACACCATGCCTTCCGAGGTTCCAAAGCGCATTTTTCGCGGTTTCAGGTTGGCAACCACTACCACCAGTTTATCCAGTAAATCTTCCGGTGAGTAAGCGCTCTTGATCCCGGAAAATACGGTTCGGGTGTGGTCGCCAACATCCAGCTTCAGCCGCAGCAGTTTGTCTGCGCCCTCTACATGATCAGCTTCAATCACTCGCGCTACCCTAAGGTCTACCTTGAAGAAATCGTCGATAGTAATCTCAATGCTGTCACTCACTTCTTCTGTCTCCGGCTTGGCAGCTGCGGCAGCTGCGGGCTGCTCGGCATTGTCTTTCGAGGCGTCTACCATCTTGTCGATCTGTGCTTGTTCAATCCGCGTTATCAGCGGTTTGAATTTATTTATTTTGTGCGCGGTTAACTCGCAACCAGCACTTGGCCAGTCCAGTTCCAGATTCAGGAACGCTTCTGCTTTAGCCGCTGTTTCAGGCAGCACTGGCTTGAGGTAGGCAATCAACAAGCGGAACAAGTTAATGCCGGTGGAGCATACATCGTGTACTTGCTGAGCGTTGGCTGGGTCTTTGGCAAGTTCCCAGGGCTTATGACTGTCTATGTACTGATTAGCGCGATCTGCCAACGACATGATGGAGCGAATGGCTTTGCTGTATTCGCGGCTTTCATACAACGCGGCGATATCATCGTTTGCTGCGATAAATTCGCCGAGCAGTTCAGGTTCACTGCATAGTTCAGACAAGGTGCCGTCAAAACGTTTGGTGATAAAACCTGCACAGCGGCTGGCGATGTTAACCACTTTCCCCACCAGGTCGGAGTTTACTCGTTGCAGAAAGTCTTCCAGGTTGAGATCTATGTCATCCACACCCGGGCCTAGTTTTGCGGCAAAGTAGTAGCGCAGGTAATCAGCTTGCAGAAACTCAAGATAGGTGGCGGCCTTGATAAAGGTGCCACGTGATTTCGACATTTTGGTGCCGTTAACGGTTAAGAAGCCATGCGCAAAGACTGCGCTTGGTAAACGGTAGCCAGCGCTATGCAACACCGCAGGCCAAAACAGGCAATGGAAGTTAATGATGTCTTTGCCAATAAAGTGGTACAGCTCGGCGCTTGAGTCTTTGCCCCAGTAATCAATGAAATCACCACCGGTGCGGGC
Source organism: uncultured Pseudomonadales bacterium (assembly GCA_964352475.1). GTDB lineage: Bacteria > Pseudomonadota > Gammaproteobacteria > Pseudomonadales > JAUIET01 > JAUIET01. The sequence continues at coordinate 191,388 of CAYGSL010000001.1, read as the reverse complement.
CAGTAAGTTGGCGTGGCTGCCCATGTAACCTATGGGCGCGTCCAGCCACACGTAGAAGTATTTGCCAGGGGCATCCGGAATTTCGAAACCGAAGTAGGGCGCGTCTCTGGAGATGTCCCATTCTTGCAAACCGCTGTCCAGCCATTCGCTGAGTTTATTGGCTATTTGCTCTTGCAGCCTACCGCTTCGTGTCCAGTCTTTTAACAGCTCTGTGAATTCTGGCAGCTTGAAAAAGTAGTGTTCCGATTCCTTTTCAATCGGTGTGGCACCAGACAGCACTGACACCGGGTCAATCAAATCAGTGGGCGCGTAGGTATGCCCACAGGCCTCACAATTGTCGCCGTATTGATCAGCGGTTTTGCATTTGGGGCAAGTGCCTTTGATGTATCGGTCAGACAGGAACAGCTGCTTTTCAGGGTCAAACGCTTGCACAATAGAGCGAACGGCAATGTGATCATTGGCTTTCAGTTTTTGGTAAATGCTTTGTGCCAGCTCGCGGGTTTCGTCAGAGTGCGTGGTGTAGTAGTTATCATGCGCGATATGAAACGCCTTCAAATCGCGTTCATGATCGGCCTGAACATCAGCAATCAGTTGTTCTGCTGTGATGCCCATTTGCTCGGCACGCAACATTATGGGGGTACCGTGAGCGTCGTCGGCGCAAACGTACACACAATTGTGGCCGCGCTGTTGTTGGAACCTCACCCAAACATCGGTTTGAATCGCTTCCAGTAAGTGCCCTAAATGCAGTGGTCCGTTGGCATACGGCAGCGCGCTGGTAACCAGAATTTGACGGGGGCTGGATAAAGATTCAGAAGCCATGGTGGTGCAATCAGGTACAATAGTGCTGGGAAAGTTAGCCGGTCACTATAGCCGGTTTGCCCTTTTATTGCGATACAGCTGGATGGTGAGAATTACGTGAGTGGAATAGAGTCGGTTAAGCACATTGTGGCGGTTGCTTCAGGTAAGGGCGGCGTTGGTAAATCGACAACCTCGGTCAACCTTGCCGCAGCATTGGCGCAGCGCGGTATGAAAATAGGGTTGCTGGATGCCGACATTTACGGCCCAAGCCAGCAACTGATGCTGGGCTTGCCGGAAGGTACGCGCCCGGAAGTGCGTACGGTTAATGAGCAGCAATGGTTTGTGCCGGTGCAAGCCTTGGGTTTGTCAGCCATGTCCATGGCGTTTCTGATCACCGAATCTACACCCATGGTATGGCGTGGGCCCATGGCCAGTGGTGCGTTGCAGCAAATGCTGTTGCAAACCGATTGGGGTGATCTGGACGTATTGATTATTGATATGCCGCCGGGCACAGGCGACATACAGTTGACGCTGTCACAGAAAGTGCCCGTTGCGGGCGCGGTGATTGTCACAACACCTCAAGACATTGCCTTGCTAGACGCAGTGAAAGGCATCGAGATGTTTACCAAGGTGAACATTCCCGTGTTGGGTATTGTTGAAAACATGGCGGTGCATGTATGTAGTGAGTGCGGCCATACCGATCATTTGTTTGGCTCAGGTGGAGGCGAGAAAATAGCCTCACGTTACGACACTCGCTTGTTGGGGTCTTTACCACTAGATAGAAGTATTCGTGAAAATACCGACGCCGGTCGCCCTGCTGTCACTGTTGACCCTGCAGGCCCTGTTGCGGGTACTTATCTTAAGCTTGCTGATGGGCTTATGCAGGTATTGAATGAGCGCGAATCACCGGTTAAGCAGTTTCCAAATATAAAAGTAACGAACGACTGACTCGTTGGAGTAAGCAGTATGGATTCTACAGATAATAATGATGATCCGCTGGATTTCGAAGCCGCCGCAAAGGATATGGATCCGCAGCTTCAGGCGGCGTTAACGCAAGGGCGCTGGCACCTCCTTGGCTTGCTTGGAATAGTCATTTTATTTGCCGCGGCAGACAGCTGGTCAACGCTGACGGACTTGGCTGTTGCGAAAGGCTTTGCGGTGTTGGCAGCCATTCTTGCTGGAATAGGTTTTGCGCATCTGATGCATGAGTGGGGGCATTTTCTCGGCACACGATGGTCGGGCGCGAAGGCGCCATTGAAAGCAGAACCGGCTCTGTTAGCGTATGACTTCGACTTTAAGAGCAATACCAACGACCATTTTCTCGCGATGAGTTATGGCGGTACCTTGGGTAACTTTCTGGCCATTGCGTTGATTTGGTGGGCTATCCCAATGGATGAGCCGCATCGAGTTGCTTTGTTGGCCAGTACAATCGCTGCAACCGGGTTCGTGGCAAAGCTTGAATGGCCGGTGATACTGCACGCGCGTGAAAACAAAGATCCAATGGCGGCTTTGATTCATGGCTTCGGCGGAGGTTTGCCTACGTTTCGCAATGCCTTTTTGGTAGGCGGCGCTGTCGGGCTGATCGCTTACTGGCTGCTGTAAACGTCTACTGGCTTTCTGATTGCTCTGCGGATTTTTCTGGTAAGGCATAGGCCACATAGGCAGAACCGCTGGCCTGACCCAACTTTCCACCACCGGCGGCGATCACCAGGAACTGGCGACCGTTCAGCATATACGTGCTAGGCGTTGCAAAGCCCGCGAAGGGCAGGCTTGTTTGCCACAACAGTTCGCCGGTGTTGCTGGAATACGCTTTTAACAGTTTGTCCGGCGTTGCCGCTATAAACAACAAGCCACCTGCCGTAACAATTGGCCCACCATAATTTTCCGAGCCTAAACCTTGTTGTTCTTGAGCCAGCATTTGCGGATAGTTGCCAAACGGTATTCGCCAGGCAATCTTGGCTGAATCCGCACCATCGTTAAGATCAATCGCGGTTAACGACCCCCAGGGTGGTTGGCTGGCCGGCATGTTCTCCGGGTCAAGCAGGCGCTGATAACCAGCATTTACCAGAGAGCCGCCTGTGTATTCGCTTGCTGACTCTTTGGCTTCAGTGTTCTCATCAGCGGTCCACACGTAATACAGCACCGAGGCTCTGGCCAGCGCCGGCATATTGTCGAAACCAGGCATGCGCCCGCGGCCTTTGTTGATCAGTTGCCAGGTGCTCCAAAGTGACATTCGTTCAGACAGATTATGCAGCCCAGGCACGCTTACGCCGTCACCGCGCAGGTCAGTGCCATGGCAGCCGGAACACAGCATCATGTAGGCGTATTCCGGGCTTTGTGTACCGTTTTCCAATTCCACCATTTTTAATTGCCAGGGTATTTCGTTGGCGTTAATGAACAGGCGTCTGCTCTTTGGGTCGTACGCCATGCCGCCCCATTCGGCGCCACCATCAATGCCTGGGTATACGATGCTGCCTTTTAAACCGGGTGGTCGGTATAAGGCGTAAGGCTCCAGTGCTTCAAGCCGTTTGGCAACGGCCTGCTCTATTGCAGGTGTTCGGGAGGAGGGCGTGAAGGTTTGTTGGGTGAATATTGGGAAATCGGGTAGGGGCTGCCATGCAGCGCTTACATCCCCGGCAATAGCCTTGCCTACAACAGGCGTTTGCCTAATAGGCGTAAGCGGTTTTCCAGTGGCGCGGTCAAATACAAAAATATGGCCGGTTTTGGTCGCCTGAGCCACCGCGGGAATACGCTCGCCGTTGACCCGCCAGTCAATGAGGTTGGGTGGAGAGGGCAGGTCTCTGTCCCACAGGTCGTGTTTAACGAACTGATAGTGCCAGGCGCGTTCACCAGTTCTAGCATTCAGCGCGACTAATGAATTGGCAAACAGATTGTCGCCCAGGCGGTCGGCACCATGGAAGTCAAAGCTGGGCGAGCCAGTGGGTACGAAAGCGAGTTCTAGCGCAGGGTCTATCGCAATTCCGGCCCAGGAGTTGGCGCCACCTGCCTGGCTTATGGAGTCGGCGGGCCAGGTGTCAGCGCCATAGGTTCCGGGTAAGGGTATGGTGTTGAACACCCATTTGAGCTCACCGGTTTGTACATCGAACGCACGCACATGACCGGGTGCTGCACCTGTTACCTCCGAAACTCTCGAGCCTAGAATAAGCAGATTCTCGAAAACAGAACCAGGTGTTGTGGCCACCACATCCAACTCTGACGCCCACTCCGGCAGTCCGGTTCGAAGATCCACTTTTCCTTGCCCACCAAAGCCAGTGATAGGCCTGCCGGTGCGCGCATCCAGCGCGAAGAGCTTGGAGCCCGCTGTGAATAGAATGCGTTGATCGTCCCTATTCTCCCAGTAACTCACACCTCGATTAGGGTTAGGCAGATACAGGTTTGGTTGGTATTGCGGGTCGAACCGCCACAGCAATTTGCCGCTGCCAGCGTTTAATGCGAAGACCTCGAGATTGGGTGAGGTGCAGTACAATATTCCTTTAATTATTAGAGAGTTACATTGCATTTCTAATGTAGATTTGCCACCTGATTCTCCAGCGTCAAAGCGCCATACGGTTTGCAGTTGGTCAACGTTATTCGTGTTGATTTGGTCAAGTGACGAGTAGTGACTGTGGCCAGTACCGGCAAGATACGAGCGCCATTCGTACTCGGCCGGGTTGGCTTGTGCAGACTCAGTCGAGTATTCCGCTACGGAAGCAAAGCGGCTGCTTGAGCCTTCGCATGCCAGCAACAACGTAGCAGCAACGAAGCTTGCGCCGCGGATGATATGCCGCTTCATGTGTTTACTGTTGTTCGACTATCAACATTGATTAGTAAGGTGCAGAGCCGCCATCCACACAAAACATTTGCCCGGTTATCCAGTCTGACTCTTTGGCAGCGAGGAAGCCAACGATGTTGCCAGCGTCTTCGGGTGTGCCCAATCGACCACGCGGAATGTGCTTAATCATCGGGGCTGCGAATTCATCAGGTACGGTGTTCATCAGGCCAAGCGCGATGGCGTTGCACGTCACTCCGTGGGCAGCTACTTCCTGAGAGATGTGTCGCATCAGGTTTATTGAGCCAGCTTTCGCTGCACCGTAGATCGACACGCCAATATTCAAGCCGGTGCGACCAGCGCCAGATGAGATGCTGATCACTCGCCCCCAACCACGCTCGCACATGCCAGGCAGAACGGCGTGCGTGCAGTGCATTACGCCGTACAAATTAACATCCACAAACTTGGTCCAGTTTTCCGGCAGTGAATCTTTGAAATGCGCCTGTTCCATATGCACCGCACCCGCATTACCCACATTGCACACCATGATATCGATGCCGCCGAATTCAGATTCCACTTCGGCAATACTGGAGCGAACCGCGTCTGGGTCGGTGACATCGAATACGCTGGTGCTGGCTAGCAGGCCTTGCTCACGCAGCTCTTGCGCGGACTGCTCTGCTTTGTCGGCGAATATATCGTTCACCACAACGTGGGCGCCTTGCTTTGCCAGTTGAGTGGCCATGCCTTTGCCCATGCCGCTGCCTGAACCAGTGACCAGTGCTGTTTTACCTGATAGGTCCCACATGACCCGCTCCCGCAAATGACTAAGCCGGTATTGTAGACTCAGGCTATCCGCGTCGGGATTACACTCTTTCTATAATCGCGGCAATTCCCTGGCCACCACCTATGCACAATGTGATCAGCGCATAGCGGCCACCTATGCGGTGAAGTTCATAAAGTGCCTTGGTAAAGATGACCGCACCGCTCGCACCGATGGGGTGACCAAGGGCAATAGCGCCGCCATTCGGGTTGGTTTTGTCGTTTGGAAAACCAAGCTCTTTGGATACCGATAAGGCTTGTGCGGCGAACGCTTCGTTCGACTCAATCACGTCCAGTTGGTCAATGCTTAAACCAGCTCGCTCAAGCGCCGTTTTTGAAGCACCCACCGGGCCAATGCCCATTATGTCTGGCGACACGCCAGCGCGACCGTAGGAAATAATCTTTGCCATTGGCTTGCCGCCAAATGAGTAGGCTTTTTCGGCGTTGGCTAACACTACCATGGCCGCGCCATCGTTGATGCCAGACGCATTGCCCGCTGTTACGCTGCCGGCTTCTTTCTTAAACGCCGGTCGCAGTTTGGCCAGGCCTTCCAGGGTGGTGTCGCCACGCACAAATTCATCGGTATCAAACACAATACTGCCTTTGCGGGTCTTAACTTCATAAGGAGTGATCTGCTCCTTGAAATAACCTTGTTGAATGGCATTCGCGGCGCGTTGCTGGCTTTGCAAGGCAAAATCATCCTGCTCTGCACGGCTGATGTCGTACTTTTCGGCTAAGTTCTCAGCGGTGATGCCCATATGGCTACCACTGAACGGGTCGCTAAGAACGCCGGTCAATTCGTCCAGCATGGTGACATCGCCCATGCGCTGCCCCCAGCGGTTGGTGGTCAGCAGGTGGCCTGACTGGCTCATGGACTCGGCACCACCGGCAACGGCAACGTCTACTTCGCCAAGTTGCAATTGTTGTGTGGCGAACACAATGGCTTCCAGGCCGCTACCGCATAATCGATTCAATGTCAGCGACTGGGTTGTAACCGGCAGGCCAGCTTGAAGTGCGATTCGCCTGGAAATATAGGCATCTCTGGTAACGGTTCGAATAACATGGCCAACAACATTGGATTGCACATCGCCAGCAGGGACACCTGCTCGCTCAAGAGCTGCGCGGGTAACGTGCTCGCCAAGGTCAGCAGGTGACTGATCTTTTAATCCGCCGCCAAAGCTGCCAATTGCGGTGCGAGCAGCAGCCAATACGTAAACGTCGTTTTTTGATTCAATCATTTGATTCACTCTCTATGTTGTCTGTCTAAGGCTTGATAAGCAATAGCGCCAATAATCAGTGCGCCACCTGCAAGGGTATAAGTGGCAGGCACTTCCCCTACACCCAGCCAAACCCAGATTGGATTTAGCACCACTTCCAGCATAGCCAACAAGGTAATTTGCGCAGCCGGCACCGATTGCGCAGCCAGCGTAAGCAGAAGGCTACCCAAGCCCAGCTGGAAGGCGCCCATGGCCAGACACAATATTATATCTTTTGTGGGAAGGTGTAAGGAGTCAGCGTTCCACCAACCAATAATGCCCAACAGCAGCGCCGAAAAACAAACCGGTGGCAACATGTCCAGGTCGCGGCCAGCCCTGAGGCACACGGAGAAGCTGCCGTAGCAAATGGCCATGCACAGCGCGAATCCAATGCCAATTAAGCCCTGCGTGCTGAGACCGCCATTGATCATGATCAACACACCCGTGATGGCCAGTGCCAGGGCTACCCAGGTTCTGAAAGGCACGCTTTCTCGCAGAAACGCCCAGCCGGCCAGGGCAGCAAACAGTGGCGCCAGCGAGACGACAAACATGGTATTGGCCACAGTCGTGTTCAGTAGTGCGTAGATGATGGCAATTGAGGCACCGGTGTAGGCCAGCGAGGCGCCGAACCCCAGCCAACCACTTTCTAGGTATTTGGAAGCAGAAGCGCCGCGATTTCGGATAAGCACAACTGTGCCCATAAACAGCAGTAAACCAATAGCGCGGTAGAAAATTATTTGCATGCCGTTGGCTTGGTCGAGCAGGCGAACACCAATGCCAAGCGTGGAGAGAATGATTCCTGCCACTACGGCTAGAACAACGCCTCTGCGATAGGTGCTGGCTGACTTGAAACTGGCCATGAGTGAGCTGCGGCAGTGAACGACGCCGCACTATAAAGCAGAGTTTGTGGCTTGGATAGCGCCTGTTACGGGTTCATCAGGGTAGTGCTGCGCCCGGACGCAAGGTCTATGGCGAATATGTTGCTAGGCGCGCTGACCAACAGTCGGTTATTGGGTTTGTCTACTCGACCGCTGCGCGGTTCAGCGATGCTTGAACCGCTCAGACTAATGGCCTGCCGATCACCGTTGGCAAGATCAATGCTCACTAGCTGGGTGTCTGTGATGGCGTAGATTCGCTCAAGTCCGGGGTCCAGTGTGAACAGGCTGGCTCCAGCGAGAGAAACGCCATTACCAATGTCGTCTGAAGCGATGATGCTGCGATCGCCGTTGGCCAGGTCGACCGACACCAAGGCATTCAATCCACTGTCAAACACCAGCGCCTGGTCTCGTTCGTCGTCCAGCAATAACTCGACGGGCATTTCCCACTGCGGACCTGCGCCGGTGTTTGGGCCGGAAAATTCCATTCTCATTCTTGTTTCGGCATCTATCTTCATCAACGCTCTGGCGGTCTCGTCGACCAGAATGGCATTGCGTCGCTCGGGGTCCAGTATGATATTTTCTGCTTTGTCGAACAGGAAGCCACGCTCAATCGTAACCCTGGCCGCTTCACTATTCCGATTACCCAGAATATCTTGGGTGGCAACGGTGACAGTATTCATGCCTTCTATTAAGGGTATTTCAGCCTGCCAGTTGGAAAACTGGTCGCTGCTTGAGGCAGCAACGCCATTGACGGTTACTGAAGAAACGCCGTCGTTGTCGCTGGCGGTTCCAAGTACTTCAAGCGTGGCTGTGCTGGCCATCATGCCGTTGCCAGGGGAGGTGATGGTTGCATCTGGACCGCGGTTGCCGGAGGACGAAGGTGGGTTGCTGGTGCCATTGGCACCGGCTGCATCACCGCCACCACCACTGCAGCCGGCCATTAGAATAAGCGCAGAGAGCGCTACTATGCTTGGTTTCAACGGCGAATCCCTTTGCGTTGTCACATACATTAACCCTAGCACAGCGCGCTAACTGTGCTGCCGCCGAACATGGGTTAGCTAGGATTCTGCGAGATAGATTTCGGCTAGTTTTTGTGCAAATTCGGTGTATGACTCGCCAAATGCGCTGCCTTCGCGCCAGGCGATGCCAATGCCTCGGCGGCTGGATGAGGGCATGGGGCGAGTGTCAATATTCAGGCTATCCAACAATGGGCTGCCCAGGGCCATTTCAGGTATATAGGTCATGCCCAGATCCTGCGCAACCATATGCAAGAGGGTGGTTATGCTGGTTGAAGAAAATGAGCTGACCTGGGCTTGTTGTCTTGGGCCTTGCAGGCGGCATTGGCTGAGGGCGTGATCGCGAAGGCAGTGACCGTCTTCCAGCAATATTATGGCTTCGTCGGGCATTTTGCCGGACACGGCTTGTTGCTTTGGGCCTGGGTTTGGCATCCAGCGGCTGCCTTGGCGGAAGGCGAGGTGGAAGGGGTCGTCAAATAATTTGACGGTGTGAGTGCCAGGCAGCTCATACGGCAGTGCTACCAGAATCATGTCTAGTTTGCCTGAAACCAGTGAGGCGTAAACGGTGGCGGTTTGTTCTTCTCTGAGGATTAGTTCAAGCTTAGGGAAGGTTTTTTGCAGGGGGGCGAGAACTCTGGGTAGAAAGAAGGGGGCGATGGTTGGGATGACCCCTAAGCGAATGGAGCCTTGAAGCGGGTTGGTTTGGCGGCGGGCGGCGTCGCTTAGGTCTTCCAGTCGGCTGAGTACGTCTCGTGCTCTGGCTATTATGTCTTTACCGGCTTCGGTGACTTGTACGCTTCTGTTGGTTCGTTCAAACAGTTGGCAATCAAGGGTGGATTCTAGTTCTCTGATGGCGATACTGAAGGCTGACTGGGAGATGAAGCATTGTTCGGCGGCGTGGCCGAAGTGTTGGTGTTCGTCCAGGGCTAGTAGGTATTGGAGTTGGCGGGTGGTGGGCATGTTTTTCATAAGGCACCTAGAAGAATATTAGATCGCTTAAACATCGAGACCGGCAATGAAGCGAAGACCGGCTTGCAAGACACGCCGTAAACCCATCCATGGGGGCTTGATTTTCGACATCCTGTCTCAAACAGTCTCGCAAGCCGATCTTCGCTTCACTGCCTCTGCACTTTGAGCTGCGAGTGTTGTGCAGCGACAGGTGCCAATTGTATTAGTATATATAAAATAGATCAATACAATTAAATTATAATATTTTATTTATTATTAGTTCAGCCATAGACTGATGCTGTTGGTTACATTTAAGGAGTTAAACAATGACAGCACATACACTGGTAAACAAAGAAGGGCAGCGCGCACCTGAGGTCACACTGCGTTGCAGGGCTGATGGTGATTGGCAGGAGTGTCAAACAACTGATCTATTCGCGGGGCGAACAGTGGTGGTTTTCTCGCTACCTGGGGCGTTTACGCCTACGTGTTCTTCTACTCACGTACCAAGGTATAACGAGTTGGCCTCAACGTTTGAGGCGAATGGGGTGGATGAAATAGTCTGCGTTTCAGTTAACGACCCGTTTGTTATGGACAGCTGGCAGCGGGAGCAGCAGGCGGACAACATCACCTTTTTGCCGGACGGCAATGCGTCGTTTACTGAGGCGATGGGTATGTTAGTGGACAAAAACGATCTTAATTTTGGTAAGCGGTCGTGGCGTTATTCCATGCTGGTGAAAGATGGCGTGATCGACAAAATGTTCATTGAGCCTGATGTTCCGGGTGATCCTTTTGAGGTGTCAGACGCCGATACCATGCTGAATTACATCAATGCGAATGCACAAGTGCCGGCCAAGGTGACGCTGTTTAGCAAGCCAGGTTGTGGGCATTGTGAGCGTGCGAAAAAAGCGCTTGATGATGCGGGTTTGAGATTTGAGGAGATCAAGCTTGGCACGGGTGGTTTGAGTTTGAGCACACTGGGCGCTGTCACTGGCCAGGAAACTACGCCGCAGGTGTACGTGAACGGTGAGCGCATTGGCACGGCGGACGAGTTGGAGCAGTGGTTGGCTGCGCGTTAGTAGCCGGCATCAACGTCTACGGGCGCTAACAGGGTTTCCCCGGCGAGGTATCGCCGGGTGTTTTCCCTGACGTGTTCGCACAATAAGCGAATGCCGACTTCGGGCGTATTGCCTACGTGTGGAGTGATGAGGCAATTGTCGCAATCCCACAGTGGATGACCATCTGGCAGAGGTTCTGGGTCAGTAACATCTATTGCGGCGCCGCCAATGTTGCCTTGCTGGAGTGCATGAACCAGGTCGTCGGTAACGATATGCGCCCCGCGAGCTACGTTGATTAGCCAGCTGTTGGGTTTCATTAGCGCGAGTTCTGTCTCGCCAATCATTCCGCGAGTGCTGTCGGTGAGAGCGAGGGCCAGCACCACGATGTCTGCTTCAGGCAGTTCATTGTGAAGAGCATCTGGCAGCACACATCTCGCGCCCTTCATGGGTTTGTTGCTGCGGCGCAATACAACGCTTTCGCAATTCATTGCGGCCAACATGGGTAGCAGCTCTTCTGTTATGCCGCCGCCGCCCAAAATAAGCACGCGTTTGCCAAATAAATTCTGCCCGGCTGCGGCTGACCAGCTGGTTTGTTTGGCGTATGAGTGTAAATGGTGGAGGCCTGCGAGCATCATTGCCAATACGTGCTCGGCAACTGGCTTGGCATACACACCTTTGCCGCAGGTCCATTGACGCTTGTGATCGAGGGCATCAATAAAAGGCTCTATGCCAGCCCAGGGTAGCTGCACCCATTCGAGATCATCGTGCAGCATGTGGGTTAGTTCTGAGAATTTTTCGTCGCCCCAAATAAGCGCTGTTGCCTCTGAAACGGGTACTGGTTCACCACCGGCATCGCGTACTGCCTGAATCAAATGCGGTTGGCGGAAATTCGCGGGCTCAACCGCAATCTTTTTAACGGCGTCGTTCTGCAATTTTCGTCCTTTTACTTATAGAGCCTGAATGTACTGATACAATACCATGTTATCAAAACAGAGAGCAGCCAGCGCTGTTCGTGGGCAATCAGTGGGAAGTGTATGAGTATTAAGGCAGACCGATGGATTCGTGATAAGGCGAGTGCAGGCATGATCGAGCCGTTTGAGCCGGGTCAGGTTCGAGAGTCCGATTCGGGACGTGTGATCTCCTATGGCACTTCCAGTTACGGATATGACGTGCGCTGCGCGCGTGAATTCAAGGTATTTACCAATATCAATTCGGCGATTGTTGACCCCAAGAATTTTGATGAACGCAGTTTTGTAGACGTGGTTGACGATGTCTGTACTATTCCGCCCAATTCCTTTGCACTGGCCAGCACGGTTGAGTATTTCCGCATACCCAGCAATGTACTGACTATCTGTCTGGGCAAGTCCACCTATGCTAGATGCGGAATCATAGTTAACGTAACGCCGCTGGAACCCGAATGGGAAGGGCACGTTACGCTGGAATTTTCTAACACCACAAGCTTGCCAGCCAAAATATACGCTAATGAAGGGGTAGCCCAAATGCTGTTCTTCGAGTCCGATGAGCAGTGTGACGTGACCTATAAAGGTCGCGGTGGAAAATACCAGGGCCAAACGGGCGTAACACTGCCTAAAGCTTGAGCTGATGAGTTATGACCGCGCTCAAGCGCGTCCGGATTGGGTGCGCCGTATTAACTACATGGGAGATTCCGTGGGCGGGGCTGAGCATCTGGTGTCGCTTGATCCCGATGAGATGATTGCGGTTGCGCAGCAATCCACTGGCTTGAGCGATTTTGCGGACGATTGGGATGATGACCCTGCTGAAGGCTGGCGGGTGGCCTTTCAGAAGCTGATCGAAAGCTACGAAACAGAAGGGCGGCTTACGACCGTAGGCCGGCTGGCCACGCGTCAGGAAATGATTCGTACACTTCGTACCCGATTGTTACTGGTCAACGAGCATCGTTTGCGTCCGGAATTGGCGAGCATCGACATTGAGAAGCCTGTGTTTATTGTTGGCCAGTCACGCACGGGAACCACCATTATTCATGAGCTTATGGCGCTCAATGAACACATGCGCGCACCACTGGCCTGGGAGAGTATTCATCCTATTGCCTGGTCGCACGACAAGGGTTCAAGCGGTGGTGTAGTAAATGGCCTCGCGTTGGCGGAATGCGAGCAGGAATTTTTTGAAGATGTAGTACCAGAGTTCGCAGCAGTGCATGAGTTGCGCGCCGCGCTGCCAATGGAATGCCTGCTGATGATGGCTCTGCAGTTTAGCGGTGGCTGGGCGGCCACCACGGCCAATGTTGATGGCTTTCTTGCCTGGCGGGCGGGCACGTCATCGCTGCCCTCGTATAAGATGCATAAGCGGTTTCTGCAGTTCTTGCAGTCTGAAAACAAATCGCAACAGTGGTTGCTCAAGTCTCCGGCTCATCTGATGGAGCTGCCGTCATTGTTCGAGGTGTACCCGGACGCGCGTATTGTTCACACCCATAGAGACCCGGTAAAAACAATACCTTCTACTATCAGCACGGTAGCAACTTCACGCTATGCAAGGTGCGATGACATCGCATTGGAGACGCTGGCGTTTGCAATACCTATAGGTTTTGAAATGGCTCTGCAAGCGGGTATTACTTTGCGTGAGCAAGGAGAGTTGCCGCTTGCGCAAATTGCGGATGTTAAATACCAGGACTTTATCCGTGCGCCGGTAGAGTCGCTTACCGGTGCATTTAAACAATTGGACATTTCTTTTGATGAATCACTGAAAGACAATATGCAGGCCTACCTGGATAACAAGCCGCAAGGCAAGCATGGCAAACATCGTTATTCACTTGAAGAGTTTGGTCTGAACAAAGACGACATAGCTTCACAATTCTCGGCTTACAGAGAGTATTACGACATTGAACAGGATATCTAAGATGACTAACTATCGCGTCGCACCATTGCCCTATTTATTTAGCGGGTTATTTGCCGCGTTGCTTATGGTCGTGTTTAGCGTCGGCGCCAGGGCGGATAAGTGGGCCGATGTTCCCAGTATCGAAGCTGCTTCAACACCGGAAGAAAAGGGCTTGGCCATCGCCGTGGCCATGGATCGCAAGGACACTGGCTGGGGCGATTCCGAAGCGGAAATGGAAATGATATTGCGCAGAGCAAACGGGCAGGAAACGATTCGGCGTTTGCGTTTTAAGTTGCTGGAAGTGTTGGATGATGGCGATAAGGGGTTAACGATTTTCGACCAGCCACGCGATGTGCAAGGTACAACGTTTTTAAATCACTCCCATGCCCTGGAACCCGATGATCAGTGGATTTATTTGCCTGCGCTGCGGCGAGTGAAGCGCATTTCTTCCAAGAACAAGACCGGCCGTTTTATGGGCAGCGAGTTTACCTATGAAGATATGTCTTCAACGGAAGTTGAGAAATACGATTACCGGTATCTTCGCGATGAAACGCTGAATGACATGGATATGTACGTTGTTGAGCTCTATCCGAAAGACGAGTTTTCCGGCTACAAACGACAGATTTTGTGGGTAGACAAGGCCGAACTGCGCAGCCATAAAATAGAATTCTATGATCGCAGAGATGGCTTGTTGAAAGTGATGGAGATGCTGGACTATCGACAGTACATGGATAAATACTGGCGGTCACATAAATTAGTCATGACCAATCAGCAGACAGGCAAAAGCACCGATTTGGTCTGGAAAGACTATAAGTTTTCGGTAGGCCTAAGTGATGCAGACTTTCACCGCTCGGTGCTGGAGCGAGCGCGGTAACAGCGCTCAGTCTACGCTTGCCTTCTTGCCATTAATGCTGGCACTTCTAAGCACCAGTCGTTCCAGCTTACCGTCTTTGATCTGGTCTAACTGGGCAAGCAAGTACCCCAGGTCTTTGGCGAACCAGATGTAAGTTTCTCTGCTGCTGTCAGGGCCTCTATCCCGCTTGAACTTAACGGTAGACAGCGTGCCAAGAGGCGTCTCAATAGTGTCCTCCGCTACTCTGTCAAACGCATACAGCTTCGTGGATTGACCGTCGGTTGTTTGATATTCAAAACGCGTTTGCGCAGGGTTCTTTATCAGATCCAGACGGAACTGCTCCTGATAACTCACCTTGTCATACACGGGGAATTCAAGCGCCAAGGCGTCTTGCTCTGGTCTAAGCGCATCACTCACGGTGTTGGCTTTCCAGTCAAATAGCAGGTCTCTGTTGTGTCTGTCACCAAGATTACGACGGTTGTGCTTATAGCTTTGCACTCTGAGTACACCGTTGGCTTGAATTTGAAGCGTGCTTGATTCGCTGATTTTAAAAATCAGCTTCTGTGCTTTCATTTCAATTTTCGCCTGATCACCAGCCACTGTGAAGCTTCGCTGCATGCGTACGTTCAAGCCTTTTATTTCGGCTTGATACTCGGCCGCGTAACTGTCGGTGGTGTCACTTGCGTGCGTCCATTGCGTGGTAAGTGCTGCGGTTAGCAGCGCAAAGAGCACCGGGTGAATTACTGCTGTTAACAATCGCATAGCTTAGGCTTCTTGCAGTCCACTAAAACGAATTCCGCTTGAAGGTATCGGTTTTCCATCAAGCTCTGCACCATGGTTTGTTAACGCCAGGCGATTAGTAACAAACCATTGTGCCGCTAAGGGGAAAATAAGGTGCTCTTTTTCCAATACTCTGGCCGCCAGTGCATCGGCACTGTCGTTTGCCAATACAGGTACTACTGCTTGCAGCACCGGAGGGCCGCCATCAAGCTCCTCGGTTACAAAATGTACTGTTGCTCCATGCTCGAGATCACCGGCATTAATCGCTCTTTGATGGGTATTGAGCCCCGTGTATTTGGGCAGCAGTGACGGGTGAATATTCAGCATTTTGCCTCGCAGCGGCGTTAAAAAAACCGGTGTCAGAATTCTCATGAACCCAGCAAGTATAACCAGATCAGCTGAATATTCGCTGACTGTGTCTATCAGCGCGGCGTCGAAACTGGACCGGTCATCGTATTGCGTGTGGTCCAGACTTATTGCGTCAATACCTGCGTTTCTGGCCCGCTCCAGGCCGTACGCTAAAGGTCGATTGCTGATAACTGCGACAATATCCGCGTCCAGTTGCAGGCCCGCTGCATGTTGATTGGCGCTTGCGTCCAGCAAGGCCTGCAAGTTGCTGCCGCCACCGGAGATTAGAACAACGATTCGTTGACGCGACATCGTGTGATCCAAGCCTCGTTTAGGCCTGAAACTCGATAGCGGCAGCGCCTGCCTTGCGCGTACCCAGTTCGCCTATCTGCCATGCATGCAAACCACTTTGTTTTAGTGCGGCGATGCCCTGTTCGGCTTGATCAGCGGGAACGCACAACACCATGCCCACTCCGCAGTTAAAAGTACGCAGCATCTCTTCCTGCGTAATATTGCCTGTACTTTGCAACCACTGGAAGATAGCTGGCAATGTCCAGCTGCTGAGATTGATGTGCGCAGAGACCTCATCGGGTAACACTCGCGGAATATTCTCACTGAGTCCGCCGCCAGTGATATGGCTCATGGCATTAATGCGAATAGATTGCTGCAAATCAAGTACTGGTTTTACATATATAGTGGTGGGTGCAAGCAATGCCTCGCCCAGGGTGGTGTCTGCAAATGGAGAATCCAGTTGAGCATTTGAGCGCTCAAGCAGGGCGCGTATAAGCGAATAGCCGTTCGAGTGTGGTCCGCTGGAGGCTATGCCGAGTAGGGCATCACCAGCTTGCACTGCACTGCCGTCTATTAACTGCTCTTTTTCGACCACGCCAACGCAAAATCCAGCCAGGTCATAGTCGCCCTTGGCATACATGCCTGGCATTTCGGCGGTTTCACCACCCACCAGGGCACAACCTGCCAACTCGCAACCTTGCCCAATCCCATGAACTACGTCGGCCGCGGTGTCTACGTCCAGTTCGCCGCTTGCGTAGTAGTCGAGGAAAAACAATGGCTCCGCGCCGGTCACCAGAAGATCATTGACGCACATGGCGACCAGGTCAATGCCAATACTGTCGTGCTTGCCCATCGCCATCGCCAGCTTTAGCTTGGTACCCACGCCATCGGTGCCAGAGACCAATACAGGCTGCTTGTAATCATTTTTTAGCTCAAACAGCGCACCAAAGCCGCCAAGCCCGGTCATGACCTCCGGTCGCATTGTGCGTTTGGCGATCGGCTTAATGCGCTCCACGAGTGCATTGCCAGCATCAATATCCACGCCCGCGTCTTTGTAACTAAGGGAGGTAGGTTCGGTCATGCGTGTATCCGGGAACAGTGGGGTGCGGGCTTGCGGCCGTTATTTTACCGCAGCTATGACGTGTGTGCATCAACACGCAACTGTTACAATGCGCAAAGTACAAAACAACAGGTATGTATGGTGTCTCATAAACTGTTTTCTAGCGCCGCGTTTGCCATTGCCATAATGCTAAGCGTGATAAGTCAGGCTACGGTTGCTGCAGTTGGTGCGGATATGTACCAGGCCAAGGTTGCCGTTGAGTCTCAATCCATGGACGACCGGGAAGATGGTATAAAGCTCGGCCTGGGTACGGTCATTGTCCGATTGTCCGGGCAGCGCTCAGCCGTTTCTGAGCCTGAGATTGTGCGCGCTCTGAACACCGCCGACCGATACCTGCGCAGTTTCAGCTATCAACGCGAAGGCGAAGATCAAATAGCACTGCAACTGCAGTTCGACCCCGAGCTGGTGCAGGGCTTGCTGCGCCGTGCCGAGCTGCCCATGTGGGTGTCTGGCAGACCCACCGTGCTGTTATGGGTGGCTGTGCATGAAGGGCGGAATAAATACATTTTGCGCCCGCAAACCCAGCCACAACTCAGTCAATTGGTGGAAGAGCAAATGGCAAGACGGGGTGTGCCCGTGCGTTGGCCGGATCAGCGCGCTGAGTTGTCGGTGGAATCATTGCGACTGCTGCAGATTGACGCGATCCGCGAGGCATCCAGCCGCTACAGCGAGACCGCTGTGTTTGCCAGCAGCATCTACATAAGAGAAAAAATTGAACAGGGCGACACGGTTGCAGAATGGGCCGGGCGCTGTCTGTACCTGAGCCAAACGGATACGCAGCGCCTGAATTGTCAGCGCGGAGATTCTGAATCCTATGTTGCCAGTGCGGTTGACTCGCTTGCCGATGTTTTGTCAGATCGATACTCGGTACAAATTCAGGGTGGAGAGGCGTCGCAGTTGCGCATAGAGGTGAGCGATATTGACGACTTCGACAGTTATGGGCGTACGCTGAAGCATTTGCAAAGCAATGCGTTGGTGCGAGCGGCCAGTGTGGTTGAGGTTGCTCCTGGTCGCGCAGTATTCGAACTTGAGCTGCAGGGCACCGAGCAGCAGTTCACGGACTCGCTTGCCCAACAGCAGGTGCTTCAGCGTGAGGTGGGTGGTGATGAATACGGTCCACTGCGATACCTGTTTAACAAGCGCGGCGGGTAAGGGCCAGGAGTGGCGTCAATGAATGATCAAGTGATGACTACCTCGCAACGTTGGATAGTGGCCGGCTGTGTTATCGGCTTTCTGCTGTTTGTGTACTTGCTGAAACCCATTCTCGCGCCTTTTTTGATTGGAATTTTGTGCGCGTACCTGGGCGATCCGCTGGCAGATCGGCTTGAGGCATTGGGCTTAGGTCGTATGTCGGCGGTCAGCGTTGTATTTGTGGTCATGACCTCTTTACTGGTTCTGTTCATCATATTGTTGGTGCCGCTGCTTGGCCGCCAACTGGATTCCTTAATTGGCCGTTTGCCGCAAACCATGGAGTGGTTTCAGACTGTCGCGCTTCCCTGGTTAGGTAACACATTCAATATTCCGCAGTATGAGCTGCCACTGGAAGAAGCGAAAAGCATCATTGCCAATCATTGGCAGAAAGCGGGCAATGTGGCCAAAATTATTATGCAGTCTGTTACTTCCTCCAGCATCGCTTTTTTAGGTTGGTTCGCTAACCTGGTGTTGATTCCAGTGGTTGCGTTTTATTTGTTGCGCGATTGGGATGTGATGATGGAGCGCATTAGAGACGTGTTGCCCAGGCGCATAGAACCGACCGTTGTGCATCTGGCCGGCGAATGTGATGACGTGTTGAGTGCGTTTTTACGCGGTCAGTTACTGATTATGTTTTTACTGGGCATTATCTACACCATTGGCCTGATGATAGTGGGTATTGATCTCGCGCTGTTATTGGGAATGATCGCTGGGCTGGCCTCTGTTGTTCCCTACATGGGGTTTATCATTGGCATCACCGCGGCAAGCATCGCCGCGATGGTGCAATTCGGTGATTGGGTGCATTTGCTCGGGGTGTTTGCTGTTTTCGGTGTTGGGCAGGCGCTTGAAGGCATGATTCTCACGCCGTTATTAGTTGGCGACCGAATTGGTTTGCACCCGGTCGCAGTGATCTTCGCCATACTTGCCGGTGGCCAACTTGCGGGTTTTGTTGGCGTGCTGCTTGCCTTGCCTGTTGCCGCGGTCATTATGGTGCTGCTAAGACACATGCATACCGAGTACAAGAGCAGCGCTATTTATGGGCACGAGGCCATCCCGACGCCAGCTGATAACTCAAATACAAGTTGAAACAGTTAGTTCTAGGAATCTCACTGCGTGAGCATTCTGATTTTGCCAATTTTAAAGTGGGGCAGAAAAATCAGGAGCTGCTTTCTGCGTTAAAAAAATTTAGCGCCCAGACTGTGCCGGCCGTGATGTTATTGCACGGCGATGCGCAAACCGGACGCAGTCATTTGCTGGAGGCTTGTTGTGCCCAAGCAAGCGATCGTGGTGCCAGCACCGCTTATCTACCAATGCAGGAGCTGCACAACAATAACCCAGCGGATCTTCTGGATGGTCTGGATGCAGTGGATTTCCTGGCGATTGATGATCTTGATCTTGTCCTCAATGACGAGCATTGGGCCAGGGCTTTGTTTCACCTTTACAACCGCGGACAACAGCACCAGCAACGCCTGCTATTGAGTGCTGCACACCCACCCGCACAATTGCAGGTGGCGCTGCCAGATTTACAGTCACGGTTAAGCGCGGCACTGGTGTATCAGGTTGCAGCGCTGGATGACGAGGAACGCAAGAACTGCCTGATGCAGCGCGCGCAGCTATTGGGTTTTGTGATGAACGACGACGTAGCAAACTATGTGTTGGCCAGAGCTGAGCGTAGCATGGGCAATCTTATGCGCATACTGCACACTCTGGATCAGGAAACGCTGGTACACCAGCGCCTGCTAACAGTGCCTTTCGTCAAAAGCGTGATGGAATGGTAAGCGCATGAAACAAGCCATTGAAGCGGGTAGCACCGATTACCCAGATCGTTTTGCTGCAAACTATGCGCTGGCGATTCTATTACTGGCTTACATATTTTCCTTTATTGATCGGCAGGTGCTCAGTCTGCTGGTAGAGCCCATGAAAGCGGATTTGGGTATATCAGATTTCGAGGTAAGTCTGCTGCAAGGGATGGCGTTTGCGCTTTTTTATACCCTGATGGGAATTCCTATCGCGAGATTGGCAGATACAAAACGCCGCACTCTGATTATCAGTATTGGGATTGCCCTTTGGAGCGCAATGACCTGCCTCTGTGGATTGGCAAAAAACTACACCTCCCTGTTTTTGGCCCGCGTGGGAGTGGGGGTTGGTGAAGCGGCCTTATCGCCTGCGGCGTATTCCATGCTCGCTGATTTGTTTCCTGCAGCGCGCTTGCCACAGGCAATGGCGATCTTTTCAACCGGAATAACATTGGGAGGAGGGCTTGCCTATCTGATTGGCGGCACAGTGTTGGACACCATTGGCAACAGCTGGGTCGCTTCTTTGCCCTTATTGGAACAGCTGGAAGCATGGCAACTGACGTTTATAGTGGTTGGTCTGCCCGGCTTTATTGTTGCTGCCCTGACAATGACAATACCTGAACCGTTACGGCGGGGTTCGGTAAACACTGTTGCCGCTGACTCAGGCATTCGAACCACCCTGGCGTACCTCTGGGAGCATCGGCGTGCGTACGCCGCCCTGTTTGGTGGTGTTTCATTGCTCTCAGTGTTTGGTTACGGTCTGATGTCGTGGTACCCCAGTCTGTTCATTCGAATTCATGATGTTAGTGCCAGCGAAGTTGGGCTAAAATTTGGCGCAACTTATTTGGTGTTCGGCAGCCTTGGTGCCTTAGCCGGCGCCTGGTTTGCACAGCGTCTGGCTAAACGGGGTTACAGCGACGCAAACCTTCGCTGGCCTGCACTGGCTGCATTGTTGATGATGATACCGGGTGTAATCACGCCGCTTGCGCCCACACCGCTGGCGGTTTTTGCCTTGTGTATTCCATTGATATTTATTCAAAATAGCTACTTCGGTGTGTCGCTGGCGGCAATTCAACTGATAACACCCAACCATATGCGTGCGCAGGCAGGCGCCGTATTGTTGTTTCTAACTAACTTGATTGGTCTGGGTTTTGGGCCCAGCGTTGTGGCTGCCTTAACTGATTTTGTATTTGCTGATCCTGCGAGCTTGCCGTACTCACTGTCGTTGGTTGCAGCGATCTTTTGCCCAATTGCAGCAGTGGTTTTCTACAGCGGAGTGAAAAGCTACCGTGCTCTACTCTCGGTCCAGGTCCAGAGCCATTAGTTCAACCAGCGCATCATACGTTTGAGGCCCTTTTAACTCAGCGTGCAGCTGACCATGCTTAAGAACAAAGGTGGTTGGCAAGATCGACGGCTTTTGCAAACCATATTCTCCGGCATCTCTGGTGCTGATGGTGTCAAATTCAATACCCATTTCCGTCGCCTGGCCCGCGCCAGATTGATCGTCAGGCGCGTCGAAGTTAACGCCTTGTACCAGCAATTGATCACTGAACTGGGTGGCAAGCTTGTTTAGCTCGGGTATTTCTTCTCGACACGGTGCGCACCAGACCGCCCAGAAGTTGATAACTTTCCATTTCGGTTCCGGGCTATTGGCTAAATCACAAGCGCTGAGTAATAGCGCAAACACCATCAGCAGTGAAAATCTGGAAATATTCACTGGATCTGGCTGACCTTTTGATCCGTTTGGTCGCCAGTGACACTGTCGCGCTGAAACAATTCAGCTAATGTCAGGCTGAATTGCATAGTGTGGGATTGCTGCTGATCGCGCAGAATGTTCATTAACTGCTTGTGCCAGGCATGCGTAGCTTCCGTTCTTGCGCTGCTGGTATGGCCCAGCTTATTGCTGCTGTACAAGGCACTGAGTTTGGCATTCATCATCAACTGCAAGTCCCACAGGCTTAAGCGGTGAAGATCTCGTGTCATTACGAAATCGCCTTTTTCAGTGACAGTGAGCACCTTGTGTTTCAGCAATGTATTGCGAATACGCTCCCATTGTTCGCGATTAACCGAGCGTTCAAACAACCACTTCTGATGCAAAAAATATTCTTCGTTAACGGCGTGGCCTTTGTCTTGTTTTTGCCAGAAATAGTGCAATACATGCGTACCCACAATGAGATCCGGAAATTGCTGGGCGTAGCGGCTGTGGTAGCTGGAGAGAGCGCGAACAATCTCGGCCCCGCTGAGTACCAGTAGCCAACTGAATTGAAGCCAAACGAAAAACAGCGGAATGGTTACGAAGGTGCCATAAATCTGCTGATAGCTGGAATTCGAGACGAACGCTGCAAAAAGATTCTTGGCGATTTCGAAACAGGCTCCGCTCACAAAGCCGCCAATTGCCGCGTGCTTCAATGGCACTTTGCAGTTTGGTACCGCGAAAAAGAGCAGGGTAAAGGTGAGCGAGGTCAGCAGCCAGGGCAGAAAACGCAAGGTATAGGGCAACACACCCAGCACGTCGTAGTCGGTGACAAAAACTTTCAGGTAAGTGGTCATCACCAGGCCGGCACCCAGCAACACCGGGCCCAGGCTTAATATTGCCCAGTACAGCAGGAAAGTGCTTAAGCCCTTGCGATGTTCACGGGTTCGCCAAATTTTATTAAACGATTTTTCAATATTGCGCAGCGTGCTGTAGGCGACGATGCCCAGAATCGCGATGCCCAGCACTGTTAGATTACGCGCACTTTGCGAGAAATCATTCAGGTAGTTCTGTATTTCAGATCCTGAACTGGGAACAAAATGTTTGAAAACGAAGGATTGCACCACCTCACCAAAGTTTTCAAACGCGGGAACCGATGAAAACATGGCAAAGCCTACCGTCATCAGTGGCACCAGCGCGATTAGCGTTTTCAAAGTCAGGGCAGAGGCGTTTTGCGAACAGTCGTCATCTATAAAGCGACGCACTACGTATTGACAGAAGCTGACAAATTCCAGCGTCTTCAAAACCCAGGGGTGTTGCTCTTTACTTGAGGAATTACTGTCCATATGACTGTTTACGAGTGAGGTATACTGCTGTTTTTAGTATATCAGCTGTCTGTCAGAGAGGTGCGTTATCAGCAATTACACCATATTTCATAATCCTCGCTGTTCAAAATCGCGTCAAACGTTGGCGCTACTGGAAGAACATGGCATTGAACCGGAAATTCGTCTGTATCTTGAAAACCCGCCTACCGTGGCCGAATTGAAAACGCTGCTGTCGCAATTGGGGATAGATGCGAGAAGCCTGCTTCGTAAAGGCGAAGAGGAGTACAAATCTTTGAAACTCAGTGATAAAACCTTGCGTGACGAGGAGCTTCTCGACGCAATGGCAAATCATCCGAGATTGATAGAGCGTCCGATTGTCACGCGAGCGCAAGGTCGCGAACGGAACTCAGTCCTGGGTCGTCCGCCTGAAAATGTGCTGGATCTTATATAGTGTATGTTCTTGTACTTTATTACTCCCGACACGGAGCAACGCGGGCACTGGCTGAACACATTGCCCGTGGTATAGATTTAGTGCCCGGTGTTGAATCCCGGCTGCGCACAGTACCGCCGGTGTCTGCCGTGTGCGAGGCTGTTGAAGACGATATTCCCGATGATGGCCCCTTGTACTGCACTGAAGAAGATTTGCGCTATTGCAGCGGCCTGGCCCTGGGCAGCCCAACACGATTTGGCAATATGGCCTCCCCGCTGAAACACTTTATCGATAACACCAGCGCACTGTGGCTATCGGCTGCATTGGTAGACAAACCGGCCGCTGTGTTTACTTCAAGCAGCAGCATGCATGGCGGGCAGGAATCCACCTTGCTGAGTATGTGTTTGCCATTGCTTCACCACGGTATGACGATAGTGGGTGTACCGTATGCAGAGCCTGCGCTGCACAATACAGTACGCGGAGGTACACCCTATGGTGCCTCGCAAGTATCGGGGCATGATCAGGGTGCTGTACTCACTGATGATGAGCGCAGTATTGCAAAAGCGCTGGGAACCAGGCTAGGCAAAACGTCGGTGGCACTGAACAGGATGCGTGAAAACAATGAAAACTGAGTTATTAAGCCGTGCAGCTCAAGCGCATAAAACCTGCTTGCTCGCGTTACTGATGCTGTTGTGTATCTTTTTGTGGCAGGCACTTTCAGAAGCAGGCCACACTCTGGGTGTGACGCTGGTGATTCTTGGCGCACAGCTTTTTCCTTTTCTGCTGGTACTTCCTGGCGTCTTAAAGCAGCGCTGGCGTTCTTATGCCTGGATGCTGTTGTTTCTGAATCTTTATTTCGTAGTGGTGACACTTCGATTGTTCCAGCACCCGGACCAGATTTCAGACTGGATGCAGCTGCTGGCCTTGTCTGTCGTATTTACCGCAGCCCTGCTGTTTGTGCGCTGGAAAAGAATTGCAGAGACATTTTAGCGTTCCCACTTTGGCTGCTGCTTACGCGTATCGTGTGCAAGGAATTGTTGTTCGTGGCATGAAAGCGACGGTATTGCTGTGTACTTTCCTCATTGCTGGCTGCGAAACAATAGGGTGGTATGGGCAGGCTGTTAGCGGGCAATTGACACTACTTGCCAAACGCCAGAACATTGACCGCATGCTGCAGCAAACCGATCTGGATGCCGATTTACGAAAGCAGCTAAGCACCGTAAAAAGCCTAAGGAAATTTGCTGCGCATCATCTGCAGCTACCAGTCGGTAAAACCTTTAGCAGTTATGTTGATTTGCAGCGTAGCGCTAAGGAAAACTATGTGGTTTGGAACGTGTTTGCCGCACCTGAGTTTTCCGTTGAGCCTCATCAGTGGTGCTACCCGATTGCAGGTTGCGCTCAATACCGCGGTTATTTCGACGCCAAAGCAGCCGAGAACTACGCGAGCGCATTAAGGGCTAACAATTTTGATGTGTCCGTAGGCGGTGTGGCCGCGTATTCAACTCTGGGTTGGTTTGCAGACCCGGTGTTGAGCTCCTTCGTTCATTACCCCGAGCAACGTCTTGCCGCGTTGGTGTTTCACGAATTGGCGCACAAGATTCTTTATATTCCCGATGATACCGAATTCAATGAAAG
The DNA here is from genome assembly GCA_964352475.1 of uncultured Pseudomonadales bacterium. GTDB lineage: Bacteria > Pseudomonadota > Gammaproteobacteria > Pseudomonadales > JAUIET01 > JAUIET01. The sequence continues at coordinate 166,534 of CAYGSL010000001.1, read as the reverse complement.
CTTTGCATCAAGCGTGGAAGCCTGGGGCCTTAACAAGTGGCTAAGGTCTCAGGGTCGTGAGCATGAACAGGTTCGCTTTGAGCAACGTCAGCAAGACAGAGCCAAATTTCTGGCAATCATCGATCAGCTAAGAGTGGATCTGGATTTGCTTTACAAAGACAAGCGTCTGGATGACGGTCAGAGGCGCATCCAAAAAGAGCAATTATTCAGTCAGTACAGAGCCAGCGCTGGCGATCTCTCTGATCCCCACTACAAGCGCTGGTTGGAGTCAATCGATAGCAACGCGAGTTTGGTACCCATACAAAGCTACACACGTTGGACCGCAGGATTTACTGCCTTGATCGAGCAGCACAATGGAGATATGCCGGCATTCTATGGCGCTGTAAAAACGCTGGGCAAGCTGCGTCCTGAGCAAAGGACAATAGAGCTGCAATACCTCACAGAAAAGCCGGATCAAGCCGTGCAAGAATAAGTCATGCAAGATTCAGAGCCTTTTTCATTCAGCAGCCGCCTGCGAAGCTTCTCTTATGCGATAAACGGCGTATTAAAGCTGGCACGCACCGAACACAATGCCTGGATCCACTCGGTGGCGACTGTTTCCGTATTTGGCCTGGCCTGGCAATGCGAGGTATCGCGGCTTGATTGGATGATTCTTTTGCTTGCTGTGGCGATGGTTTGGGTGGCGGAAGCCCTGAATACGGCCGTTGAATACCTGGCCAATGCTGTTTCTCTGGAATTTAACCAGCACATCAAACATGCCAAAGACATTGCCGCTGGTGCTGTTTTATTGGCTGCCCTGTTTGCCGCGACACTGGGTTTACTTGTCTTCTACCCTTATCTTTTTGGATAATAAACCAGCAAAAATGAGGCGTTAGCCTTCTGTCTGTTAGATCAAAATGACGTCAGTTGTGGTCGAGCGCCTGCCTATACTTTAAAAAGAAATGGAATTTCCCAACGTTTGGCCGGGACGGCTGAACTATGGGCACAAGGAGAGTAGTCTTTGTCAGGCCGGTTTGTCAGCATTCCCGCGAGAGACCTTCAATTCGGCATGTTTGTTGCCGAGTTGGATAGGCCTTGGCTGGAAACACCGTTCCTTGTACAAGGTTTCATTGTTAGCGAGCCAGAGCAGCGCAAGCTTCTGATGGAACTGTGCAATCAAGTCACTATTGATACAGGTAAGAGCCAACAAAGAGGCGCCGCAAGAAAAAGCCGCAAGATTAGTGGTCGGGAAGCAATACTCAGAGAAACTCCCGGCAAACGCCTGGGTATCTACAAAGACACGCGTTCTTTCGATCAGGAGATTGTCTCCGCCACCGAAATGTACGAAAGCTACGAGTCAACGGTCAAAAGCTTCTACGAAGATTTCCGGCGCAACAAAGCGATTAACATAAAAGACGTCAACAACACAGTCGACAATCTGGTCGAAAGTATTATTCGCAATCCTGATGCCTGCATGCTGCTTAGGCAAATGCGTCGCAAGAGCGACTACCTGCATGACCATGCGATGGGAATGTCTATCTGGTCGGCGGCGCTAGGCCGTCAATTGGGTTTGCCACCTGAGGATATTAAACAAATTGCATTTGGGGCCTTGGTCGCTGACGCGGGTACGGTGCATATTTCTAATGACTTGCTGGACAAACCGGCGAAGCTCACGGAGACAGAATTTAAGTACGTGCAGCGTCACGTAGACAAGAGTCTGGAAATACTGAGTCACACCGAAGGAGTACACCCAAAGATTTTAGAAATTGTCAGCAATCACCATGAACGTTTTGATGGTTCCGGATACCCGCAAGGTCTGATAGGAACCCAGATTCCAATATTTGCGCGAATTGTGTCGATTGCTGACTGTTATGACGCCGTGACTACCAAGCGACCTTATGCGCATCCGTTAACGCCATCAGAGGCCGTTACGCTTTTATACGAACTTCGAGAAAAAGATTTTCAAAGTGAACTTGTGGAGGAATTTATCCAGGCCATCGGTATCTATCCGGTTGGAACCATGGTTGAGTTGACTTCAGGCGAAGTGGGAACTGTTATAGCTGAGTACCGTCGCCGTCGACTACGTCCAAAAATACTTCTGCTACTTGATGCGGAAAAACGACCTATCAAATCTCGTCAGTATGTCAACTTGCTGAAAACCACACACAACAGCGATGGCAGTCCGCTAGACATAGTTCGTGCACTGGAACCAGGTGCATACGGATTGGCAGACGATGACATCTTTGCGTGATAGCGGCGAGGATCTAGTACCCCGCAAACCGCCTGAGATCGATCGAGCACGATTCCTGACCGGGCTCTCAGCCGATCTGGATATTGGTCAACGCGAAGACAGTCTAACGGCACTGTTATTGATTGATATAAAGAATTTTCGGCACCTGAATCGACGTTTTGGTTATGGCGTAGGTGACAGTGTGCTTGCGCATGTTTACAGCCTATTGAAAGCAAACATAAAGAAAGCCAGCATTGTAAGCAGGCTGGGAAATGACTTGTTTGCAGTGGTTGTACCGGAAATGCAATCGCTTCGACTGCTGCCAGTTGCCGCAAGTAAAGTGCAACAGATTCTGGCAGAACCGATACGGTGCCAGAATCAGGACATACGACTTGAATGTTACGTGGGTGTGTCTGTGGCACCTTTGAACGCCAATGCAGACGAGGCCTTCCTGATCCATGCTGAACGCAGCCTGGAAAAAGCACGGCATGAGCCCGATGGTCGCTTCGTTGCAGACGGTACCGGTGAAAAAGAAGGTCTTAATGAATGGAAGCTACGCGATGAGCTGAATCGGGCCATTGGTGCGGGTGAACTGGCTTTGCACTATCAGCCAAAGGTAAGCTTGCAGAATTTTAAGCCGGTGGCGTGCGAAGCGCTTATGCGCTGGAAGTCGGCCACACTTGGCGACATTGGCCCTGAGATCTTTATTCCCATCGCTGAAACAACGGGTTTAATTAGCGACCTCACCGAGTGGGCGATACTCACCTTGCCCAGAGAAGCGTCTCACATTGAGTATCGGGATACATTACTCAACGTCTCACTAAACCTGTCACCTAAAGATCTTATATCTGGTAATTTACAAGCCACACTGGAGTCGGCGCTGAATATATGGGAAATGTCCAGCGAAAACATCACCCTTGAAATTACTGAAAGTAGTTTGATGGATAACCCCGATCAGTGTTTTGAAATGATGGAAGAGTTGAAGTCTCATGGTTTTAAGATTTCCATTGATGACTTTGGCACCGGCTATTCGTCTATGTCGTATTTCAAACTGATACCGGCCAACGAAATTAAAATAGACAAGTGTTTTGTCAGCAACCTTGTTACAGATCGTGATGACCAGATGATTGTAAGGGCCATAATTGCCATTGCACACCACTTCGGAATGAGCGTTGTAGCGGAAGGTGTAGAAGATATGCAAACGCTGGAAGTGCTGATGAAAATGAAATGCGATTACGCGCAGGGCTATCACTTTACCAAACCACTACCAGGCAAAGAGTTTCGGCAATGGTTGGACAAATACAATATGATCAAGTATTTCAGTCCGCCGAAAAAACCTCAGCGAGCGGCTAACTCCTGACTCTTCCGATGCAACGATGCTAAATCACGCCAGGCTTGGCCTCCAAATCTGCAGTGCTTGACTCAAGGCTGAATGAATTCAAGTCTTCAAGTACCAGGTACAGACAAGGTATTAGGATCAAAGTCACCACGGTTGAAAAAACGATACCAAACGCCAGTGACACCGCCATTGGGATTATAAACTGCGCCTGCGCACCTGTTTCCAGCACAATGGGGATCAAACCAAAGAAAGTAGTTAGAGACGTTAGCATGATCGCTCTGTAACGCAGCGTGCCCGCTTGAATCACGGAAGTGATTACATCGACCCCGCGCGCCCGCGCCTGATTAATGAAATCAACCAGAATAATACTGTCGTTGACCACCACACCCGCCAGCGCGAGAATGCCAAACAAGGAAAAATTGCTGATGGTTAGGCCCAGCAACATATGACCGAACACCGCACCTATAAAACCAAACGGAATGACACCCATGATAATAATGGGCTGCAGGTAAGATTTGAGTGGTATAGCCAGCAATGCATAGATTGCAAATAGAGAAAACCCCAGGCCAATAAGCAGATTGAGAAGCAGTGTTTTTTCTTCTTCTGAACCGCCATCAAGTTCAATGGTCAGGTTGGGGTAGCGCTCGCTTAACTGCGGGATAAAATTGGTCTGAACATCTGCAACAATCTCGGCTGGCTCAACTGCACCAAGGTCGGCATTGGCACTGACGGTAACCGCTCTTGAGCCGTCTACCCTTCTTATCGCGGTATAACCGGGCTGAATACTGGCGTTGGCTATCGATGAGAATGGCACTTCGTCACCCTGCGGTGTTTTGACGAACATATTCTCCAATGTGGTTATCGACTGTCGCTGTTCTTCCGGATAGCGAACCATCACCTTCACTTCGTGTCGGCCGCGCTGAATACGCTGTGCCTCTTCACCGTAAAAAGCCGCCCTGACCTGACGGCCAATATCCATCAGCGACAGGCCCAGAGCTTCGCCCTCAGGTTTCATTGTAATGTTAAGTTCATCAGAATATTCGGCCGCGTTGTTGTCAATATCAAACACGCCGCTGAAGGTCTGTAAATGATTAGCTAGTTCTTCGGAGGCTTGACCAAGCTCGTTAATGTCAGTTGAGATCAACAGGAAGGCAATGGGTGCGCCGGCCATAGGGTCTGCATCAAGTACTCTGAGTGATTTGGCGCCTGGGATTTCGCCAATGTGGCGGCGCCAGGTTTCAGATACCTGTGCCGATCCGACCGGTATGTCTTTTTTCTTGGTCATTTCCAACATGAAGGACGCACTGCTACTGTCTTCGCCATAGCCAAACAGATTTTCTACAAAGTCTTCTTTCATGCCGGTTTGCGACTTCAGGTCTTCTTGCATGGAGTCAGCCGCATTAATAATGCGCTCTATGGCGCCGTAAAGCTCGCGCTTGGGCACACCTTCACTCATTTCCAGGTTGACCTCGATAAATTCGCCAGGCACTTCCGGAAACATGACATAACGTGCCACACCACCGAACACCAGGCCGAGTGTGATGATCAGCAGCGATACAAAAAACGCAAAAGTCACGTATCGGAATTCCAGACACCAGCGCAACAGCGGTTGGTAGTGCTCGGTAATTACGGTGTGCAGCAGGCTATTACACTTGGATTGCAATCTGCCTAGCAGACTGGTTTCTTTTGCAGGCGATTTAATATGCGTTAAATGCGCCGGCAATATTAATTTCGATTCGATCAGAGAAAAACTGAGGCTTAGTATGACCACCCAGCCAATGGCCGCGGGGAATGCCGCGGCATCACCTTCAAGCGACACCATGGGAACAAAGGCCGCAATAGTAGTTAGCACGCCGAAGGTCGCGGGCGTGGCCACACGGCGTGCACCGCTTATTACGGAATCCACGTTATAACCGTCGCGCGACATGCTGGCATGGGCACTTTCACCAATGACAATGGCGTCGTCCACCACAATCCCTAACACAACAATGAAGCCAAGTACGCTGAACATATTCAGCGTAACGTCTATCGCGTCTAGCGGCAGAGTGGCGAAAACACCAAGGAAGGTTACGATCAAACCGATCACAACCCACATGGCTACCTTGAAATCCATAAACAGTAACAAGATGACGAAAACCAGTATCGCTCCAAGCAACATGTTTTCAAACATCAGGCCCAGACGGTCTTTCAGGTAATAGGTAAAGTCGGCCCAGTACTCTATGCTGACACCTTCTGGCAGTGTTAGTTGTCGTTCATTCAAAAACGCTTTTGCGGCATCGGTGACTTCAAGAATATCCTGATCGCCAACCGCCATTACCACAACGCCTATGCTCGGGCCGCCATTAAAATAGGAAAAGCCGTCCAGCTCTTCAAAACCGTCTTTTACGGTAGCAACGTCGCCAATGGTCACGCGGGTGCCATCAGCATTGGTGATCAGCACAATGTCTTCAAACTCGTACTGCCGATACGCTTTATCCTTGGTTCGTAAAATCACATCGCCATTTATCGTGCGAATCTTGCCACCCGGCAGGTCCACAGAAGCGCGTTGGATTGCCTCACTGACATTGCTCAGCGTCAGGCCGTATTTACGCAGAGTGAGTTCAGATACTTCAATCGTTACTTCAAACGGTCGATCGCCAAACAGTTCGACCTGAATAACCTCGGGCAACTCCAGTAATTCGCGGCGCAACGATTCTGCTACATCGCGCCTGCCCATTTCATCCATGCTACCGCCAACCTGTATCTGCAATGCCAGTTTCGCAAAATCCATTTCCATGCGCGCTACATTGGGACTTTCGGCCTGGTCGGGGAAGGTGGTAATGCCGTCGACGGCTACTTTGACCTCATCCATAACCACGTAAACGTCATGGTCAGTATCAACTTCAAGGTTTACAGTACCAATGCCGCTGTTCGCAGTGGACGTAATCTCAGTGATGCCCTCAATATCCTCAACGGCTTGCTCGATTTTCAGAACAATGCCTTCTTCTACATCTTCCGGTGTTGAGCCGGGGAAGGGTACGCTGACAACAATGCTCTGGATGTTTATCTCGGGCATCATGGTAGAACGTAGAGAATTACTGATGGAATACAAACCGGAAACGATGATGATCAGCATCAGTAAATTGGCAGCAACGCTATTGCGTGCAAACCAGGCGATAACACCTTTGTGCGTATCTATTTCCCCAAGCGTGGGGTTTTCCAACTCACTCATTACAGCTGTGCGTCGGTTGCTGCATCGGTGCTTGCCGGACTTAGCGTTAAGCTTTGCTCCGGTGCCTCGCCGTTAATGCTTGCTATGCGGACTTCGGCTCCTGTCACAAAACTGCTTAATGACGTAGTGCTGACTTTGTCGCCGTGCGCCAGCCCTCCATTGATGTAGGCAGTCTCGGCAGTTCGGGTAAGAATATTGACGGTGCGTTGTTCAAGCCTTCCGCGCTCATTCACCAGCCAAACCTTGTTACCCGGATTGATCGCAGCCTGCGAAATCTCAATCAGATCTGAAATTGGCTTACCATCGATGTAGGCCTTCACGTAAGTGCCCAATCGCAGAGGTTGCTTGCGATGCTCTGAATTTCCTAGCAAGCCATAAGGGTCAGCGACTTCGACAACAGCCGTCATCGACCGGGTTTTTTCGTCCACTACCCCTTCAGTTCTTACCAATCGCCCCTGCCAATGCAAAGCGCTCTGGCTTCCCGTACCGCGCAAAACCACTTTCGGGTAAATAGCATCCGTTTGGTCGAAAGCGTCGGGAATTCGAACGAATTGCAATTCTTTTTCAGGCAATGGCACGTTTACCTCAGCGGTATCGATCGCAAACACGCTGCCTATCATTGCACCTTGATTCAGGTATTGACCCACATCTATCGATTGGGACTTAACCATGGCGTTGTAGGGCGCGCGCACTACGGTGTGTTCCAGATCAGCTTGCGCCTGGCGTAGATCTGCTTTCGCGGATGCAAGCTGTGCCTCTGCCTCTGCCAATTGTGGTTTGCGTAGGTAAAGCGCCAGTGCGGCCTCGCTTCGTTTGGTTTTCTTGCCGCGTTGCTGCCATTCTTTATGGGCAACCTCACTGCGGCCAATTTCAGTTGCAAGCGCACTATTAGCACCGGCAACGGCGGCTTCTGCGCGTTTGACCGCTGCGACGTACATACGGTTGTCAATTCTGGCCATTTCCTCGCCGCGCTTGAAATAGCCACCTGCACGAAAACGTTCGGAAAGGGATTGCACACGACCTGAAACGTCTGCAATCAATTGTGTTTCTGTTCGTGCGCGAACAGTGCCTTGTGCCGACACCGGAATGGCCACGGTGCGTTTTTCGGCTACTACAATATCGACCAGCGGTTGCACTGGCGTACTGTGTTTCTGTTCTGCTGCGGGCTTGGCAAGCACAAGCAATGCGGCGATAAGAGTGGCGCCCAACAGAATCGCGATTGGTGCAAGAATTTTAAACTGCTCTGTATTCAACTTCTTTCCGTACAAAAATGGGCCGATTGCGGCCATCCTTTTAGCTTAGCATTTGCGGTCGGTTCTACTGTTACAACCATGTACTCTGTGATGCAAGAACGAGCAAATCAGCGCACACGGCTTTGATCAGCGTTGCGTGTCATCAGGGAAGTTATTGTTAGAGGCGAGAGCGGGAGGCATTGTATCACTTCCGGGTGAAATGATCGTTAGATCTGCAAAACAGTGCGCAAACCTCTGGCGGCCTTCATGTCATCCATTGCCTGGTTGATTTCTTCCAGTGGTCGTATGTCGCTGATCATTGCGGCAAGGTCCAGAACGCCCGCCTGATAAAGCCGAACCAGTCTGGGTATTTCATAGAGTGAGTTGCAGCTGCCTAAAAAACAACCGCATAGCTTTTTCTCTGTCGATGCAAAAATGACCGCCGGGTCTATTACCAGCTTGGCTTCAAGGCCTGGCGCGCCTACACAAACCGTCATCCCTCCAGATCGCGTGGCATTTACGCCATCGCTGATCAGTGCGGCGACACCAGCGGTTTCAAACGCATAGTCAACGCCAACCTCGGTAAGCTGCATGCATTGTTCAATCAGGTTTTCATTCATCGGGTCCACACAATGCGTAGCCCCCAGTTGCATGGCCAACTCGCGACGCTCAGCGACCGGGTCAGAAACGATGATGGTGGTCGCGCCACTGATTCTGGCGCCCTGAACAGCGGCCATGCCGACGCCTCCAAGGCCCATGATTAGTACACTGGCACCTTTTTCCACACCTGCTGTATTAAACACAGCACCAACACCGGTTTGCATGGCACAACCGATGACGCAGGCGTGTTCCAAAGGCACCTCTGCCGGAATTTTTACCGCACCGCTGGCCTGTGTTACCACGTATTCGGCAAAGCCGGCCATACCAAGACCGCGAAGAACAGGTTTGCCGGCTCTGGAAAGCCCGGTTTGTCCGTCGGCAAATGTGTTAGTGAATACCGCGTGGGTATTCAGGCAGAGCTGTGGCTCATTGCGAACGCAGAAATAGCAATGCCCGCAAGGCGGTGCGGGTGTCAGGATGACATGGTCGCCCACGGCGAGATGGTCTACTCCAACGCCGATGCTTTCCACTACACCAGCCGCCTCGTGGCCAAGAATGATAGGTTCTGTTGGAACGAAGGTACCATCAACCTGGCTTAGGTCCGAATGGCAAATTCCGCAGTATTTGACAGCAACCCGCACCTCGCCAGCGCGTGGTTCAATAATATCCACGTCTTCGCAGATCACGATAGGTTCACCTGCCTGTTCCAGAATCGCTGCTCTCATTACTGCCCTCGTTGCCTGAACTGACTTTGATAATTGGTCCGATACCTTATCGGATGGACGGTAGCAGGCGGCTTAAAATTAATCCATTTAGTGTCAACCGATCGGGCGTTTGAGGGTTAGTAGATATGAAACAGCCAGAAATCCGCACGTACAGGCAACTGGTTGCATTACTAACACTGAGTCGATATCGACAGGAGAAGTATCATGAAAAAACCGGCAATAGCTTTGGGTGTCATTATCACCGCATCAACCTGGACCGGACTGAGTATCGCACAGGCAAGTGATGCCGCAGACAAACTGGGTGATCGCATTGACCATCGCCTTGATCGCAAAGGAGACCGCATTGATCAGCGCCTGGACAGGAAGGGTGATGTTGCGGAACGCCGTTTTGATCGACGCGCCGAAATTGCTCGTCAGCACGACCGTGACGGCTTGGCGAATCGTCTGGAACGCCGTGGTAATCGAGTTGACAATCGACTGGATCGTAAAGGGGATAAGATAGATAGACGTCTTGATAGAAAAGGCGATCGAATCGACCGGCGCCTGAACCAGAGGTAGATTGAGCAATCGTGCACACAGTGGGGGCTTTGGTTGCCCCCTCATCTGCGCTAGGCTGCAGAGATCTGAGTTCTTCGTACGGGTGGATTGTTGCCAGCAGACTATGAGTGATGAGCAAGCTCGACAGCTGCAAATGCGTGAAATGGATCAGTTTCTTGCAACGCAAGAACGCAGGGCATTCAATATGGCGCTGATGGCCACAGGTAACAGGGATGACGCCCTTGAGATTGTGCAGGACGCAATGTACAAGCTGGTGCAAAAATATTCCGAAAAAGACTCTGCAACCTGGGGACCGTTGTTTACCCGAATATTGCAGAATCGAATCAAGAATTGGTACCGTCGTCAATCGCTGACATCACGTTGGTTCTCGCGAAACGGCGGAAATGAAGACGCAGATGGTGAACAGGCAGTTACAACCGAAGGCGATTTGCCGGTGCAATTGAGCCACAGTACGCCTGCAAGTGACGCCCAGCAGGAAAATTTCATGCATGCTTTGGATGGCGCCTTGCGTGATCTGCCCGTCAGACAACAACAGGTATTCTTGCTCAGGGCGGTACAGGGACTGGATGTAGCCGAGACAGCCCATGCAATGAGCTGTTCCAAGGGCAGCGTCAAAACACACTATTCGAGAGCATTGCAAAAATTGAAGCATCAACTTGCGGAGTATTCCTGATGTCTAGCGACAAAACGAATGAGCCAATTAACCTGGTAGAGGCAAACGAGGTGGAGCACAAGCTGCTTGGTAATGTCACTGAGTTAATGGAACGAAAAGACGATTCCCTGGATGCTGCGACTCTCAGCCGATTGCATAAGGCGCGATCAGCCGCGTTGGAACGAAAGAGTGGCATGCAATGGAACTGGATGCCGTTCGGTGGTGCGCTAACAGCCGCAGCGCTGGTAACCGTTGTTTTACAAATTAGTCCTGATTCACAGGAAGCCAAAATAGCTGACACACTGCCACAGCTGGTTGATGCCGCGACAGCCAACATTGATGACTTCGAATTGCTTGCTTCGGCCGCTGACCTGGAGCTGCTGGAAGAACTTGAGTTTTATATGTGGCTAGACAGCAACGAGGGGGTTGAGGTATGACCAGTAAAACCGTTTCCGTGAGCTGCTTTAGCTTATTGGGCCTGGTTTCGATTGTGGGTCTGGTGTGGGCGCAAGAATCGGTAGCAGATATTGAGTTCCTTGAATTTCTGGCCAATTGGTCTGAAGAAGAGCAGTACTGGCTGGAGGCAGAATTGGATGCGCTGGACCAGAGTGATTGCGATTCCGGTAATCGAAAGCACGCGGAGTCATTGCATAAAGAACCATGCACCGAGATTGCAATTGAGAAGGAGGGTGCACAATGATCAAGTATTTCTCAGCAGAAGTGCGTTGCTGTTGGCTGGGCGCTATATTGCTTTTGCTTAGTCTGAATAGCTTTGCGCAACAACCCTGGTCTGATTTGAGTGCAACAGAGCAGCAGGCACTTCAGCCATTTGAAGCCCAGTGGGGCTCTTTTTCCGCAGAGCGACAGCAAAAAATGCTCAGTGGCCTGAAGCGCTGGCAGTCTATGGATGAGCAGCAGCGTGCCCAGGCAAGAACACGCTATCAGCGTTGGCAGAGTATAGGCGCCGATCGAAAGCAACAGATCAGGGAGCGGTATAAGAAGTTCAAGGAGTTATCGCCGCCACAGCGTAAACGTTTGCTGGATCAACGTCAGCGATACAAGTCATTGCCAAAGGAACGGCGTGAGGAATTGCGTCGCCGGTTTCGCGATCTAAGCCCAGCGCAAAAAGCCAAGATTCGCAAAGCCTTGCGAGACCGATAGAAACACCATTTTGCTGCAGTGATATAATCCGGCAATGCCAAGACTGAGGAATTAGAAAGATGGGCACAGAATTTGATTCACCCGCTGAACTGCTGGCCGCCGAACCCGGACTGACACTAGGCAGTAGCGACTGGCTATTGGTAGACCAGCAGCGTATTAATCTGTTTGCAGACGCAACGGGTGACCATCAATGGATACACGTTGATCCGGAAAAAGCCAAAGACGGACCCTATGGAGCCTGTATTGCACATGGTTATCTCACCTTGTCTTTGGTCAATTTATTTCTGCCGGATATTTTCAAAGTGCACAATGTATCCATGGGTATTAACTACGGCGTTGAAAAAGTGCGCTTTCCCGCCGTCGTTCCGGCCGGGTCGAAAATCCGCGGCAGCGGCGAGTTGCTTAGCGTTGAAGAAGTGAAAGGGAATGCTGTGCAGGCGGTGGTTCGGGTCACTGTTGAAATTGAAGGTAGCGATCGCCCCGCGTGTGTGGTGGATACTATCAGCCGCTTTATTCCGTAGGGAACCTGGAGCCCCCTAGAAAGTAAGTTGGAAACGCATGGTGACCGCATCGCCAGACGTTTGGCTGTGAACGGTATCACCTGAAATTTCAGGCATCAGATAGTTAATACCCATTCGTATGTGCTTTTCAACATAGACGTTGGCGCCAATGGTCATCACACTTGCTTCGGCGCCAATCGCGTCACTGCCTACATTGTCTCTCAAATCAACTTCGCTGTAACGAGCGAATAACTCCACGGCACCTCTGTCTGATTCGGGTTTAAGTCGGGCAAACTCGCCATTGTTATAGCGTCTGTGTTCGCCACTCAATGCATAGCTTGCCTGCAGGTAATATCCATCGTAATTAAATGGCTGGTTGATGTCGCTGGCATCCACTTCGGTGAGCATATATTCTGCCTGCAACCTCATTGCACCGTGTTGCCAAGCACCTTCCAGGCCAAGCTGCCACTGCTTGTCAGCATTGAAGCGCGCGCTGCGAACGATATTGTCAGCCGAACCTACCTCAGCCGATTCGCGTAAGCGAAAAGGGTTGTCGTTCCAGTCTGTGTATGAGCCCGCAATGCCAAGATGCACTACCTTACTTTTGTCGCGGACCGGAGCGAACGAATACCGACCGGTGAGTGATTGCGGCGCAGTGTTGGGAAAGCGGTGGTCGTCATCGTGCACCTGAAACAAGCCAACGGCCCAGCTGCGACGTTTACGGTTTTTGTGCAGCTGAATTCCAAACGCGCGGTTTGGTGTGAGTGCGCTGGTTGTCATTGCACGCTCCAACGCCGTGATTGAGCGCACACTGTCCAAGCGCTCCAGACCAAACGGCTGTTTGAATTTGCCAACGGTTATCTTTACCGCGTCAAACCCCGTATAGCGCAACCAGGCATTGTTTACGTTTAAGGAATCGCCGCTCTCTTCGTACTGGGCGGTGAACTTTGCGCGCCAGTCAGATCCATATCGATAGTTGGCATCAAGTCTTGCGCGACGAACATCGAATTCGCGATCGCTTTGCGCATCACGGTTGTAGAATTTGCCAGTGAAATTGCCGTCCAGCTGGATCAAACCGCCCAACTCAAACCGGTGGCTATCTTCACTGACGGCAATCTGGCTGAACACAATAGCCACCAGCGAGATAATTAGCCTGGCATGCTTCATGGGTTTACTCATTCCCTTCCCGCGGCGCAAAGTGAATCTTCAATCGTGCTGTATCGCGAAGATAGTCCACAGATAAAGTCTCAACAAACTGAATATCCAGTCCGGTTTTTTCGCGCAGATCAGCGATCAGAGCTTCTTTATTATCAGGCGCTATATTGGCAACATTTTCATAGAGAATTTCCCTGTCGTGCAGTATCGGCAAAATGGCGCTGGTCTCGGAAAAGTACGCCATCAGGCATATTAATCCATTGAGCAGGCACAATTCCCACCACGCCATTTGCCCAACACCGGACAATAGGGCAATGGAAATCACCAGGAAAAGATACGTCATTTCCTTGATGGTAATTGACTCGGTTCGATAGCGGAGCATGGAAAAGACGGCAAACAGGCCAAAAGCAAAACCCATTGATATATCGGCACTGTGCAATAAGGCGGTGACAATAAACACACCCGTGCCAAACAACACAAATGACATGGCATGCGCGCGATGGCGTGAGTATGGGTAATAACAAAAACGAACCAGTACAATAACTGATGCCGTGTTAATCAACAGTCGCACTATAAAAAATGTACCTAAGGTGGATGCCATATCAAATATCTAAAGGTATTCTATTGCTAGTGTAGGAATTTACTCGTCGCAAAACGGGTCGGAAGCGATTCGTTTTTAACGGTTCTTCTGCGGTAAGACAGCAGCCAATACAGTACTTGCTGAAGCTGCTGTCCCTAAGCGAATTTCTCTTAACGAAATCCTGAAATGCAGTCTTCTCTGGTTTACCGTAACGCTTGTTTTCCACGATGGCCAGATCAGGCAATTGTGTTTGCTGCGTACTACCAACGCGGCTGAAGCGTAAATCAAAATCCAGAGTTAGGCGTTCATTGGCCTGCTTATGCATTAATGTTATGCGTTGGTAGTTAACATGCAGCACAGGAGCAAGTTTGGCCACCTCCGAGTCCGGTAACAAGCTGAGCACAAATTTCTGACTGGCAGCCTCTGCTGCAGTTTCCTCTGTAAGTTCTGTGCGTTGTTTCACCGTACGTCTTTTGTTCGTTTTGAATTTGACTTCAAAAAATTCTGAATCCGTTTCCTTGTAGCGGCGATAACGCACTTTGTGCCGATTAAGCTTGCCGTTATGATGCTGTAAGTAGTAGTTCAAATTATTGGAATCAAAGTATGTATTCTGATACGTGAATACTCGATTTGAATCTATTTCCAGCGCGGTATAGTCATGCGTCAGGTCGCCCAGCCCTTTCTGCAGAGCGTCAAATGTGAGCAAGTATTTCGAGTCGACTCTGTCCATCAAACTGTTGTCAGTTTCCTTATCCAATGAGTGACTTTGAAATGCCTTTGCAGCCGTGCTTAATTCCGCATAGTCTGAGTTACACGTTTGGCGCAGGCGTTCATGCGTTGCTTGCAAATGATGAATGGAAAACGCCTGCATCAGCTGCCGGGTCCGCCAAAGAAACCATTGTTGAAACCCAACTCGGTTTCAAAACTGCCACTAAAAGGCTCGCCCGGTTGGCCTGCTTGATCTATCGTCAAGCGGCCTCCGGCAGAGATACCGAAGTCACCGTCGGGCCCGGTATCGATAATAAACAGAGTGGTTGCGAAACCGTGAAACTGCGTTTCTCCCACTTTGAACTCGGGTTCCTCTACGGAGAAAATCGCTATTACCAGTGGACCATTGCCGATGCCCAAAATGTTAAACGGAATGGTTTGCGGGTTGCTTAAGCTAGTCAACGCGCCGCCACTAATATCGTTTCTGTTAAGCGGACCAGTAAATGTTCGCGAAATGCCGCTTGAGTCAGTGTAAGTAAAAGAGCCTACATTGCCTTCCCATTGCCCACTTACCCGGCCGCGGATAGAGCTGCAAGTCGTCTCCGCATCCACCAATGGCTGGCTATCATCTTCTATGTCACCGTTCATTGCACCGCGCAGGCGCTCTGCTTGATTGATAGCGAAATCCTTAACCTCATCAATCGCGTCTGGATTGCTATCGGTCAGCTCAAAAATACGGTCCATCTCTTCTGTAATCGCTGCCTCATCAAAAATCTCATCCAATAGACGATCTACATTTTCAAATAAACGGGCCCGTATTTCCGGAATGTTATAAAGCCGGTTAGACAAAAAGCTCACATGCCATATCGGAAACTCACCGCCGTTTAGCCCTGCTCTCGGACTAAGAGCACCGTCTGTTCCCCAGGGTATGTAGCTAAAGCGTTGACTTTGCGGGTCGTTGTAGATGAAGTAGTTATTGTTGGTGTCTCCAGTGGCGCCATCCCAATGGCCGGTGATAATCTCCATGGCCCAGAATTCCATAAACTGGTCAAGATCCAATACCTGTTCAAGCAGTGGTAGCAAATTGTCGTCGTCTGCGGCAAGCGCATTAACCACAGTGTCCAGGTCACTGCGGTCGTTCACCCGTTCGTTGGTTTTCAGCTCAAACGAGTCTTTGCGTATTGGTGCAAACCCGGCTAGCTGGGCCTCATAAAGATTACCACCCGCATTGTCGAAGTTGCGCCGCAAAAAAGACTCATCTATACCTTCAACATTTGAATAGTAACCGAGATCCTGTCCATTAACGCTGACTTTGGCAAAGTTGCAGCGAGGTGCTATCAGACCAGCATTTCCAAAAAGTTGATAAGTTATGCATTGGCGGGTAGCGCTAGCGTCTTGGCGATTGTTGTTCAAGGTCATTCGCTGCATGCTCAGATAGCTTGAGCCTGCGTCATTCACCGAAAAATTCAACTTCAACGATGGTCTGCTAGGGCTCAAAGAGCCAAGAAACCCTTTCTTTCGAATACCAACGTTGGGGATCATATTGCCATCAATACTGACGTCGGCTTGAAAATTGGTGTACTCGAAATCTCGAAAGCAACCGGAAAGCAAGTCGCCCATGGTTCGCCCTTCAAAACGCAAGGTCTCGTAGTCCGCCTCATCCATCTGGATGTCGACCTGCAACACTTTGTCTCTGTCGAAAAACTCGCCCGACAGATCTGGCTGCACAGGAAAGAGCTCACTGTTTGAAACAGTTTCCGTGTCGCCGCCGGCACCGCAGGCGGTTAGGGAAAGTAGTAATATGCCGCGCCAAATACGGGGGCTGAGGTCAGAAAATCTCAAAAATGCAATTCTTATGTCATATTTGTGTCACATACTCACATGTGAAAGGTGGCAAGGTCAATTTACCAGGCGTTTAGCTGCTACCATGCGTCGCAACGGCGAAATTTGATAAGCGCCGAACAGGTCAAAAGCACTCTCAGGAGCAATTACATGGCCGAAAAGCCCGACTTTTCCAAGGTGCCAATCCGGCCCGCTGCAACAGTAATCTTGCTGCGAGACGCTGATGAAGGTTTGCAGACCTTATTGCTACGCAGGAACTCAAAATTAACCTTTGCCGGAGGATCCTGGGTGTTTCCGGGTGGGCGTTTTGAGTCGTCTGATTTTGATGAGGCGGGAAGCCAGGAGGAAGACGCCGCGGCACCATATGCAGCGGCCAGGGAGACCCTTGAAGAGACGGGTTTGCGGGTCAAGGCGGATGAATTTGCGTACTTCTCGCATTGGACTACGCCGCCCGTGATGCCCAAGCGATTTTCAACCTGGTTTTTTCTAACGCATACTCACGATCGTGACGAAGTCACCGTGGATGGTTCAGAGATTGAGGATCATGTGTGGGTGACACCGGAGAATGCGCTTGCCCTGCATGCGAAGCAGGAAATCGAACTGTTGCCGCCAACCTTCGTATCCTTGACGGAGTTATCGCCGTTTAATTCTGCTGAGCAAGCCTTGCAAGCGGTTGCCGAACAAACCCCGTTTGTGTTCCACCCGAGGTTCAGCAAACAAGGCGATGACGTAGTGGCCTTATACAGCGGAGACGCCGGCTACGAGAATTCGGATGCCAACATGCCTGGCCGCAGGCACCGCTGTGTTATGCGACCCGGCGAGTGGCGCTACGAGCGCAGCGAATAAAGCTCGACCGCAGAATCAATCAGCGCGGTACAAACTGTGTCAGGCGGTCTCGGTTTGCGCTGTGCGCGCTCGCTTACTTGCCGTTTTCTTGCTGCTCGTTGTTCGTTTTGCCGACTCAGGAATACGGATATTGCGCAATGAGCGCGAACTGGTTTTCGGCTTGGCAGCCGTGTTCGCTTTTGCCTTAACAACAGGCTTTTTAGCTGGCTTGCTTTTCCTGGCAGTCGCTTGCTTCGTTTGCCTGATGGTCTTGCCCGGTTTCTTTGTCTTGCTTTCCGCCTGCGTTGCGGTCTTTCTCGGCTTGCTGTCCTGCGCAGGCTTTGCTGCAACAGCAGCAACAGGCTGTTTAGCAGGTGCACCAGTGGCCGCCAGATACATTTCTTCAAATGAATGGCGCAGGCATTGCGCATAAAATTCAGGGTCGGGTATCGCATTGCGGTCGCCAAGAATTGTGACGCTTACTTTGCCATTGCTGCTAAAAATTGTATGAAACAGGCCACACCCAGGAGTTAGCAAGCCCAGTCCGTGATAACGGACCATTTCTGCGCCTGCGCAAAACAAGGGAAAGTTTGGGCCAGGTACATTGGTTACTACGGTACTGGTGTTCATGGGAATGAAGCGGCTTAACTGGTTTTTTGACCAGAAGCTGGCAACAGACTTGGACAAGGCAGGTGAGAAAAAACCTGCCACGCGCATGGCTTCTACCAATGGGCTGGATTCGCTGGCTTCTTTCGCCAGCCTGGCGCTTTCACTCACTGCGTTCACGCGTTTGACTGGATCTGCAATATTGGTGTGCAGTTCGGTAAACATTGAGCCAACTTGATTGTTTTCATCATTTTGCTCACGGCGCGTGCGCATATTTAATGGTATGGCTGCGGCCAGCGATTCGTCTGGTAGCTCACCATGTCGGTCCAGGTAGCGACGCATGGCTCCGCCAACGATTGCCAGTGCAACATCATTGATCGTCGCACCACAGGCATTCTTAATATCTTTGAAGTGATCCAGTTCAAAAACCGCGGCCTCGGCGACTCGGTGCGGACCCACTTTCTGATTAAAACGGGTTTTCGGCGCAGCCAAATCCGGTGAAGGCACTTCTTCTTTCGCCACAGCTATGCCGTATTTGGCTAACTCAACCGCGGTGCCGCCAATGCTCCGCAGCATACTGATTGAGTTAGTAGTTCGGTTAAGCAATGCTCTGGCAAGTAGCTCGCCATCGGAAGGCTGGCGATCAACTATGATGGTGTCTTGCGGGGCGTTAGTGTCGTAGGTCGGGTTTGGCTCCAAATCGTGCAGTGCCGACATAAACGACGCGCCACCGGCGCCATCTACCAATGAGTGATGCATCTTGGTGTACATCGCAAAAGCGCCCTCGGGAAGGCCTTCTATGTTGTCCAGACCCTCAATGATATACGCTTCCCATAATGGGCGAGACATGTCCAGAGAGCGGGCGTGCAGACGGGCTGCCTGAATCCAAAGCTGTCGCCAGTCGCCAGGTTTCGGCAGAGAAATGTGGCGGAGATGGAACTCTACGTCAAAGTTTTTATCTTCAACCCAGTAAGGCCGGTCAATGTCACCCGGTACCTGGACCAGCCGGGTACGAAACAATGGCAGTTTGTTCAGTCGCTGTTCAAAACTGGACAGAACTTCCTTAAAGCGCACGAAGCCGCCAGGCGCGGTGGAAGGGTCATAAATTCCCAGACCGCCCACATGTTGAGGAGTTGCACTGTTTTCAAGGTTTATGAACGCCGAGTCCAATGTACCAAGTTGCTTCATTCTAGCTACCGATTCCGCTGTGTATACGTTTTGTCAAAAACAGACTGGCAATAATAACACAGGCAAAAAAAAGCCCTGCCGAAGCAGGGCAAGAACCAACTGATACAGGTATCGCGAAGGCGATACCCGAGATTCACTCGCGAGCTTTGCGCCGCACCAGGCCGAGCGCAATCAAACCGAGCGCCAACAAAGCCAGAGTGCTGGGCTCAAGGTCATCACGATTATCTGCATTGCCTTGGGTTGTGGTGTTCGAGGATTCTTGATCCACTGTCAGCAATTCTTCGCTCACAGTGTTTTTATCCATGCTTGCAGGTTCCGCTGCCAGGGTTGCCGGTGCGGTCAAATAGATGGCGAGTAACAACAGAATTACCGCGCAGCGGAGGGTGCTGCTAGGGCTACTCAAATGTTGTCGGTTTTGTATGTTACTCATCATCCTGCACTACTGCTTGTGATCGTTCACCGGAAATCGGTATGTTGATCAATTAATATACAGTTAGCAGATGTCGTGCCAAGTTTTGCAAGCCGTTGATATACAACAGTAAAAATTGGTTATAATTTGAGCGGTTTGGTGCTGGTGTCAACTAATTCGACACATTAAGGAGGTCTGAGCTACCGTTCGTCATGATCTGAGAAGTTGTGTTTGCTGGTGCAGCGTCGTACTAGCGGACCTTGTCTATCAAGTGCTGAAACTGTTTTTTGGCATGCGCTTTGCGAGTGGGTATGTGTTCGCTGGGGTAGCCCTCTATCGCGTCTACTTCTTCCAGCAGCAATCGGGCGACTGACTGCTTGTGCACTTCATCGGCGCCATCGGCGATCCGCAAGGCTCTGGCGCTGCGATACATTGCTTCCAGGGGCATGTCTGTTGAATACCCCAAAGCACCGTGCAGCTGAATGGCACTATCGATTACATCCAGCAGTATTCTGGGCACCGAGAACTTGGCTGCAGCAATGTCCAGTCGAGCCGCTTTGCTGAATGGGCCTTTTTCATCCATGGTCCAAGCTGATTTGAGAACCAGTAGCCTGGCCATGGAAATCTGCGCATAACTTTCGGCGATGGTGGCTTGAACCATCTGTTGTTTTGCCAATGGTCGACCTCGGGTGTGGCGCGAGGCAGCACGCTCCAGCAGCATTTCAAAGGCGCGATTACACTGGCCAATCATTCGCATCGAATGGTGAATACGCCCGCCGCCAAGGCGTTTCTGGGCTAATACAAAACCGTCGCCTGGCTCGCCAATCATATGATCCAGTGGCACCCGGCAATTTTCAAACACCACTTCAGAATGACCACCAATTCTGTCCATCAGTGAGCCTGGTTCTGCGTGGGCGGGGTGGTGCATCGTGCCTACATCGCGCAGCACACGCATGCCGGGTGTATCTTTGGGTATAACAATCATGGAAGCACGCTTGTGCGGTGGCGCCTCCGGGTCCGTCACGGCCATTAGCAAAGTGAAGTCAGACACACTGGCATTAGAAGAAAACCACTTGTGACCATTGATGCACCAGTGCTCGCCATCGCGCTCACACCGGGTGCGAATACCGGTAGGATCTGAGCCGGAGGTGTCAGGTTCGGTCAATGCGAAGGTGCTTCGCAGCTTGCCCGCCATTAAGGGATACAGCCAGCGTTCGCGCTGCGCTTGCGTGGCACCCGCAGCCAATAATTCAGCGTTGCCGGAATCCGGTCCTTGGCAGCCAAATATCTCTGGCGCCAACTCAGCACGACCCAAAATCTCGTGCATAAGCGCAAGACGGACCTGACCATATCCCTGCCCGCCGTGCTCAGGCTCAAGGTGAGCGGCCCATAATCCGCGGTCTTTCACTTGTTGCTTTAGTGGAGCCCAAACGGCGTCAAGCTGGGTTTGGTTCAAACCCTCATACAGCAATTCAAGTGGTATCAATGTATCGTTGACAAATTCAAGCATCCAGTCGAGCTGGACTTGAAAGTCAGGGGGTGTCGAAAAGTCCCAACTCATAGTGGCTTTGTCCCTCTTGAGATCAGCTGAACGTCTGTCAGCAGAGTGTGATCGCTATGCTAGTCTATTAGCAGGTCTCACAAGCAACATTACTTTATGTTTACGCGCTCATCATTGCGGCACTTACAAGCACCCCGGCTTTTGCCGGTACTCAAATTCGTATTTGTGCTGATTGTTGCGCTGCAGATTTATGCGAGTTTGATTCCGATTGACGATAGTGGTATCGGTATCGACTTGCCGCACTTTGACAAAGTTGCGCATTTCCTAATGCATTGGATCAATATGTGCCTGGCCGGTATTGTATTTATCAAAGGGCGCAGTTTTCTGGTCGCTGGCGTATTGTTGTTTTTATTGGGCCCCATGATCGAGTTGATGCAGGGCATGGTGCCTCACCGGGATGCTTCGTTTGCCGATCAACTGGCGAATACCATGGGTTTCCTGGCTGGTTTATTCACGGCCAGACGCTTTCTGCGCAATGAATAGTGCAGTGTTTTCGTGATGCGAGCTTGCCGGGCATAGCACAGATGTCAGCCCACCATGAGTTTGCTTACCTCAATTTCCAGCTCTTCCAGCGGGTTTAGTTTGCTGACTCGCTCGCTCAAAAAGCGATTTACGCGCGCTAGAATCGGGCTTTGATCGTCTAGACTTCGGCCTACAAATTCGTTCCAGTCGTCTGCGTTGTTCAACATATCCAGACCTGCATACATATCAAGCGCTCCCAGGGACTGTGCCACAACAGCAACGGGAACATTGGCGATCGCTGCGTCAATCGCAATCGTAGAAGGTGTTGTGATCACGGCATCCACAAAATGAACCAACTGTGTGCCGGATATGTGTCGCCAGTCCTCGTCCGTGTTGTCGATAGTAAAAATGTTCGATGGCAGATCATAAGGTACGCTATCTGAAAGCGCGAACCACTGGCCGGCGGGGTGAGGTTTTACCAAAAAGCAGCAATCTATGTTGTTACGGGCGGTGGTGATGAGGTTGTGCAGAAATTGACTGCGGAAATAATCGCTGTATCGCTCCCAATGCAGGTTTTCAAATACGCCGATTACTCGATCGCACGGCAATTTGTTTCGCAGTGCAATAGGCACTGCACCCGACTCGGTGCTGCGAAAAATACCTATAGGCAAGCACTTTTCTCGCGTGTCATAACTGATATTCGCCATTGTGCTTGGCAACTCATTCCAAACTACGATTTTTTTGGACGCAAACTTGACTGATTTGTTTTCGCCAAAATAGGTTAGCCCTTCGTTTTCCAGCCCGTGTTGAAAAGTGACTGCAGGAATACCTTTCCTGGCCGCTTCGTTGGCAACGTGATGTGCCACCCTGTGCGGACCCAGGCTAGTCTCGGAGGCCAGAAAAACCAGATCTGCGCCATCTATGGACGTTGGCGTGCCAGCCAGAAGTTCCTCTCTTTCCAGTACGGTTGGCAACAGGCCGCTGCTCTTGAAGTAGTCAGCGGGCGAGTCTGGTTGAGACATTAACCAATTGGACGCTAATACTCTGACACGCCAGTCATCCCGGCTCACAAAATGGTTGAGCACCGGTTTTAGGACTTCCACGTCTTGAAGAAGGTCAAACAGAAAAAGCAGGCAAGGCTTACTGCGCAGGTCAGTTGCTTCTATGTCTTGCAACACGGTCGATAATTGCTCGCCGATGCGCTGTATCGAGAAATGCTCACTAAGAACCCTTTGTGCATTCGCCAGGTCGCTACTCGTTTGCTCATCAATCAGGTATCGTTTCAGGCCACGGTAGATATCCTCACAGGCAACGCAATCGCGAAGAAGCTCAAGGCCTGCAAAGTCTTCGGCAACAACCGGCACTCTCTGCGAAAGCGCAAGCAATACTCGATTAGCTGATTTCGTGCGAGAGAAGCTGTCGTTGGAATTCGGCAGTATGACCAGGTCAGCCGATCTTATGTGATCAAAAATACTGATAGGGTCCCACTCTGCGTAGCGGCTTGGAATTGGCAGTCTGCGAATATATTCGCGAAATTTAGGCAGGTTGTTGCTAACAATCAACAGCTCAATGGGTTGTTGCTCGTTGATTCGTATGAGTTCATTCGCAAATCTCAGAACAGTTGGAATACCGTAATTGCCATGTGCCTGCCCGGCATTTCCAAACCATAAAACGGTTTTTCGATGTGCATCCATGCCATTCGCTACGCATTTTTTATCCAGCCTGGGCCAGCTGGGCTTGCGCCAGTACAAGCTACCTGGAAGCGATTGAACAAGCCGCGCTACGCGAGCTCGTACGGCCGCTCTGTTTGAATTTAGGTCATTGGACAATGCTGTTTTAAACAGGGAAAGCATGCGGCTGCCGCGCGAGGAGAGACGGGCCGGCAAGTAATTGCTAAGAGTTCGCCGACCCCGCTGAAGGCCAACTCTTCCAGTTTTCAGCGCGATGGTGCAATTTGCTAATAGCTGCACATGACCGCTGCTGGATTGCTGCAGTTGCGTCAGCAGCGCACACACATCTTCTTCTTGTTCTACGCAGTCGGGAACAACATGAATCTGCAGCGTGGTCCCAGCGAGCTGTTGACGTACCACTTCACCCAGAGCTTGCGTGGGCACCAGAATGCAACTGGCGAATTCTGCCATTGCGCGGAAACAAGCGACGGTAAGTAGTCCGGTTGTTCCACCAAGGTAGTTAGGAACAAAAATGTTGTCGCAGACGTCCAGTACCACGGGAATGTCGTTATTGTGCGCGCGCCAACCAAGCTCAAGTGATTTTTGGTTGAACGCCTTCGAAAATATTATTCCATGAGTGGCTCTATCAAGCGGTACTTGATCGGGATCATCGGTGATCAGGCACTCGTGCCCCAGTCTGGCAAGAGCTATGGATGGCCAGATACTGCGGTAGCGAAAACTGGCCATGCGCGGTTCTACCGCATTTACGAAATTAACCCACATTCTTAAGCAGCGTCCATGTGCTTTGTTGCCCGAAGGCAAACGTATCCTTACTCCTTAAAGGGTAGCTGCTTTTAGTGTCATTCCAAGATAAACGGTAGCTAAATCTACGGTTTACTGCGCCTGCTAGTTCAAGTTTCTAAATTCGCACGCCCGTCTGTCCGAATAAGCTGCTAAACAGGTCACACGTCGGTTAACAAATAGACAGTTTTTAAGCGCTTTGTTACTTTGGGGTCCTCTGGTAGTTGGATGGATTCCACCCAGTTATCAACCTCCATTTTCGCTACTAAAAGGTGAGCAATGTAATTGGCTCAGTGGGGCACTTTATGCTGAAATCTAACGAAAAAAATAAGTTCTTAATGCAAACGCAGCTGCAACTGAAAGCTTTATGCGTTGCGTCGAGCTTGAGTTTGATGGCTATGTTATCCGCCCAGGCGTGGTCTATGACCCCAGAGTTGTATGGTGCAATAGCGGATGACGGCGTTGATGATACTGCAGCGTTGCAGGCGGCCATTGACAACCACGACGAGGTTTTTCTCAGTGGCCGCTATCAGGTTTCCAGCAAGATCAACTTGCGATCCAACCTGCATATTTACTCACATGGTGAGGGAGGCCTGCATCTCACCGCACTGGGTGGCTTCGATAATCGCGCCGCCAATATCGAGTTTGCAGACAATGCAATTGCTTTGTCCGGTGAGAACGTAGAGAACGTCAGACTCCGAAATTTTGTGGTCACCAAGGATTTTCAGGACGGCTCGAATGTAAGTGCCGTACGAATTCGTGGTGGCGAGAACATTGTGATCAATGGGCTGGATATTTCCGGGTTCTCAAACGGACTGGTTATAGCAATCGACTCCGTGCAATGGGCATCGATTGAATCCAATTGGGTGCACGGTAGTTTCACCAGCAGCGAAATACAGCACACCGCAATTGCCATCGACTCTTCCAGACTGATAAGCGATGGAGAAATATTAAATTCAAGTGCGGTTATGGTGCAGAACAACTTTGTATTCGGCTTGCAAGTATCACAGGCATTACGTAACCGGCATCGTGTAGAAACTGACGGAATAAACATTGCAGGTCCAGAAGCGCACGACATTTGGCTGGTGAATAATGCGATTGCGCGGGTCGGCGAAGGTATTGATAGTTTCGGTCAACGCGTATCAGTGCGCCGGAACGTGTTGTTTGAGAACTACATTTTCGGCATCAAGTTGATTCATGGCGCTTCCCACAATGTGGTAAAAGACAACGATATTCTGCGCGCAGCCAAAGCGGGTATCGTGCTGGCAGGATCGACTTCAGTTGCAAGAGATACTACGTCCAATGCTGTGATAGAGAACAGTATTCGCGCGGTAGGACAGAACACTGAGATTAGCTGGCGCCCGCAAGTAACGGCTGGGATTTCACTGGAATCGAATGGTGGGACAACAGGTAACGTAGTGGGAAATACTATCAGTGAGAATCTTATAGCCAACAATACGCAAGCTGATTTCGGGGTGTATTGCGACGTACCGTTCTCCAACCAGATCAGCAACACCGATATTCGAGACCAACCCATTCGTGAAGGTGTCCATAGTTGCCCATAGTGGGTTATATTGTCGCCTGCCTCGTCCTGTCACACGCCTTCGTTGTATCCTGAGTAAAATATAGGCCGCACCGATAAGGTGTCAGTGCAGACAGGGTAGTGATGTATTGTCTGCCACCCGGTGGCGGCACTGATTCTATTGGCTGTAGAGACACTGATGCACAATAAAATTATCCGAATCGGCGGTGCGAGCGGGTATTGGGGCGATTCCGCGCGCGCCACACCCCAATTGCTGGCAGACGGTAATCTCGACTACATTGTTTACGATTACCTGGCTGAGATAACCATGTCGATTTTGGCACGGGCTAAAGCCAAGAATGAGCATTTAGGTTACGCCACTGACTTTCTAACGGCTGCTTTAAAGCCCAATATCGCCGAAATAGCCCGCCAGGGTGTAAAGATTATCTCCAACGCCGGAGGTGTTAACCCTCATGCTTGTGCGAAAGCTGTCAGGGAAATGCTGGCCGAAGCAAACGTTGACCTGAAAGTAGCCTGCGTATTGGGTGATAACCTTCTTGATGAGGCGGGCGCGCTGGCGAATGATGGCATCAATGAGATGTTCAGCAGCGAAACATTTCCAGATCCGGCCAAAATACAAAGCATCAACGCATACCTGGGCGCTTTTCCTGTCGCCAGAGCGTTGGAGTTGGGCGCAGACATTGTAATCACCGGCCGCTCTGTCGACAGCGCTGTGACCTTGGGTGCCTGCATTCACGAGTTTGGATGGGGGCGTGATGATGTGGATCGGCTTGCCGCCGGCTCTTTGTGTGGGCATATTCTCGAGTGCGGTACTCAGGCTACCGGAGGCAATTTTACTGACTGGCATCTACTGGAAGGTCGGTTCGAAACCAGTGGTTACCCCATTGCCGAAATCGAAGCCAACGGGGAGTTCATTTGTACCAAGCCAGACCCTACGTCTGGTCTGGTCAGTGTAGGCACTGTTAGTGAGCAAATGCTGTATGAAATAGGTGATCCGCAGGCCTATTGCTTACCCGATGTGGTTTGTGATTTCTCCGACGTTGTTTTGAGCCAGGAGGGTGAACACCGGGTTAGGGTTTCTGGCGCACGCGGGTATCCGGCGCCAGATACTTATAAAGTGAGTGCCACTTACGCAGACCAATTCAGGGGCGGCACGATTCTTACGTTTTATGGATCTGATGCGGATAAGAAAGCGCAAGCCTTTGGTAAAGCGTGCATTCGATCCGCGCAAAACTCATTTGGCGCGTTGGGTTTGGCCGATTTCAGTGAAACCAGTATTGAATTGATTGGCGCCGAGAGCCAATACGGGCAGTGCAAACGCCTTGAAGGGTCGCGAGAAGTGGCAATGAAGATTGCGGTGAAGCACGAGAGCCCAATGGGAGTAGGTCTATTTCTTAAAGAACTGGCCGGGCTGGGCCTGGCTGGGCCGCCAGGTTTGTCAGGTTTTGCTGGCGCGCGCGCGAAACCTTCTCCGGTTGTTCGGCTGTATTCCTTTTTGATGAACAAATCCGCTGTGCAGATTTCGATTGACTGTGATGGGGAAGTAATCAGCTGCAACGACATTCCGGGCCAATTGTTTCGCAGTGACACATTGTTGCGTCCTGAGTGGCCTGAGCCCAGCGAAAACGCAACGGCCACGGTGTTGCTGTCGCAGTTGGCATGGGGCAGAAGTGGTGACAAAGGTGACAAGGCCAATATCGGAATAATCGCGCGGGACGAATCTTACTTGCCCTATATTTGTGCGGCCTTAACTGAACCGGCCATCAAACAGCGCTTCGAACACTTTCTGGAGGAACCTGATAACAATGCAAGCATAGATCGTTATTTGCTGCCGGGCAGCAACTCGGTAAACGTATTGCTGCATAAGGTACTGGGGGGCGGCGGTGTCGCCAGTATTCGTAATGACGCGCAGGGCAAAGGATATGCGCAGTTGCTTCTCGAATTGCCTGTTCCTGTGCCGGAGCACATTTGCAAAACTCTTTAGGTTTTTTGACCGGAATTTATTAATGCCTGTTTTTCAATCGAAGTTAGTACCTGGTTCTGAAACGTTTTCGCGTAATCGCGAAGAGATGCTGGGCTTGATCGGCAAGCTTAGTGAACTCAACTCCAGAGCACCGGCTAAATCAGAACAGCGCAAGCCGCGCTTCGACTCGCGCGGGCAGTTAACACCTAGAGAACGTCTAGCACGCTTGCTGGACCCTGGCATGCCTTTTCTTACTATTGGTAATCTAGCTGGCTATTTGCTTGATACGGACGTTGAAGAAAAATCATTACCGGGTGCTACTGTAATTACTGGCATTGGGTTTATATCCGGCACCCGCTGCGTCATTGTAGTAGATGATAGCGGCATACTTGCGGGTACTCTTACCACTGCTTGCGCGTATCGTGTGGCGCGCGCAGAAGAGATTGCCTTGCAGCAAAAACTGCCATTCGTTCATTTGGTCGAAAGTGCCGGCGGTGATTTGATCAAGTATACGGTTGAGGGCTTCAGTGCCGGTGGTGCTTTGTTCGGCAGACTTGCGCAACTTAGTAAAGCGGGTATCCCCGTTATCTCGATATTGCATGGTTCATCCACCGCAGGTGGCGCTTATATGCCAGGTCTTAGCGATTATGTGATTGGTGTAAAAACCAATGGTCGGGCCTACCTGGCTGGCCCACCTTTGCTAAAAGCAGCAACGGGTGAGGTAGCTACCGAAGAAGAGTTAGGTGGTGCACAGATGCACGCAACCGTTTCCGGGCTGGTTGAGTATTTGGCAGAAGACGACGGTCACGCTGTGCAACTGGCTAGAGAAGTTGTGTATCGCCTGCAGTGGAATAAGGGCTGCACCACGCCACCTCAACGCAGTTTTTCTGAGCCATTGTATGATCCGGATGAAATTGCCGGCGTGATACCCTGCGACTATCGAACGCCTTACGACATGCGCGAACTGGTAGCACGTATAGTTGATGGTTCCGAGATACTTGATTTCAAACCTGGTTTTGGTTCTGCAACAGTCTGCATGCAGGCTGAAATATACGGCATGAGTTGCGGGATTTTGGGCAACAACGGTCCGATTGATCCAAACGGTGCTAACAAGGCAACGCAGTTTCTCCAGCTGTGTGATCAAAGTGATATCCCGGTGATTTTTATGCAGAACACTACCGGGTATATCGTAGGTACTAAATCTGAACAGGCCGGAATGATCAAGCACGGTTCGAAAATGATTCAGGCCGTGCGCAATATTGAAGTGCCAAGAATCACAATGATGACAGGTGCCAGTTTTGGCGCTGGCAATTACGGTATGTGCGGTCGGCACTACGAACCTGATTTTCTTTTTACCTACCCCAACGCGAAAATGGGTGTAATGGGCGGCGAGCAAGCCGGCAAAACCATGGGAATGGTGGCGCGCGGGCAGGCCAAAGCCGCTGGACGTGAACCGGATGAGGAAGCAATCGCCGAACAAGAGCGCTATCTAAAAAACCATTTTGACAGCCAATCAAGTGCGTTCTACACCTCGGGTCATTGCCTGGATGACGGCATGATTGACCCCAGG
Organism: uncultured Pseudomonadales bacterium; assembly: GCA_964352475.1. Lineage (GTDB taxonomy): Bacteria > Pseudomonadota > Gammaproteobacteria > Pseudomonadales > JAUIET01 > JAUIET01. The sequence goes on along the minus strand of CAYGSL010000001.1, from coordinate 137,464 downwards.
TATTCACGCCAGACTCTGGGCTTTCTGCTAGAAACTGTTTGGGAGTCGCGCAATCGAACGGTGCGTGAAAACAGTTTTGGTATAGCGCGAATATAGGCGGGCGAAGATGAATCGATTTACCAGTATCCTCATTGCCAACCGTGGCGAAATTGCCTGTAGGGTTATACGTACCGCAAAAGAGCAGGGTTATAAAACTGTGGCGGTTTACTCGCAAGCAGATGCGCTGGCACCGCATGTTCAAATGGCCGATCAAGCTGTTTTGATTGGCGCCGGCCCAGTCGCGGAGTCCTATCTGTGTGCCGACAAAATTATTCAGGCAGCTCGCAGCAGTGGCGCCCAGGCTATCCACCCGGGCTATGGGTTTTTAAGTGAAAATGCAGAGTTTGCAAACGCCTGTGATGAAGCCGGGTTGGTATTCATCGGTCCATCCGCACACGCGATCAGCGCGATGGGCAATAAAGCAGAAGCGAAGCGCTTAATGATCGCCGCTAGCGTGCCATGTGTTCCAGGTTACGAAGGAGAGGATCAAAATGTTGAAACGCTGGTAGCGGAAGGCAAAAAAATTGGTTCACCATTAATGGTCAAGGCAGCCGCAGGCGGAGGCGGGCGTGGTATGCGCCTGGTGGACGATTTGTCCGAATTGGAAAATGCCATTTCCCTGGCCAGAAATGAAGCCGAGGGCGCTTTCGGTTCTGGCGAACTGATTTTGGAGCGAGCGATTATTAAACCTCGCCATGTTGAGGTGCAGGTCTTTGCCGATAGGCACGGAAATACAGTGTATCTCGGTGAAAGAGATTGCTCGATTCAGCGCAGACATCAGAAAGTAGTTGAAGAAGCGCCATGCCCAGTAATGACTGATTCACTGCGTGAGCAAATGGGCAAGGCTGCGGTGGATGCCGCCAGGAGTATTGACTATCACGGAGCTGGCACAGTCGAGTTTTTGCTGGATCAGAGTGGTGAGTTCTATTTCCTGGAAATGAACACGCGTTTACAAGTTGAGCACCCCGTCACAGAGTTGATTACCGGGCTGGATCTTGTTGCTATGCAATTGCAGGTTGCACAAGGCGATCAACTCGGTATCACCCAGGAAGAGGTTAAACTAAGCGGCCATGCGATTGAAGTGCGTCTTTACACTGAAGACCCGGCACAAGACTTTCTACCTACCAGCGGCCCAGTGAGATTGTGGCGTCCGGCCGAGGGAGAGGGTGTTCGCGTTGACAGCGGTATATGCAGTGGCCAAAACATTTCCCCATTTTATGACCCGATGGTTGCGAAAGTCATTGCCTATGGTAATGATAGAGAAACTGCACGGCTACGTTTGATCGACGCTTTGAAACGCAGTTGTCTGTTTGGCACTACGACTAACAAGCGGTTCTTGATCGAGTGCCTGGAAAAGTCTGCATTTGCTGCCGGAGAAGCAACAACGGCGTTTATAGAGGAGCAGTTTGCTGATGCTTCTTTTGTCGAACCAGAGCCCTCTTTACCTGAATCGGCAGTTGCGGCGGTGCTGGCGATGCAACACGACTATGAGCATGCACAAGCTGCTTCCTTGTTTGTTGCGCCGGGCTTAAAGAACTGGCACAACGCTGAAACACCGGCGGTAAGAAAGCACTATGTATTCGATGATAGCGAACACAATCTGTTCATACACTCATCGGGCGCCGATAGTTATACGGTTAAATGTGAAGAAGAAAGTGTTCAAGTTAAGCTGCTTAAATACGGCAGTGACGCAGCGCTGGTGGAAGTTGACGGCAATCGACAGCAAGTAGATTTTCTGGCGCTTTCCGAGGCAGAGCACTTTCTTGCCGTCGACGGGCGAACGCTGCACTTTAAAGATCAAATTCGTCTTGCTGGAGCGACTGACAGCAGTATTGGCGGTGGCAGTGTCACGGCACCTATGCACGGCATGTTGCTGGAAATACGTGTGTCCCCGGGAGACACCGTGAGTAAAGGACAAACTGTGGCCATTCTAGAGGCCATGAAAATGCACTATGAAATTCAGGCTGAGGCTGATGGCGTAGTCAGCGAAGTGCTGAGTTCGGCGGGTACTCAGGTGGCTGCGGACACTGTTCTGTTAGAAATCGATTTAAGCGAAGACGTGGCGTAATTCACTCTAAAGAAGTCGTACCCCTGGCAGCAGTTTTGGTGGCACAATAGCGCCGCATTTAACGCATTGCGGGTACTTAAGCTAATGAGTGACAATTTTGAACGTGGCATCCAGGCCCAGTGGATGCCTTTCACAGCAAACAGGGATTTCAAGCAATCTCCCAGAGTATTGGTCGGGGCGGAAGGCCATTACTACCAAACTCGGGATGGCGGTCAGGTATACGATGCATTTTCCGGGCTTTGGACCAGCGGCATTGGGCACTGCCACCCTAAAATTGTGGAAGCGGTGCAACAGCAAGTTGCCAAACTCGACTACGCCATGTCTTTCCAGATTGCCAACGACCAGGCGGTAGAGCTTGCTGCCAAGCTGACTGACTTTGCCCCCGACGGATTCAACCATTGTTTCTTTACCAACTCCGGATCTGAGTCAGCGGATACCGCACTCAAAATGGTCTTGGCTTACCATCAGGCGAAAGGCAATAGCGAGAGAGTCCATTTGGTGGGTCGGCAGCGTGGCTACCATGGCGTGAATTTTGGTGGCATATCGGTTGGCGGTATTCCAGCGAACCGTGATCTTTATGCGGCAAATTTGCTACCCAACGTGCATCATTTGCCTCACCACCACAGCCTGGAACATAACGCATTCAGTAAGGGTGCACCTGAATGGGGTGCTCATCTTGCTGACTCTTTGCTGGATCTGATTGGCGAGCACGGTAAAGATGCAATCGCTGCGGTAATGATTGAACCTGTGCCTGGATCTACTGGAATACTGCCACCGCCAGTGGGCTACCTGGAAAGGCTGCGTGAGATATGTACACAACACGGTATCTTGTTAATCTTTGATGAGGTTATTAATGCGTTTGGCCGAGTCGGCGACAATTTCGGTGCTTCTCGCCTGGGTGTGATGCCCGATATCATCACTACCGCAAAAGGCCTAACAAACGGCGTGATTCCAATGGGTGCGGTATTGGTTACTGACGAAATTTACAATACCTTTATGCAAGGCCCTGAGCATATGGTAGAACTCTTCCATGGCTACACCTACTCTGGTCACCCGGTTGCAGCCGCTGCTGGCCTGGCATCGCTGGAGGCGTACGCGGAAGAAGGCAGTATCGAGCAGGCGCGTGCTTTGGAGCCTGTGTTTGAAGAAGCGATACATTCGCTGGACGATCATCCAATGGTGATTGACGTTAGAAACTTTGGCCTTATGGGTGCGGTTGAACTCGCGCCGCGAGAGGGCGAACCGGGTGTTCGTGGGCTGGAGGCGCATAAGAAGTGCTTTTGGGACGAACAATTGGTGATTCGCAATGGTATGGACATACTGCAGTTTGCGCCATTTTTGAATTCCAAGCCTGATGATGTTCATCGTACGTTTGAGTCTTTGCGGCGGGTGCTTGATAGCATTGCCTGATCTTTCGGTATGGTCATGATGTGTAGGTGGTTGCTGGGGTAATCTTCGCCGCGTATCCGTTTTAATCGAAACCGGTGCAACAGCAATTGGCGCCTGCCGCGACACGCCGTGAACCCATCCATGGGGGCTCGTTGAAAAGGTCCCTCTTTTCAACGGTCCCGACAGTCGCCAATTGCTGTCGCACCTCAGTGCCACATTTTTAGTGAAAAAGACCCTAGCTGGTCATCTGATATTCAATTTGGCACAAGGCAAAGGCTCTCACTGGGCCGCGCTAGACCTTCAAAAAGAGGGACCTTTTTGAAGAGCCCCCATGGATGGGTTCACGGCGTGTCTAGCGCGGCCCAGTGAGAGCCTTTGCCGAACTTGAACAGAACTCTCGACGTAAATAAAGGACACTCTGATGAGCCAAGAACTTCTAACAGGAAAAGCCGTCCTGGTAACAGGTGGTGGCACAGGCATAGGCAAAGCCTGCGCTAAACAACTAGCCGCTGACGGCGCAGCAGTAACCATTACCGGACGCACTGAAGCCAGTCTTCAGGCAGCCTGTGAAGAAATTAGTGCGGCCGCGGATAATGGCGGTAGTGTTCATTATGTTAGTGGCGACGTCACTAATGAAGAAAGCGTGCAGGAAATGATTGCCAAAGCCTGCGAACCGACCGGAGGGCTTAATGCCTGTGTGGCTAACGCCGGTGGCGGTGGCATTCCCATGGCCTATGGCAATGTTGATACTGATGAATTTAAACGAGTGCTTGACCTTAATGTCATGGGTACCATGTTATGCATCAAACACAGTATTGGCAAAATGCTTGAAGCGGGCGGAGGGTCGTTCATTGGCATGTCGTCGCTAGCAGGCCACGTAACTCATCCGTATTTTCATGCCTATACTGCGGGCAAAGCCGGCATTGAAGCCATGATAAAAAACGCTGCTGATGAATACGGTGCACAGAATCTCAGATTTAACGCTATTCGCCCGGGTTTTATCGCCACAGAAATTATGAGCCATATACCGCGCGACAGTGATGTGTATAAAAGCTATATCGACAATACGCCAATGAATGATGTTGGTTACCCAGAAGACATAGCGCATTTAGCGCGTTTTCTGATTGGCAATGAGGCGCGCTGGATTACCGGGCAAATCATCAATGTGGATGGCGGCCATAGTCTGCGTCGTGGTCCCGACTTCAGTTCATTTGTAGGTTAACAGAGCATGAGCAAAATACTGATCACCGGCTCCACCGGATTTATAGGCAATCATGTCACGCGTATGGCACTGGAAAAAGGTGATGATATTCGCTGTATGGTTATGCCGGGCGAAGATCGTTCGCCGCTGGATGGCATGGACGTGGAATTTGTTGAAGGCAATTTGCTGGACGCTGACTCGTTGCAGAACGTGGTTAAGGGGGTTGATAAAATTTATCATCTTGCTGCGTTATTTGCGGTGTGGACCAAAGATCCGGATTTGCATTTCAAAATCAATGTGGATGGAACGCGCGCTTTGATGAAGGCGGCGATGCGCGAAGGTGTTGAAAAAGTGGTGTATACCAGCAGTGTCGCCGCTCTGGGTTGCCCGGGTAACGGTGACTGCTCTACTGAAGAAACTGAATTCAATGCCTGGCCCTGGGCGAGCGAATACATTCTTTCAAAATACATCAGTCATGAAATGGTGAAAGGGCTGGTAGGTGAAGGCTTACCAGCGACCATGGTAATGCCTGGTCTGCCGTTTGGTCCGGGAGATCGAGCACCAACACCTACTGGAACCATGATTCTTCGTTCACTAAGTGGTGACATGAAAAACTACTGGGAAGGCGGGTCATGCCCGGTGGATGTTCGTGACGTTGCGGCCGGTCATGTACTGGCAATGGAGAAAGGACGTGTGGGGCAGAGCTATATTCTTGGCAACAAAGAAGCAAACATGCCAACTCGTGATTTGATTCAACTGATCGGGAAAATTGCAGGGATGGAAGGCGCGGGTACAAAAGAAGTGTCTGCGAAAACCATGTTGCGTGTTGCCAAAGCCATGGAGCTTTGGTCAAAAATAAGCGGCAAGGCACCGCCTACTACAGTCAAGAATACGGTGTTTACTCTGCAACCGTTCTACATTGACCCAAGCAAAGCAATTGAGGAACTAGGCCTGCCGCAAACGCCGATCGAAACAGCGATTACCGATTCTATCGCTTGGTTTAGAGAAAACGGATACGCGTAATCAGCACGACGTAAGTTAATTATTTTGGAGAAGTGATGTCATGAACTGCATACACGTACATAACCCAGGTGGCTTAGAGAATTTGAAAACTGGCACACTGGAACCACGTGCGCCGGGGCCGGGGGAAATTCAAGTCAGGGTTCATGCCTCGTCTCTGAACTTTCATGACTACGTCGTTGCAGTGGGTTTGCTTCCTGTAGACAACCTTCGTATACCTATGTCGGATGGGGCCGGTGTGGTGCAAGCTGTTGGTGAAGGTGTGACTAAGTTTGCAACTGGCGATCATGTTATGAGTACTTTTTTCCCCGACTGGGCCGATGGTCGCGCCGATGACCAGGGAAAAATTAATGCGGTACCTGGCGACACGATTGACGGCTTTGCTGCTGAGACTGTGACCATGCCAGAACGGGCTTTCACCCGCGCGCCGAAAGGCTACAGTCATGAACAAGCCGCTACGCTTCCCTGTGCTGCACTGACTGCCTGGCGGGCCGTGGCTGTTGAAGCGAAAGTGAAGGCGGGTGACACCGTATTGGTACAAGGCTCGGGTGGTGTCTCCATCTTCGCACTGCAGTTTGCCAAGGCACACGGCTGCCGCGTAATTGCCACATCGTCATCAGACGAAAAGCTGGAAAAAATGCGGGCTCTGGGCGCTGACGAAACAATTAACTACAAGGAAACGCCGGAGTGGGGCGCGCGAACGCGCGAACTCACAGACGGGCGAGGCGTAGACCTGATTGTTGAAGTGGGTGGCTCTGGCACCCTGCCTCAGTCAATTGGCGGTATTGCTATGGGCGGGCACATTTCGATGATTGGCGTTCTTACCGGCTTTAGTGGCGATGTGCCCACAGCGGCATTGTTTCAAAAGAACGCCGTTATTCATGGGATAACGGTAGGTTCACAGGCGCATCAGCTCGACATGATCAACGCCATAGAAGCCAACAACATACTGCCGGTGATCGATACTTCCTTCCCGCTGGATGGAATTGCCGATGCGTTCCGTTTCCAGGAGTCGCAAGGGCATTTCGGCAAAATCTGCTTATCCTATTAGCGATTTTTGGGGGAAGATTCGCCCTTAAAGCCAAAAAACTAGTCATAAGCGGACTACTAGCCACTTGCACATTGTCCACGCCAGGCGTTTAATTGAGGAGACGAATCTGGAGGGCCGTGATATGCGTGTAATACGACATTACTTCATCAGCCGTGATTTGGATGAATTGGAACAAGTAGAAGAGCAGCTAGAACAAGGCGGGATAGCAAAACCGCAAATACATGTGCTCAGTCTCGACGACACCGCAGTGGAAAACCACCATAAGCTGCATGACGTCACTTCGTTTATGAAAACAGATGTGCTTCGATCAGGCGAGATTGGCTTGGGTGTTGGCGTGGCAATCGCCGCTGCAGTGCTGCTCGTGGCCTATCTGGCCGGCTGGACCGCTGCTCCTGTAGGGTGGCTACCCTTCATTTTGCTATCCGCGATTATTCTGGGCTTTGCAACCTGGGAAGGTGGGTTCATCGGTATTCAGCGCCGTAACACGCATTTTGTTCGTTTTGAGAAAGCCCTGGCTGATGGCAATCACGTGTTTTTTGTAGACGTAGAACCTGGTCAGGAAGACATATTGGATTCAGTGATTTCTGAACGCCACAGCATTGCAATGGCAGGCACCGAGAAAGGCACTCCCCATTGGGTGCTTGAAGGTCAGAAACGCATTCCTAGAATGCTGCAAAATATTTAGCAGAAAATATCTTGCAAGGGGGCGCCGAACATTACTGCGCCCAGGTTGATGGCTGGCGTATAAGTCTGGTTTGCTGCGTGCTGACGAAATGCCAGCATGTCTTGATAATATTCGTTCACCTGATTACCTTGGTATATTGCACTACCGCCGGAATTCGCGAGTAGTTCCTGAACAACAGCTACCAATGAATCAACGGCGTTGCAGCTGTCGTAACGAAACTCCACTCTGTCTTGATCTGCAAATGCCTCGCCTGCGGCAATGTTGCCCAGCAAGGTATCGTAAGCATGGTGTATTTTCAGTCTTGCAGTACGAATTTCTGCCAAGGCTTTAGCCGCTGCAAGCTGACCGGCGGGGCTGTCCACCACTTGTTGGCCAACACTGTTAAGGCGCTTGGCATTATATTCACAATAGGCGTCCAGCGCGCCTTGCGCTGTACCGATACTGGGCGTTGAAACTGCGCGAATGAAAACCTGTCCAAAAGGCAGCTTGTATATTGGTGCAGTGTTTACCTTGCTGCCTGGATTGTCACCGGTAAACCCCTGCATGAAAGTATGTACACGATGGCCAGGCACAAATACATCGCTTACTTTTATCGATTTGCTGCCTGAACCCTGAAGCCCGGTGGTGTGCCAGTCATCAATTATTTCGTAATCTGACCTGGGAATTAAAAACGAACCGATCTGGGGAGTGTTGGGAAAGCGCTCATCTTCCGGCATCAGTCCGCCGACAAAAACCCATTCAGCATGGTCAGAACCGCTAGAAAACTGCCATTGACCACTGAAATTGAAGCCACCCTCAACGGGCGTGGCAACACCTCGGGGTGCATAGCTTGAAGATATGAGCACGTTGTCGTCGTGTTCCCAAACTTCGCGCTGTGCTTGCTCATCCAGAAGACCGAGCTGCCAGTTATGCACGCCAACCACGCTGAGCACCCAACCGGTTGAAGGACAGGCACGGGATACCTCAAACACCGCGTCATAAAAATGCTTGGGACTCATCTCGAACCCGCCGAAACGTGACGGCTGCATGATTTTGAATAAACCCGCCCGTTTAAGATCAGCAATACTTTCATCCGGCACCCGACGAAGCGCTCGGGTTTCGTCACGCCGCTGGCGAAAACCTGGCTGCAAGGCAATTGCCCTGTCTAACAATTCCTGTGGGGAAACTTGTTCACTTGCTGGCATCATTTGCACCTTTTGCACCAAGCTGGGGGGATACGCCGCTACAGTAAGGTGCGCAGTGAAGGTTGGTCAATGATACCTGAGCTAATGGTAATTGAGAGCCGTTGACAGTTGTTGCTTACTACTGCGACCCTTACGTTATACGGAGGAATTCTGCAATGAACCAATGCCCACATTTAAACGTTCTTGATCTTGATGCCTATGTCGAAGGCATGCCTTATGAAAAGCTTGCCGAGCTTCGGGCCGCCGGCTCTATGGTAAAAGTAGATGACCCTCTAAACGGTGTTCCTTACTGGGCAGTGGTGAAGCGGGATGCGCTGGATTACGTCTCTCAAAACCCGGAATTGTTCTCGTCTCATGAAGAAGGGCCATTTCCGATGGAAATGGAACCAGGGCAGGAAATGCAGCTGGAAATGATGAAAGAGAATTTCATCATCAGTATGGACCCGCCAAAACACATGAAGTACCGCAAAGTGGTTCGGGACGCATTCACGCCCAGAGCGGTGAATGCAATGGAGCCCTGGCTAAGAGAAAGGTCCAAAGAAATTATTGATCGCGTAGCACACAAGGGAGAATGCGAATTCGTCGAAGAGGTAGCGGCAGAACTACCACTAATGGCTATTCTCGAAATACTCGGCGTACCGTTGGAAGACCGCAAAAAGTTTTTTGACTGGACCAACATCATGGCGTTTGCGGACGATCCGGATGTGCCGGGTGGAATGGCAGAAGCCGAACAGGCAAATTTCGAGCTGCTCATTTATGCAGCAGAACTGGCGCAAAAGCAGCGTGAAAACCCTACCAGTGTGGTTGTGCAGGCAATGCTTGAAGGGGAGGTTGATGGCGTACCGTTAACCGAAGAAATGTTTGCCTGGATGTTTATTCTGATTATGGTGGGTGGCAATGAAAGTACGCGTACAGTCACTGCCCATGGAATGCGCTTGTTAATGGAACACCCCGATCAATTAGAGCACCTGGTTGAACACCCGGAAGATATTCCGCATGCGATCGAAGAAATCTTGCGCTACAACACTGCGTTTATATCGATGCGCAGAACAGCTACGCAAGATATCGAGGCGTTCGGCCAGCAGATTAAGAAGGGCGATAAAGTGGTTCTTCATTATCATGCGGTGAATCACGACGAAGATGCTTACGGTGATGATGCAATGCAGTTTGATATTCATCGCCACAAGCGTATGCCCAAACTACGGCAGGAACTTAGAAGTTTCGGTATTGGGGAGCATTTTTGTTTGGGGATGAATTTAGCGAGGCTTGAGTTGAATATCATATTCGAGGAGTTGATTCCTCGATTGCGTAATCCTAAATTTGCTGGTGACGTGACTTATATGCGGTCGTTTTTTATCAATACGATTAAGGCCATGCCTATTAGGTTTGATGCTGAACTATAAAAAAGGTAGAAGTAATTTCCTGCGTCTGTGGTTTGCTCAAAATGGCGTTCGGAATAACGGAATGTGCTTGGGTATTTTTACATAGCCCGGCTTAGGAACCAATTGTTGCTCCCAGGACCCGCCGTAAACCCATCCATGGGGGCTCATTGAAAAGGTCCCTCTTTTCAATGGTCCTGGGAGCAACAATTGATTCCTAAACCTCATCGCAATTCTGTAAGAACTCGGTTTTTTTCGTATAGCACTGAAGCTTCGGCACGCATAGCGCCCTGCGGGACTGTGTGAGAGAGGGACCTCGAACACAAGCCCCCATGGATGGGTTTACGGCGTGTCCCGCAGGGCGCTATGCGTGTCGAAGCTGGACTTGAATTGAACTAATGAACGAATAACTCTATGCATTAACAAACTTAATCTTAGGCTTAACAGCCTCAGTCTCAACAAATCGCATGCCATCAACATAAAACTGTCGAACCCACTTACGAAACTGTACCAACGTAGTATCCGCCTTACAAAACAGCGGTTTTTCGCGATAGATTTTGTGTTCCCAAATATGCATATCATCAAAGATTCCGTCTTTGATACCACGCATCACATCATCACCCGCAAAGTCGACGATTTCATTTCGCACAGTCAATGTCCAACGCATATGGGTTTCGTGCAGGCTCACAGGTTGTGCTGTTGAGTACAGCATCATCGCCGCATCTGGTGAATACGTTGTTCGCACCGTCGCATGGCCAGGATTAAATACAGTAGCATGCAGATGATTCGGATAATCCGCGTCTTTTGCATCAGTGTGCAGATGCAGTGTTCGGCCGTCTTCGTCTATCGTCACTTCGCTGGGTGGTGTGTCCGGCATTCTATGAACGTATTGAAAGTGTTCCGGGTCGCAGACGTTCTCAGCAATGTTTTGTACATGGTTGGGAACTGTAAATTCCCAAAACTGTGGCTGGCTCCATTCGTCACTATTGAACTCTTCAACAACCGGCATCTCGAACGTGGGAGCTAAATCCTCCGGATGGAACCACACCATGATGTCGCCATTTACTTCGCTCACATGCCAGGTTCGAATCTTGGCGCGTTCCGGTATTTCGTCGCAGTACGGTATCTCATTGCATTTGCCGTCGGCACCAAATTTCCAGCCGTGAAACGGGCAGCGCAGGTCTTCACCTACCACGCGGCCTTGAACGCCAAGGTGGGCGCCTAAATGAGGGCAAAATGCGTCTGTAACAATCGCCTTGCCGCTTCGTGAGCGATACAGTGCCAGTTCGCGGTCAAACACAGTCACCGCCTGCACTTCGCCGTTTCTCAGCTCATGTCCGCGGGCGATGGAGTACCAGCCTATCGGGAAATATGGAGTGAGTTGTGTGCGTGATTCGCAGGCAGACAATGTCATAGAAGTCTCTGTTTCAATCTTAAAAAAGCGTGCATGTTAATTGTAATAGCGATGCACGCAAGGTGTTACTTCACAACATTGCCGGGTCTTCATGTAAGCCCCATCATTTCTACGATGCCATGGCTTGAGCCGCAGGTATAGCCGCCATCCCCGGCAATGGCCTGGCCGGTTACAAACGAGGCGTCGTCAGATGATAGAAAATAAACGATCCCGGCCATTTCCTCAGGTTTACCAAAGCGCCCCAGTTTATGCTCTTTTCTAACGCTTTCTTTTAACTCTGGCATGTGGTCCATCACCGAGTCAAACATTGGGGTTTGAATGAATCCGGGGCAAAGCGCGTTTGCACGAATTCCCATTTGACCGTAGTCCATCGCCACGTTCTTGGTAAGGTTAATCACCGCCGCTTTTGACGCATTGTATGAGCTGCCGCCCTCAGAAGCGATCTGGCCTTCAACGCTGGCCACTGTGATGATGCTGCCGCTGCGCTGCTCCATCATTTGTGGAAGTGCCGCTTTAATACTGAGGAAGGTGCCAGTCAGGTTAATATCAATGACTTTTTGCCAGGCATCCGGTTCAACCATGTGAACTGGTCCGGCATCGCCAATGCCCGCAGAGGTGACCAGGATATCCAGGCTGCCAAACTTTTCTACAGCCGCTTCAATCGCTGTTTGCTGAGCGGCCAGGTCCATCACATCGCCTTTGACAAAAGTGCAGCGGTCGGTAATGTCTTCCACACTCGCCCAATTGTCTGACGCTTGTAAATCAAAGCCAACGACTGCTGCTCCTTCGTTTGCAAATCGCTGAGCGCAGGCCAATCCAATGCCGGACGCTGCACCTGTAACAAACGCGACTTTTGAAGATAGATTTTGCTGCATGTGGTCAGCCCTCATAAGTTAGATTCGCAAGCAAGGTTAGCAGAACGTAGTTGGGCAGCTCTATTAATTACTGGCAACCCGTGTCATCTGCAGCGCGCTGCAGTGAGCATTGATTGTAGATACGCTGAGACAAAAAAAAGCCGCGATTCCTTGGGGAGTCGCGGCGCTGTTAAGTTGATTACAGCTTTCTCAAGTAATTAACCTGGTTGACTGGTGCCGTCGTCTTGTTGCTCGCCTGTTCCGTCGCCTGCGTCGTCATTGGCATCACTCTCTTCGCCGCGTGAAGGTGGTGTAAAGTTGTCTAGCATGTCTTGCATTGCGATGTCGTTGAAATTCCACTCATCTTCCACATCAATGCTACCGGCGGCGATATAAGTGCCATTCCTTACGAAACCATCATGCACTGCATAGAGGCGCTTCGATGCTTGCTCGTCTCGCAAGCTGCCACGCAATGCGGCCGGTAAAGGCAGTTCAATCATCGTCACACCACTGACGGTCACGCGCTGCCATTCACCTTCGGATTGCACGCCATTGTTGGGATCAAGGAAATGGGCGACGCCACTGTCTTGCTCAGGGTTAGCGATCAAACGCACGCCTACGCGGTCGTCCAGCCAGATGCGGCCATGATAGCCTTCAGCGTCTGCACCTACGAATAACTCGTCCAGAGTCTGCGCAGGCGCATTGCTGCTTGAACTCCAAACCGTGTTGCAATTACCTCCTAACTCTTCAGCTGTCTGTAAGGCACCGGTGGCTGCGTCCTGGTAGCAGATTCCTTCAATTCCGCCCCAGAAATCCAGGCTATACACTTCAGTTAGTTGGGTAAACGTCCAGCGATAACCTCGTGAGCCTGTAGAGAATACCAGGTCTTCCGGCATTGCTGATGACCAGATGTTACGTTCGCCCATCAGGAAGCTTTTTACATTGCGGCCACTAATATCAACACTTGAGCCGAATACTCTGAACCTCCCTTCAAGTGGGCTTTCAACAATGGCGCTGCCGTCGTCATCAAGCTCAAAGCTGTAGCCAGCCTGGGCGTCCATCATCCAGCCACTAGTGCCCAGCGCTATTCGAATGTGGTCGAAGAATCCATTCAGTACGAAATCGCCTTCAGAGGGATCGTAAATGTAGTCCAGTTCTTGCAGTGCGGTGCCACGTTCGTCTATACCTATTCGGCCATAAGAAAATACCGCGGTACCGTCGTCAAAGCCAAAGAAGTCTTCAACGTGGTTTACGCCACCACTGATAATTGTTGCCATTGTTTCTGCGCTGGAATCAGAGAGCGCCTCTTCGTTGGCTACGTCGTCTTCGAGGTTACTAGTGTCAACAGAAACGCCTACGTTGTCGCTTACATCATCAGCGTCAAAATCTTCTCCTGAGCTGTCAACAGCGCTTTGAATTTCGCTGAGTTGCTGTATGACCTCTTTAACAACGATTCGAATCAGCTCGTCTTTCACTTCCTCGATGTCCAGATCAGATGCCTCTGCGGCTGTTTCTACGGCTTCGAGGTTTCTCTCCAAAGCTCGCGCAGTTACTTGTGCAATCTTGTGGATTCGATCGTATTCTTCCGCGTTTTCTTCTTGTTCATCGTCTTTGGCTTCTACGTAATCCTGAAACAAATCTACGTCGTCGTCTGCCTCATAGCCCAAATCGCTTTTCACCGACGCTTCGGCTTCCTCCGCAGACATGCCCGGATTAGATTCAATTTGTGTTTGTATGATGGTAGTGATCGGGCTTACAAACTCAGGCCTGCCGGCGGGCGCAGTCATAACGTATTCGCCGCCAACTGCTTCGTTGGTATCTTCGTCTATGGCCTCGGGGGGTACTATGACTACCACGGAGTACAGGGTGGCATCCATATCATCGGGTAAATCCAACTCGTACTCACCACCGGCAGTGCTGGTTGCCTGTGGTTCATCTTCATCACAGTTTTTATTGCCATTGAGGTCCATGCAGACCAGCGCGCCAACAAGGTAACCATCGGCTACTTTGCCGCTAACGACATTCACCGGGGTATCCTCCACCTCGGGTGGCGTTTGCGCATTGGGTGCCGGACTGGCAGGAGAAGATGAGCCGCCGCCACTACAGGCGGCGAGCGCTAGGCTGAGCGCGATGGCGGCACAGCTGTGTGATACTAATCTGATTTCCATGATAAGACCCTTAGTAACATCCTTGTATCAGGCGCTAACAAAGCACCCGCTACGTTAGTTATAGGTCGTTTCTGGTCATTAAAATGCGATGGCTTTCACACTGTGCACGCGTAACGCTAAAGTTTTTCAGTGAATGGGAGCTGGATCAAATTTTTGTCACCGTTTGTACGATGCCATCTGCGATCAAAGTTTATGGTAAGCTCGTGTCAATAATAATGCTGAAAGAGTTTCTATGAGTTCTCCAAACAATGATGATCAATCTGTTCCTGATGTGGATTGGTCTGTTTTTGCACCCGCACTGATCGTAGTTCTGCTGTTCGCCATACCATTGATCGTTTTCCCGCATGCTGCCGCAGACAGTGTGACTGCGTTGCGGGCCATCATTATGAATAACTTCCTGTGGCTGTACCTATTGCTGGGCCTTGGTGCCTTGTTGTTTTGTGGCTGGCTGGCGTTTGGGCGATTTGCGCATGTAAAGCTTGGAGCACCGGGCGAGAAGCCGGAGTATTCCAATCTCCATTGGGTGGCTATGATGTTTACTGCGGCCATAGGTGCTAGTGTAATTGCATGGGGTTTTGCGGAACCGATCTTTTACCTGCAAACGCCGCCGCTGGGCATAGAAGTCGGATCTAGCAAGTCATTTGAATGGGCCCATATGTACCCCATGCTGCACTGGGGGCTGATACCCTGGGCATTCTATACGGTCCCGGCAGTACCAATTGCATACATGTTATACGTCAAGCAGAGCCCTACGCTGCGCATCAGCAGTGCCTGCGACGGTGCATTGCCGCAGCGCGGCAGAGAGTGGATTAAGACAACGATAGACATATTTATCGTGCTGGGGATTGTCAGTGGCGTGGCCACTACGCTGGGGCTTGGTGTGCCCTTGTTGTCGGCGATGATAAGCACACTGTTTGACGCGCAAGACACTCTTCTTATCAAGTTAGGTGTGCTGTTTATGTGGACGGCGCTGTTTGGCGCCAGCGTTTATCGAGGTTTGAAGAAGGGCATCAAACTGCTCGCAGACATAAATATAGTGTTGGGCATTATAGCGCTGTTGTTTGTTTTGTTCATGGGCCCAACGCTGTTTATTCTTGATTTGACCGTTAACAGTATCGGTTTGATGTTTAATAATTTCTTGACCACAACAACCTGGACAGATCCCATCAATAAAAGCAGTTTCCCAAAAGACTGGACCGGATTCTATTGGGCGTGGTGGATTGCTTACACAGGTATGGTGGGCTTGTTTTTCGGACGTATATCGCGTGGAAGGACCATCCGGCAGGTTGTGTTTGGAATCATTGGCTGGGGTTGCCTGGGTACCTGGCTGTTTCTGGCGATTATGGGCGGCTATTCTCTGTACCTGGAAGCCAACGGCCATATGTCGGTTACTGACATACTGAATAATCAAGGTATGTCATTTGTGAACGCTCTGGTCATTAACAATATGCCCTATGGCAAACTGACCTTGTTTGTTTTCTGTATTCTGATTCTTGTGTTCGGTGCCACCACCATTGATTCGTCCGCATTCGTTCTAGCCAGTGTGTGTGCCAAAAACATGCGCAACGATCAAGAGCCGCAGCGCTGGACGCGCATGATCTGGGCTGTGTTACTTGCGCTGATAACAGCGGGTATTATTCAGTCTGGGGCATTGGATGTGGTGACGTCAATCACCGTGGTTGGCTCATTGCCGCTGATACCCATTGTGATGCTATTGTGCTGGTCTCTGGTGCGTTGGCTTAACCAGGACTTCGGACCTTTGGTCAATCCCAAAGAGCTTTCGCTGCACAGTGATCAACTGAAATCCAATTCCTGATACGCCAGAGCTAGCCAAGCATACGGCTGCGCTGTCGGCTTTGCCATTGTGAGTCTATTACTACTGGCGGCGCGATCATTGGTGTCTCAACCGAGCCCTTGATAAGGTCAGCGGCACGCTCTGCCAGCATCATGGTTGGCGCATTCAGATTGCCATTTGGAATGCTGGGGAAGATAGAAGAATCCACGACTCTAAGCGCTTCAATGCCGTGAACGCGCGTTTCCGGATCCACAACTGACATATCATCCACTCCCATTTTGCAGCTGCAGGAAGGGTGGTAGGCGCTTTCAACGGATTGGCGAATAAACGCATCAATTTCCTCATCACTCTTAATATGTTCACCGGGTTGTATCTCACCGTCACGGAACCCGTCAAATGCCGCTTGACCAATGATTTCACGGGTAAGACGAACACAGGCTCTGAAGCCCTCGATATCCTCAGGTGTTTGCAGATAATTAAACACAATTTCCGGTTTATCTCTCACATCGGCCGACTTGGCGCGTACCCAGCCGCGACTGCTGGCTTTGTTCTGTCCAACATGAACCTGGAAACCATGGCCGTCGAAGGCAACCTGGCCGTCGTAGCGCATTGCCGCTGGCAGAAAATGGTATTGAATATCAGGCCATTCCACGCCCTCACGCGAACGTATAAATGCGCAGGATTCAAAATGATTTGTAGCTCCCAGTCCAGAACGGGCGAGCAACCAGCGAGCTCCAATCATGCCTTTGCTGATCAGGCCCAGTTGGCTGTTTAGAGTGATGGCTTGCTTGCATTTGTACTGAAAATAGAACTCTAAATGATCTTGCAAATTGGCACCCACCCCCGGCAAGTTCCGCTTCACCGGAATACCGGCATTCTCAAGCACTTCCGCAGGTCCCACACCAGAGACTTGCAGCAGCTGCGGCGAACCAATTGAGCCTGCACTCAGAATAACCTCACGATTAGCGCGAACACTCACAGAGCGCCCGTTCGCGCTGTAGCGCACGCCGATGGCACGATTGTCTTCTATGTCAATGCGTTCAACCAACACTTTGGAGCGAACCGTTAAATTGCTGCGTTTCATGGCGGGCTTCAAATAAGCATTCGCGGTGGACCAACGCTTGCCCTTGTGTACGTTCATTTGCATGGCACCGAAGCCCTCTTGCTGGGCGCCGTTGTAATCTTCGGTCAGTGCGTAGCCGGCCTGTTGGCCGGCCTCGATAAAGGCGTTGTATAAAGGATTTTGCCGGTTATTGCCGTTGTTCACCGACACTGGTCCGCTGCCACCCCGGTAGTCGTTACCGCCGTGCATCCAGTTTTCCATTTTGCGAAAATAGGGCAGGCAGTGTTGGTAGCTCCAGTTCCGGGCACCCAGGCTTTCCCATTGATCAAAATCTTTGGCGTGCCCACGCACGTATACCATGCCATTAATAGACGAAGAACCACCTAACACTTTGCCGCGCGGGCAGTGCATTCTGCGATCATCAAGATAGGGTTCTGGCTCTGATTCAAAGTGCCAGTTGTACTTTTTAGTGTTCATAGGGATGGACAATGCGGTGGGCATCTGTATAAACACACTTCGGTCGCTGCCGCCGGCTTCCAACAGGAGTACTGAGCAATCGCTTTGTTCGCTCAAACGATTCGCGAGTATGCAGCCAGCGGACCCGGCGCCAACAATAATGTAGTCGTAACGGCTTGTACTCATGAGGCAATCTGAACCGACAATAAAAGCAACGGCATTCTAACTCAAGCGTGCCGCCTGCAAACAGGAGAACACACAAATGATTGATTCGGGTTTGAAAATTGGTTTTATCGGGTTGGGCAATGTAGGCGGAAAGCTTGCAGGCACGCTGTTGCGAAATGGAGCTGACCTGTATGTGCGCGATCTTAACGCGGAATTCGTTAACGATTTCGTAGCACGCGGTGCAAGCGCTAGCGACAGTCCCAAAGCCATGGCGGAAGCCGTTGACGTGGTGATTACCTGTCTGCCATCCCCAAGTGCCTGCTCCACGGTGATGGAAGCCGACGATGGGGTAATTGCCGGATTGTCTGAGGGCAAAGTTTGGCTGGAAATGAGCACAACGGATTCAACGGAGGTGGCGCGCATAGGAGAGCTGGTGAAAGCCAAGGGTGCCATGCCAGTTGATTGTCCCGTGTCGGGAGGTTGCCATCGAGCGGCCACCGGCAATATATCTATTTTTGCAGGTTGCAGCCGAGCTGCATTTGATCGGGTATTGCCAGTACTCACAACACTGGGTCGCCGAGTTGTGCACACCGGTGAGCTTGGCACCGCTTCGGTACTCAAGGTGCTGACCAACTATCTGGCTACTATGCATTTGGCTGCAGTTGCCGAAGCATTGACTGTGGCGAAAAAGGTTGGTCTGGATATGAATGTGGCGTATGAGGCCATCAAAGCCTCTTCCGGGAATTCCTTTGTTCACGAAACAGAATCACAGGTAATCCTGAACGGCAGCCGGGATATTAACTTCACCATGGATCTGGTGGTAAAAGACATCGGCTTGTTTGATCAATTGGCAAGAGACAATGACGTAGCGCTGGATTTTTCACCATTGCTGGTCAGCGTATTTAAGCAAGCGATGGAGGAATTCGGCCCCAGGGAGTTTTCACCGAACATCATTCGCCGCTATGAGGAGCCCTGCGGTATCAAGGTGTTAGGCAATCAATTCCCGGATGAGATGCTCGATGATGAGCCTGAAGAACCGGGTGCCGAAGTAGTGGTGAAGGGTCGGCAGGACTATTGAGTCTAGCGGCCTACAGCCAAACTAAGCCTCATGATTACCATGAGTAAATGTAATGGTATTTGATGAATAAGGCGCATGGATAGCGCTGTTTCGGCCAAAGCCTGTGACTTTCTTACATGGTGTTAGGTGATGAAAGGTGGCAACTTATCTCAGAGCGACCCATAGTTGTCGTGAATAGGTCAGCGTTTGACATGACATCAAATTGTCTTAGTATGGCTGCGTTCAAAAAAGTAATAACTTAAAAGAGACCTTTTTGATTGTGTGCTCCCAAGCATCGACTGACTGTTGTACGAGTGTCAAACCTTTGTTTGCATTTCAGGCAACGTAGCCCCTGTATAACTCCAAACCTTTGATTTTTTAGACTCGAGGAAGTCCATATGTTCCAATAGAAGAAACTCAGTATTGCGGTAGCATCCACGCTAGCGGCGAGCATGGCCAGTGGCCTGGTTCACGCACAAATGCTTGAAGAGGTCTTAGTGACGGCCACCAAGCGTTCAGAAAGTATGCAGGACATACCGGTCGCTATACAGGCGATGACAGGCGACACCATGAGTGAATTGGGTGTAGCAACGTTCGATGAATATGTTCAATTTTTGCCTAACGTGACTATGCAAGGGAGGGGACCAGGTCGTAGTGAGATTTACATCCGCGGCGCGGCTACTGAGCAATCAAAAAATTCTGTGTCCTCGGTACAAGGTTCTGCGCCACAAGTCGCATTGTATGTCGATGAACAGCCAGTCGCTTTCGGAGGACGCAACCTGGATGTTTATGCCGCTGACCTGGCACGTGTAGAAGTACTTCCCGGGCCGCAAGGCACGCTGTTTGGCGCAAGTTCACAGTCAGGTACCGTGCGGCTAATCACTAATAAGCCTGTGCAAGGCGAGTTTGAAATGGGCTTCGATGCCTCTTTTGGCAATACCAGTGGTGGCGAGATCAGCACCTCTGGAGAGGCATCCAATGGCTGCTCCTAAATGCGTCTAGTTCATGCTTTAATTGCTCTGCATCGAACTGAAGGGGCAGGCGTATAAAAGGCTGGGTCAGTTCCATGGTAAGAGTAGGCCTCTTATTGATAACCGGGCAAGTCAAATACGTTCGGATACCCGAACAGAGAAACACTACCGCCCGTATGCAGGAACACTACGTTTTCGCCTTTCTTGAAGTGCCTCTTGCGAATAAGGTCGACCAGGCCTGCAAAGCCTTTCCCGGCATAAACAGGGTCAAGCAAAATGCCTTCCAGACTGGCCATCATTTTTACGGCCTCTACCATGCTCGCTGTCGGCAGACCGTAGCCATCGCCAACATAGTCACTATTGGCGACTACCTTTTCACGGGCAACTGTGGATGCTGGCAGACCAATGTGTTCCGCGGTGCGTTGGGCGAGGCTATACACCATATCTTCCTGTTTTTCCTTGGGCGCACGAACGCCAACGCCATACACCGGAATACCACTGTTGATGCCTTCCATGCCCAGTACCAATCCCGCCTGGGTGCCGGAACTGCCGGTAGCATGCACCAGATGATCGATTTTTAGTGAGCGGTCGTTGGCCTGAGTGGTCAGTTCAATGGCTGCATTGACATAACCCAGTGCACCAATCTCGTTAGATCCGCCGCCGGGAATAATATAAGGCTTTTTGCCATCTTCGCGTAGCTTCTGCGCCAACTCTTCCATCGCCGCATTCATGTCCGTGTCGGCTGGCCGCTTTGAGATACTTGCTCCGTGTAGCTGGTCCAGCAGCACATTAGCGTTGTATACATAGGCTTCGTCAGTATAACCAGTACGGTCTTCCAGCAGAATATGGCATTCATAGCCCAATCTGGCCGCCGCGGCACAGGTCTGGCGGGCATGATTGGACTGGGTAGCACCCTGCGTGATTATCGTGTCGGCTCCTTGCTGTTGAGCGTCGCCCATCAGAAATTCTAGCTTGCGAGTTTTATTACCACCGGAGGAAAGACCGGTGCAGTCGTCGCGTTTTATCCACAGATTTGGCCCGCCTAATTCAGCAGACAGTCTTGGCATCGGCTCAAGAGGTGTTGGCAGATGGGCGAAGTGAAGTCTGGGAAAACGAGATAAATGCATGCTTACTTTCCAAAGAGTGTGCGAACAGTGGCAAGATTATACTGCCAACTTTGCAAGCGGTAGTGCCGTTTGCATAGTTATTGTTCTCTTGGAATGCAGGCGATTGCAAAGAATCTATTGTGCGGCATAGGGTTGCAGGAGTACAACTACGGTCTGAGTATCTTTGTTACACGTCGCTTTCGCGATTGCCTGTGCGGTCAAATCGTTGCACACTTGGCGCGTTTATTCTTTCCAATGGAGACTGACATGCAAGCCGTTCCACACACATCCGTAGACGCAAATGAATGGCAGCTAAGAGTCGACCTTGCCGCCGCGTTTCGGCTGGCGGTAGAGTTTGACTGGCACGAATCGGTTGGTAACCATTTCAGTGCGGCAGTCAGTGAGGATGGTACAAAGTTTCTAATCAACCCTAAGTGGATGCATTTCTCACGCATTCGCGCCAGTGACCTGCAGCTACTGGATGGCAATGATCACTCTGTGCTGGAAGGACCCGATGCTCCGGACATAACCGCTTGGTACATTCATTCGCATCTGCACAAAAGCATCCCTGAGGCGAAGGTGTTACTGCATTGCCATCCTCCGTACGCCACTGCATTGGCCACTTTGCAAGACCCGAGCATCAAGCCGATTGATCAAAATACAGCGCGGTTTTTCAATCGTGTCATCATTGATTCGCATTTCGATGGGATGGGCGACAATGAAGAGGAGGGATCCCGCCTTGCGTCGGTATTCGGTCGCTGCAAAGCCATGATAATGGGCAATCACGGCGTGACAACTTGTGGCGCAACTGTGGCTCACGCTTTTGAAGAGCTCTATTTCTTAGAGAAGGCCTGTAAAACACTTGTGCTTGCATACTCCACTGGTCAACCCCTGAAGGTGCTTAGTGATGAGGTTGCTGAAAAAACAGCCCAGTCCTGGGATGACTTTGAAGGAAGCGAAGCACGGCATTTTGAGCAACTCAAGCTAATGCTTGATGATCGTGGTGCGGATTACGCCAGCTAATGAGCAGCAAACTGCTGCAGCGTTCGCTGGATAAAACACCTGAATTTACTGCCGCTGGGTCTTCACTGCACCATATTAATCTGGGTCCAGGCGACGCGCTTGAAGCGCAATGGCTGGACGAAGGGCTGGAACTGCCGGATTTGTCCGCCATGCGCGAGTACCGTCACAAGCGTGTGGTGGATCAGCTCAATAAGATGGGTTATGACGGCGTGATTCTGTTTGACCCCATGAATATTCGCTACGCCAGCGATTCCACCAATATGCAGATCTGGGTGATGCATAACAACTCTCGTTATGTATGGGTGGGTGCGGATGGCTCAATGATCTTATGGGATTACATGGACTGCGAATTTTTGTCGGCGCACAACCCGTTAATTCAGGAAACCCGTCCTGCAACCAGCACCATTTTTTTTCTGGCCGGCACTCGCTATGCAGAAAAGTCTACACTTTGGGCGAATGAGATGCTGGACGTTATTCGCGAACACGCGGGCGATGGCGCACGAATCGCGATAGATCAGTGCGGGTATCTTGCTTACAAAGCACTGGAAGAAGCGGGTGTGGCGATTGAAAACGGGCAGGAGTTAATGGAATTTGCCCGCACGATTAAAGGCGAGGATGAAATTAAAGCCATGCGCTGTTCAGTTCATGCCTGCCAGGCCAGCATGAGCGAAATGTGGGAACATTTTAAGCCCGGCATGACAGAGCGCGAACTGTGGTCCATCTTGCACGCTGGCAATATAAAACGTGGCGGCGAATGGATTGAAACGCAAATACTGGCGTCTGGCCCTAGAACCAATCCGTGGATGCAAGAAGCCAGTAGTCGTGTGATACAAGAGGGCGAAGTGCTGGCCTACGATACTGATCTGGTGGGCGCCTATGGCATGATGACGGATATATCGCGTAGCTGGATCGCCGGTGAGCAATCTGCCAGCAGCGAGCAACAACGCATTTTTGATTTGGCCCTACAGCAGGTCGAGCGTAATGCCGAACTGTTAACACCGGGTCGAAGCTTCTATGAGCTCTGCCATGATGCCTGGACGCCAGCTCGTGATGACTACCGGCATTACAGTGTTATGTTTCACGGCGTAGGCCAGTGTGATGAATACCCTGAAATACCATTTCCGCATGCCTGGGAAGACTGGGGATTTGACGGGCAGCTTGAAGCGGGCATGGTGCTGACCAGCGAAGCCTTTGTGGGTGCAAGGAGTGGTGGTGAAGGTATTAAGTTGGAGCAGCAGTATCTTGTTACTGAGCATGGTCCAGAGCTGCTGAGTGACTACCCTATGGATCTGGTGCGTTAGTACTATGCAGAACTACTTATGCAGAATATTGTTTTGCTGCGCCACTGCACTCGCCTCGGGCTCACTTGTTGCCGGTGACAGTTATCGTTTGATACTGGCCAATGAATCGGGCGATGCGGCATCACCAATGGGTCAGTCCATGGAAGAAATGGCCAGACTTCTTCACGCATCATCTAATGGCAGGATTAGCTCGCGAGTTTTTCACCGCGGTGAGTTGGGTGGCCAACAGGAAATGTTTGATCATTTGTTGAAGGGCACTGTACACATCATGCTTGCCTGGCCCGGTACTTCCTACGACAAACGACTGGGTGCAATTTACATGCCTTACCTTGTGCTGGGGTGGCAAGATGCTATTGCCGCTTACAGTGAAGGAGGATGGCTAAAGACTCTACTCGACCCTGTATTTCTTGATAATGGCCTGAAGTTTTTTGGTCCTTATCCAGAGGGTTTCGGTGGTATTGCATCCAAGGGTCGCTATGCCACCCGTTTTGAACAAGCCGCCGGTTTGAAAGTACGTTCACAGCCTATATTTCCTTTGCCTCAAACCGTACAGGCCATGGGTTTTGAAGCGGTTCCCATCGATTGGAACGAAGTCTACACATCGATTCAAACCGGCGTGGTAGACGGCGATTCCAGTAACGTTATCTACTGGGACTACGAATACTTTGGCGATCTGCTCGACTACTTTGTGCATTCAAAGCACAACTTCTCAGCGTTTATGTTGATGATGAATCTCGAAGTATTTGACAGCATGAGCGAGGCCGATCAAGAGCTGATTAAGCAAGCCGCCGAGCAAATAGTGGCGGCGCAGTTTGCAGCGGCAAAAGCAGAAGATCAGAAATGGATTCGTACCGCTCAAGACAATGGCATGCAGTACATTGTACCTGCCGAAAAAGACATGGCCGCCTGGGTTAAGCGCGTGCGTGCCCAAGTGTGGCCCATGGCCCAAGCCGCAGTTGGCGCTGAGATAATGAGCAAAGTGCGCGACAACGCGTCGGTGCCGGGGGAGTAGGCTTTTGGACGCCTGGTATTTCGCGTTGGATGGCCTGGTTGACCGGGTAATCAGACCCGTATTAATCGTGTTGAGTATGCTCATCGCCGGACTTATTGTCACAGGCATCATTACCCGGTCGCTGTTAGGTGAACCCTTGTTCGGGGTGGAAGAAGTGGTTTTATTGAGTGTTATGTGGCTGTATATGTTGGGAGCCGTCATGGCAGCCAAGGAGCGTTCGCATCTGCGCGCAGATTTCTTGCCAACGTTAATCCAATCAAAAAAAACATTGGCTGCATTGCAATTGCTGGCGAGCTTTATTTCCTTGTTGATGGCTGCCGCCTTCGTTGTATGGAGTTTCGACTTGTTTCAATGGAGCGTGACTCGACAGCAGAGTACGCCAGTATTCGCAGTTCCTTGGGCGGTATCGCAAACTGCGCCATTTGTATGCAGTGTATTGATGATGGTGTACGTGTTCCGCGATGTGCTTAGAGACTCACGTCAATTGCTTACCGCAGGGCGTGTGTAGTGGGTGCTCTGCTCGCCATTTTAGCGGTCATTGTGTTGATGATTATAGGCGTGCCGGTTGTATTCGCGTTCGCTGCGATGACTTTAGTATTGACGCTTAGTTATGGCATTGATATTTCACTGGTGATGACAACCGGGTTTTGGTCTATCAACTCAATTATTCTGTTGGCGTTGCCGTTGTTCATTATGACGGGCTATCTAATGCAAGCCGGCGGTATGGCGGCGCGACTAATCGCTTTCGTAGAAACCCTGGTGGGTAGCTCTCGCAGTGGTTTGGGTTCTTCCATGGTTGTGGCCTGTGGCGTATTTGGCGCGATTTCGGGAACAGCATCAGCGGCGGTTGCATCGATCGGCACTATCATGACGGAGCCAATGGAACGCCATGGCTACCCACGGCAATACACGGCGTCTCTGTTAGGCGTTTCCTCTTTGCTGGGCTTGTTGATCCCTCCCAGCATAACAATGATTCTGTACGCAGTTGTTACCCGCCAATCCGTTGCCGCCTGCTTTCTTGCCACTATTGGTCCCGGCTTGTTACTGATTATCGTGCTCTGTGTGGCCAATGCGATTCGCTCGCGCAGTTTCTCTGCGCCGGCAGATCAGCAACAGCAAAAGCGCTCGGTTGCTCATAGCGCAAAAGCCGCCTGGCATGCGCTGCCGGCGCTGTTAGTGCCTTTCATTATTCTTGGTGGCATTTATGGCGGTGTATTTACGCCCACCGAAGCGGCCGCCGTTGCTGTGGTTTATGCGATACCTGTTGGCATGTTCGTGTACAGGGAATTGAGCCTAAAACGCCTGGCGGATAGCTTGGTAGCGGCCGCTACAACAACAGGGGTTATTATGGTGATCCTGATGTTCTCATTTGTGGCCAGCCGGGTATTTACTATCGAGCAAATCCCGCAACAGCTAACAGAGGTGTTGTTAAGCACGTTCGAAAGCAAGCTGCTTATTCTACTGATGGTGAATCTGTTTCTTATTGTATTGGGCATGATCATGGACGATGTCAGTGTTGTTGCCATCGCCAGCCCCTTGCTGCTTCCGGTCATGGTCAACATTGGTGTAGACCCAATCCATTTTGCGGCCATTGTAGGTACCAGTGTGGTGATAGGCTGCAATAGCCCACCGATGGCGCCGATTCTGTTTTTGAGTTGCCGGGTGTGCGACGTGAACGTTGCTGGCGTTATCCAGCCTGCACTGTGGTTCATTCTGGTGGCAGCATTGCCGGTGATGTTAATCACCACTTTCTGGCCACCGTTGGCGCTGTATCTTCCGCAGGCTTTAGGCTATTAGCGTAGCCTTTTTATAATGCGCCTTTTTCAATCTGTCGTTTAAGCCAGCGGCTTGAGAGCCCACCTGTAGGGCTTCCTGTCATTTCACCGGCAAGATCAGCAGCTGCAACCAGTTTTTTCAAATCAATGCCGGTTTCATAGCCGGCCTGCGAAAGCATTAGCGCAATATCTTCAGTGGCTACATTGCCAGTGGCACCTGGAGCAAACGGACAACCACCTAAACCACCCACGGAAGCGTCAAAGTGGCGTATGCCTGCACTCACGGCCGCATAAGTGTTCGCCACGCCCATTCCTCGAGTATCGTGGAAATGGCAGGCAAGATTTCCCGCGCCAAAGCGTTCAGCAAGTGTGCTCATCAGAGCATAAACAGCGTCTGGCCCAGCAGCACCTATGGTGTCAGCGATAATGACCCGTGTTGCTCCCCATTCGAGCATTTGCTCGGTCATTCTGATCACGACCTCAGCGTCGACCAAACCTTCAAAAGGGCACTCCCAGGCGGTGGAAATACACGCAAGTGAATCAATGCTTTCAGTATTTGAAAGTTTGATCATTTGCTCACAGCCAAGCATTGCCTGCTCGGTTGTACGGCGAATGTTTTCACTATTCATGGTTTCGGTACTGGCGACCACCATTTCAATACAGCGCGCACCGCTGGCCTGTGCCAGCTGGAAACCTTTCTGATTGGGGACCAGCACTGAGTAATACACATCTGCTGATGCAATGCCTCCAGGCAAGCCTTCTATTACTTTATCCGTACCCGCCATTGCAGGCACCGCACTGGGCAACACAAAACTGCCTACTTCTATCGCGCTGAGTCCGGCATCAACCAATGCAGAAACCAATTCCACGCGTTGCTCGGGTGTTAAAACTTTCGCCTGGTTTTGCAGCCCGTCTCGTGGGCCTACATCATTGATAAATACTTGCTCAGCCATTCACTGCTCGCTTAAACGCACTATTCTCAAGCTATGATAACAGTCATTTGTGGCATTAGCGCATTGCAATGGGGGCTATTGGGGCGTGCCGCTATACTGCAGGTCAATAAGTGCATATAGAGAAATCCGGATGAAACTAATCCTTTGTGTATTGGTGCTGCTGGTCGCTGCGTGCTCCGACAACAGTGATAACACGCTTTTTAGCGAGTTTGTTGAACCGGAACCCGAATTTCTCAGCATCGCAAACCCGTTGGTGAGCTCACCGCCGGATGTTGGTACACCTCTGAATTTTGGTATTTTCGATCTGGCGGCGGAAGGTTATGAGGAGCAGGAGTATCTGCTGAGCGGAGCAGCTACTGCGTTTACCAATGTCAGTGAACTGGGCGAGGATGGTCAGTGGACGGTTGAACCCGGCGAGCAAGCTGACTATACGACGCGGGCGCTGGTTCGCAGACCTATCAATGCAGCGGATTTCAGCGGAACCGTCATTGTCGAATGGCTGAATGTGTCGTCCGGCTTTGATACCAACCCGGAGTGGGATAATGGCCACGTTGAGATAGTCAGGGAAGGCCATGCCTGGGTTGGTGTCACTGCGCAGTTTGTCGGTGTGTACGGTCGTGAGGGCGGTATAGTGCCACTTCATCTAAAAGCCTTGAATCCTGTTCGATATGAAGAAGTAGAGCACCCAGGGGATAGCTTTTCCTACGATATGTTTTCGCAAGTTGCGCAATCCTTACGTACTCCAGAAGGCGAAGACATGTTGAACGGGCTGCAGCCTGAATTGCTGATTGCCGCCGGTGAATCACAATCTGCGTTTCGCCTTACCACTTATGTGAACGCGATCCAGCCACTGTACAACCCCTATAATGCCTATTTGATTCATAGCCGTGGACAGCAGGCAACACCTCTAGCGCAAGATCCACAGCAGACGATCTCAGTACCAGAAGCCGTATTTATACGGACTGATCTAAACGTACCCGTATTGGTGTTCCAGACAGAAACGGACGTGTTACTGCCATCACTTAATTCGATTGCTGTCCGACAGGATGACAATGACATCCTGCGTTACTGGGAAGTCACTGGCACATCACACGCGGATCGATATGGTTTGCAAGAAGGGCGAACCGACACGGGTGTTGATCCGCGCTTCGCAGCTGTCGACCTACTGGATAACGTGAGTGGTTTTATTCAATGCGATGCACCGGTTAACTCAGGGCCCATGCACTATGTCTTTGCTGCAGCGATAAATCATCTCAACCGCTGGGCGAGTGGCGGTACCGCACCACCTATGGGCGACCGTTTGGAAGTTGCAGCAGGTGATTCGGAATTTGTTTTGGATAATCTCGGAAACGTGGTGGGTGGCATTAGAACTCCCTACGTCGATGCGCCATCAGCCATTTTGTCGGGATTGGGTCAAACCGGTGGTAGCTTCTGTGGCCTGTTTGGAACCACTGAATTGTTTGACGCAGCCACCATGGCCAGCCTGTATGTGGATCAAGCTGGCTTTGTTGCAGCGGTGACCCAGGCCGCTGACTCGGCGGTGAATTCAGGTTTTCTTCTGCGCACAGATGCCGATCAAATCATTGCATGGGCACCACAGCAGTGGGATATGCAGGTGCCGTGAGCGGCTGGCACAACAGCAATCTAAAGATTGATCTTTATGCACCTATTCTGTAAGGCAAAATAATCTCTTAAATATCAATATGATAAGGTTGCAGTATCTGCCACTTTCCAGCACCGCAGCAGGGCGTTATCTTTCTGATTGACAGTACGCCACACCAGTTGTACATTGCGCGCCAGATCCAAGGTCAACCCTGCGAGTAAGTAGGGTGAATGGGAAGCCGGTGAAAGACCGGAGCTGCCCCCGCAACGGTAAGCAAAACTTAGGTTTTGTCAGCCCGAGACCAGCCTTGAATCGTTCGAACGATGGAGCGGAGGGCTACCATCCAAGGCTGCTGCAACTCTGTGTTGCCATCCCTGACACCTCCCTTGATCGGCTGTTTTAACTTAGCCATTGAGGTTTCCAATGAAAAACTTACAACGAGCAGCTTTAAGCCTGCTAATAACGTCTGCCACCGTTCAGGCCAACGAATCTGAGCTGGAGACTACGATAGTAATCGCCACGCGCACACCCATGCTATTGTCGGAGGCGTTTGAATCGATCAGTGTTTTCACGCGGCGCGATATAGAGAAGCTGCAAGCGGTTGATATTTTTGACCTGCTGGCCAGGGCTCCAGGCGTGTCGTTTGTGCGCAACGGTGGGCGCGGTGCGGCAACCGGCTTAGCCATCCGCGGCAATCAAACCGACCATTCTCTGTTTCTGGTGGATGGTGTGCGTATTGGTAGCGCAACCCTGGGAAGTGCAACGCTATCGGCCATCAATCTGCGAACCGTTGAACGAGTGGAGATTATCCGTGGACCCAAGTCGGCCTTGTACGGTGCCGATGCGATTGGTGGTGTGGTGAACATCGTCACCAGAGCCATGGACAGCGAGCGTCCTTTTGCGGTCGAAGCGAGCTACGGTTCCAATGAAACCAGCGAAGTAACCGCCTTGGCTGGTTATTCAACTGACACAATGTCCGTTAATGTGGTTGCCAACTTCTTTGATACTCAGGGCATAGATCACACAGCGGCCACCAATGGTGTGCATGGCGATGAAGATGCTTACCGTAACAATTCGTTTGCGTTGAATTATCGACAGCGGTTTAACGAGGTGGCCTCATTAAAAGTAAGCTACAACCGCAATGAGGGCGAGAACGAATATGATTCTGAATGCCTGGACAGCACGTTCTTTAGCCCGGTTCAGTGCCAGATTTATTCTGTGACTCAGGTTGATTCGCTGTCTGCTTTGCTCGATCTTGAAATTAGCGACGTGTACTCCACCAGTGTGCAAATCGGTCGAACCAACGATGAATCGAACAACCTGGCAGACAATGTTGATTTGTCTGGTACGTTTAATGGTGGTGAGTTCAATACTACAAAATCTGAACTCACCTGGGTAAATACCTTCAATCTGCCGGCTGAAAACGTGCTCACTGCTGGTGTGGACTATCAGCTTGATGAGGTGGAAGGTTCAACGGCGTACAGTGAAGATTCTCGAGATAATGTAGCCCTGTTCGGTCAGTTGCAATCGGAATTCAATGCTATCGATAGCATTATCGGTGTGCGCTATGACGACAACGAGCAATTTGGTGACGAAGTAACTTTGTCGGCGTTGCTGGGTTGGAACATTAATGATGTATTTCGCGCGTATGCGTCCTACGGCGAGGGGTTTAAGCCCCCAACTTTCAATGATCTTTACTTCCCAAACTTTGGCGATCCAACATTCGAACCGGAAGAGTCTCGGAACATGGAATTGGGCCTGAAGGCTGATTTCGAAACAGTGCAAGTATCTGTTGCGGCGTTTCAAAATGAAATCGAAAACCTAATCCAGTTTAACAACACAACGTTTATTACAGACCAGACGGCTGAGGCTGAGATTTCAGGGCTGGAATTCAGCGTGGATGCCGAACTGCTTGGTTTTGAGCTGTCATTGAATGGCAGTATCATTGATCCAGAGAATAAGGTGAACGGTCAGAATCTGCGTCGCCGCGCGGAACGCGTAGCCTCTCTGGATATTGACAGGCGTTGGGACCGTTTTGGCCTGGGTATTAGTTTCCGTGCAGAAAGCGAACGTTTTGACGATCCGGCCAACACCTTGAGATTGGCAGGTTACTCCACAACTGGTATTCGAGCAAGTTATCAAGTCTCTGATGAGCTCGTTCTGGAGGCTAGGGTAGATAACGCATTCGATCGCCAGTACTCAACCGCTGTAGACTTCTCACTGGGCCGATACCAGGCGATTGGCCGCGAAGCCTTTCTGACGGTTCGTTATACTCCCAGGTTCTAAATACGCAGTTGACGTCAGGAACAGCGAATGAGCGACGACAGAAAAAACCAGAAACACAAAGCATCCATGCAGAAGCAGAAGGAGAAAGTGGATGCTCGGATTGAAGAAGCATCAGAACAGCGAGGTGTTGCGTTACTCCTCACCGGAGATGGCAAGGGTAAATCCAGCTCGGCCTTCGGTATGGTGCTTCGCGCCCTGGGTTATGAGCAGAAAGTGGGTGTGGTGCAATTTATTAAAGGGGTGCAGCTGTCTGGCGAAGAAATTTATTTGAAAGAAAAATGCCCGCACGTGGATTTTTATCAAATGGGCACGGGTTTTACCTGGAATACGCAAGACAGATCTTCAGATATTGAAGCAGCCGAGCGAACCTGGAAGGAAGCATCACGCATGTTGCAAGACGACACTCTGGATCTTGTCGTTCTTGATGAGCTTACCTATATGCTTGCTTATAAATATCTTGATGAAGACATGGTGATTGATGCAATCCGCTCGCGGCCGTTTGAGCAAAGTGTTGTTGTAACGGGCAGGGGCGGCGGTTCGGCTTTGCGTGACGTGGTCGACACGGTCTCTGAAATCAAGGACATCAAGCACGCGTTCAAGGCAGGGATAATGGCGCGCAAAGGGGTTGACTACTAGCAGGTTCTGTCAAGCCTGCTCTTGCTGTAAGCGCGCAATGCTAACCAACATGCTTATGGTGCAAGGCACCACCTCCGATGCCGGTAAGTCGATTCTTGTCACGGGTTTGGGGCGTGCACTGCAACGCCGGGGTGTGCGGGTGGCGCCGTTCAAGCCACAAAACATGGCACTGAACAGTGCGGTAACTAAAGATGGCGGCGAGATCGGCCGCGCGCAGGCTTTGCAAGCGCAAGCTTGCAAGCTTGACCCTTGCACTGATATGAATCCGGTGCTGATTAAGCCTTCCAGCGACATTGGCGCGCAGATCATTGTGCAAGGTAAGGCGCTGTCGTCTATGGATGCCGCCGAATTTCACGATTTTAAAACCACTTTATTGCCTGTTGTTACGCGCTCAGCTCAGCGTCTTCTTGCTACTCATGATTTTGTTTTGGTGGAAGGGGCTGGCAGTCCCGCCGAGATTAATCTTCGCGACAAAGACATCGCCAATATGGGGTTTGCCGAGGCCATTGATTGTCCGGTGATTATCGTTGCGGATATTGACAAGGGCGGAGTGTTCGCCCATTTGGTGGGCACGCTGCAACTACTGTCTGCAACAGAGCAAAACAGGGTGTTGGGATTTGTGATCAATAAATTCCGTGGCGACCTTGAATTGTTAATGCCTGGTATCGAATGGCTGCAAGAAAAAACCGCTAAGCCTGTGTTCGGCGTACTGCCGTATTTGCAAGGCTTCTATCTGGACGCAGAAGACGCGATTGACGTCCAACAGGAAATGAACGAGCACAGCGAGACGATACGCATAATAGTCCCTGTACTGCCTAGAATCAGCAATCACACCGACTTTGATCCATTACGCTTACATCCGGGCGTAAATCTGGAGTTCATCGGTCCTGGCATGAATGTTCCACCGGCCGACTTGATTATTTTACCCGGCAGCAAAAGTGTGCGCCAGGATCGTGCCTGGCTTCGGGAGCAAGGTTGGGACGAGGCGATTAATAAACACCTGCGTTATGGGGGGAAATTGCTGGGCGTGTGCGGTGGCTATCAAATGCTGGGTACCAGTATTGATGATCCACTCGGCATCGAGGGTGAGCCGGGAGAGGAGACGGGTTTGAATTACCTGGCCATGCGAACGGAGCTAAGAGAATACAAACAGCTTAAACGTGTGCAGGGGCGACTGTCAGCTCTTGGCGGCGCGGCCTTATCAGCCTATGAGATTCATTGCGGTGAAACTCGTTTTGACGAACACACTCAGCCGTTCGCTGAGCTAGATGCTGGGGATATTCGCATCGAAGGAGCGATGTCCAAGGATGGTCAGGTGATTGGCACCTACTTACACGGTTTGTTTGACGAGCCAGGGGCTTGCAATGCAATTCTGGCGTGGGCCGGATTAGACAGCGATGAAGCGCCGGACATTAAGGTCATCCGAGAGCAGCAAATCGATCGCCTGGCCGATACTTTGGAGCAGCATCTTCGGCTTGATGATTTGCTACAACAAGCGGGTTTTCAGTGAGCATTGCCAAGGTAGCGCCTGCCAGACGCAATAACTACGTACCCGCGCGGCCTGCGTTGTTTGTGCTCGCACTCCTTATTCCAATGGTGTTATTGCTAGCGATTGCTCTTGGAGCGGTATCACTACCACTATCCGACACGCTTGCCGCCTTGTTTGGCGCATCCAGCGAAGCGCAGACTCAAGCCATCGTTACAAAAATACGACTGCCGCGCGCTTTGTTGGCGCTGCTGGTAGGTGCTTTGTTGGGGATCAGTGGTGCTGCGACGCAAGGACTGTTCAGGAACCCATTGGCCGATCCGTCGTTGATTGGTGTTACCGGTGGCGCAGTCTTTGGTGCCAGCCTCGCCATCGTTATTGGCGGTTCATACATGGCAGGGTTTGCGGGTATGTCCCTGGTGGCCTTTGGTGCTTTTCTGGGCGGCGGTCTAGCCGTGATTCTTGTTTATCGTCTGGCTACAACAGCGCAAGGAACGTCAGTGACCACCATGTTGCTGGCCGGCATTGCTATTACCGCATTGGCGGGCAGTTTTTCAAATTTTTTGGAATTTATTGCAAGTAATGAAATGCTGCGCCGTATTAGTTTGTGGAAGATGGGTGGCCTGGATGGCGCTACCACAACTCGGGTCTGGATTGCGGCACTGGTTTGTGCGTTTACCCTGGTTTTGCTCCCGCGCTTTGCACAGGCATTAAACGCACTGCTGTTAGGCGAGTCAGAGGCCAGACATCTCGGCATTAACGTAGCACAAGTTAAGCGCGGTCTGATATTACTCGTTGCCGCCGCCGTGGGTACCAGCGTTGCCTTAGCGGGAACCATTGCGTTTGTCGGTTTGATTGTGCCGCACATTATGCGCTTGATTATTGGTCCTGATCATCGCTATCTGTTATGGGCGTCTGCCCTGGCGGGTGCTATTTTGTTGCCCGTTGCCGATACCGTTGCACGGTTGGTGTTGGCGCCCACTGAGTTGCCAGTGGGTATGATTACCGCTGCTATTGGCGCGCCATTTTTCATCGTATTGCTTAGAAACAGGCCACACCATGGGCGCTGAGCAGAAACCAATTCTTAGCTTGCAGGGACTGAGTGCTAACTCGCAGGGTGTAGAGCTAATTAAAAATGTTAACCTGAGCATTGCAGCAGGTGAGATGCTCGCGGTTATTGGAGCAAACGGGGCAGGTAAGAGCAGTCTTTTGCGCGCCTTGGTGGGTGACATTAATAATCATGCAGGTAAGGTGTATTTTGCGGAGCGATTACGCGCGACCTTTAAGCCTCGTGAACTTGCCAAGCAGCTAGCTTACTTGCCGCAAAATAGCGAATTGAACTTTCCGTTTGAAGCACGTGATGTGGTGCTGATGGGTCGAATCCCGCATTCATCGGGTGCCGCCCAGGATTTGCTTATTGCTGAAGGAGCTCTGGCGTTAGTAGACATGAGCCATCTTGCTAACCGTCTGTACACCAGCTTATCCGGCGGTGAACGCCAGCGTGTGCAACTGGCTAGAGTACTGGCGCAAATATGGCGTGCGCAAGACAGTGCTCCACGCGTTCTTATTCTCGATGAACCCTGCGCGTCACTCGATGTTGCCCA
>CAYGSL010000001.1:93133-102620 GCA_964352475.1 uncultured Pseudomonadales bacterium | reverse complement strand
GTGCTCCACGCGTTCTTATTCTCGATGAACCCTGCGCGTCACTCGATGTTGCCCACACACAGGGTTTAATGAAAGGGTTACAGCGCCTTGCATCTGAAGGCCTTGCAGTTGTGATGGTGTTGCACGACTTCACGCTCGCCGCCCGTTATGCGACGAAAGTTGTAGCCATGAACAATGGAGAAATTGCGGCCTTGGGAACGCCTCAGGAAGTGATCACGCGAGATACAATTAAAACGCTATTCAATGTTGATGCCAGTATTGTTGCGCACCCCGATACCGGTAAAAGAGTGGTATTGATTGATGATTAGTCGAACTGCCAGCTTACTTACCAGTGGTGTAATTTTTCTGTTCGTCACCACTGCCAGCGTCGTGATGGCAGAACCAATTACGGTTACTGATTTTCTAGGCCGCAAAGTAGTACTGCAAGCCCCCGCCGAACGAGTGATTGCACTGGCGCCACACATTGTAGAGAACGTCTATAGCGCAGGCGCCGGTGACAAGTTGGTGGGCGTAGTCAGTTACAGCAACTTCCCGGAAGAGGCGAAAACCATTCCTATTGTGGGGGGCTACAAATCTTACAGCGTAGAGACCATCATCGCCTTGCAACCGGATCTTATTCTAATGTGGGCCTCGGGGAACGGCGACAAGGCCTTACAGCAGTTAAGCGCCCTGGGCTTTACGGTGTATGTTGATGAACTAAGCAGTCTTGATCACATAGCAAGGTTTGTTCAACACATAGGGCAGATGACCGGCACTGAGGCTACAGCTCAAAAACGCGTCAAAGACTTTGTGCAAGAACTTACTTTGTTGCGCACTGAATACAGCCAGAGCGCAGCGGTAAGCCTGTTTTATCAAGTATGGAATGAACCGCTGCAGACCATTAACGGCCAGCACATTATTAATGATGTTATTCGTTTGTGCGGCGGCAGAAATATCTTTGCCGATGCCCCTGTACTGGCGCCAAAAATCAGCCTGGAATCAGTGATAGTCGCCGACCCACAAGCCATAGTGGCCAGTGGTATGGATGAAGCCCGCCCGGAATGGCTGGATGACTGGCGCAAATGGCCGCAACTGCAAGCGGTTAAGCGCGACCACGTCTACTTTATACCCCCGGATTTTCTGCAACGTCACACGTTTCGGTTGCTGCAGGGAGCACAGCAATTGTGCACACAACTGGCAGAAGTTCGCCAACCGCTGGAATAAGTGATTGCAGCCTGAAATAAACCTTTCATGATAGGCTTGTGTTTCCATTC
This sequence comes from uncultured Pseudomonadales bacterium, assembly GCA_964352475.1. Classification (GTDB taxonomy): domain Bacteria; phylum Pseudomonadota; class Gammaproteobacteria; order Pseudomonadales; family JAUIET01; genus JAUIET01. The sequence continues at coordinate 101,367 of CAYGSL010000001.1, read as the reverse complement.
TTTAGCAGAGTAAGCACTGTGTACACAAACCTACTGGTAAAGACTGTAGCATTTGCTTGTTTCGCGGCGTTAAGCGCTTGTGCCACACAAACGGTCAGCATCGCAGATCGCGTGTTTACTAATGGTGGCGTATACACCGTCGACGGAAACAATAGCTGGCATGAAGCCGTTGCGATAGGCGATGGTGAGATATTGTTTGTTGGCTCCAATGAAGCAGTAAAGTCTTACATAGGCGAGCGCACCGAGGTGGTAGATCTCACCGGAAAAATGTTAATGCCCGGATTTCATGATGCGCATGCGCATATTCTGGACGGCGGCGCGTCACTGAATACCTGTGATTTACAAGACAGCGCTGACGCGAACGAGATCCGGACCTTGCTCATACAGTGTCTAGCAGAATTCGACTATGGCCCAGAAGAATGGGTGGTTGGCAGCCGGTGGGCGCTGACTGCTTTTGACGCGAACGGTCCGCGCACGCACATGCTTGATGATGTGCTGCAGGGGCGACCTGCCGTATTTGTCGACTCATTTGGACATAACTCCTGGGTTAGTTCACGGGCACTTGAACTGGCGGGTATTGATGAGCAAACAAAAAATCCTGATGGTGGAATTATCGTTCGCGATCCCGCGTCAGGTAAAGCCACCGGCACCTTGAGAGAATCGGCCATGGGTTTGGTCAGCTCAGTGGTGCCCATCGCAACCACCGAACAAAGACAAGCGAACCTCGCCGCTGGCCTTGAGCAAGCCGCGCGCTTTGGTATCACGGCGTTTATAGAACCTGGTATTAAGGAAAGTGAGCTGCTGCCTTATGTCAACGCTGATAAAAACGGCACATTGACTTCGCGTGTTTTGTTATCGCTGTCTACCAAGGGAATTAGCGCAGAAGCGTTTGGCGATGAAATATTTCCGTTGCTGGAAAAGCGAGCGTCTTTCGCGGGAAAATATCTCAGCGCCAACTCGGTAAAAGTGTTTATGGACGGTGTTATCGAGACGCATACCTCTTACATGCTTGAGCCCTACACCGATACCGGCAAGAACTTCGATACTTTTTATACGCGGGCCAGGGCAAACGAGTTGTATCAAAAATTGGATGCTATTGGCATACAAATTCACACCCATGCAATTGGCGACGGTTCTATTCGAACCGCACTTAACGCGTATGAGCACGCGATTGCAGAAAATGGCAAGAATGATAATCGTCATCACATAGTGCATTTACAGCTTATCGATCAAGATGATATTCCGCGCTTTGGTGAACTCAATGTAGCAGCAAACTTCCAGGCTTTGTGGGCGTGGAAAGACCAATACTATGATCTTGCCAAACCAATGGTAGGGCAAAGCAGGGTAGACAGTTTTTATCCCATAAAAAGCGTGGCCGACCATGGTGGGCTTCTGGTTGGCGGCAGTGACTGGGCTGTTAGCTCATTAAACCCTTTGGATGCGATAGAAGTAGCAGTTCGCAGGCAAGATCCTATGGCTGAAGATTCAGGATCTGCCCACAATGAAAAAGAGCGTGTGGCTTTAGCAGAAATGATTGCAGCGTACACTCGCAACGGCGCCTGGCTCATGTCGCTTGAAGACAAAACCGGAACTATCGAAGTTGGTAAACGCGCAGATTTGATTGTGCTGGATAAGAATTTGTTTGAGATTCCCATTGAAGATATTAATTCTGCAAAGGTGTTGCTAACTCTAATGGATGGCAGGGTTGTGTTTAGCGCGGAGTAGCGAAGTCATTTCTGTTTCGCTCATTTAAGTCAAAACCGCTGGCATACTAGTGGCACTGAGGTGATGAACCGAGTATTGGTTAGCGAGACTGTGTGAGAGAGGGACCTCGAACACACCAACTGTAGGTCCTTTAGGGAAGCCTACATGGATGTATTCACGGCGTGTCTCGCTGGCCAATACTCGGTTCATCGCCGGTCTGGACGACTAGGCATTTACCTTCATTGAATCCGATAGATCTGATAGACCGGTGACGAATCGAGTATTCATGAGCGAGACACGCCGTAAACCCATCCATGGGGGCTTGTGTTCGAGGTCCCTCTCTCACACAGTCTCGCTCATGAATACTCGATCCGTCACCTCAGTGCCAATTGTTAATATTGTTAGTCGAATTTGGGTTACGCTTCTGCGTAATCACGAGCATACCAGGCATCCCTCACCCAGCGCACAATAATTCCCAAACCAACAATCAAAGCGATCAGTCGTGTGGCCGATCCCACAAACGGGATACTGGCCAATACAAACAGAATCAGCAATCCCAGGAACAGTGCCAATATTGGCCTGTGTTGCTCAGCGTTAGCAAGAATAGCATCGCCTACATAAGCCCCCGCCACAATCGGTGCGGCGTACATCGCTATGATCCACAACAACAATCCCGCAAGGCCGATGGGTAAACCGATCAGCGTAATCATCAGCAATATCGCAAGCAACGGCGTTGTTATCAGGGTAACTGCCCCCCACGCACTAGTACCCAAAAGCTCTCTGCCACCAAGTGCTGATGCAAATCGCAATGAAGGGAACAGCCAGTACATTACCAGGCCGAATAAAAAGGCGGCCAACAGTTTCATCAAGCGGCCAAAGTAATAGTCCGAAGTGCTGTGCGAATGAGCTTCTTCAGGGATAGCTTCTACTCGGCGCTCGCCAAGTATTACGGCACTATCATCTATTTGTAGAGAAGAATCATTAGCAACCATCGCCTGAAGATCACCACCCACGTGCGCCTTGTCAGTCAGTTCCAATTCTGCTCCGTAGTAACGTAAGTCACCGGCAATTTTTCCTGAGAACACGAGGCTGGATGCCGCACCCCAAAGCTCACGGCCTATGTCTGCACCTAGCTCTGCATCCTTGGCAGCAAGTAGAATATTGCCGCCCACCAAGAAAGGCGAATCATTACGAATCTTCTCGCCTGCGATAAACAAATTGCCGGTGATACCTGTTTCGTTAATCGTAATACTTTCACCTGCCGCAAACACAGTGCCTTGAATGGCGGTTTCAAACTCCAACTCCTCAGCGAAGGCGATAACATTGCCGCCAATCTTTGAACGAATAGTTACTTTCTCACCAACAGCGATCAGGTCACCTGTAATGTCACCATCAATCACCACCTGCTCGGCGGCAACGATAAGAGTGTCATCAATCACTTCATCGGCTGCTATCGTGATTTTGTCTTCGCCATGGCGAATATCCAAGGCTGAACTTTCCGGTGCATAAGTAATCGACAGGCCCAGGCAAAGTAATAAGCCTGCGCTCGATGTGTATTTGGATGGTTCCCGATTGGCCAATGCAAACAATAACCCCGCAGGCAGCAGCCACCAAAGCACTGATTGAAATGATGGGCCGCCAGTGCTTAATACGCTTCTGAGAAAATCAGTTAAAGAGTTCAATACAGAGAATGCTGCATCTGTGACAGTAGGTGCAAGCCAGTTTAACCAGGCCGGTAAAGCGGCGACCAGGCCAAGCTTTTGCCAGGCTGTGTCAATCAAGGCGGCAGCTGTGATAAGCAATGCTATGGCAAGCAACAATGTTAGAACTGACGGGCCGGTAAGAAGCTGTGGCACGGCCTGAAGCTCTGCATCAGTATGCAGTGCGGTTCTGAGAGCCTCATTTTCCATGTTTATTGCGTGATGTCTTGCTTTGCAAGATTCACACTGCGACAAATGGGTTTCGAATACAGTGGCTTGCTCGTAGTCGAGTTCACTGTCCGCATAAAGTGAGTGAACGAGTAGCTTAGGGCAGTTCATATCAAATCTCCGTGTTCGTACTGTTCAGAACGTGGCGCAATTGTTGTCGAGCACGCAGTAATAAAACGCCAACGTGGTTTTTCTTGATGCCAAGTTTTCCGGCGATGTCTTTGTAGCTGGCATCTGAGTAATAAGCCATCACTATGGGCAAACGATACTTTTCCGGCAGTGCGATCACGGCCTCGTTAATGGAAGTCGTATCATGTGCATTGATTAAGGCGTCTTCGGCGGCCAGCGCTGTATCGACCGGCTCATCAGACTCGGTGTCAATATCAGAAAATACAGTAGCCAGGCGCTTACGACGGCGCAGCAGGTCAATGCAGTAGTTGCTGGCAATGCTCTTAATCCACGGACCAAAAGGTCTATGCTGCCGATAGTGAGCGTAGGATCGATAGCCTTTCATAAAAACCTCCTGTGTGGCGTCCTCGGCATCTTGAGTGCTTCCCAGCATGCGCCTGCACAAACCAAACACCTGGTGGTAATGTTCGCGATACTGGGCATTGAATGCCGCCTTGTTCATTAAGGAGCCTTGGCTTCCGTTGATGGAATTTGCTGTCTTAGTAAGTAATACGAATCCATAAGAGGTTTATTACAAGGGGTTTTCAAAAACCTTGAATCGGTTAAAAAATGTACTATTTTCAACCACTTACAGTCGATACTCTTTACACAAGTGGCTGATCAAAAATTAACACAGGCTCATAAAGCCTTGTTATTCAGTGTGTTTTTGGCACTGGCACAGTTGATGCATTGTTGTCTGCAGAACGAAAAACACTTGTAGGCTGCAACACAATGAAAACAATACTCTGGATGACTTTATTTATCAGCGCCGGCATGGTGTTCGCGGATGCATCCATTAGATCGCTCAACTCGTTGTCGATCAATGCTGCTATAGATCAGGCTACTGATCTGGAAAACGCGGAGAAAACCTCACGTAGCGAACACAACTACTATTCGGGTTTCTCCAGGTTGTCTTCTGTCAACAGTGCTGATTAATGTCGCCAGTGATGCTTATAGGCCTTACGCTGCTGTGCCTGTTCGCTTTCAGGAGGTAAGAAAGCCGCATTGTCTTGCTCAAAGAAAAATGGCAAACGTCGTTTCTGGCTACCCACTTCGTTCATAGTGCTTGCCTCATAAACCCGACCGTTAATTACCGTGTGGCTGACATGCTCACTCAAGGCCAGATCTGACAGTACGTCGCCATCTATTAACACGAGATCAGCCAGTTTACCCACTTCAATACTGCCTATCTGTTTGTCCATACCTAAATGCTTCGCACCGTCGATGGTTCCAGCGCGAATTGCTTCCCAGGCACTGAACCCTCCTTGTTGCATAATCCACATTTCCCAGTGCGCGCCTAGACCCTCACGCTGACCATGGGCGCCAATGTGCACAGTCACTCCTTTGTCGCGTAGTTTTTTGGCGTATTTGGCCACATTGAAATGATTGTATTGCTCATCAGGTGCTTTAGGGCGGCGTATTGCACGGCTGTCTAGAAGGTAGTGCGGGGTGTAACGCAATAAGCGCGGGTTGTCCCATACATTGTGTCGGTCGTACCAGTATTCTTCTCCCATCAGACCGCCGTAGGAAACCACGAAAGTTGGTGTATAGCCGAACTTGGTGGCCGACCACAGCGTTGTTAAGTCCTGGTAGCCAGTGGGTATAGGTAAAGAATGTTCAAGCCCGGTATGGCCGTCGATAAGCATACTGATGTTCTGGTGCAACTTACCGCCACCTTCAGGAACAACCATCATATCCAGTTCGCGCGCCGCGGCTAAAATTTGCTGACGCTGGTCGCGCCGCGGCTGGTTATAACTTTTCACCGATATGGCGCCAACGTCTTTCATTCTCTGCAGGTGAAAAAGTGCGTCATCGTAATTGTCCACAATCGCTTTTACGCCTAGCGATTCGGCCCCATAGAGGATAGAACCGGTTGAAAAAATCCGCGGGGCTACAAGCTTTCCGGCCTTCTGCAATTCGGAAGCCGCGAATATTTCAGAAGTATCATTAGAAGGATCATGAATCGTTGTAACACCAAACGCCAAATTGGAATACTGCATCCAGTTTTGCTGCGGAATGATTTCCTCGCTGCCCATTGAACCATGCGCGTGCGTATCAATCAGACCGGGAATAATCGTTTTCCCCTTGGCATCTATGATCAGTGCACCGTCTGGAATGTTTGCATCCGCCATTGATCCAACATAAGCAATTCGGTTTTTATCGACAATCACAGCAGCGTTTTGCAACACTTCTTGCTGAGCGTTGGCATCACGCATAGTGACAACCGTTGCGTTCACTAAGGCTATAGTTCGTGACGGTTGGTCGCTGACTACGCTAAACGACAAAGACTGTGCAGTAATAGCCGCAGGCTCATCAAGATAAGCGTCAGCAACAACACGTTCGTAATAGTTCGGCCCATAAGACCAACCCACGCGGGAGCTGTCTTTGTCCCAATGCAAAAACTCGCCAGGGTGATCAGACAATTGCGCCACCTTGAATGCTTTACTCTCTGGCCCAATAGCGCGACGTTTACCATTTACTTTGAAAGGAGCCACAAACGCTTTGAACTGGTAGGCGAACGAAACCCATTTGCCATCGGGCGACAAACGATATTCACTTACCTTATCTGCGCCATGCAAATGCTCGCGCCTATCATTGCCATGTGCGTTAACACTAACAAGCTGAGTTTCAGGGTAGGGTGAGTCGGTAATAAACTCGGTAAAGAAAACCCGGTCACTGCCTGTAATAAACTGGGGCGCGTGGCCTTTCGAAGACACCCGGATTGGCTGACCACTATTGTCTGTCGAGGATATGTATACGCCAGGATCAAGCGACCACTCAGGGCTTAACAGATAACCTCCAGAGAACTTGCGATACGCAAATGTTTTGCCATCGGCCGCGAGGCTGGGGTCCGCGTAGTGTCCTGGTTGCCTGCTGACAGTCTTGCCTTTTCCGCCGCGTGCTGGCACCACTTTGATGCTGCCCAGCGCTTTATCATTCCAGGTGGTGTATATGATGTTGCGACCGTCTGCAGAATAACGTGGATAAAATTCATCGTGATCATTTTGCCGGGTTAAGCGTTTTGACTCGCCACTAGCAACATCGTGCACATACAGTTTGCCCAGCGCCTGGAACAAAATGCTTTTTCCATTGGGCGACTTTTGCGCCCAGCGCGTCATTTTCAAATCAAATTGAGTCGGTGCAACATCAACGGCAACACGTTGAGCGTCTGCGAAGCGTAAAGTAGATTTTACCCGCACAGGGATCTGCTGAACCTTGCCATCGTTCACGTCAATCTTATAAAAACCTCCACCAGACCAGAATACGATATGGCGGGCATCAGGCGTCCAGTCGAAGTACGCAAAATAGCCCTCGCTACCAAAGCCTTCCTGCATATCGCGTTCAAGCTCGTTGTAGATTGATCGTTCGGCGCCACTGGCCAGATCTTTTATAAAAAGGGCGGTCTTCTCGCGCACACGCCTGACAAAAGCGAGACTCTTTCCATCGGGCGACGGTGTTGGAACAATTGCTCCGCCCACGCCTCCAGTGATGGTAGTCTCTTCGCCGTCACTCAGCTCATAACGCTGAATGCCGAATACGCCTTTTAAAGGATCACGGTTGTAGCTGAACGTGCTACCTGGGGTGAGGTCTTGGGTGTAATACACGTAGCGTCCATCATGAGAAAACGCGGGGTCAGCAATGTTCTTCTGCTCCTTCTTACCACCATTGCGCTCTTTCAACGGCACACCGTCGCCACCATTCGTGTGATACAGCCAAATTTCCCCTGCAGGAATACTGCGACTAGACATAATGCCTTTGTTGGCCAGCAGATAATCCCCGTCAGGACTCCATTTTGGCGAGTGAATCAGGTTTTTCTTCTCCTCGCTTATGGCCCGCATGTTTTGGCCATTCATGTCCATTGTCCAAATATTGGAAAGACCGCCACGGTCAGAGATAAACGCAATGGTTTGTCCGTCAGGACTAACACTTGGGTGAATGTTCCAGCCTAAATCCTGGGTGAGCGCTTTTGCCTCGCCACCTTCGATTCCAACCACAAAAATATCGCCCAACATATCGAATACAATCTGTTTGCCGTCAGGTGTGACGTCCAGACTGGACCATGTAGTGGATTCGGTATCAATGTCGACCTTATCAAGCTCAAAGGGTGGGTTTAGAACATCCCATTTTTTTTCATCTTTCTCGGTTTCAGCTGAGGTCACTTCGGCAACGCTACCAGGCGACAGAAATGTAATTGCCACAATAAGGGCGAATAAACGAAAAAACACTGACATGTAAACTCCAACGCTCAAGCTTGTGAATGGCGTTGCCGCTGTATATGCTGCGCCACGTGACATAGCGAAGTTTACTTGAGAATGAAGAGGAAGTGCAGAACAAGCGCCATCGAAAATTGCCCGCTGTTATGCGTCTTGGCGCGAATGGTAGGAGCGGCATAGCTCAATGAGCTGGACCACTGTAGTGCTGCTGGTAGCGGTT
>CAYGSL010000001.1:50454-93033 GCA_964352475.1 uncultured Pseudomonadales bacterium | reverse complement strand
GGCCACCGATCATGTGCATCTACAATCGTATACGTTTATCGATGGTGAGGCAGCAGAGCAATTCGTGGAGTTGCTTGTTGAAAAAGCTCAAAATGGTGTTGCGATTAAAATTTTATTTGATGCGCTGGGTTCCTTCGAAATTAGTAGCGATCTGATATCGAAGTTGCGAAATTCTGGCGTGAAAGTTCGCTCATTTCAACGTTCTCTGGACTTACGCTTCTGGAGAATGCATCAGCGTGATCACCGAAAGATGCTGGTTGTTGATGGGCAAATTGGCTTCGTTGGTGGAATCAATATCACTGATGAATATCTGAGCGAAAAGAGTGCTTTCGACAACTCGTCTCAGACACCAGCCGACCGCGGCTGGCATGACCTGCACGCGCTAACACGTGGCCCAGTAGTTGCTGATCTGCAACGCTTGTTTCTGTCCGTCTGGTTGAACATGGGTAGGGATGTCAGTGTGGAAAATCGCTTGTTTCCAGTGCTGGCACAGGAAGGCAGTTGCCTTGCATCGATCGTTGCCAGTGACCGCTTGGACTCTGAGTCACGCATTGTTGACGGCCAAATTGCGGCTATTCAAGCGGCCACTCGATCAGTATTGATTACTCATGCTTACTTCGTTCCACCCAGAGAATTTGTTGACGCCCTCACAGAGGCGGTCAATCGCGGTGTCGAGGTAACACTGATACTGCCGAGTTTCAGTGATAACCCGCCGGCTCTTTACGCGTCGCACGCCCATTTCGAAGAGTTGCTTGTTGCCGGAATACGCATATTCGAGTTCAAGCCCAGTATGCTGCACAGCAAAACAATGGTGGTGGATTCACTGTGGCTAACGATAGGCTCAAGTAATCTGGACATTCGAAGCCTTGAACACAACAACGAAGCCAATCTGGTGGTTATTGACGCTAATCTGGCACAGGAAATGACGCAGCGTTTTACTGATGATCTTGAAAAGAGTGATGAAGTGATTCTTGATGATTGGTTGGCGCGCTCAGTGTTTCAACGAATCAAGGAGCGCGCGGCGCTGGTACTAAAATACTGGCTCTAAAGAGCGGGCTCTTCGGCCTTATTGTCCAATAGATATTGCTTAAACCAGTTTAGATTCCGTTGCATACGATCTTCCAAATAACTTGGAATATCCAGTCCGTGGTACTGATCAGGATAAATCACCAAGCGAGTAGGTATATCCAGTATTTTCAGCGCCTGAAACATTTGTTCAGCACCTATGCAAGGCACGTTGAAATCCAGTTCAGTGCATTGAAACAAGGTAGGCGTTTTGATCTTGTTTGCTTGTAGGAAAGGCTGGCTAAGGCGCTGGTAAGCTGCCATGTTCTCCCATGGCGCGCCCAGTTCATAAAGGTATTCACGAATGTACATATCGTGACCGAAGGTGGCAAACACATTGGTCGCACCTGCACCGCTCACTGCCGCCTTGAAGCGTGTATCTCGTGCGATAAGATAGTGAGTGAGCATGCCGCCATAGCTCCAGCCTTCCACACCAATACGATTCGGGTCAACCAGACCTTTGGCTTGCAGCTCATCAAGGCCTGCAAGAATGTCACTGCTGTCTTTGTTGCCCCAATCCGCGTATATAGCGCGCGCAAAGTCAAAACCGTGGCCGGACGAGCCGCGTGGATTGATCGACACTACCAGATAGCCATTGCTTACATACAATTGTCTATCAATACTGAACTCACGCGAATACTGGTAAACCGGACCGCCGTGCAATTCGACAATTGTCGGGTATCCCTGCGGTGGCTTCTCACCCAGTGGTTTGGTGATGAAACCGTGTATGGTGACACCATCATTCTCAAACGCAATGTTCTCCGCTGCTTGCACAGTTTTATCGGAAAGCCACTCATTGTGATTGCTTAACTGACGTTGCCTTGCGCCTTCCAAAGCAAACAGCTCGGGTGGCTTCTCGTCACTGGAGGAAAGTGCTACCAAACGATCACCTCTGCCCAGAGCTATTGCGCTGATGAATTGCGGACCCGCAGACAGATAGGAAATACTCCCGGTGGCTACGTTGATTTGCTGCACATGAGCTTCGCGACTTTCTTCAACAATGGCGTAAACTGATTTTCCATTGTCAGACCATAATGGCTGATTCATCCATCGATCTTGCCAGGCCAGTTTGCTGACATGGCCGGTATCCAGGTTCGCAACGGCGAGTTGCAGCGGTGCGTAATAAATCCATTTGGATTCTTCGCCCTGTAGCCAGAGCAGCTGCCGGCCGTTTGGAGACCACTGAGGTCTGACCATCCAAAAGGGGTCGGCATCTACCCCGCTGAATTGGCTCACTTGTTTCGGCGGTGGAAGCGAGACGACGGCACTGCTGGTATTCTCCGTATTTGCAGGCTGAACCATATTTTGCACATACACATCATAGTTGAAATGCCGGTCTGCCTTGTCACCGGTTTTTTCAACGTACGCCAGCCTTGAGCTGTCGGGCGACCAGCTTGGCAGCCAGGTATTGCGATCCGTTTTGCCGATAATCCTGGTACTGCCGTCGCTAATTGTGCGAACGAATATCAAGCTTCTTTTTGCATCGAGATAGCCGCTGTAATCTTCTTTAAAATAAAAGCGCTCGGTCACTATCGGTGGTGGAGTTGCGTCCTCGTCAGCATCGGTGCTATTTGGGTCCGCTTGCACACTAACGTAAGCGAGATATTTGCCGTCAGGCGACAAACTGTAGTCTTCAACATCTTCCGACCATTGCGACAAGTTGATTGCTTCGCCGCCTGCAACCGGCTGCATCCAAACCTGTGTTGATTCTTCCTCGCCTCGATCTGACAAAAACACTACATGCAAACCGTCCGCGGTAAACTGCGCAGCCCATTCACTGGAGTCGGGTGTATTGCTTAAGGCTTGTTGTCGACCTTTGGAAAAATCGACGGTAAACAGATCACTACTGCTGCTATCGTCTTCTATGTTCGGCGTTTCAACCGTGTATACAAGTTGCCGCCCATTTGGCGAAAACGCGGGCTCGCTGACGCTTGCCAGCTTATGCATGTCTTTCAGCTGCAATGGGTTCTTTGCAAATGCGCTAGCTGCGGTAAATGTTAATAAAAATTGAATGAAAATCACGCACAAAGTGCTGCGGCTAAAAATACGTTTCACTATTTAAACTTTCCTTATTTAACGGCGGCAATATACACTGAAGCGCACCAATGTGTTAACCGTGGCAACAACAAGTTGTACGGCTTTTACGGCATTTGCTTATATTGCAATTCATAGAGATTGGAATGAGATGTCTCATAAAGTAGTGGGCGTTATCGGCGGGATGGGGCCGGATGCCACCGTGGCGCTAATGCAGCGAGTGATTGCGCTTACACCTGCTGAAGATGATATTGACCACATTCACATGCTGGTCGACAACAATCCCAAGGTGCCTTCAAGGTTAAAAGCCTTGCTGTACTCTGGGTCCGCTGATGCCGACAATCCAGGCCCGGTCATTGCCGAGATGGCCAGTCGGCTCGAGGCAGCTGGCGCAAATTTCCTGGTGATACCATGCAACACAGCACATCACTACCATCACTACGCCGAGCGTGCTGTAAACATACCTGTATGGCATTTGATCAAGCTATGTGCCGCTGCGGTTAAACGTGAGAGCCCGTCATACTCCAGGATTGGTGTATTAGCATCCACCGCTACGCACGGCATCAATTTATTTGAGCCTCCCTTTGAGCAGCATGGCTTATCCGTGGTTTACCCCAAAAAACAAGTGCAAGATGTAGTAATGGATTTGATCTTTGCCGTGAAGGCCGGTAAAGCCGATGACGCGCTAATAGGCAGCTACAACAATGCGGTCGCAACGTTTGCTAAACAAGGTGTTGATTGCTTGTTGTTGGGTTGTTCTGAACTCTCAACACTATTGTCTGAACACAGACAAAGCCTGCCAATATTTGATTCTGTAGAAATTCTTGCTGAAGCTGTTGTGGCAGAAGCGGGTTGATTTGAGCTGATTTGGAGCTATGAAAGCGCTGGGTTGCGTTCCGCAAGAATATCAATCTCGAAACTGAAGACGCGCTCATTGTATTGATTGAACGCTTCGTTTCTGCTGCGAATTATGCCCCATTTGTCGCGCACAACTTTATCGGGTTTGTCGATGATTTCGTACGTGTAGGTCAGTGTGTGTCCGGGGCGGACCGGGTGCAACCAAACCATGTCTTCTACGCCTACGCCGGCACCGTTTCTACGTCCATCCTGCACGCCATCGGCGAAGCGCTCCATATACGAGACCATTAATTTCATCCAGATAGCCGCTACGTGAAAGCCGGACGCCACTATGCCTCGGTGTGGTGTGTCGAAAGCCGCTTCTGGGTTGGTGTGGTAAACCTCCGGTGCGTATTTCTGGCCAAATTCAATGATCTCTTTCTCACTAAAAGTGTGTGAACCGAACACGTGAAACTCACCAACTGGAATGTCCTCGAACCAGCGACTACGTATAAATTGCTTCTGCGCAACTTCTATGGTTTCTTGCTCACCCATTTTGTACCTTCTTTCCGTGGGCAACATAAAGACTTGCTTGCAAAGCGATCACATACTCGTCTTTTTGGTTTTTAACCCTTACATTGCATTTCATGAGTCCACTGTCGTGGCGATCGGATGAGGGCTCCAGGGCATCCACATTAATATCGCCGGATAAACTGTCGCCGGCGAATACTGGAATTTTCCAGCGCATTGATGGAACACCTTGAACTCCCATCAGCGCGATGTCATTGCTTCTGAAGGTGTCAGTGAGTAAGCGCATCATCAATGCGCACACCTGCCAGCCACTGGCACACAAACCGCCAAAGATTGAGTTGTCACCAGCTTCGCGGTCCAGATGATAAGGCTGTGGATCAAACTCCGCTGCAAACTCCAAAATATCACGTTCACTCAGAGTAATCTGATCAGTGTTGAACGCCTCACCTGCAATACAATCCTGCCAATAGCGCATGAAAATTCTTCGTCGTTGCTCGAGCTGGTATTCTACCTTTTGAGGCTCAATTTATCCTGAAAAAATGCTGACATAGAGTGTCGTGGCGCTCCGTCTGAACACTATCCTGTATCATGTGAGGCTCACGACGGTCTTTGAAAAGCCTGTTTGTAACTCCATTGCTCAGAGAATCATCCATGCCCGCAGGGCTACATCCACCTTTATCCTATATGCGGGACGACGCAAACTGGCTTGATTATGCGCAGTTCCAAAACTCCGCCTGCTTCGAACCACAATGTGAGGCTTTGTCCTGGCGAGGCTTATTCACAGACTACCTATCCAGCCTTGCACTTGGCAAAGTCGGCGTAGAACTGGTGCAGCAAGGCGCAATTGCAGACATGCCGGAAATGAATCGCAGAGATGTTCGTATCAGTGTGGGTCATTCATTAGCGGCTGTTGCTTCAACGCTTATCTCTGAACAAGTTTTGGCTCACGAATCCTGGCTGCAGACCTTGGGAAACAGGCCAATCGGCGAAATGCTGGAGAGCAAACTGGGTGCCGAGCGTGCTGATATTCGCTACTCAGCGGTTGCCCGTGATTCAGAATTGTTCAGAAATTTCCCGGCAGAACGGGCTTTGTGGGGGCGGCGATACCTGTACAAGTTCAGCAGTGGTGAGCTGAGCATCACAGAAATAATCGCAGATAGCATCACAACGCGAATGTTTAAAGGTTCGGTTGAACTTTAGCGATCGTAATCCGTTTCGAGCAGGACCATGGGCTATTCATCACCCGCCACACCTTTGCGTTCATACGCTCTGCCCAGCATCACGCCAACCAACGCCCACAGTGCGGCAATGCCTGCGCCAACCGCCGCTACAGCCGCTAAACCCAGGCCCAGACCCTGGGTTAAGCCTGTAAACAGCCAGCCCATCATTACATCACCGCCGCGATAAGCCACTATGTCTATCACCGGTTTTGTCTTGAAACGGCTGGCTTGGTCTACCTGCGTAAACAGCATTTCTCGTGCTGGGCGTGTTAATCCGTAATTACCCGCTCGCGATACAACATGCAATCCAATTGCAATCATGAGCACGGGTGAGAACGCCAGTATCAGCATGCCAGCAATAATGATGATGGGTATTAATGGCAGTGTTTTTGGCATACCAAGCTTAGACACCAAGCGACCAGTCACAAAGAACGCCAGAACAAAAGTGAGTGTATTAACCGCCAGATCGCGCCAGCCGTAAATAGTGGTTCGAGCAGCGCGATCATAATCGACCAGCAGATTTTTTTGCTCGAAATAAATAAACGACCCGATACCGGTATACAAAATTATGAATAGACCTATGCCCAACAGGTAAGGGTTGGTAAAAAACTCTACAAAGCCTTTCAGCGGATTGCCGCCAATGCGTTTGGTGCTGTCATCCAGTGCCAGGGATTGATTACCCAGCTCCGTCGCTTTCAAGCGTTGCAGCGCAATGATCAACGGGATTGGTAACAGCAGCATAGTAGCTGCAATCAGCATCAATGACTGAATACCCAGATTGTTCGCGAACAAGGCTGTGAATGCAGGGCCTGCAATGGCGCCCAGGCTGGCACCAGCACCAATACTGCCAAACAATCGCCCAGCCTGATTCTTGTTAAACGTATCAGCCATAAAACTCCAGAAAACCGACACATGAAATAAGGCGAAGACGCTAACCCACACGTAAAAACTTTTATCGACCAGGTCGCCTGCTGCGTTGCTGACTAATACGTAGAACGCGACGAAGCTGGCGGCAAACCCTAAATAGACAGTAGGTACCAGGCGGGAAAATCGCACTCGTGACACCAGCAGCCCATACAGCGCCACAATGGCGGTGCTGATGAAAAAATTGATTGTCCAGAGCCAACTGACTTCGGCATCGGTCCAGTCACTGGCCATGGCATCGCGCACAGGCCTAAGCACGTAATAGGCCGCCATTAAAATAAACACGAACAGAAACGAACAGACAGTTGCCTTCAGTTCATTATCGCGAACGTCAATGCTGCGTTGCAGAGTACCGAGTATTACGTTGTCACCTGCGGCCATAGGCGGCTGTCTCCTGAGAGGGCTGGGGCTTCTTCAGCCATAGAGAAAACGATAATCGCTATGCCGAGATCGAGGCTACTCTAGGGCTGCAATGGCGCGGAGTAAAGGGCGCTAACGGAGATACTGGCGATTCAGCGCGTTTACGGCAAACCAGATACTGGAATAGAGTAGTTTAGATGGGATCTTTACGTTGACGTTAACGTTAACTTATTCTATAGTTTCTCCCAAATCAGGAAGCCTTTGATGCCAGACACCACGCATTTCACCATATCTGAACTCGCTAAAGAGTTTGATGTGACCAGCAGAACAATTCGTTTCTACGAAGAAAAGGGTTTGCTCAGCCCGGTACGCAATGGTCAGCATCGTATTTACAACAAGGCTGACAGAGTCCGCCTGGAATTAATTCTGCGTGGCAAACGTGCTGGCCTATCGCTGGATGAGAGCCGCGAGATCATCGATATGTATGCTCCGGGCAGCAGTAATGAGCGACAGTATCGGTTCTTGCTCGATAAGGTAAACGTTAAGCAGGCGCAATTAGAGCGCCAGATAGATGACATTCAACAGCTTATAGCGGGGCTACAGGAAGTTCGTGGCCGCTGTGAGAAAGCCCTTAGATCCAACAAACATTGAGGCTAGCATGGCTATTACCTATCCCACACTGAATTTTGATCTAGGCGAAGACATAGACATGTTGCGCGACAGTGTGCGCGCATTTTGTGATGCAGAGCTGGCACCGCGAGCTGCCGATATAGACCAAACTAATAATTTCCCCATGGATATGTGGAAGAAATTTGGCGATATGGGCTTGCTTGGAATCACGGTCAGCGAGCAGTACGGAGGTTCCGACATGGGCTATCTGGCGCATGTGGTTGCGATGGAAGAAATATCGCGCGCGTCTGCCTCCGTAGGTCTTTCCTATGGTGCGCATTCCAACCTCTGTGTGAACCAGATTTTCAGGAACGGCAACGACGCCCAGAAAGAAAAATACCTGCCAGGCCTTTGTTCAGGTGAGCATGTTGGCGCTTTGGCAATGTCTGAGCCCGGCGCCGGTTCCGATGTGGTCAGCATGAAACTTAAAGCCGTGAAACAGGGCGACAAGTACATACTCAATGGCAATAAAATGTGGATCACCAATGGTCCAGATGCGCACACTTATGTGATATACGCCAAAACCGATCCAGACGGTGGTTCCCGGGGCATCACTGCTTTCATTGTAGAGCGAGATTTCCCAGGCTTCTCGCAAGCGCAGAAGCTGGACAAGCTGGGTATGCGCGGATCAAACACTTGTGAGCTGGTGTTTGAGGGCTGCGAAGTGCCGGCTGAAAACGTGCTTGGCCAAGAGGGGCAGGGCGTGGGTATTTTGATGAGCGGCCTGGATTTCGAGCGCACGGTTCTATCCGGTGGGCCAACCGGCATTATGCTTGCCTGCGTGGATGCGGTTTTGCCCTACATTCATGATCGCAAACAATTTGGCCAATCGATTGGTGAGTTTCAGCTGATACAAGGCAAAGTCGCTGATATGTATACCGTGATGAATGCGTCACGCGCCTTCCTGTATACGGTTGCCAAAGCATGTGACCGTGGCGAAAGCAGCCGGAAAGACGCCGCCGCAGTGATACTGTACACCGCCGAACAAGCCACCCAAATGGCGCTTGATGCCATTCAACTACTGGGCGGCAATGGCTATATCAATGAATTTCCAACCGGGCGCCTGCTACGCGATGCCAAACTGTATGAAATTGGTGCAGGTACCTCCGAGATTAGACGCATGCTAATCGGTCGTGAATTGTTTAACGATACTCAATAGGGGCGTTGGCTATGCCGATTATAAAAACAAATTTGAACACCAGAGCTGGCGACTTTAATGAGAATGTCGCGCACATGCAGGCGCAGGTCGATGACCTGGGTGAGAAGCTGGCTGAGATCAGTTTGGGCGGTAATGAAAAATCGCGTGAGCGCCATGTCAGTCGCGGAAAGCTGCTGCCAAGAGATCGTGTTGCGGGCTTGCTTGATGAGGGCTCGCCTTTTCTGGAGTTCTCGCAACTGGCTGGTTACCAGCTTTATGGGAAAGATCAGGTCAATGCTGGAGGTGTAATTACCGGAATTGGTAGGGTTAGCGGGCAAGAATGCTTGATAGTGGCTAATGACGCGACGATCAAAGGCGGCAGTTATTACCCAATTACCGTAAAAAAACATCTGCGTGCGCAAACCATTGCTGCAGAAAATCATTTGCCATGTATTTATCTGGTGGACTCTGGTGGCGCTAACCTGCCTCTGCAAGACGACATTTTTCCAGACCGAGATCACTTTGGGCATATTTTCTTTAATCAGGCCAACATGTCGGCGAAAGGTATTCCTCAGATAGCCGCGGTAATGGGGTCTTGCACAGCGGGTGGTGCTTACGTGCCTGCTATGGCGGATGAATCGATTATTGTGAAAGAGCAGGGCACCATTTTTCTGGGTGGCCCACCGTTGGTGAAAGCGGCAACCGGTGAGGAAGTGACAGCAGAAGAACTCGGTGGCGGAGATGTGCATACTCGAATTTCGGGTGTGGCTGATCACCTGGCACAGAATGATCATCACGCATTGCAATTGGTACGTGACGCTGTGGCCAGGCTTAATCGAAAAAAAGAAATCGGTTTGGACGTTACCGACTCCGCAGAACCCTTGTACGACGCCAAGGAATTGTACGGTGTTATCCCAAATGACAAGCGCCAACCCTATGACGTTAGAGAAGTAATTGCGCGCATAGTAGACGGCTCGGAATTTGACGAATTCAAAGCTCGCTTTGGCACAACCCTGGTCTGTGGCTTTGCTCGTATCTTCGGCTATCCTGTCGGCATTGTTGCCAACAACGGAATTCTATTCAGTGACTCGGCACAGAAAGGTGCGCATTTCGTTGAACTGTGCGGGCAGCGAAAAATACCGCTGGTGTTCTTACAGAACATCACCGGTTTTATGGTAGGTAAACAGTACGAACATGAAGGCATTGCAAAACACGGTGCGAAAATGGTCACTGCGGTATCTACAGTAGCGGTACCTAAATTCACGGTGCTGATTGGCGGCTCGTTTGGTGCAGGCAACTACGGTATGTGTGGTCGCGCGTATGACCCACGGTTCTTATTCATGTGGCCAAACGCACGTATATCCGTAATGGGTGGTGAACAAGCCGCGGCGGTGCTTGCGCAAATCAAACGCGAGCAAATTACCGCCAAGGGCGAGACTTGGTCAGAGGCTGAAGAGGCAGAGTTCAAGCAGCCCATCATCGACAATTATGAGCATCAAGGACATCCGTATTATGCCTCAGCTCGATTGTGGGATGACGGTGTAATCGACCCGGCAGATACCAGAATGGTCTTGGGTTTATCAATATCAGCCAGCCTGAATAGACCGATCGATGAAAGTCGATTCGGCGTGTTCCGAATGTGAGCGCGGTGAAATGACGAACAAACAATTTGATAAAATTCTCATCGCCAACCGTGGTGAAATTGCTTGCCGCGTAATACGCACCGCGTCCAAACAGGGCATTTCTACCGTGGCTGTCTACAGCGACGCTGATCGCGATGCTTTGCATGTGCGCATGGCGGATGAGGCGGTGTATATTGGCGACTCCCCATCCAGAGAATCGTATTTGCAATTTGAGCGCGTGCTGGAAGCGGCCCGCAGCACCGGTGCACAAGCGATTCACCCTGGCTATGGATTCCTTTCAGAAAATGCTGAGTTTTGTCTAGCCTGCAAAAAAGCCGACATTGTGTTTATCGGCCCGCCGGTGGCAGCAATTGAAGCGATGGGCTCCAAGTCAGCCGCCAAGCAGATTATGGAGAAAGCCGGTGTTCCCCTGGTGCCCGGTTATCACGGCGATGATCAAAGCGATGCTATTCTCAAGCAAGCCGCTGACGAGATGAACTATCCTGTGCTGCTAAAAGCGGTTGCCGGTGGCGGTGGCAAAGGTATGCGCCAGGTATGGTCGGCCGCTGAATTTGATGAGGCTTTGGCGGCAGCGCGAAGGGAGGCGAAAAGCAGTTTTAACAACGACGACATGTTGGTAGAGAAATACTTAACCCAGCCGCGTCATGTTGAGATACAAGTGTTCTGCGATGCACATGGTAATGCAGTGTATTTGTTCGAACGCGATTGCTCTGTGCAACGTCGCCATCAAAAAGTCATAGAGGAGGCTCCGGCACCCGGCATGACTGCTGAGTTGCGCCAGCAAATGGGAGATGCCGCCATTCGCGCAGCCCAGGCAATCAACTATGAAGGCGCTGGTACCGTTGAGTTTCTGCTCGACAGCGACGGCTCTTTTTATTTCATGGAGATGAATACACGCTTGCAGGTTGAACACCCTGTGACCGAAATGATTACGGGTGTAGACCTGGTGGATTGGCAACTGCGGGTGGCCGCTGGAGAAACTTTACCAAAAGCGCAAAATGAATTGAGTCTGTCGGGCCATGCTTTTGAAGCGCGTATTTACGCAGAAGACCCTGATAACGATTTCCTTCCAGTCACCGGCCAACTAGCGTACTTGCGCATTCCTGAACAATCAGAATTTGTTCGCGTAGACACCGGCGTCGTGCAAGGTGATGAGGTCAGCGTGTATTACGACCCCATGATTGCCAAGCTTGTCACCTGGGATGAAAGCCGCGAGAAAGCCTTACAGCGACTCGTAAAAGCGCTAAAGCAATATCGTATTGCCGGTATGAAAACGAATATCGAGTTTTTGGCAAACCTTGCTGGCAGTGAGCCTTTTCGTAAGGCTGATTTAGACACTGGCTTTATCGAAAAAAACAGTGCGCTTATTTTTAGAGAAAAAGAATGCAATATCGACCAGGTACTGCCATTGGCCGCTTTGTATCTAAGTTTGCGCGCTCAGCAGCAACTGGAACAGGCGCGCAGTAATTCTACCGATGCTAATTCTCCCTGGTTCGATAGTCGGAGGTGGCGCCACCATCGCTCTGCCGAAATGGAATACCATATTTCACTTGGTGGCAACGAGCATGTAGTCGCGATTACAAGTCATGGCGAAGCTGGTTTTAAGGTCGTAGTGAATGACTCAAGCTTTAACGTGAGTGGTTATTTGCAAGACGATTGTTTGCACGCCTCAGTTAACGGCCGCAAAGTTAAGCTTTTCGTTGCGCAGCATACCGATGAGATAAGTATGTTCCTGGAAGAAGGCGTAACAAGTTTTTCCCTGGTACCACCTGATCTTGGCGTAGGCGAGGATTCAGCCGCTGGTAGCGGCTTGCGCGCACCCATGAATGGCACCATGATCAGCCTACTGGTAGATGAAGGCTCGCGAGTAAATACCGGGGATTCATTGCTTGTGATGGAAGCCATGAAAATGGAGCACACCATACGCGCACCTAGTGCTGGCACCGTAAAACAATTTTACTTCAAAGCGGGCGAGCTGGTAGATGGAGGCGCAGAACTGCTGGAGTTCGAAGCGGGCGATTGACCGGCTTCGGTGAGCATCCAGTCTCTAACGGTTTCAGTATATGATGTTAGAGGTATATTGGCCGGGCTAACCAGGTAGAATCCTTTTTCCGAGCGTACCGAATGCTTGGAAGCGGGCACCAACTGGCCGTTTGCCAGTAGCCTGTCCACAATATACCGCCAGCCCAAGGCAATACCTTGCCCTTCAATGGCCGCTTGTAAAACAATTGCGTAATCATTAAGATTCAACGCCAGGTTCATAGCGTGCGCTTCGATACCCAGGTGCGAAAACCAGCGCCGCCAATCCATTCGTGTTCTGTGCGGTTCATCCAGGTGAATTAAAGCGTGCCGTTGCAATGCCACCGGGTCACGCAGCGTCTTGCCGGCAAGGTAATCAGGACTGCACACTGCCAGCACTTCCTCGTCGAAAATACGCCAGCTGTGGTAGTTAGGCCAGCGCCCATCCCCATATCGTACGCCCAGACCAATGCCGGCCTGGTTTAAATCGATATCATAGGCCGTGGTTTGAAAACGCAAGTCAATATGCGGATGCGTCGCCTTGAAACTCGCTACCCGTGGCAGTAGCCAATGAGTGGCGAACGCCGTTGAGATGGAAAGAGTAACGCGTTCATCATTAGCAGCCATAAGTTGCAGCGACTGCACCGATTGCTCAATATGACTTAAGCCTATTGTGACATCACTGTAGAACTTCTCCCCAGCGGCCGTCAGCACCAAACTGCGATGCTGCCTGGCGAACAATGGAGTTCCTACTTGCTTCTCAAGCTGCTTAACCGCATGGCTAACCGCCGGCTGACTCAGGCCAAGCTCCTGTGCCGCCAGGGTGAAACTCAAATGTCGGGCGGCGCTGGAAAACACCTTTAAACCGCTCATGGATATCGTATTTTGCATAAATATTATTTATGTAAGCATTACTTTCATTGCAGTTTACCTCGTCTAAAAGCTGCAATAAAGTAGCGATAGCAGCACTTCCTGAGGTGGGCGCTGTTGAATAGCAATCAATAATATTTATATCTGGTCTGAATATGGCCCGAAAACGAAGCAGAGCGCGCGAACGCGCGCTGGCAGGCAGCCAAGCCACGGTGGCGCCACCTTATGTGCGTCGCAACATCCCCTATTTTGACTTCTTATCAGAAGAATCGCTGCTTAGAATTGAGCATCAAGCAGATTGGCTACTGCAGGAAGTAGGCATCGAGTTCCGCGATGATCCCGTTGCTTTGGACATATGGCGGGAAGCCGGCGCCGATGTAGATGGCGTCAGGGTTAGATTGCCTGCAGGAATGGCCCGCACGCTGTGCCAAACCATTCCGGCTGAGTTCACCCAGCACGCCCGCAATCCGGCACGCAATGTGGTTATTGGCGGTGACAATGCAGTGTTCGCGCCGTCGTATGGCTCGCCGTTTGTTCGTGACCTGGATAAAGGCCGGCGCTATGGATCTCTGGAAGACTTCAACAACCTGGTCAAACTGACTTACGCGTCACCTTGGCTGCATCACAGCGGTGGCATACCGGTTGAGCCCTGCGATATACCCGTAAACAAACGACACCTGGATATTGAATACGGCCACATCAAATACTCTGACAAACCCTACCTGGGAATGATCACCGCCAAAGACCGTGCAGAAGACTCGGTTAGCATGGCCAGAATATTGTTTGGTGCTGAGTTCATGGAGCAGAATTGCTGCGTCATAGGCAACGTTAATGCGAACTCCCCCCTGATGTTCGACAAAGTCGCTAGCGAAGCGATTCAGGTGTACTGCGGCGCTAACCAGGGCATTATCGTTGCACCATTTATTCTCGGCGGTGCTATGGGCCCTGTTACCACCGCGGCCGCAATTGCCCAGGCATTAGCGGAGGGCATGGCGGCAGGAGCATTCAGTCAATTAGTGCGCAAGGGTGCGCCTTTCATTCTAGGCAATTTCCTGTCTTCAATGAGCTTAAAATCTGGCGCGCCAACGTTCGGAATGCCAGAACCTGTTATGTCCAATTACGCGATAGGACAGTTAGCGCGCCGGCTGGGCGTGCCGCTTCGTTGTGGAGGCTCACTCACCGCTGCAAAAATTTGCGATGCGCAAGCCGCCAGTGAAAGTGCCGACAGCATGCATTCCACAGTACTTGGCGGCGCCAACTTTGTGCTGCACGCGGCGGGTTGGCTGGAAGGCGGACTGACGATGGGCTACGAAAAACTTATCCTTGATGCGGATCGCCTGGGTGGCTATCAACGAATGTTGCAAGGCATGGCGGTGGATGACAATGCCCTGGCCGCTGACGCTTATGATGAGGTTGAGCCAGGTAAGCACTTTCTGGGTTGTGGGCATACGCTGCGTAACTACGAAACAGCGTTTTATGATGCGCAGATGTCAGACTCGGAGAGTTTTGAGCAATGGGAAGATAAGGGCGCGCTGGATTCGGCGCAGAGGGCTAATCGGAAGTGGAAGGAGATGTTGGCGGAGTATGAGGTGCCGGTGTTGGATGAGGCTAAGGATGAGGAGTTGCTTGAGTTTATCGCGAAGATAAAGAGTTCTTGTGAGGATCGGTGGTATTGATGTTTGAAGACTGTGCCGTGGCATAGAATGACTTGCTCCCTCCCAGACACGCCGTAAACCCATCCATGGGGGCTCTTCAAAAAGGTCCCTCTTTTTGAAGGTCTGGGAGGGAGCAAGTCATTCTCTGCTTGAGAGTTCAGAGCGTAATTCCGATCATATAAAATCGGATAGTCGCAGAATCCGAAGTTTATGTATGAAGTTTTACAAGCGAAGTAGATTAGTTGGCATTAAGGCTCAGAAGTGCTTACCCCCACGACAGACTGTTTGAGACAGGATGTCGAAAATCAAGCCCCCATGGATGGGTTCACGGCGTGTCTGTCGTGGGGGTAAGCACTTCTGAACCGCCACGTACTTGTTATCAAGCAAATCCTATAAGTGGGACGAAATTTTGGAAACACATGCAAAAGTAGTAGTAATAGGCGGCGGCGTTGTAGGCTGTTCCATTCTGTTTCATCTGGCCAAGTTTGGTTGGAAAGATGTGGTGTTGCTTGAGCGTTCGGAGCTGACGTCGGGTTCATCTTGGCATGCAGCCGGGCAGATTCATACGATCAGTTCGGATCCTAACATCTCGCGTTTGCAGGGTTATACGATTAACTTATACAAAGAGTTGGAAGAGCTGTCAGGGCAGTCTGTTGGAATGCATGCTTGTGGTGGATTTTATCTGGCCTCCACACCCGAACGTCTTGATTATCTTAAGCAAGAGCGTTCCAAAGCCCGTTATATGGGGCTGGATCAGGAATTCGTGCCGCTGGATGAAGTGGTCAAGATGAACCCCTTGATTGACCCCAAGCAATATCTGGGCGCTTTGTACGATCCTTTGGATGGTTACATAGACCCCTCCGGTGTTACTTACGCCTATGCCAAGGCGGCCAAGCACTATGGTGCAAAGTGGTACCGCAATACACCAGTGATAGAAACAAACCCACGACCGGACGGTGGCTGGGATGTGGTAACACCCAACGGCACCATTCACGCCGAGATGGTGGTGAATGCAGGTGGTTTGTGGGCACGTGAAGTAGGGCACCTCGCGGGTATTGATTTACCCGTGCAACCTATGGAACACCACTATCTCATCACCGAAGAAATCCCGGAGATTGCCCAGCACGGCTCGGAAATTGCGGCCGGTATTGATTATGAAGCCAATATTTATTTTCGCCAGGAACACAACGGTTTACTGCTAGGCACTTACGAAAGCCGCGGTACGCCATGGATGGTTGATGGCACGCCAATGGATTTTGGGCACGAGCTGTTACAAGACGACCTTGATAGAGTCAGTGATCGATTAGCGCTGGCATTTGAGCGTATACCCGCGCTTGGGCGTGCAGGCATTAAGTCAGTTGTGAATGGCCCGTTCACTTTTGGTCCGGATGGTAACCCAATGATTGGCCCAGTGCCCGGTCTCAAAAATTATTGGGCGGCGGTTGGCGTGATGGCGGGCTTCTGCCAGGCCGGTGGGGTTGGCCTGTGCATGGCTGAATGGATGATGGATGGCGAGCCATCAATTGATGTCTGGGCGATGGATATTGCCCGATTTGGAGAGTTCGCTACCCGCGAGTATGGCACGGTCAAATCTACCGAAAACTATGAGCGGCGTTTCCTGCTGACCTATCCTAATGAAGAATTGCCTGCTATGCGCAAGCAGAAAACGACAGCGCTATACGATCGCATGGTTGCCAAGGGCGCGGTGATGGGCGTGAGTTTTGGTTTGGAGAATGTGCTGTGGTTTGCGGATTCGCCGGAAAACGCGCATGAAGAGCCGAGCTTTCGTCGGTCAAATGCATTTAACTATGTAGCCGAAGAAGTTCGCGCCGTGCGCGAGCGGGTCGGTGCCATTGAAATTGCCAATTTCGCAAAGCACGAATTTACCGGGCCGGGTGCACGTGAGTATCTGGATCACGTTCTTGCAAATTCTTTACCGCCAGTGGGCAAATTGAAGCTCACACCGATGCTGACACCCAAAGGAAAACTGTACGGCGATCTAACCGTAGCCTGTCTTGCCGAAGATCGATATTTGATTTTGGGTTCAGGGGCGGCGCAAGAGATGCATAGACGCTGGTTCGAGCAACACCTTCCTGATTCTGGAGTAGCCTATCGAAACCGAAGCGACGAGATGCACGGTATCGCAATCTCCGGCCCAGAATCTCGGCAGCTGCTGAGCAAACTGTGTCGCGACGATGTCAGCGCCAATGCATTCAAGTTTTGTTCAATCAGGGAGACCTGTGTGGCCGGCGTACCAGCCACTTTGGCCAGAGTGTCTTTCTCCGGTGAATTAGGTTATGAAATTTATTGCGCACCCCAATATCAGTTGAAGCTGTTCGAAGCTATCGAGGAGTATGGTCAGCAGCTTGGCTTGAGGTGGTATGGTGCCAGAGCTTTAATGTCTATGCGACTGGATAAGAGCTGGGGTGTATGGACGCTGGATTTCCGACCGGATTTTACCGCAAAAGAATCCGGTTTGAATGCGTTTGTAGCCTATGACAAACCCGCTGATTTCATTGGAAAAGCAGCCTCCCTGGCTGAACGTGATCAGGCAATTGACAAGTGCCTGGTAACCTTACTGGTCGATACAGAGATTGACTGCCATCACGATGAAGCGGTATTCCATAATGGCCAATGCGTGGGTTACGTCAGCTCCGGTGGTTATGCACACCATAGCCAGCGAAGTGTGGCCATGGCTTATGTGCCCACTGAACTGGCAACTGATGGCGAGAAATTCGAAGTTGAAATTCTTGGTGATCTTATGCCAGCAGTTTTACAGTCTGAACCGCTTTACGACCCCACCGGAGCAAGGTTACGCAGCTAAGCGTACTAATTGCTAGCTTGCGTGATTAGTCTATGCTCCGCCCAAAGACCTTTGGTAATGCTGAAACACATAACCACCATGATCGCGCAGAAAGGTAAGCCCGTTGTTAGCGCAAGCGCTTGCAGCGACGCCAGCCCGCCGCCGAGTAAAAGTGCTATGCCAAGCAAACCAAGAAAAACGCACCAAAAAATACGTTGCGGGGTTGGTGTTTCAATTTTCCCGCCCGCCGTCATTGTGTCCATGATCAGAGAGCCGGAATCCATGGATGTTGTGAAAAACACTAACACAAGGATTATGCCAATCGCCGAGGTAAGATTGCTGAAAGGCAGTTCTCTTAGAAAAGCAAACAAAGACAATTCCGGCTGCCAGTTATTCACCGTGTCGACCACGCCGCTGTATCCGTCAAGCAAGTACTGGTCCATTGCGAAATTACCAAACACAGTCATCCACACAGTAAAAATGGCTGACGGCGCCAGTAGGGTGCCGAGAATAAACTGGCGAACCGTGCGGCCCGTTGAGATGCGTGCTATAAACATGCCAACAAACGGTGAGAAAGCAATCCACCATGACCAATAAAACGTTGTCCAGTTGTGCATGTAGTAGCCATCGTCTCGTCCGGCCCAGCTGCTTAAAGCGGGTAGTTCAGTTACATAGGCAATACTGAAATGAAATACGTTTTTCAGAGACTCAACGGTTGGCCCAACCGCCAGAACGAACAGGCAGAGCGCAAGGGCCAACAGCATATTAAACTCGCTCAGTTTCTTAATTCCGCCATCAAGACCTCTAAGTACCGACACAAGAGCGGCACAGGTAATCAACACAACAATGATTACGTTAAGCGATGCACCACCCGGAATATCAAACAGATAGTTCAAGCCACCCGCCGATTGCTCAGCACCGTAACCCAGAGAAGTGGCCAGGCCAAACATGGTGGCAATAACTGCCAATATATCAATAATGTGCCCGGGCCAGCCCCAGATGCGTTCGCCCAGCAGGGGGTAGAACGCAGACCGTATCAGCAGCGGCAAGCCCTTGTTGTAGCAAAAAAACGCCAAGGCAAGTCCGACCACAGCGTATACCGCCCATGGGTGAAACGCCCAGTGATACAAAGTGGCCGCCATAGCAAGTTCGCGGGCTGCCTGGTCAGTTTGATACTCAAGACCGTATGGCGGCGCAAGAAAGTGATTCATGGGTTCCAGCACAGCGTAGAACATAATGCCTATGCCAATACCGGCGGCGAACAGCATGGCAATCCAGCTGAGCATGGAATATTTAGGCCTGGCGTCCGGGCCGCCAAGTCGAATAGAGCCCATGGGAGACAAGGCAATTATGATGACAAAAATCAAAAAGAAGTTTGCGGAATACATAAAAAACCAGTCAAGGTTTTCCGTAACCCACGGTCGCATTGTGCCGAACTGCTCTGCAGCTTGCTGTGGAAAAAGCAAGGTATAAACAACAAATATCACTATGGCTGAGGCTGAAATAGCGAATACAGGATTATGAACATCGAGACCAAAGATCTGAACATTGTGTTCCCCAACCTCATGATCGGTTTGATAATTTTCGTCGTCGGTCGCGATTTGTTCAGTCACTCGAATCTCACATTGTTATGTTTTTGTTCAGCGAGAGACCCTATCACAACGGGTACGAGCAGAGTATGGCGTAGCGTTAATTTGGCCAATGACCGACAGAATGGGTCGCAGGGCATGAGTTTTAGGAATATCAGGTAAGCAAAATATCATGAAAAACTACGATGCAATCATTATCGGCGCCGGAGTGATTGGGGCCGCAACCTCATTGTCATTGTCCAGGAAAGCTTGGAAGGTGCTGAACGTTGATAAATTGCCCGCCGCGGGTTACGGATCTACGTCAGGATCGTGCGCCATTATCCGGCCTTACTATTCTACATTAGACGCATCCGCCATAGCGTACGAGAGTCACTATTACTGGCGAGATTGGCAGGAATATCTGGGCAGCAAAGATGAGCGCGGCTTCGCGCGCTATAACAACTGCGGTGCTCTGGTAACAAAAACGCCGCACAATAATGAGTTGCGGGATGCCTGTTCGATTATGGATGAGCTTGGTGCGACGTATGAACACCTGACAGTTGAGCAAATGCAAGAAAAATTGCCGATGCTGTGCAAGGACTCATTTTATCCGGTTCGACGAATAGACGATGAACAGTTCGGCTCACCCAATGATGAGGAATTGATTGGCGCCGTGTTCTTTCATCAGGCCGGTTATGTCAGTGATCCGCAGTTAGCAACACATAACCTGCAGCGCGCCGCCGAACACAATGGTGCAGAGTATCGTTTCAATACCGCAGTATCCGAGATCATGCAGCGATCGGGTCGCGTTCAGGGCATTAGAACAGAAAACGGAGAGGAAATAAGCGCGCCGGTGGTGATCAATATTGCAGGGCCACATTCTGCAAAAATAAATGCGATGGCAGGCGTTGATCAAACAATGAAAATAAAAACGCGTGCACTTCGGCATGAAGTCGCCCACGTGCCAGCACCTAAAGACTTTGATTATGAGCATGCTGGCTGCGTATTTTCAGACAGCGATATAGGTGGTTACATGCGACCTGAAGTGGGCAACAACATTTTGCTCGGCAGTGAAGATCCTCCTTGCGACGACCACACCTGGGTTGATCCGGATGACTTTAACCGTGAGTTTTCGACGATGTGGCAATCATTGGTAATGCGTGCAGCGCAGCGCATCCCTAAGCTGGGTATACCGAATTCCGCAAAAGGTGTAGTTGAGCTCTACGACGTTACCGATGATTGGGCGCCCATTTATGACGCATCTGATCTACCCGGTTTTTACATGGCCGTTGGCACCAGTGGCAACCAATTCAAGAACGCCCCGGTAGCCGGGCAAATAATGGCGGACATCGTTGAGTCTACTGAGAACGGTCACAATCATGATGAGTCCCCAATTGATTTTCATTTGAAATACATAGACCGCACCATCAATACAGGAATGTGTTCTCGCAATCGTGTTATTAATCCTGATAGCAGTTTTTCGGTGTTGGGTTAGGTGTTCAGGAAACTTGGCCGGGGAGTTTTCGAAGCATGAAAAATCGACGCGCAGGACGCGGAAAACGTTTGTCTGATCGCGGAGGCAAAGCGCTGGAACAGCTGCCTTGGCAGACGCTTAGCAATCCTTACGCACCTGCCACTGTATTAAGTGCAGATCAACTGGAGCAAGTTCATGAAGCGTCGCTAACAATTCTCGAACAGCAGGGTCTGGTTTTTCTGCTGGAAGAAGCCAGAACACTGCTGTCAGAAGCCGGTGCGGAGGTAGATGAGGCTAAAAAGCTGGTCAGATTCGATCGTGAGCTGGTCTTATCAAATGTGGCAAAAGCGCCTGCCTCTTTTACCTTGCATGCCCGCAACCCAGCGCATAATTTAAGTATTGGCGGGAAGCATCTCGTCATATGCTCTGTTGCCAGCGCACCGAATTGTTCCGACCTTGATCGTGGACGCCGCACAGGGAACCACGCAGACTTTCAAAATTTTATTCGCTTGGGGCAAAGTCTGAATATTATGCACATGTTCGGAGGTTACCCTGTCGAGCCGATAGATTTGCACCCTGATAGCCGACACCTGGATTGTATTTACGATTTTCTTACCCTGTCAGACAAAGCTTATGTGATCTACTCACTAGGCCAACAGCGAAATATTGACGCGCTGGAAATGACGCGCATTGGCTACGGATTGTCAGAAACAGAGTTCGACAAAACGTCATGCCTAAGCACAATTATCAATGCCAATTCGCCACTAACCTACGATGAGCCAATGCTGCGTGGCATTATTGAAATGGCGCGTCGCAATCAGGTATCTGTGATTACCCCTTTTACGCTTGCCGGTGCTATGGCGCCTGTGACCATTGCTGGTGCACTGGCTCAACAAAACGCCGAAGCGCTCGCGGGAATCGCGTTTTCGCAAATAGTTCGGCCGGGCTCGCCAGTTGTGTATGGCGGATTTACATCGAATGTGGATATGAAATCGGGCGCGCCAGCGTTCGGTACGCCAGAGTATATGTTGGCTGCAACAGCTGGCGGCCAACTAGCCAGGCGTTATGAGCTGCCTTATCGATCTTCCAATGTGAACGCCGCAAACTCTGTAGACGCACAGGCTGCTTACGAATCTGTATTTTCTCTGTGGGGGGCAATTAGTGGGCACTGCAATATGCTAATGCACGGCTTGGGCTGGTTGGAAGGTGGTTTGTGTGCCTCATTTGAGAAAATGATGCTGGACGCTGACCTGTTGCAAATGGTGGCTTGCTATCTACGCGGTATCGACATCAACCAAGACACTTTGGCCTTGGGGGCCATCGAAGAAGTGGGCAGTGGCGGGCACTTCTTTGGTACCGAGCATACGCAGGCAAGATATGAACAGGCATTCTACGCGCCTATGATCAGTGACTGGCGAAATTTTGAGTCATGGCAGGAAATGGGCAGCCCGCAAGCCCATGAAAAAGCCAACGCCCTGTACAAGAAAACTCTTGAGCAGTATCAGCCTCCGCCGATGGACGCCGCCACTAAGGAAGCGCTTGAGGCCTATGTGGCCAATGGTAAACTGGGGTGAATTCCTGAGATTGGCAAGCATTGCCAGCAAAACAATACCAGCGATAATTACTATGAGTTCTATAACAAGTAACACCCAGGTTTTAACTGAATTGCTGCCACTGCAGGGCACAAGCGTGCTGGATATCGGTTCAGGTGATGGTGCCATGGTGCGTTTTATGACGGAAGCGGGTGCCACAGTGGTTGGCCTGGAATGCGGCCTCGAACAACTCGCTCTGGCGAACTCGATACCCGCCGTGGGTAGCGAACGATACATGCAGGGAGTAGGGCAGGCATTACCGTTTGATAACGCGGTGTTCGACACCGCTACTTTTTTTATGTCGCTGCATCACGTCCCTGAGAACGATATGCTTGTTGCATTGCAGGAGGCGGCACGCGTCGTTAAAGATAATGGTTTTGTTTACGTTGCCGAACCGCTGGCAAGAGGCAGTGGTTTCGAAGTGCACGCGCCGATAGATGACGAAACACATGTGCGGCAAAAAGCGGTAGAAGCAATGCAGTCTGCGACCGAAAATGGCCTTACTCAAAGCCAGGAAATTTATTACGATACGCGCTATAGCTACGCAGATTTTGCGGAATACAAGGACCAACTGATTCGCATTGATCCATCTCGCGCCAAGCCCTTTTCGGCGATGGAAAACGAACTGATGAAGTTGTTTGATATCTTAGGCGTGCCCAGCGAGCAGGGTATGGAGTTTGAGCAACCTATGCGCGTGAATGTATTTCGAAAATCGTAGCATGGCGGCTAAACGAGAGTCAGTATCTAATTCCCTGTTTATCGACGCACTGGTTTACCTGGCAACACCTTAGCATTCAGTTCGCCCCGTGCAATCAAAGGCACGCCGCCCACAATGACATAGTGCATTCCCAGGCTATGCGGTAGCGGATTTTGCAAATCCGCACGAACGTCTATGTCGTCCAGCTTAAAAACCAGCAAGTCGGCGTCAGCGCCCACTTTTATCCTTCCCTTGTTTGCCAGTGCGGGCACTTGGTCTTCAAGCGCTTGTGCGGCATTCAGTGAGCCCATTCGAAACGCTTCCATCAGGCTGAATTCCTGCCACTCTCGAACCCATAGTTGCAAGAACCGTGTGAACGTGGCCTGAGAGCGCGGGTGCGCCCAGGCGCCTTCTGGCAATGGCCAGGCGTCGCCGGGTATGTAGCGCCCCTGTCTATCTTGCCAGGGCATTCCGTCTGAACCGAGAATCGTGTTTGCTAAACCAAATGATTTCCGCTGTGTGGCCCTATGATTGAGGTTATTTTCAGAGTCGCGATGTAACAGAAAAATCAATGCGGAAGGGTCGAGCTTTCTTAGCCGTCTTAGTTCGTCGTCATCCGCTATCGGTTTTCCATAGTACAAAATATCGTTTGGCTTAAAACCACGACTGAAGTATGGCAATACTTCCGGTGCGAGAAATTCAGCGCCCAAAAACGTAGATCCTGTTTCAGACACCAGCGCTTCTACGCTGATGCGCGCGCCTTTATTACGTGCAGCCTGAATCATCGCGCTGGTAGCATCGACAGTGGCCAATGACAGGTGGCATATATACCAATGCGCGCCGGTGGTTATTGCGTTAGATATGATTTCCTGTGTTGCAGCCACATCACCGCCGGGATCAGATTGCCCCCAAAATCGTTGATGCGTCATGATGGGTACATTGTGCTTGGCGGCTAGCTGAGACAAATGCATTACTTCGCTATGGGCAACACCCGGTGCATAGCCATTGATCAAGCCTATCCCCAATGCACCTTGATTGAGGCTTTGCTCAACTAGATCGAGTATTTGCTCTTCTTGTTCTGCAGTGGCTTTTTGGGTCCAGCGATTATCGTGCAATGCTTTGGTAAACTTGTCCATGGTGCCGTCGGCAATCACACCACTCATCACCTGCATTCGAGCGGGTCCCCAGCCAGCTGTCCAGCCAAAGTTGGTAGCGCGACCTTCACGTGCTGCGCGCTGGTAAGCCTTCGCCACGGGCAGCTGCCCAACTTCCGCTTCAATTGCAGTAGTCACCCCATCAAAAGCCTGAAGACGGCCACTAAGCAAAGTGCCGCCATGTGCATGCAAATCAATAAACCCTGGCCCCACGATGTAACCTTGGCCATCAATTATTTTTTCGGCAGATAAGGGTTGAGTAGATAAGGCCGCAATTTTCCCGTCGCTAATGCCGACGTGACGAATCGCATCCAGGCCGGATTCCGGATCCATTACTCTTGCATTGTTTATCGCCAGTTCAAATCGATCATTGGCGCTAACGACCTCACTGGCAAAGAATGCAAAGCCCATAAGAAGAATGGCATTCGAGAGTATTTTTTTCATATCTAAACTTCTCATCGCAACGCGTTCAGCAGAGCGCTCCACGGCAAAATAAGGTGGTACTTGCTGTCGGTTGCGGTAAAGCCCAGTTCTAGCAAAGATTGTTGCAATCCAGGCCCATGCATTGCACCCCAGGGAATAACAACATGGTTGTAGTGTTCGCTCGCCAGCTGAAAAGAATCGATTACACGGTCATTCCTCGCGTACAGAATATCATCCCAGACTTGCTCGGGAATGGGGTTTGAGAGCTGTTCATAGACATAGCGCCAGTCGAGTTCGCGTAAATCGCCAGTAGTGAATTTCTTGAGCAGGTCGAGATTAAGCGTTATCCACTCTTGAGTCTGCGGAGACAGTTCTTGCAGATAAACATCCGCATTAACAATATCCACCCCTGGGCCGCCTAGCGCAGCAGATACACTGGCAACGCGATGAGCGCCGTCAATAATACAAAGGCTTGGCTGCTCCATCACACTGCGCGTCACACTTAGCGTTGTTTGAGCTGCGCATCTATAACTGGTTCTTGTAGGTCTTTGGCGGTCGCTGATACCTTCCTCAAGTATTAATGACTGAGGTTTTGCAAACGAGCGATACAGTTTGTCGTAACTTGCAGTCGCGCCAAAATGCATCATGCCTACAAGGCGCACATTAGGATGTCCATCCTGCCGCAGTTGAGTTTCCAGGGTGTGCACGCCACTTGGTGTAAATTTTATGTATGAGTCACTCAGCTCGACTATCATCGACAGCGCAGCGTAGGCGATATACGCTAATAATATGCACAGCCCCGTTGCTACCAGACCAAGCCCTAGCAGAACTGTTCTTAGCATTGACTTAGGGTTATACCCTTAGCTATCAATTCCGCCCATGCAAAGATATTTCATCTCCAGGTAATCCTCTATTCCGTACTTGCTGCCTTCCCGGCCACTACCTGATTCTTTAACGCCACCGAATGGCGCGACTTCGGTGGAGATTATGCCTTCATTAATTCCTACTATGCCGTATTCAATACCTTCGCTGACTCGCCAGATGCGACCAATGTCGCGGGCATAAAAATACGCGGCCAAACCAAACTCGGTGTCATTCGCCATGGCGATCGCTTCTTCTTCTGTTTTAAACCGAAACAAAGGAGCGACAGGACCAAAAATTTCTTCGCGAAACACGCGCATGTCAGCACTGACATTGCTCAGAATAGTCGGCTGAACATAGCCCGGCCCTAAGTCTGAGCGTTCACCACCAATCACGACCTTCGCACCTTTCTCAACCGCGTCATCAATAAATGCATAAATGTCATTGGCGGCTTTCTCGTCGATAACAGGGCCAATGGTTACCCCCTCGCTTGTGCCATCCCCCATTTGAAATTGCGCAACCGCAGCCTCAAGTTTTGCAGCAAACTCATCGTATACACCGTCTTGAACCATAAGACGATTGGCACAAACACAGGTTTGCCCGGCATTGCGATATTTCGAAGCAATCGCACCTTGTACGGCCGCATCAAGGTCTGCGTCATCGAACACAATAAACGGCGCGTTGCCGCCCAACTCCATTGATGTGCGTTTCACAGTTGCTGCGCATTCCGCCATTAACTGCTTACCAACTGGCGTGGAACCGGTGAAGGTCACTTTACGAATGGTAGGGTTGCCAGTCAGTTCCGCTCCAATTTCGCTGGTGCGACCAGTGACAATATTAATGACGCCCGCTGGAAAACCGGCACGCTCGGCAAGAACTCCGATCGCATAGGCAGAAAGCGGAGTAGCATTAGCCGGCTTACAGACCACCGTACAGCCACTGGCCAACGCGGGGCCAATCTTTCGGCCGAGCATCGCGCTAGGGAAATTCCACGGGGTGATGGACGCAACCACACCAATCGGCTGTTTAATAACAACGATACGTTTGTCATTGCCGTGCGCCGGAATGGTGTCGCCATAGACGCGCTTGGCTTCCTCGCCAAACCATTCCAGAAAACTGGCACTGTAAGCAATTTCACCGCGTGCTTCGGCTAAGGGCTTACCTTGTTCCGCGGTCAGGATTTGTGCGAGGTCTTCCTGGTTTTCCATCATCAGATCAAACAGCTTGCGCAGCAAACCGGCCCGATGCTTCGCAGTCGTTGCGCGCCACTCCACCATGGCCGCTTCAGCAAAGGCGATGGCACGCCGGGTCTCATTCGTACCGCATTTAGCCACCTCAGCCACAACTTCGCCAGTGGCTGGGTTGGTCACTGCCAGAGTTTCACCATTATCAGCATTCACCCATTCGCCATTGATCAATGCCTCGCCGCGTAATAGTGATTTGTCTTTAAGTTGCAGAGCCATAAGGCAGTCTCCTGGGTTGTGAATTGCGGGGGGCAGTATACCTCGAGCGCTTGCTGCGTTGAATGCGCCAAAGATGCTAACCAGGTCGCGAGACTCTTTCTCCGTCGCGATAATCCATGAAATCCAGATTCACATCATCATCTGCGATGGTGCCTTTTTGGTTGAGGTCTGTTGCTCGCACGACCACACCTTTGCCGAATCGCTCAGCCAGCTGATCGACTATGGTTTCCAGTTTTCTTGAGCTTTGGCTGTCAAACAGATCCGGCTGCGCAGATTCTTTGCGCCAATCCAGATCATAAACCGTCATACCGACCAGGCGAAATGGACCGGGATGGTCAAATTCGTCCAGCAATCGGCTTGCGGCAGCCAGAAAGCATTCCGCAGTATCGCTGGCGTGCGGCAAGCGACTCTGTCGAGTGAGCATTTCAAAGCGATTGGTCTTAAGCCGCACGCGAACGCCTTTGGCAACGTATTGTTTACTGCGCACCCTGCGTGCAATTCGCTCTGCAGCGCGGCGCAAATGAATTTCTATATCGGCTTTGGCGCTGACGTCTTCGCTCAATGTTCGGTCAGAACCAATACTCTTGGCTGCTCTTCCACGACTAACAGGGCGCTCATCAATGCCATTGGCGAGTTTGTGAAAATGCATACCTGAGGTGCCCAGCCGGCGGCGCAACTCGTTTTCCTCCATGTTGGCTATGTCACCAATGGTCTGCAGCCCAATCGCATTGAGCTTCGCAGTGGTTACCTTACCCACACCCCATAAGCGATTTACCGGCAGCGGAGCCAACCATTCCACTGCTTCTTCAGGCGGAATAACCGTCAGCCCGTTGGGTTTTTCATGAGCGCTGGCGACCTTGGCTACGTACTTGGTAGAGGATACGCCAACAGAAATGTGTAAGCCGGTTGCAGCATAAACAGCGTCTTTAATTTTTCGCCCCATGTCTCCGGGTGATCCGAAAATATGCTCGGAACCTGACATGTCCAGAAAGGCTTCATCCAGGGAGATAGGCTCAATGGCTGAGGCAAAATCCCCAAACACGTTCATCACTTGCTCGGATATTTCTTTATAGCGTTCGAATCGCGGTGGCACCATGATTGCGTGCGGGCAGCGGCGTCGCGCCTCAACCACCGGCATGGCGCTGCCAACACCGTATGGCCTCGCTTCGTAACTGGCGGTTAACACCACACCACGTTGGGAGTTTGGACCCACCAGAATGGCTTTACCGCGCAGATCTGGATCGTCCATCTGCTCAACGGCCGCATAAAATGCGTCCATGTCGGCGTGCACGATGATTCTGGGCCAGCTACTCATGCGCTTAATGTAGCATTGGTCTGTATATAAATACAGTTGTCGCACCGATTAACTCGGTGCTTAAACGGCGGGTGTGTAGTCGTGTTCAAGTCCCAGGTAAGCAGGCCCAAATGCCTTTAAACCCTTGGCCGTCGTAAAGTGAGGTGGCGCGGGCAATACCAATATGGCTACCTGCATACCTGCTGTTGCATTTGGGTTGGTCAGCGCTTCATTGCTATCCATGTTGAGCGCGCAGATTAGATCGGGAATGGTCACCCGTAACACGCCGTTAACGGTGGCCGTCATATTCTCGTTCTTGAACTCTATTCGAGCTGTATCTCCCTGGTACGAGCCGATACCGTTTGCTTCGAAGAAGCCCACTGTAAACCCGGATTCTATCCGTGAATCACAGGCACTGATGACGCCTTGAAACAAGAGCTTACCGCTGGCCATGCGGGCCAATTCCAATACTTCCTGTTCGCTATGACTGTTCATGGTGCGCATCTTTGCACCAAGCTGTGCTGCCATTGACAGACTGCCGTGGTAAATCGCGTGGCTCATCTCGCCAAGGCTTGCGGCATGGTCAACGGCCACTATGTCGTTGCGGCTAACCATTGCAAATGAGCGGGCAATATCTTCTGCTCTAAGGTCGTCGAAGATCTGTTCACATAAAAGCGTCTCACCGAACTCATTCGAGAGCACCAGCGGCGAGGCTGCTAGCCCTGCGAGGTAATAGGTAGAGTGCGTAATCTCCGGCACCGCGCGGCCGGCGGCGTCACCGTCCAACAGAACGCCATCAATCATAGCCGCTGCAAACGCAGCCACAGCGGTGTTCTCACCGCCTAATTCGCAGGCAACGGTGGCGTCAAACTTTGTGCCGATATGGCTGGCCAGGCGCTCCATCGCCGTGACGATAGGCGCTTGTGTCGGTTGAGGCAGACGCTGGTATTCTTCACTTCGTTCGCTGGGCTGAGTAGCGCCCAAGGCGTACGGGGTGCACAACATTGTGTCTGGACCCAGCTCTTGCGCAGAGGCCATGCGAAAAATCTTGCCGGCGGCCAAAGCTTTATCCACATAGCGCATGCCAAGGTCCAGATCGCCACCGCCACCTGTACCCAGCAGGGCACAGCCATGCAGTAGATCCAGCAGCCCGTCGCGATTTAGTTCTTTCATGTTTTACAAACCAGCGGGGATGCCCTCAGGTAAGCAGTATCGAGATTAGTGCGCGTGTAGCTTCACCTGCAAATCGGTATAACCCATGACAAAGTTTGAGCGCACACGCTGTGGTTCTTCCACCACCTCAATGCGGCTGAAGCGTGGCAGCAATTCTTCCCACAAGATTCGTAACTGCATTTCCGCCAGACGGTTGCCCATGCAGCGATGCACGCCGAAGCCAAATGACACGTGGTGCCTGGCCCGTTTGCGGTCAATAATGAACTCATTCGGGTTTTCTATCACTTCGTCATCCCGGTTACCGGAGATGTACCACATAACCACTTTGTCGCCTTTGCGAATGGTTTTACCCCTAAGGTCGTAATCTTCGTTGGCGATTCTACGCATGTGCGCCAGCGGCGTTTGCCAGCGAATGATCTCGGAAACCATATTCGGGATCAGTTCAGGGTTATTTTGTAATTTGTTGAATTCGTTGGGGAATTTGTTCATCGCATACACGCCACCTGACATGGAGTTACGGGTGGTGTCGTTACCGCCAACAATGAGCAGCATCAGATTGCCGAGATACTCCAATGGGTCCATTTCAGCGGTGGCAGAACTGTGTGCCAGCAGAGAAATGAAGTCGTTTTTCTTGGGTTGCCTGATGCGCTCGTTCCAGAGGCCTGTGAAGTATTCCAGGCATTCGAGCATTATTTCGCGGCGCTTTTCTTCGCTCATGCCGTATTCTTCAACATTTGGGCTGGTTACTGCTGTATCTGACCAGTAGGTAAGCTTCCTGCGATCCTCAAACGGGAAATCGAACAAGGTAGCCAGCATTTGAGTGGTTAGCTCGACCGATACCAGGTCAACCCAATTGAAGGTTTCTCCAACAGGCAGCTCGTCAAGCACTTTTGCAACACGACCTCGAATCAGGCCCTCCAGCTCTGAAAGTTGCATCGGGGCCACCGCCGGTGACACCGCTTTTCGCTGCACGTCATGCTTGGGGTTGTCCATCGCGATGAACATAGGGGGCGAGAAATCAATATTGCTCTCACTAATGGAGATATTGGGTTCAGATGAAAAAATGTCGTTCTTGCTATCAATTTCAACAATATCGTTGAATTTGGTGATGTTCCAGAAGCCACCAAAGGCTTCGTTTTCCGAGTAATGAACCGGTGCTTCCTTGCGTAAGCGCTCGAAATACGCCCAGTGCTGCCCGCTGTCGTACAGGGCTTCGGGGCTGGGGTCTAATCCTTCCAGCGGCAACTCGTATGGATCTGGAAATTCAATTGGCTTAATCAGAGGATTGGCGGCGTTCATGGTCTGCTCCTAAAACTGTGACTCTGGCATTTGCACTTTGATTCCTTCAAGCGCATCACTTACTTCAATCTGGCAGGCCAGGCGGCTGGTATCGGTCACGTTAGCGGCCAGTGACAGCATGCTTTCTTCGGTAGCCTCGCGCTCGCCAAGTTTGTCGAACCATGTCTGGTCCAGCATGATGTGGCAAGTAGCGCAGGCGCAGGCACCGCCGCAGTCGGCGTCGATACCGGGTACATCATTATCGACAGCGGCTTCCATCAAGCTGATTCCGTTATCTACAGTAACGGTGTGTTCAGTTCCATCATGTTCGACAAAGCAAATAGTGGGCATAGCAGGGTCCTGTTCATAGTTTGCGATAGTGTACAGCAGCAATGAGCGTGGCCAAAGTGCGAACATTACTGCTCGTGGTTGTTCGCCGGTGCAATAGATTGGTGGGGTCGCTTGATTACATCGCTGTAACCGTGTCTGCGTTCTGACAACTGAAGGTGTCGTTGTCAAGACTGGCTTTTTCACGCCGCTATAGATAAGGTGCGCGAATGAAAACATTACAAGATAAAACCGCGGCGGGTGACTTTGTTATAACTGCCGAAATCGTGCCAGCGGCGGCTGGCGGCTCTCGCAAACTATTGGAAGAAGCGGAGCCGCTTCGCGGTTTGGTCGATGCCATTAATGTAACCGATGGAGCCGGCGCCAGCACCGCAATGAGCAGTGCAGCGGCTTCTGCAATTCTCGCAGCCAACGGCTTTGAATCGGTATTGCAGCTAACCTGCAGAGACAGAAACAGATTGGCCATTTGCGCAGACCTACTTGGCGCCGCTGCGCAAAATGTGCGAAATATGCTGGTGTTGACGGGGGATGACCCTGCCAAGGGTGATCAGCCCGAGGCAAAACCGGTGTTTGATTTGAATTCCGGAGAAGTCATGAGCATTGCCAGGGCGATGCGTGACGAGGCTGCCTTGCCCAATGGTAAAGGGGTTGATGAACCACCGGCCTTTTTTATAGGCTGCGCCGATGTGCCCATTGACCCACCTGCCGACTGGGAACCGAAAGGCCTGATTGCAAAAATTGACAATGGCGCGCAGTTTGTGCAAACCCAGTTCTGTTTTGATCCAACCGTAGCAGGCCGCTATATTGCTGCTCTGCGCGAGGCGGGAATTACAGACAAACTCAAAGTACTTCTGGGTATAGGTCCCATTGCGTCGGCTAAATCCGCACGTTGGATGGATCAAAATTTGTTTGGTGTGTCTGTGCCGCCAGCCATCATTGAGCGCATAGAAGCTGCAGGTGACGGTGCCGCACAAAAGCAGGAAGGCATCAAGATTTGCCGTGAGTTACTGGAAGAGTATCGTGCGCTGGATGGAGTGGCCGGTGTTCATATTATGGCGCCAGCCGCCAGCACCAAGGCAATTGCCGCCGTTCTAGGTTAGAAGCTCTAGCACCCTGTTATTTGGCGCCACTTATGCGCTGCGCTTCACTCTGTGATAATATATTGGCATAATATCTGTCAATATATTGTTGCGACCCGTTATTGGGTAGCGCTGCATCTTAAGACCTCCCGGAGAACCTCTATGAGCATACACAACCGCGTTACGGAAATTCTCGGCACCCAATACCCAATTATTCAGGCCCCTATGGGCTGGATTGCCCGTGCGCAACTTGCCTCAGCGGTCAGCAATGCCGGCGGCATGGGGATAATCGAAACGTCTTCGGGTGAGTTGGATAACATCAAAAACGAAGTAGCGAAAATGCGTCAGCTAACGGATAAGCCGTTTGGTATGAACGTGGCATTGTCGTATGTGAAAGGCACTAATATAGTCGATTTCGTTATCGAGCAAGGTATTAAGTTTGTCACTACGTCTTCAGGCAGTCCCAATGTATGTACCGAGGCATTTCAGCAGGCCGGCATCAAAGTGTTTCACGTGGTGCCAACGTTGGCGATGGCGATGAAAGCACTTGACGCCGGTGTAGATGGCCTGGTCGTTGAAGGCGGAGAGGGCGGTGGTTTCAAGAACCCCAGCCCTGTATCCACCATGGTGTTGTTACCGCTAATTCGATCGCGCACTGATGTGCCCATCATCGCAGCAGGCGGTATTTCTGACGGTTTGTCTATGGCAGGGGTGTTTGCCATGGGTGCTGAAGGTGTGCAAATGGGTACGCGAATGCTGTCCAGCACTGATTCACCTGTGCATGACAACTGGAAGCAGGCCGTGGTGAACGCACAGGAAACGGATACGGTGTTTTTAAATCAGCAATCCCGGCCTGCATTGCGCGCATTGCGAACCGAACGTACGGCAGAGTTAGCGAAGGTTGGCAGTTTTCCAATGGCCGAGCATATGGCGAATCTTCAGGAATTGTATTTTGGCGGCAATATGGAAGCCGCGATTCCCCTGTCAGGTCAGGTCGCTGGTCGAATCGATGAGGTGAAATCGGCTCGTCAGATTATTGATGAAATGATTGCTGAATTTGAATCAATTATGGCGTCATTGTCTGAGCAATATTGTTAGAAGCAAGCCACTACGTCACGCTATGACGCAGTAGCTGGCTTATTCTTCTAGTTTAGGTAGGAACGAATAGTCGATTTGCCTAAGCGCGACATATGCACTTCGTCAGGGCCGTCGGCAATGCGGCAAAAGCGACTGCTGGCAAAAATTTGCGCGACCGGCGTGTCTGAAGACACGCCCATGCCACCAAGAATCTGCATCGCCCGGCTAGCAACGGTCTCGCACATTTGTGGCGCCACAATCTTCAGCATTGTCACGTCATCAACTATGGCGTCAATGCCATGCTTGTCCATTTTCTCCGCAGCAGACAGCACCAGTAATCGGCACTGTTCAATGTCGCAGCGGCTGCGCGCTATTTCGTGCTGAATGCTGGTTTTCTTACTCAGCTTTTCGCCAAAGGCAACGCGTTCATCGGCGCGTTTGCACATAATTTCCAGACAGCGCTCGGCCATTCCGACGAACATCATGGCGTATTGAAAACGGCCAGGGCCCAGACGACCCTGGGCAATCTCAAAGCCGCGGCCTTCGCCCAGAATCAGATTATCAACGGGCACACGCACGTTTTCGAACACCATATCGCCTTCGCCCTTGGGTGAATGCAGGCTGCCAAATACGTGTAGGGCGCGTTTGATGGTGACGCCAGGGGTGTCTTTGGGAACCAATATCGTGGAGTGCTGCTTGTGTCGCCCAGCATCAGGGTTTGATTTACCCATGACCAGCAACAGTTTGCACTTGGGGTTAAGTGCGCCTGTGGTCCACCACTTGTTTCCGTTCAGAACATACTCATCGCCGTCTCGCTCAATCTTGAGCTCCATGTTAGTGGCATCGCTAGAGGCTACCTGAGGTTCTGTCATTGCATACGCCGAGCGAATCTCGCCCGCCAGCAGCGGCTCAAGCCATTGCTTCTGTTGGGCTTCGGTGCCGTATTTGGCCAGTACTTCCATGTTGCCTCTGTCCGGTGCGTTGCAATTGAATATTTCCTGCGACCAGGTAGACCGGCACATTGTTTCAAACAAGGGCGCAATTTCTGCATTGCTCAGGCCAGGGCTCCAGGGCGCGTATTCCTCCGGCAAAAACAGGTTCCACAATCCCTGTTCCCTGGCTTTGGACTTAAGATCTTCGTACCAAGGTGGGTATTCCCATAGGTTGTCCTGGTTTGAGGTGAACATTTCGAATTCATGCTCATGAGGGTAAATGTGTTCCTCCATGAATGCTTGCAAACGTATTTGTATGTCGCGAGCTCGTTCGCTTAATTCAAAACCCATATCGTTTCTCTACATTGCTCTAATTTTTTTCATTAAACGATTCATCCCGCCAATCCAGCGATCGTAATCAGAGGTTTTTCGCTGCATGTATTGCAGAACTTCTTTGTGCGGCAGAATCAGAAACGACTCTTCGCGCAAGCTTTCAACCACCACCTCTACCAGCTCTTCCGGTTCCATCATGCCGTCGTTGGCAGCGGCTTTTGTGGATGGCTCGTCATTGTCTGTCATCGCTGTTCGAACCGCCTGCGGGCAAAGCATCGATACCTTGATGCCTTCATGGGCGTGATGGATGGCCAGCCATTCTCCAAAACCAACGGCAGCGTGCTTGGTAACCCCGTAAGCAGCGCCATCAATTTGATTAAGCAGTCCAGCTGCGGAGGCAGTATTCATAAAATAGCCGCCACCGCGTGCAATCATTCTCGGTAACAGATGGCGGGCTGCGTACACGTGTGACATTACGTTGATGTCCCAACTGGCTTGCCACTCTGAATTGGGTGAATCTATCGCGGGTGCCAGACCAACACCTGCGTTGGAACAGAACAGATCGATTGGCCCAATCTCGCTTTCAACGCGCTCGATCAAGGACGCAATATCCTGTTCATTGCTCACATCGGCGGTCATTGCTGTGCAGTTCAGCTCGTCAGCCACCGCTTGAACCGGAGCCTGGTTTATATCAACAGCAATGATGTGTTTGGGGCTTTCAGTGTTGAAGCGACGCGCTAGCGCACGGCCTATACCGCTACCGGCGCCAGTGATCACAATTATCTTGTCTTTAAGTTCCATACTGTCATTTTCTGTGGGGAAAGATCCGCAATCTTATGGATTTGCCTTGATAAACGCCAGTATTGCTTGCACGCAGGCTTCGGGTTGATCTTCTTGCAGGAAATGGCCTGCGTTTGCAATTGTTATATGTTTTTGCCCCTGCGCACCTGGAACACTTTTCTGAAAGCGTTTTTCACCGCCAGCGGTGACCGGGTCATTATCGGAGAAGGCGGTTAGCAGTGGCTTGTCGAAAGATTCCA
The DNA here is from genome assembly GCA_964352475.1 of uncultured Pseudomonadales bacterium. GTDB lineage: Bacteria > Pseudomonadota > Gammaproteobacteria > Pseudomonadales > JAUIET01 > JAUIET01. The sequence goes on along the minus strand of CAYGSL010000001.1, from coordinate 57,479 downwards.
GGATCGCCCAAGCCTGCTTGTTTTCTTCTACTTCCGCCTCGTCGTGAAACAAAGGAACCAGGCTAGGAAACTTACGGGCACCCGCTTTGTATTCTTCGCTTGGAAATGGTGCGTTGTAAGCAGCCATTGAGTCTTCCTCAATGTTTTTACCTGCAGTGACGAAGGCCACGACTTTGCCTATGTCCAAATCCGGAGTTTCGGCACAGAATTTTCGCCAATACATAAAACCTGGAATGCCGCTGGTGTCTTTAAAACGTTCACCTAGTTCATGCGCTTCAACAACCGGTAGTGTCTCGTAAGCCTCCTTCAAAGTGGTCGTAAATTCTTCCGGCACCATTCCTGTTGGAAGGCCAGTGTTTGCCACAATGACGCGTGCAAATCGCTCTGGAAACGCTGTGACCAAACGTAAGCCAATCAAGCCACCCCAGTCCTGACAAAAAAGCGTGACTTTACTCAAGTTCAGCGCGGTTAACCATTGGCTCATCCAGCTTACGTGGCGAGCGTAGGTATAGTCGTCAATGGAAGTTGGCTTATCGGACTTACCAAAGCCGACCAGGTCAGGTGCAATCACGCGATGGCCCGCAGCCACCAGGCCAGGGATCATATGGCGGTAAAGATAAGACCAGGTTGGTTGGCCGTGCATGAGCAAAATAACTTCACCGTCTGCCGGACCTTCGTCCAGATAGTGCACACGCAATTTGGCCCCTTCGCCGTCGTTTACTTCCAGGTAATTGGGCTCGAATCGGTAGTCTTTCAGGTTTGAAAATCGTTCATCGGGCGTTTCAATAACACGCATGGGCTGATCCATCTAATGGCATAAAGACTGTCATTATATCTTCACGCTTCGAATTAGACAATGGGTGATTGTTTATTGAACAAACTTGGCGGGGCTTTGCACAAAAATTGCTCTTGTTTTCGCATAAGAATGCGCGCCATCTGCACTGGCAGAAAAACAGTGACAGTTCATCGGAATGAGGCCGGTTTTTACCCATTCTGGGCGTGTTCCAGGCGCCAATTTCTATACTGAAGTAATACACAGTGCAACGCCAGTTCAAGGCATAGCATTTCGCAGAAGTACCAAGCCAACAACACCGAAAAATGCCAAGGAAAAAACTTAAAAACACGGTGATTGTTGAGGAACTGGAACCCCGAATTCTCTTCTCGGCAGGCGGCCTTGATGATGTCGGCCACGTAGGTTTGGCTGATCAATCGCTAGAGCGGGTTTTGGCTGCGGCTGAACTCCCCGCCGCTGAACAACAGCCCATCAAACAAGAGTTCAATTCGCAGCTTTCTTCCGTTCGTGCAAGCAGCAGTGTTCTGAGCACCACGTATTATCTGGATGATGTCAACGGCCTTTCGGATAAACCCGTTGGAGATCTCAAAGAGACAGTGCCCACTGATACTGCTCTAATCGACTACAACGAAAGTGGTGATGATGACGGACTACAGATTGACAAAGGTGGCATCAATGAAAACGAGGCCGACTCCGCGAAATACCAAACCTGGCTTGTTGATGCAAGTAACGAAACTCTGCAAGGGGCAGTCAATCTTAATATCTGGTCTGCTCTGAAAGGTTTCACGACAGATAAACCAGGCCGGGTTGACGTATACCTTGTCGATAGCGATTTTACCGGCACGAATCTAACGGTCATTGCCAGCGATAGCATTTCGCGCAGCGATTGGGATGTCACAGATTCAGCAACCTGGATAGAAGACACGTTTGACTTCGGCAATGTAGACCATACGTTTGCGCCAAACAGATTTTTGGGTGTGAAGATCATCGTTCATAGCAGCAGCGATGACGATATGATGTTCGCCTATGACACCACAACATTTGCTGCTCGCCTGACCATTTCGCCATCGATAAACACGGTAGTGGTCGATACGGCGGTTGATGAAGACAATGGCGACGTAACTTCCATATCGGCCCTGATTGCCAACCCGGGTGGTGTCGGCATCTCTTTTCGTGAGGCGCTTCAGGCAGCGAACAACACGGCAAATGGGGCAAGCCCTGACAGGATTCATTTTGATATCCCAGGTACGCCAGCGATAACAATGACTGGCGTACTGCCCGCAATCTCCGAGGCGGTAATTATCGATGGTACAACTGATAGTGACTACGCGCCCAACAGCACACCAGTCATTGAACTTAATGGGCAGGGCATCATTAACCCAGGCCTGCGAATTACTGGTGACAATGTTGTTATTCGCGGGCTGGCTGTCAACAATTTTGTCTCCCATGGCATAGAAATTACGGGCGATAACAATCGCATCGAAAGTAGCTATATCGGTATCAGCAGAGATGGCTTAAGCGCTAGCGGCAACACTGGCCTGGGCATCAGGATCAACAATGGCGCAAATAATCAAATCGGAGCGCCTGGTGTAGGCAATGTGATTTCGGGAAACAATTTGTCCGGCATCGCAGTAGTAGGTACAGGTTCAAACAACAACATCATTGAGTCAAACAAAATTGGAACCAATGCAAATGGTACGGGGTTCTTAGCCAATGGTGATTACGGTATTGATCTTTGGGGAGGCGGAGCTAACAACAATCGAATTGGTGGAGACTCGCTTGCACAACGCAATGTAATTTCGGGTAACGATTGGGCGGGAATACACATTAGCGGTGGTGGCGGTAACATTGTTTCTGGAAATTACATCGGCGGTAACGGTGGTGGTGGTGGAGCTAGCGCCGCTAACAATGGCGGTATAGATATCGATAGCAATAGCAGCAACAATCAAATAGGTGGTGCGAGCCCGGACGCCGGCAACATCATTGCGTTTAATACCGGTTCAGGCGTTAAGGTCAGCGGTGCTAGCAGTGAAGGAAACTCAATCCGGCGAAATGAAATTTACACAAATACTGGTGAAAGCATTGAACACCTGGGCCGTGGTAATAACAACAGGGCCGCAGCGCAGCTTGATACTGCGGAGCATGACGGAACGGGTAGTTTGCGGGTGCAGGGTAACTACACAGAGCTTTCTCTGGCTAATCAAAATGTATCAATAGATTACTTCTCCAACCCTGCATCGAGTCTGGAGGGGCGAAATTATTTAGGTACTGAAGAAAACGTTTTACTAGATAACAACGGTTACGTTGATATTGAGCATGTTCTTTCCGCCAGCATAACTACGGGTGAATTCGTATCAGCGACCGTCACTGACGCTGCGGGTAATACTTCTGAATTCAGTGTATCAAGTGCTGTGACACTGAACCAAGCGCCCGTGTTTGAGAGCAATGGACCCTACGCTGTTGATGAAGGTGCGGTATTAAGTACAGTCATTGGCGATGTAGACGCGAATGATGGTGATGGCGGTGCGACCGATGCAGATGTAAGCTACAGCATAATCGCCAACGTTAACCCTGATGCGGATGCAAACTTGGCATTTGGGATAGACACAGACAGTGGTGAGATAATTGTCAACGACCCTGGCGATCTGGATTTTGAAGTTTCTTCGTCGCTTACCATCACCGTGCAGGCAGATGATGGTTTCCGTACCGAGGTTGCGGATGTAACGATCAATATTAATGACATAAAGCCAACTCTGACGGCGACCGGGCTTGGTGCCACAGTCGCTGGCCAACCATACCAGCTGGATCTTATTGCGGCTGAACCAGGCAACAACAGTATAGGCTCTTACACAGTCAACTGGGGGGACGGTAGCGTTACTACCGAAATCTATACCGGTCCAACCACCACGGTGTCTCATGTTTTTAACAATCATGGTTTTACCAATAACATAACGTTTACCGCGCACGAAGCGAGTGGCCGTCTTACTAGCAGTGATCTAGTAACATCGAACTATATAGCGGGCACGGAAGATATTTTCGTTTTCGATGGTGTAACTGGCGACCCAGCTGGTACTTTTGATACCACAGCAGTGGGTATTAACCCACCGGATCTTGCGCAACCCTATGCCATGACCGTCGGGCCTGATGGAAATTTCTATGTCGCAGGCTACGAATCATCAAATATTGTGCGTTTCTCACCGGATGGCAGTTATCTGGGGGTATTTACATCAGACGCAAGATTAAATAACCCAACTGGCCTGGCATGGGGTGGTGACGGGCATTTGTATGTTTCTAATTATACCGACAGTAAAATTTTTCGATTTCAGGCAAACGGCACATACAACGATACCTGGAGTGATGGAGGAAATTTGGACGGGCCGGTGGGCTTGGCTTTTGCGCCAGATGGAGACTTGTATGTCGCGAGTTGGAACAATGACCGAATAGTCAAGATTGATGGCGTGTCGGGCGGTGCGTCATCGGTTGTGATTTCGGCTGGCCTGGACGAACCTGAACAAATAGCGTTTGGTGAAAATGGCGACTTGTTTATCGCCAATGGCGTTAACAATGAGGTCGCCCGTTGGGATGGGAGTAACCTGTCAACGTACTTTAGCGATGCCGAACTGAGTTTTGCTAGCGGCATAGTATTTGGCCCTGATGGCGCTCTGTATGTGTCGAGTCATGATAACGACAAGTTGCTAAGATATGACGGCATAACCGGCGAAGTGTTTTCCGACGACGGCCCAGGTGGGCTGGACGCGCCAACTTATCTGGCGTTTACGCCAGCGCATTTGGTCACCGTTGGACCTAACGATCCTCCCACAGCGAATAATCTAAACGCCGCTGAGAATTACATAGAAGAGACAACGCTGAGTCTAAGTAATATTGTAGTTACCGACACTGACCACTCGACCACGACGGCGACGCTGACTTTGTCCGACCTGGCGGCTGGAGAATTATCGACAGCAACATCTGGTTCCGTAACTTCTACTTTTGATTCAGGCACAGGCGTGTGGACAGCAGCAGGTGCGATTGCAGATGTGAATACACTGCTAGCTGACGTAAGCTTCATACCCACGTTGAACTACGACAGTAACTTCAGCATCGCAACGAGCGTGAGCGACGGCATTGCCGAAATAAATGGCAGCAAAGCGTTTACAGCAACTGCAATTAATGATCCGCCGCAACTGACAAACAATGATTTGACCCTGTCGGAAGGCGCGGTAGTCACACTTGATAGCAGCAACCTAAGTGCCACCGATGTAGACAATAACAACGGCGACCTGCTATTCAGCTTCACATCCGTAGCAGGAGGTTTTTTTGAACTAAGCTCCGCGCCGGGTACCCCCGTCTTCAGTGCGACGCAAACGCAAGTTTCAACTTCGCAACTTCGCTTCGTGCATGATGGCGGTGAGTCAGCTCCAGATTACCAGGTCTCTGTTGGTGATGGCGTGGCAAGCACATTGCCTTCTTCTGCAACAATCGCGTTTGCTAACGAAAACGACGTACCTGAAATTACCGCAAATAGTCTGTCAATTAGCGAGGGCCAAACGGTAGTAGTTACCCTGGCCGATCTTGCGGCAAATGACCCGGATAACACTAATGACGGTCTTCTGTTTAGTTTCACAAACGTTACCGGCGGCCATTTAGCCAGAGCATCTGCGCCTGCAACTGCAATCACAAGCGTCCTCCAATCGCAGATAAGCGCCTCAGAATTAGTATTTGTTCATGATGGTGGCGAAGCCGCCCCTACTTTTGATGTAAGCGTGAATGACGGTACCGCAAGCTCGACGGACAGTTCGGCCGCGATAAGCTTTAGCAATATTAACGATGTACCAAGAATTGACAATCTAAATGGAAACTCCACGGTGGTAATCAATGATGGCTCCTCGTATCTGCTCGATACCGATGTGCCCGCAAGTGTATTTGATGCCGACCTTCCTGCTGATATTTCTGGTGCAATGCTTAGTGTTCAAGGTTCAGGCTTCGAAAACCAGGATAGTTTGGGCATCGCTACCGATACGAAAGTTTCGCTGTCGGCAGGAATAAGCGAGGCCTCGCAGGTCTCTATCGATGGTACGGTTGTAGCCAGCTTGAGCTCAGTATCTGCGTCGGGGTTTCTGCTGGATTTTGTTTCGCCTGCCACAACCGATGATGCCAGCACACTGATTTCACGACTGACGTTCTCAACGACAGCCGGTTTGAGTGGGAATCGATACGTTGATGTTATTTACGGCGATGGCTTCGCGACTAGCAACATTGCCAGCGCTTCAGTGCTTGTCACTACGCCAGGCAGCGGGTTGGTGCTTGGTCAGGAAGATGAAACGTATACGTTTAGCCAAAATGATTTCAATTTCACGGGCATTGCCAGTGGGGAATTCGAGTCTATTGAAATTATAAGCCTGCCAGTAAATGGTTCTCTGGCTCTGAATGATGTTGCTGTCAGTATTGGTCAAGTAATTACGGCGGCGCAGATTGTAGCTGGCGTATTCGAATTCACCCCAGCGCTGAATGCAAGCCACAACAGCTACGCCGACTTTAGTTTTCATGTTAACAACGGCATTGTCAGTACCAACGTGTTGGCAGGTCAAACAGGCTCGCCCGAGACACTTGAAATTTTGCAAGATAGCAATAATTTTGGTCTGGGGGGTGTTTATCCAACCGCCGTCAATATTGTTTCGCCCAATGGGGCAATCGATAGTGATTATCTTAGCCAAGGAAGCATTCTTTTTGATTCAGCGTTTAACAATATTGGTTGGAATGGCACCCAGCTATTATCGTTAGATACGTGGGTCAAGGATGGCGGGGTATTGATAGCATCCAGTGACAACACCAGTTTTGATGACATCGCTGAGTTTTATGGCTTGGTGATAGGTGGCGATTCGGCAAGCACCTGGGAAGTGGCGCTTTCTGCTGATCCGATTTTCAATGGTCGGTTCGGTCCCGTTGGCGCCAACGGAACATCTCTGGCTACGGGAGGCGTAACCCGCAGTTATTTTCTTAGCTCATCCCTGGCAGCAGAAGACAGAGTTCTTGCGATTGATCCAGCAAGTGGCGAGCCCACCATAGTGCTACGGCAGCTTGGAACCGGTTGGATACTGTTTACCGGCGACGAAAACGTATTCGACAGCGCAATGGCCGGCGGAGGTACTATTAGCACTACCAATGATCGCTTTGCTGCCAACGTGTTTGACTGGGCCATTGATCAATTGCCTGCAGAACAAATACACACACT
>CAYGSL010000001.1:0-50354 GCA_964352475.1 uncultured Pseudomonadales bacterium | reverse complement strand
CCGGTAAATGATGCGCCGTTTGCTAACTCAGGCGGGCCGTATTCAATTACTGAAGGTGACGGCGTCAGTTTTGATGGCAGTAGTTCATTCGATGGTGACGCTGGCGACAGTGTGCAGAGTTTTCAATGGGATTTGTTGAAAGGCGGCGACGTGCTGGCAGCTGACGTTGGTTCAACACTAAGCTGGAATCAGTTGGCGGGCTTTGGTGTAAACGATGATGGCGCCTACCAGGTGCGCTTGACCGCAAGCGACCAGGTTGGCGCACAGAATAGTGATGTTTCTTCGCTGAGTGTTTCAAACCTTGATCCAGTATTTAATGTAGTTGGACCTGCAATAGCCTATCAAGATGACGTATACGAATTAAGTCTGGAAGTAATCGACCCTGGTGATGACCCAGTCAATCAATGGCTGATCGATTGGGGTGATGGCACAGTTCAGAATGTGCTGGGTACAGCCGTATTTGCCAGCCATGTTTACAGCACCGGTGGCATTACCCCAACTGTCTCGATAATTGCAGATACCGATGAAGGCCAATTTACTGCGGCAATCCTGGCTATCAGCGTTGTACCTAATGCCACGCCGGTTGGAGAGGTCGTTATTGATAACATGTCTCCTATTGAGGAAGATATTTTAACAGTAAGTAACACACTGGCTGATGATGACGGCTTAAGTGGGCTCATAAGCTATCAGTGGTTGCGAGATGGCACAGCGATTTCAGGTGCAAACGAAACCAGCTATACCGTAACGGCCGAAGACGTTGGCACAGAGTTATCAGTACAGGCCAGCTATATTGATGATCGCAACACTCCAGAAACCGTGAATAGCTCGGCAACTCAAGTTGTACAAGCTAAAAACCGCGCAGCCAGTCTGGATCTTGAAGTCCAGTCGATAGAAATTGAGGAAAACAATGACTCTTCCGAAAGTATTCGATTGACGACGATTTCTATTCAAGATGATGGTCTGGGCGAAAATACTCTGTCATTGAGTGGCGAGGACGCGGACAAATTCGAAATTGTTGACGGTGTTCTGTATCTGAAAGCCGGTGTAGAGCTTGATTATGAGCAGGCCACTCGTCTTCAGGTGCAAGTTAACATTGACGACCCTGAAGTTGACGGCATACCGGATGACAGTGAAGTATTCATTGTCAATGTTGGTGACGTAGCGCAGGAGTTTTTTGTTCCGCTTGAGAAGGTCCAGCCTTCGACCCCTCCGGCGACTGATGAAGATGAGGCAGAATTGGAAGCGGCCAGCGCGAATCAAGTAGCGCAGCTCGAATTTGCAGAGGAAGAATTTGAGCAGGAACGTGGCGAACTGCCAGGTGGCACAAGCAGTGCTTTCCAGGAGCAAGCAATCGACGTCAGTAGCCTACTGTCTGCGGTTGTTGCCGACCAGGTTGATAAAGGCTTGTTCCTGGAGAAATCTGACGCTTCCATTAGCGCCACAGTGGTGAATCTGGGCGACGTGATCGATCTCGATAACGTAGAGGTGCGTCAGGCAGCTATCACTTTGCTGGGTGATTTGCCTGGCATTGACCCAATGGAAGATTTTTCGATGATGGATAACTCGGCCTTCACCAGCGGACTTGACGAACTGCGCCGTGGGGTTGCAGGCATTGATCTCAGTGACAAGATAGTCGTTGGTTCTTCTGCAACAGTAACCACTGGCTTGTCTATCGGTTACGTGCTTTGGATGATTCGTGGCAGCGTACTGCTCAGTACCATACTATCTTCGCTACCAGCCTGGCGTTTGATAGACCCACTGCCAGTAATCAGTGGTGTGTTAAGCGAAGAGGAAGACGATGAGTCGCTGGAATCGATTATTGAAGATGGCAGCAATTCGGAACCAGACTCTCCGGACGCAGATTCAGAGATCACTGACACAGAAAACTAGCAGCTCACCTCATTCGCTTCACTGTTCCTCCAGCTTTAGTGGCACAAGAATGATTGCTGCCACAACAATCACCGCAGAAAACACTTGTAAGCACAATTGATAGTTGCCCGTCATATCCACAAGTTTGCCAACTACAATAAACCCGGGCATGACGAACAAGGTGAGTAACGGCCCCATCATGCCCATTGCCCTGCCGTAACTGACTAATCCGAACGCCTTGGCCATCATCGCGCCCCAAACTGGCAATTGTCCGCCGGCGGCCAGTCCAAGTGAACACGCCGCAATCAACATGCCGGCATACGTCGGTTGTGTTGACAGAATCATGAAACCAATAAATACCAGTGTAAGCGCAAGCCATAAGCCAAGTTTCAAACTGATCTTGTCAGCGGCAAAACCAAAGATAAGCTTGCCGATAAAGCCGCATACAGCAATAGTCGTAATAAGCTGACCAGCCTGCTCAAGGCTTGTACCAAGTCCAGTCGCGTACGGTGTTATGTTCGACAGCACACCCGTGTAAGTTGAAAATAATAATCCGAGCGGAATGCCTATCAACCAGTAGGCAGGTCTGCTGATGATTTGCTTGATCGTCAATCCTGCTTGCGGTGTTTGTTTGGATGCATCCTCTAATTCTGCGCCCTCCATTAACAATCCAGCTTCAGCCGGCGTGCCGCGAATAGTCAGCAACAATATTGGAATCAGCAAGAGGGCAATCACATAAGCGAGATATTCCAGCGAGGTTCGCCAACCATAACTCTCAATCCAACTGGCTAATAGTAATGGTATTGCCACCCCGCCTACCGAAGTGCCTAGCGCGGAAATACCCAGTGCTCGACCGCGGCTGGCACTAAACCAACGCGCGATAGTGGTACTGGCCGATTGTGAGCCGCACATGGCATTCGCCAAGGCCATGGACAGTCCAAACAACACGCAATATTGGGTGATGCTCTCCGTGCGGGAAATACCGAACAGAGACAGCGCAAAGGCGGCGGCACCTGCAGACATGATCCAGCGCGTGGAATAGCGATCTATCAGAATCCCGCCTACTGGCATTGCCACCAGGCCAAACAGCGTGCCCAGGGTTAGGCTGTACATCACTTCTTCGAGACCAACAGCAAACTCTAACTGTATGGGCGAGACTAACAGGCTTACAGAGTAGGTGAAAAAGCCAACAACCAATAATTGAGCGAAGAAACTTCCAGCAACGATATACCAACCGAAAAACATAGCCTGACTCTCTGGGTGCGCCTTGTATTTTTATTTGCGCTAGGCTATCACAGCACAGCAGCTACCAAGCGGCATTAATCAAATGGACATGTTCAGGTGAGCAAGTTGCCAATGCGTTCTTTATGGCCAGCTAATGCCGGGTGCTGTTCAGCGTCCACTTTTTGCTTAATGATGGCGGAAAAGTTGCACGTAATAAAACAATCCACGTCCGCTTGGGTAATGGCGTTTCCAACCAGAAAGTCCTTAGCTTCCAATTCACTGTTCATGGAATCAAAAAAGTATGCCAGCTTGGCGCGACCGCGCTCGATCAGCTCAGGTATTTGCGCAATGTTTAGCGGCCCTGGCAGGGCTCTGTCTTCAAAACCTGGCGCATAGCCGTTGCGCAATACCTCGGCAATACTCATCAAGCCTCCCGTGAAAATGCGGTGCAGCCAGCCCAGCACCAGCGCTTGTTCAACGGTATCCCGCCCCATCAGCGGTGGCTCAGGGTACTCGGCTTCCAGGTAATGCAGCATGCTGATCACTTGATTTAACACTGTACCGTCATCCAGCAGTATGGCGGGAACGGTTTGTTCAGGATTTACCGCTTTATAGGCGTCGGAGAACTGGTCGCCTTTCATCATATTGATATCAACATAGTCCAGATCAACGCCTTTTAGCTTTAGCATGTAGTTCACACGCAGGGCGTTTGGCGGAAAGTCACTGGAATAAAAAGTCTTGATAGGCATGTGAATCGTTCTCCGAAATAGCTACTCATGGCACAAAGTGTAACCGAAACTGGTAACGGCAGGGGAGCAACGGTTTGATTTCTGTAGATCATTATGGCAGACTTTATGCCAATATATTTTCTATCCATTGACACCCTCTTAATCCAGCACAAAACAAGGAATTACCATGACTGACGCAGTGATCGTATCAACCGCCCGTACCCCGATTGGCAAGGCCTATCGCGGCAGTTTCAATAATCTTGGAGGCGCCAGTCTCGGTGCCGCTTCCGTTGCCGAAGCCGTACGAAGAGCCGGTATTGACCCCGCTGAAGTGGAAGATGTGATCATGGGCTCCGCGTTACAGCAGGGTGCAACAGGTTCTAATGTGGCGCGCCAGATAGCATTGCGCGCTGGCCTGCCAACTACTGTGGCCGGCATGACCATTGATCGCCAGTGCTCATCAGGTTTGATGGCGGTTGCCACTGCAGCAAAGCAAATCACTGAAGATGGCATGAGCTGTGTTGTTGGCGGTGGTCTGGAATCTATTTCGCTGGTACAAAACGAGCATATGAACATGCACCGCATGGTGGATGAAGAGTTGATGGCTATGCACCCGAACATTCACATGCCAATGCTGCAAACTGCAGAGGTGGTTGCTGATCGTTACAAGGTTTCACGCGAAGCAATGGACGAGTATGGCTTGCAATCACAAGAGCGCACAGCCGCTGCGTACGAAGAAGGCCGCTACGCCGACGAGCTAGTCGACGTTACCTGCACGCGCACCGTCTGGAACAAGGAAACCGGTGAAGCCTCAGAGGCCGAAGTGACTGTTACCGCGGATGAAGGTTTGCGAGCAACTACGGCCGAAGGTTTGGCCAATCTGAAAACGGTTATCGAAGGTGGCACGATCACAGCGGGCAACGCCTCGCAATTGTCAGACGGTTCCTCTGCCCAGGTGGTAATGAGCTCAAAACTCGCTGAACAAAAAGGCCTTGAACCACTTGGTATCTACCGTGGCATGGCAGTGGCAGGGTGCGAGCCGGACGAAATGGGTATAGGACCAGTGTTCGCAGTACCAAAATTGTTGAAACAAACTGGCCTGAGCATGGACGACATTGGTCTTTGGGAGCTCAATGAAGCCTTTGCCGTGCAGGTGATTTACTGTCGCGATCAGTTGGGCATAGACAACGACAAGCTCAACGTAAGCGGTGGTGCAATTTCCGTAGGGCATCCCTATGGCATGAGTGGTTCACGCATGATTGGCCACGCGCTGATTGAAGGCAAGCGCCGCGGTGTTAAATACGTGGTAGTTACCATGTGCGTTGGCGGTGGTATGGGAGCGGCTGGCCTGTTTGAAGTTGCTTGATAGCAGCTTCCAGCAGCAGATTTAGCAAGTCAATGAGCCATAAAACGCTGCAAGCCAATGGCATAGAGCTTGCCTTTGATGAATTCGGTGACGCCGGGCAACCGGCCGTTTTGCTGATAATGGGGCTGGGCACGCAAATGATCGCGTGGCCTGAGCCCTTCTGTCTTGCCCTGGCCGACCAGGGGCTGCGGGTTATTCGATTCGATAATCGTGATGTTGGGCTGTCCAGCAAGATGGACTCGGCGCCGGTTCCCAATATTCTTAAACTCGCATTGTTCTCACGGCTGAACCTAAAACTGAAAGTGCCGTACACCTTACACACCATGGCCGAAGACGCGATCGCGCTGATGGATGTGTTGGACATTGAGGCGGCGCATATAGTCGGTGCCTCAATGGGTGGCATGATCGCCCAGCTGATGGCAGCGCATTTCCCATATCGAGTGCGGTCTTTAACGTCGATAATGTCGACCAGCGGCAGGCGATCGCTTCCTCAAGCTGATTCGAAAGTAATGCGGCACATGGCGCGCAGGCCACGTAAGGCCAGTCCTGAAGCCTTGCTGGAATATTCCATGCGTACCTGGCGTCTGATCGGCAGCCCGGGTTATCAACCCACTGATGAAGAGTTGCGTGAGAAAATACTGGCTGGATACGAACGCAGTTACTATCCAGCAGGCTATACACGTCATATGGCGGCGATAATGGCCGGGGGGGATCGCGTTAAGGATCTGGCCAAAGTGATGGCACCAACCCTGGTAATTCATGGCAAGCAAGATCCCCTGGTGCCGGTTGAAGGGGGAATTGACACGGCCAACTTGATCAGCGGTGCCAAGCTGGAGCTGATCGAGGGCATGGGCCACGACCTGCCTAAGGAATTGTTGCCCACGTTTGTCGAATTGATCTCAAGTCATATAGAAACTGGCTTGTAATTCAATCACATAGGCAAGGAACCGTATGTGTTTTCTAGGCTGCTATTTAGCCTATCAACTTGCAATAGCTGGCTGCTGAGGCTGCCAGTGCTGACGCAATGGATCGCAAACCAAAGGTAGAAATACGCCGGTTCAAACAGGTAATGCGCCAGATTGCTAACCGGGTGGTCCAGCAATATGTAAGCCGCCAGGCACACTGTAAACAGTATGATCAATGTGAGCAGCTCGGTAAGCGTGGCGTGGGATCCGATAGTCTGTGCCGACGAGCGCTGCTTGCGCACCAGACAGCGATAACTGCAGTAACTGAGAAACACCAGCGCCATCAATTCATGCGGTATGCGTTCGTTCAACCAATGCGCCCAGCCCCAAAGTACGTTCGAACCGATGATCAGCACGCACAGCGTCAACAATCTCATGCAGAAGCGGTTATTGATGGCAGTAGTGCGCAAGGTGTCGCCAAGCGCTGACACAAAATAGGCGTGACCCACTACAACCATCACGGCCAATGCGAATGGTGTAGGACTGGCATAGCAGAATAAGACTACTGCCCAAAGTGCAGTAAATCGAATGAGTAATGTTCTGCTGTCTAAAAACACTCGAGATAGTCATTGTTTGAAATATATACAATAAGCGTAGCGTGTTGGATGAAAATTAACCGCCATTTTCGGTCGCGTTTGTCTGAAAATTAACCAGTCATTGATCGTGCCTACCAGAGAATTCGCGGGCATATAGCCGCTTACCAACAATTATTAATGCAGCTTACTTTGACTCACCTTGCCGAGCTTTCTACACTCGGCGTGCGGCGCGATAAAGCGCTCAAGACCAGCCACCAGGGAAGTATCAATCATGCAAAACGCCTTACATCCGGAATTGAGTTGTTACCTGCTTCCCGGGCACACCACAAATCCGGCCGATGCGATTATTGAGGCCCGCGCGGCAGAGGCAATGGGGCTTGGCAAAGTCTGGTTGTCTGAACGGTTCGATGTGAAAGACGCCGGTGTTATCTGCGCAGCCGCTTTGTCTGTTACCGAACGCATCCATGTGGCAACAGCCGCGACGAATATTCATACCCGCCACCCAATGGTGTTAGCGAGCATGTGCTCCTCACTGCATTACCTTTCTGCCGGGCGCTTCGAACTGGGGCTGGCGCGCGGCGTGGCAATCCGCAATCAGCTGATGGGCCTGGACAGTGTCAGCAATGCAAAAATGGTGGAGGCTCTGGAAGTGCTGCGCATCTTGTGGAAGGGCGGCAAGGTAATGGGCCACAAAGGTGAGCTCGGTGAGTTGCCGTATTTGAGTATGGGCGACTGGATGGACGCTGATATCCCCTTGCACTTTGTCGGCTTTGGGCCGGCCAGCCTTCGTTTTGCGGGTGAACATTTCGACGGCGTGCATCTGCACACCTTCATCAGCGATGCGGGTTTGCGCAAAGCCAAAGCGTTGATTCAGGAAGGGGCGGAACGCGCTGGTCGTAATCCGGATAATATTCAGGTGTATTCGGTGTTTGCCACTGCATTGGAGCCCACCCGGGAAGATCATTTACGTAAGTTGGTGGCGCGCATGGCTACTTACATGCAAGCGCCAGGCTACGCCGAACTGCTGATAGAACTTAATGATTGGGACCCTGAAGTTCTTGCCGCGTTTCGCGCCAATGAAACCGTTGCCGGAATGCTGGGCGGCATAGACAGCGTCGCAACCCTTGAGCAGTTGGAAGAAATGAGTGAGCTGATACCTGCTCAATGGCTACCAGCAGCGGTTGGCTCGGTGAGTGAGTGTGCCAGTGCATGGCAGCGCCAATTAGAGCTTGGCGCGACCGGCGTGGTGATTCATGGATCAACACCTGCCGAATTCGCGCCTATCGTTGACGCTTATGCGGAAATGAAACGAACTGCGGTGTGAATCGTTGAGATGTAGTGAACGCAATGGGGGGATAAGAATCAATGGCCTGGGATTTTCAAACTGAACCTGAGTTTCAGAAAAAGCTGGATTGGATAGAACGCTTTGTTGCCGAGCAACTCATTCCTCTGGAGCCTTTGATTGCAGAATGCTCCGAAAACCAATGGCAAACCATTCAGCAACCACTCAAACAGCAGGTTAAAGAACAGGGCTTATGGGCGTGTCATTTGGAGCAAGAGCTGGGTGGTCAGGGCTTTGGCCAGTTACCATTGGCGCAAATGAACTTTCTGACTGGCCGTTGTTTCTACGCGCAGGAAACCTTTGGCAATATGGCGCCAGATGCAGGCAACGCAGAATTATTGGCGGAAGGAGGAACCGAGGCGCAAAAGGAGAAGTGGTTGTGGCCAAACTTGCGCGGTGATATTCGCAGCGCATTTGCTATCACTGAACCTTGGGTGGCCTGTACCGACCCAACACAGATTGAGTCAACAGCGGTTCTGGATGGTGATGAGTGGGTAATCAATGGCCGAAAGTGGATGATCACCAACGCGTCTCGCGCTGATTTCATCATCTTTATGTTGGTAACCGAAGCTGACGAGGTCCCGCATAAACGCTGCTCAATGATTGTGGTGGAAAAGGGCACGCCGGGCATGGACGTGTTTCGTGATATTCCAACCATGCATCATCCGCACTGCGAGTTTGGTGAGAATGGCAACCATGCGGAAATTATTCTGGATAACGTACGTGTGCCCAAAGAAAACTTGATTGGTCAACGAGGCGGCGGATTTGTTCTATCGCAAGTGCGTCTGGGCCCCGGGCGGATTCATCATGCCGCGCGATGGTTAGGCGAGGCCGAGCGCGCGTTTGATATGCTCTGTGAGCGAACGCAGTCACGGAGTTCATTCGGCAAGAGTTACAGCAAACACGGCATGATTCAGGAATACATTGCAGACTCGCGTATTGCACTGGAAAGCGCCAAGCTACTCACTCTTCGTGCAGCCTGGAAGATGGATCAGTTGGGTGCCCATGCGGCGCGAGCGGATATTGCCATGGTTAAAGTGCAGAATGCCTCGGTACTTTATGATGTTGTTGATCGTGCCTTGCAAGTGCATGGCTCATTGGGCTACAGCAGTGATATGCCTCTTGAAATGATGTATCGCTCAGCGCGAATGGCACCATTGGTGGATGGCGCCAACGAAGTGCATAAAATCAGCATCGCACGGGATCAACTAAAACGCTACCAGCCGAAAGAAGGCTGGCCCAGCGAGCATCTTCCAACTCGCCGCGAAGAAGCCAGACAACGATTTGCGCATTTACTCGACGCGGCGGGATAAACCGGTCTTTCACTTCAATTGCTGCTATGTAAATGGCATACTCCATGCCATATTTCTGTGCTTCGCCTTAGCGGCTAAGGAGTTGGTATGCAACAATTGACGGGAGTGGATGCGTCTTTCCTTTATCTGGAAACGCCCAATGCACCCATGCATATTTCGGGGCTTGCGATATACGACCAGTCTACTGCTCCGGGCGGGAAAGTTCGCTTCAAAGACATCATTGAGAATTATCAGCATCGGGTTCGCGGTTTGGCGCCAATGACACGGCGGCTGGTAGAGGTGCCTTTCCAGCTTGACCATCCTTACTGGGTATCCGATGGCAATTTTGACGCCGAGTTTCATATTCGGCACATCGCGTTGCCAAAGCCCGGTGATTGGCGCCAATTGTGTATTCTCGTGTCAAGGCTGCATGCACGGCCACTGGATCGAAACCGACCTCTGTGGGAAGCCTATGTTATAGAAGGTCTTGATATGGTAGAAGGCGTGCCCAAAGGGAGTTTCGCAGTGTTCTCTAAAACGCACCACGCCGCAATTGACGGTACCTCAGGCATGGAAATGACCGCCGCGATTCACGACTTATCACCTGATTACAGGTCGGGGCGGAAAAACACAATTGTTGAGGTAGACGCTGAACCCAGTAAGGTCGAACTCATGTTGCGTGCGCAATACAACAATGTACGCAAACCGTTTCACTTTCTGAGTGTTGCGCGCAATACCGTGCCGGGGTTCGCCAAAGCGTACAACGCAACTCGTAAGGGTGAGTTAAAGACAGTTGACGAAATACCGCGTACTCGTTTCAGCGGCAATGTAGGGCCGCATCGTGTGTTTCAGGCAATCACTGTTGAGCTTGACGAGGTAAAAGCGATCAAGAACGCTATGCCCGGAGCGACGGTAAACGATGTTGCATTGACTATTGTTGGTGGGGCTTTGCGCAAATATCTTGAGCATCACGGAGAGTTACCGCAAAAATCGCTCGCAGCGATGGCGCCGGTCAATGTGCGTTCCGATAAAGACAATACGGGCGGGAATGTGGTTTCTTCGATGACGGTTGTCTTGAGAACCGATGTGGAAAAACCGCTGGAGCGACTTAAAGCGGTTCACGAAGGCACGCGAGACGCAAAAGAGCTGGCCAACGCTATTGGTGCCAAGACGATGACCGACTATGGACAGTTCATACCTTCGGTGCTCACGGCGCAGGCGGCCAAGCTTGCCAGTCGCTGGGGGCTTATCAGTCGTATGAAACCAACGTTCAACTGCGTGGTAACCAATGTACCCGGTCCGCCGGTGCCTTTATACAGTACCGGCGCGAAGATGGTGGCCAACTTTGGTACGGGTCCGGTACTTGATGGGCTTGGGTTGTTTCATGTGATCAGCAGCTACTGTGGCCAATTCGTTGTTTCTGCAACATCGTGTAGAGACATGATGCCCGACCCGGATTTTTATCGTGATTGCTTGCAAACGAGTTTTGATGAACTTTTTCAGGCGGCAAGCAAGCCTGTGAAAAAGAAGCATAATAATGCCAGCAAAAAGACAACAAGCGCTATGAGAGCAAAGGCAGGCTGATGCCCTTTAATCGCGAACCTATATTATAAGTGTCGAACTGAACTTTTTTGAAAGCATGCAGCTGTTAGAACCCGTTAGCCTTGCCCCGCTTACGAATGCAAAAGGCGGTCAGAGTGACGATTATCGGCGCACCTTGCAGGCATTGGAGCATGCGTGTGTCGATGTTGGTTTCTTGCTGGTAAAAGATCATGGTATTTGCGCAAGTCTTATCACTGAACTCCGCAATGTCATTCAGCAATTCTTCTTATTACCGCTGACCACCAAGCAGGACTATCGAATTACTCAGGATAATTACCGAGGCTATATTCCACTGGGTTTTTTCGATTCTAACCAAGGTGATTATCTTTCGGATCGATATGAAGGGTACAAGTTGCATCTGGAAACCAGTCCGCTGGACCCCATTTGTCAGCAATGTGATCTATATGGTGCTAATGTATGGCCAGATGAAATTCGCCCCCTGAAAACGCTACTGCTGCGATACTGGAGCGAGTGTGATCGTCTGCGCGACTTATTGTTAAACGCTTTCGCAACCATTCTTGATTTGCCCGACGACTTTTTCACGGCGAAATTTGTGCAGTCGTTGACGAATATGACCTTGTTGCATTATCCGCCGATTCAGAGTGGTCCGAATGAAGATCAGTTCGGAATCCATCCTCACAAAGATACTGATGTGTTAACTATTCTTGCGCCAGACGAGGTCGGCGGCCTATGGCTGAGGCCCAGGGGCCATCAGGAATGGATTTCTGCTCAGGCTTCGGGAGAATGCATGATAGTGAATATAGGCGATATGCTGGAGATCTGGTCTGGCGGCTATTTTATATCGACGCCACATAAAGTAGTGAGCCCCGTGGAGAAGTCGCGTTTCAGTTTTCCGTACTTCGCGGTCCCAAGGTTTGATACTTTCATAGAACCGGCATGCACATTGCAACCTGGATTTGAACGTGCTGGAATACATTGCGGTGATGTTTCGCGCGAAGTGTGGCGAACTAACTGGCCTGCAACTCGGTCTGAAGACGCGTCTATTCATCTTGGCACTTTGCAAAACTGAATGGCAGCGAATAGCAAAGTCAGCTATGGCTTACTTGCATGCTTCCGGCGCTGTCTTGAACGAAAGGCTACCCGACAAAGCGGAGTGGTAAAGTATTGGCACGCCAACGGCATAATCAAATTTCCTGTCTGGCACACAAGTGAGTAAGTCCTAATGGTTAAAAAAAATTACAGTTCCAGAATGTTCTTGGCAATTTCTGTAAGTGTGCTGGTCGCATGTGGTGGAGAAAACCTTTCCGAGCAAGTGAATGATTTCGCTGGCCGGTCCGATGAAAATACACCAAATACCCAGATTGAAGTAAACCACGATATTGTGGACCGAGCAGCACCTGTAGCTAATCCAATGCGTAACGTTTATTACGGCGACCTTCATGTGCACACAGAATATTCGTTTGATGCGTATTCGTTTGGTACCACAGCAACACCCTATGACGCCTACCGATATGCAAAGGGTGCTGCCTTAACCCACCCACGTGGTTACAAAATACAATTAGAGCAGCCTCTGGACTTTTACGCCGTGACAGATCACGCAATGTTTCTGGGCGTGGTGAAAGAGGCGGCCGATACCAGCAGTGAGTTTTCAAAATACTCAGTGTCCGAACTGGTGCATAACATCAATGCACCCGATAATCTGGGCGATGGCAGTATGGCGCAGAGACTGGGCAACTTTGCACAGTTCATTCCAGGAGCCCTGGCAGGCCTGCAAGATGGCAGTATCGACCCGGAACTCACGTTGGATATCAGCAGACGAGCCTGGCTGGATACCATTAATGCGGCGGATCAGTTCAATGATCCCGGTCGTTTTACAACGTTTGCCGCTTATGAGTACACAACGTCCACAAACGATCGCGGCAACCTGCATCGCAACGTTATTTTTAAAGGTACGGACAAACTGCCGGCAGTACCATTCTCTCGCTTCAATTCGCAAAACCCGGAAGGCCTGTGGGACTGGATGGATGGCTTACGCGAGCAGGGCATAGAAAGCCTGGCAATACCACATAACTCCAATGGTTCGAATGGCCAGATGTTCAAGCTGGAAGACTGGGCCGGCAACCCACTTACCGACGATTACGCTGAGCAGCGTATGCGCAATGAGCCACTGGTAGAAATTACTCAGATAAAGGGCACATCAGACACACACCCACAGCTTTCACCGGCTGATGAATGGGCTGACTTTGAAATTTACCCCTACCGGGTTGGAACCACATTACCCAGCGAACCAAAAGGGGGGTATGTTCGTGAGGCACTATTAAATGGTTTGAGCATTGAAGAAAAAGGCGGTGTTAACCCGTATCACTTTGGCTTTGTGGCCGCCAGCGACACGCACGTGGCGGCAACCACAGATGATGAGGAAACCTTTTTCAGTAAAGCAGGGGTGCTGGACGGGACACCGCAAGGGCGCGGCTCCGTACCGGCGTCGTTTATCCAATCTCTGGCGGCAAAGGTGATGGCGCCTGATTTTATGCAATCGGTTGACGGTAACAGTTATTTTGGCGGGGGTGGGTTTGAGAGCTGGAGTGCCTCCGGAATTGCCGCGGTTTGGGCGGAGCAGAATACTCGCGACGCTATTTACGCCGCATTTCGCCGTAAAGAAACGTTTGCAACTACCGGGCCAAGAATCAAGCTTCGATTTTTTGCAGGTGATTACCCAGCTGAGCTTTTGTCGGATGAAAACTTGTTGCAGGAGGCTTACGCGAATGGCGTGCCAATGGGCAGCGATTTAACTGAGGCATCACCAGCCGGTCCGCGCTTTGTGGTGTGGGCTACGGCCGCACCCGATGGCGCATTGTTACAGCGCGCACAAATCATCAAAGGTTTTGTGAAAGACGGTAAGCCGCAGGAGATGATTTATGACGTTGCTTGTTCCAACGGCCTGAAGGTGGACCCGGCAAGCGGGCGATGCCCCGACAATGGTGCCAGCGTTGATCTGAGCGACTGCTCAATTAGCAAAGGGCAGGGCGCAGGCGAATTGCGAACCTTGTGGCAAGACCCAAATTTTGATCCCGAGCAAACAGCGTTTTACTACGTTCGTGTGTTAGAGAATCCCACCTGTCGATGGTCCACCTGGGATGCATTGCGGGCCGGTGTTGAGCCAAGATCTGATCTGGCTAAAACCCTGCAGGAGCGGGCCTGGTCTTCGCCCATTTGGTATAGGAGTGGATCAGAGGCTAACGAGGCTGAGGAATAAGCCAGGCTTCAGGCGTATTCTTTATTGAACTGGGCTTCCAGTTCGGGCATTAGTCGGATTGCCTGCCCCTGGCCTTTTTCAGCGGCTCTGCCCACCCAGTAGTAGGCCATCATAAAATCAGCATCAACACCACGCCCATGCTGGTAGCACACGCCGGCATTGTACTGGCCGTTAGGATTGCCCAGCTGCGCGGAAGCAAGATAATGCTCGAAGGCCTTTTTGTAATCTTTGGGTACCTGCACGCCCTTGCGGTACTTATTGCCTAACAGGTATTCGTAACCGCCATTTAAAAAACGATCGTCTTCCTCGCGCTGTTCAGCAACCGACTTTGGTTCTGCGGTGACAATGGTTTTGGTAAAACATTTGGCACACTGGAAACGTGCCTGGCGGCGCAAAAGTTTGTCTACGGCGGATAATTCTTGTTGGTCAAAGCGCTGGCAATTGCAATGCGGGCACTCGTTTGGAACAAAGTGAACTGTCAGTGTGGAAGCTGATCTACTGCTTTTAGCCAGTTGCTGCATCGATATTTTACGTCTGAAATCCATCTCGGCAAGCGGTGCTACATCTGCTTGACCTTGTGTACGAAGTATCGCACAGGTGCCAAAATATCGTCAGCGCTGGTCAGCGGCAATAGCTCACAAAAATAGTGCTTTGCTAATTGCGGTTTTGGCGTTCCAGTTGCGGGAACGTCACGATCTCAGCAAAGTGTTGACCCACCGGCGTGATTCCGCAGGATCTATCACGGCGTCAATTTCAACAGTTGATGCACCATTAATTGCGCGGGTATGTTCCCACGCTTGATCTACCATTGCTTTAAATTGCATCTCACGTTCCTGCGAATTGGCAATAGCTTCCAGCTCTTTGCGGTACCCAAGCCGAATTGCGCCTTCTATGCCCATCGGACCTGCCTCACCCGTGGGCCAGGAAATACAAAATGATGAAGCACGTGAATGGCCACCCATTGCGGCCATTGCACCCAGGCCATAGGCTTTGCGAATAATAATTGCGCCAGTTGGCACGCTTAAACCCGCAGAGGTGATGTAAAAGTCACCCGCTGCTCGCGCGGTGCCCTGTGCGTCGAACTCCGGGCCCACCATAAGTCCGGGGCAATCAACCAGATACAGCACACGAATATTGAAACGCTCACAGAGTTTTAGAAAGCGATCGGCTTTGCGCGCGCAATCGGTGTCGATGGCGCCTGATAAAAACTGATTGTTATTGGCTAGAATGCCAATGGTTTCGCCTTCAATTCGAGCCAGTGACGTGATGTAACCAGGTGCAAAGTTTGGCCGTAACTCCAGCACGGAACCCGTGTCACTTAAGGTGTCGACGATAGCGCGCATATCGAAAGCGCGATTACGATTTTCCGGCACGGCGTGTCGTAAATTTCGCTGATCATCTGCAGACCACTCACTAAGCGTGCCCTGGAAATAAGCAAGATACTGGCGGGCTTTTTCCACCGCATCGCGTTCATCAGCGGCGAGTATATCTATGGTGCCATTGGCTACCTGCACCTGGCTGGGCCCTATATCGTCTTTATCGACTACACCTAGCCCGCCGCCTTCAATCATTGCTGGCCCACCCATGCCAAGGCGTGATTCGGGCGTGGCGATGATGACATCGTGCAACCCCAGAAAAGCCGCATTGCCGGCGAAACAGTAGCCTGCATTAATGCCTACCATCGGGACTTTTCCGCTGAGAGATGCCAGATTTCCGAACGAGGTGCAACTAAGGCCGGTGCTGTTCAAAGCGCTGGTATCTACGTCGCCAGGACGCCCGCCACCACCTTCAGCAAAAAACACCAGTGGCATAGGAGTTTGCTCTATCACTTCAATCATGCGGTCGGTTTTTTCGTGGTTGAAAAAACCCTGTGTTCCTGCCAGCACCGAGTAGTCATAGGCAAGAATCGCTGTGCGAGAATCGCGTGCGCTAAATAAGTTGCGATTCACTTCGCCAACCCCGGAAACCAAACCATCTGCCGGAGTGTTTGCGCGTAGATCGTCAATATCACGCCGGCCACGTTGTGCGGCAATGGCCAGTGCGCCGTATTCAACAAACTCTCCGCCGCTGGTTAGCTGCGCAATATTCTCTCTCGCGCTTTGTTTTCCCTTGGCATGTAGGCGCGCAATCTTATCGGCGCGGTTCTCGTCCATTGTGTAGGCGTGCAAATCGCGTACTGCTTGCAAATCAGGTCTGATCTCGTCCAGGTCTCGCTGTTGCTCAGAATGTGCTTCAGTAGCGTCACTGTTTTCTTCAAAGAAATGCAATAAAGGATGATCTCCAAAAACCGTGTCACCCACCGACACACCGAGCTCGGCCACGCTACCGCTACCGGGCGCAAGGATTAGATGCTCCAGCTTCATGGAATCAATCACCAACAGTTCCTGGCCCTGGTGAATTTTTTCACCAACGCCCACATTGACGGCAATCACCGTACCTTGCATAGGCGAGGGCAGGCAGGTGCTGCCTTCAGGTCCTTTGGGCTCATATTGTCGCTTAACATCGAGTGTGCGTGCAGCGTCTTCAGAATGTATGAAAGGAGTTGGGTGTATTGCAGGTGCCAGCAGTTCATGGCAGTTAGCTTCGATGAATCCCGTGTCAAAATGTTGCGCTGCAATAGCCGGGTTGTGCACAAGATTTATAAGAAACTCCAGATTTGTTTCAATGCCACTAATATTGCATGTACACAATGCGCGATAGTGCGCTGTCAGGGCATGCTGGAAACTCTGCTGCCGGGTATGTGTTACGACTTTTGCAATCAAGGTGTCGAAGTTGGGATTGGTGGTGTAGCCCGCGTAAGCGTAATGATCCACCCGGATACCCGGACCAGATGGGGGCTCAAAAAGCGTGATGGTACCGCCCTGGCTGATTGCGCTGCCGTCACTCTGCATGGTTTCACTGCAGAGTCTGCTTTGAATCGCAAAGCCTTGTTGGATTGGCGCGTTGCTTAAGCCCAATTCTTTCAACGTTTGCTGCTGACTGAGCGACAATTGCAGGCCTACCAAATCCAGCCCCGTCACCTCTTCAGTGACTGTGTGTTCCACCTGCAATCGAGGGTTAAGTTCGATAAACGCAACTTCCTGATAATCATCCCAAACTAAAAACTCAACGGTACCTATGCCTTGATAGTTAACAGCGGTCGCTATTGTGCACGCATAGTTATATAAAATGTCTTTACAGGATTCAGGCAAACCAGGCGCCGGCGCAATTTCCACAACTTTCTGGTTCCTGCGTTGCAGAGAGCAATCACGATCACCAAGCGCGATAACATCTCGACCATCACCGGCAAGCTGTACTTCTATGTGTCTCGCACTGGGAAGCAGTTGCTCCACATACAGCTCGCCATTGCCAAACGCAGTTTGCGCTTCTGATTCGCAGCGCTGCCAGTCGCGTTCCAGCCTGTCTGCGCTTTGAACAGCGCGCATACCGCGCCCACCGCCACCCGACACGGCCTTTAGCATCACACCGGTTTTGCTTTCTGCCAGGAATTGACCTGCCTGATCGATGGATGTCGGCTCGAAGCTACCATGGGCAACTGGAATATTCAGTTCTCTAGCCAGGCG
This sequence comes from uncultured Pseudomonadales bacterium, assembly GCA_964352475.1. Lineage (GTDB taxonomy): Bacteria > Pseudomonadota > Gammaproteobacteria > Pseudomonadales > JAUIET01 > JAUIET01. The sequence goes on along the minus strand of CAYGSL010000001.1, from coordinate 32,650 downwards.
TCGTGCTGCCAGTTTGTCACCAAATCGATCAAGTGTATCTGCCGAGGGCCCGATAAAAGTCAGCCCCTGTTCCACGCAGGCGCGCGCAAATTCGGCGTTTTCACTGAGAAAGCCGTAGCCAGGATGAATAGCGTCGGCGCCACAGTGTTTCGCTGCAGCAAATACTGCTGACTGATCTAGATAAGCGGCGGCGCCGTTTCCTGGTAGCTCGTAATATTCATCAGTGCGCGCAATGTGCAATGAATTGGCATCGTCTTTTGAGTGAATTGCTACGGTAGTCAGCCCGAAGTCTGCTGCCGCTTGCGCGATTCTGATAGCGATTTCGCCACGATTGGCGATAAGCAGTTTTTTCATTCATTGGCCCAGGGTTTGGAAGCGTCGCTGAGGCATTATACGCAAACCTCAAGTTACATGACGCCTGTTCGCCTGAGTGTTGTTTTGCACGGGGCTTGGCGGTGAAATCAGAGTAAACTGTAGGCCTATTCATTTGGCCCATTTCAATGTCTGCCCGTCCCAGTATTTGGCAACTCGCCTTTCCGTCTATTCTCGGTAACTTGTCCTATTCCCTGGTTGGCATGGCGCAAACCAAGTTTATTGCCGAGCTGGGCGCTGAAGGTTTGGCGGCTGCCGGTGCCGGCCAGCGAATGTTCTTTGCCATGGGTGCAATATTGATGGCGGTGAGTGTGGGCACAACGGCTTTGGTGGCCAGGGCCTGGGGTGCGGAAGACTACCGGGAAGCGAGCCGGGTTACCATGGCCTCGCTTGTGCTTGGTTCGGTCATTGCACTGGTGGTTGGCATTCTTGGCGTGATTTTCTCTACACCTATCGCCAGTTTGTTTGGTCTCAATCCTGTGGCGTTGGAAATGGCCAGCGATAACATTCGTTGGCTGGCAACGTTCAACGTGGCGTTTGCGCTTAACTTCATCTTAAGCGCTGCACTGCGAGCTTCTGGTGACGCGTGGACGCCGCTTTGGATTAGCATTGCGGTAAACGTTATCAATTTACCACTCATGTATATTTTTATTTTTGGCCACTACGGAGCGCCAGCCATGGGGGTAGCGGGTACGGCAGTGGCTGCGGGGCTGGCGTTCAGTGTAGGTGGCGGCATCATGCTGGTGATGTGGCTAAAGCAAAAATTTCGAGTCAAACACGTGTCCAGTGGATGGTGGCGCCGAGAAAGATTGCGGCAGTTGTTACACATCGGGTATCCCACTGTACTTGAACAAGCGGTTATCCAGGCCGGATTTCTTGTGTTTCTAATGATCATTGGCAATTACTATGGAACAGAAGCTTTTGCGGCTTATAGCATTGGTGTCAACATACTCGCTATTTGCATGACAGTGGGTTTTGGCTTTTCCATCGCCGGCTCAACCCTTGTGGGGCAGAACCTGGGCGCCAATGATCCGGATGCCGCGATGCGCAGCGGTTGGCGGGCGGTGAGCTATGCCATATTAAGCATGGGCAGCATGTCGGCACTAATCCTGATGTTCGCCCAGGAAATTGCCTCATTCTTTATTGGTGATGAACCGGAAACTGTACGCCTTACCGTGCAGTTTATGTATATTCTTGGTGCTATGCTGCCTTTGCTAGCCGTAGACTTCACCATTGGTGGCGCGCTGCGTGGCGCCGGTGACACACGCTTTCCATTGGTTGCCACCATTCTCGGATTATTACTGATGCGTTGCGGTCTGGCGGCGATTGCGACATATATGGGCTTGGATGTTGTGTATGTATATGCGGCAATCATTGGCGACTATGTGTTGAAAGGCTGTTTGCTGTTGTGGCGATTTCACTCCGGTCGTTGGAAAAAAGCCGTAACCATAAACCCCATTGGCGAATAGATTCGAATTAATAGATGGACTTAAGCCTTTCTGCAAAAACTGTCTGTTGGCCACTCAAAACGGCGTTTGTCACGTCGCAGGACAATCTGCTCAATATTGATGTGGTTCATGTCGAACTGAGCACCAATGGCATGCGCGGTAGGGGTGAGGCGCTTGGTGTTGACTATCATGGCGAAACGGTGGAAAGCATGCTCGCCAACATTGAATCAGTGAGATCGATGGTCGAAAACGCAACGGATATCGCCAGCTTACGCAGGTTATTGTTGCAGGCACTACCGGCAGGAGGCGCGCGCAATGCGCTGGATTGTGCAGCATGGGATCTTGAGGCGAAAACCAGTGGCCAACGCGTATGGTCTTTGCTGGATATGCCAGCCAAACCAGTCAACACGATGATCACGCTTAATCTGGATACGCCAGAAGCAATGGCTAAACAGGCTAGCTCAGTGCATCATTTTTCGGTACTCAAGTTAAAAGTAGATGCGGGTGATCCCATCGCCTGCATTGAAGCGGTGCGTCAGGCCAGGCCAGATTGTCAGCTGGTGATAGACGCCAATAGCGATTGGAATATTGAGCAATTGCAAAGCTGGGCGCCGGCTTGTCGTTCTTTAAATGTGTCGCTTATCGAGCAACCGCTGCCGGTAGGTGCTGACGAAGAGCTTGCAGGCATGCAGTTTGACGTGGCTCTATGCGCCGATGAATCCATTCAGGACAGTGCACAGTTCGACTATGTTGCGAAAAGATATCCGGTGGTAAACATCAAGCTGGATAAAACCGGTGGTTTAACGGAAGCGCTGTCTTTATTGGAAAAAGCTCGGCAGGCCGGGCTGCAGGTGTTTGTAGGCAATATGCTCGGTTCCTCATTAGCGATGGCGCCGGCCTTTATCATTGCACAATTCAGTCAATGGGTAGATCTTGACGGACCGCTACTGCAATCAAATGATGTGCAGCCGGCAATTGAATACGATCATTCCCTGATGAATGCCCCCTCTGCTCAACTGTGGGGTTAGGCGGCAGTAGGGTGGGCCCCGTTGAGTCGCAAGCGGCAATTTATTCAGGCAATTGATCCAGCAAGAATTGCTTTACGTTTTCGCCCATCACTGCGCGAATTTCTGCCTCGGTGAAATCTTCATTCAACATTGTTTGCGTGAGAATGGCGAGCTCCGAGGTGTCAAACTGGGTTGCAACGGTGCCATCAAAATCTGAACCAAGGGCAATGTGCTCATGTCCGAGCAGTGTTATTCCGTAGCGAATCGACTTGACTATACCCAGTGGCGAGTTGTCGCACACCGCCGAATCCCAGTAACCAACACCAACAATGGCGCCGTGATTTGCTACTTCCATCATTAAGGAATCGTCCAGATTTCTTGGCGAATTGCACGCTCCTTTGAAACCACCGTGCGATAAGATCACTGGGCGAGATACCAATGACAATACATCTCGCACAACTTGAGCAGATGCGTGAGCAATATCAATATTCATTCCCAATGCGTCGGCGCGCAAAACCACCTGTTTACCGAAGTCGCTCAGACCTTCTTTGCTGACGCCGTGTAAAGAGCCACCGAGTTTGTTGTCAAAGAAATGCGTAATACCAACAAACTGCATGCCTTGCTGATGCAATGCCTCAAGATTGGCGATATCTCCATCCAGTGAGTGCGCACCTTCAATAAGAAACTGTGCGCCAACAAGCTGTTGCCCGCTGGCTTGTGCCGCAAGCAAATTTTGCAAATCTGATTGCGTGCGCACGAACATCAGCTGGTCTGGATGCGCAGTTACCAGATCGTTTAAGCGAGCTATCTGCATCGCGGCGCGAGCATACAATGAATTCCAGGTGGCAACAGGCCAGGCTTGCACCAATGCCAGCAGCGTCACATTGTCTGAGTCTGATTCATTAGTTACATCGTTTAATCCTCTTGGCGACTTTGTCACCGCCGAAAAAACTTGCAAGCCAACATTGCCTTCACGTAAACGCGGCAGGTCCACATGCCCGCGTGCAGCGCGTTTCATTAAATCTCTTTTCCAGAGCAGAGAATCGGCATGCAGGTCTGCGATAAACAAACTATTGTGCAGTTTTTCGGCCTCACTTGAGACGCTATAGCTGTTACGCGCATCAACCTGGTTCAAGCGTCTTTCAATAATACCGGGCGCAATCACCTGCACCAGAACAACTAGCATCAGTAGGGTGGCGATGAACAGTGAGAATTTCTTGATCATTCTATTGGTGCTATCTGCTATTAAGAGGGACGTGGATTAAGCGGTGTTAGGGCATTGTTTTTGTCAGCGCCAACTCCATACAAACTACGATCAATCCTATCAATAAAAAAGCGGAATTCCTGGTGGCTGAGTGCTGAAGCATTGCTGCCAAAGGCGTGTTGCATCATTCGATCAAACAAAGGTAACAAGTCGGTATTTGGGTGCTTATTCAAGTGAGTACGTACCGATTGCCTGGGCCCAGGGCCATACGTTTCCAGCCACTGTAGTGTTTTAAAAACGTGAATGGCAGGATCACTACCCGGATAAGAACGAATCAGCTTGCGTTTCTGTTGCTGTGATTCTGGATAAAAGAGAGAGCTTAATGCATACCACCAGCGCTGAACCCGCGTGCTTTTTCGCAGAAGGTATGCAAGCACTGCAATGACCAAGCCTACGGTCAGCCAGTAAGCCAAGGAGCGTGGAAAAGATTGGGCCTGAAACAAGCTGGAATCGGCAGCCGCACTGCCAACACGTAGCTGACGGGATGGTAGAATAATTTGTTCGAGGCTGGACGTTTGCGTATTCCACCAATGCAGAGAAATTTCAGGTAAGGTATAAACACCTTCGTTCTCTGCGACATAACTGATCACTTCGCGGCGAATGGCGATATAACTGCCGCGGTTAACACGGTCTTCAAGGCGTGCCGGCCTCATATAGGCTGCCAGTCCTTCTGCAGAGCTTACATTGATTGCGGGAAGCATCATTGCTGCAATATTTTCTGCACGCAAGGTGATGGTTCGTCGGATTGCGTCGCCGGCCCCGACTAAGTCTGCATTTGGCTCTTCGCCAAGAGGTTTGTCGAATTCATCGCTAACCGAGAATTCACTGCTGGCTATCCATTGATTGATGGATTTGTTCTCTATTGCCTCGGGTAACAAAGCGTTAAATTGATGTGGCTGAGTTTGCAAAATGCCACTGATTGCGGTAGTAGGGTTTAGAGGGGTGGACACCGATACGTGTACATCAATGGCTGGAATTTCAAAACTGCCGGAGCGCTGTGGGTAGATGGTGATCGTCCAGAGTTGTACCGACCATGTGTAACCCTCCTCACGGCGGGACGAATTCACAGCGAATTTGTTACGCCTGAGAACAATGGCATCATCCATTTCAAATCGGCTGATGCGTGTACCGCCACTGAACCAGCTACTGGTTGCAACTTCAATATTCAATTCCAGCTGCTGGCCAACCACCGCATGGCTGTTGGGCTGAACCCAGCTTCTGATACGCACACGATCATCATCCAATAGCCGTTCAAGTGAGGGTGCGGCATAAGTCTTATCCAGTGGCGCTGCCGAGGAGGATAGCGATTCGGTATTGGCATTCACCTTTGTCGCGAAGCTCAGCATAAGAGCAAATACCAAAATCGCGAGCACGGTGATCTTGTTAACGCTCATCATTTATCTCTTCCGAGCGTGATGCTGACTGCAATTGCATTTGAAACTTGACTGCCAGGAACCGAGCCGGGTTTTGTTGTACCTGTTTCATCCATTGCTGCTGAATGCGCTGGTCTGTCAAAATTTGTTCGGCACTGAATTGCACTGGAACCGATTTTTCCAGGGTTTGTTGTTCTGCGCCGTCTGCTCGCTGGGGAGAGTCACCAAGTTCCCGACGCGCTTCGCCAGGTTCTGCCTGTTGGCTTTCGCTCATGCGATTAATGTCATCAATGAGTGTTTGAATTATGCGGCGATTTTTCGCAGCCGCTTGGTGCTCTGGTGCGCGATTGAGTAATTCGGTATACAGTTCAACGGCTTCTACATAGTGTTGTGCATGGGCAAGCGCATTGGCTTGATTGAACAGACCACTACTGGAGGATACCGTAGCGAAGGCCTCTGCGGCCTCTATAAACTGCTCATTCAAATACAGCGCAACGCCTCGAGACATCGGCTGACTGTATAAACTTGCCGCGCGTGGGTAGTCGCCACGTGCAAAAAAATATTGTGCCTGCTGATCTCGGGTGAACCACAGGTCGACAAACCCCTGCAAAATCGCATTTTCTTGCGATGATTTGGTGTCAATTTGTTGCTCAGCCACTGCATTCTCACTGATAGTCCCTGCGAGGCTAATAGTGAGAATAAATAACGGAACAGACGCCAGATTCCATCCACGTCGAAACCACAGCAGGCTTAGTAGCAGCATAGGGAAAATCAGATAGTAACCGCTGTCTATCCACGGCCGTTGTTCATCGTCAACGAACAAGAGATGATTTTTGATTCGCCAGTTGATTCGACTGACGTCGCGTTTATCGATGCTTAGTAATTGATAGTAACCGCCTGCGTGTTTGGCCAGTTCACGCAAGGAAGTTTCGTCCATCGCCGAATAATCCAAAGAATAGTTTGGATCAGAAGGTTCAAGCACCTGCTCGGTACCAATACCGTAGAGGATTAGCTGATGCCGTTTTTGCCCGAAATACTCAGCAAGAACTTTGCTGGAATCAGAATCGACGGCGTCGGTGATCAACAGCACGCTGGCTGGCACGCCGCTGGCCACCAGCTCGGATTCGCTTAGAATTTCATCCAGCACAGGTAGTATATTTGCCGCATGCTTGCCTTTGCGCGGCATCATTTCATGAGTGATGGCGTCCAGAAAGTTCCATACGATATCCATGTCATTGGTCAATGGTATTACGCTGTGCGCACTTCCGGAGTAAACAATAAGCCCGCTGCGCGCACCTGCGCGCATGCTTAGCAGGTCACTGATTTTTTGTTTACTGCGTTCAAGACGACTGGGTTGCACGTCGGTTTGCAACATTGACCGAGAGACATCCAGCACAACTAATAACAAGGCCTCATCTTCGCTTAAGGGCGAGGCCTGGCGTTGCCAGGCCGGTCCCGCCATCGCCAACGCTCCGCATAAGGCGAGCAATGCCAAACTATTCAACGGTGTTGCCATTGAACGCTGTGCGGCGGGAATAGTCAGTAAGCCGGCAATATGTGCGGCAATCAAACCCGTGGGGTCTGCATTTCCGATTTGAGAACGCGATAGTACTATCCAGCCATAGATCACTGCTGGCAACGCCAGCAGCCATGCAGGGCGAAGCCAGTGGAAGTTCTCAACGAATAATTCGATACTCATGCTTTGGCTGCCAGGCTGCTTGCAGAGCGCGAGTGCTGAAACAACTGCGTAAACATAAATACGATCTGGCCAAGGCAAACAATCGCTAATGGCCAATGAAACAAGCTGTGTCTAGGGCGATAGCTGAGTGTGTCATACAGCTCAGGCTCCAGGTCAGTGATTGCACGATACGCAGCCAGTAACTGCTCGCGATCAAGGGCTTGATAATGTTCACCACCAGTAAGCTCTGCAACACGCTGCAGCACGTCAACGTCCATGGCTTCCTCACCAATGGTCGCTGGGTCGCCAATGGCGATGGTGTAAATTGTCAGCCCTTTCTGCTTGGCCACCTTGGCCGCTTCAACAGGGGGTACTTTACTGCCGGTGTCATTACCGTCAGTTAAGACAATCAATACACGGCTGTCACTTTCACTGCGCTCAAACAGCTTAATCGCCAAACCGATGCCATCACCAAATACCGTACTTTGCCCGGCCATGCCTATCGCAGTGTCATCGAGTAGTGTGCGCCACGCGGCGTGATCTTCAGTAAACGGGGTTTGTAAAAACGCCGCATCACCAAACACAATCAAACCCAGGCGATCGTGCTCACGTTGTTCGGCGAACTCGTGCAACACCGATTTGATGGCCACCAGTCTGTCAACTCTGGTGTTGGTATTTGAATTCAGGTAGAAGTCCTTGGTTTGCATGGAGCCTGATAAATCTACCGCAATCATTAAATCGCGTGCTGATTTGCTTCGCTCGATGGGGGCGCCTATTTTCTGCGGGGCTGACAGAGCAACAATTAACAAGCACCAGGCCAGAAATTGCCAAGCATTTAATAACCACGCTCTTTTCGGTATTACAGCACCACTACTAGGTGGCGTATCCGAGAATTTTGTTAGCACATCAAAGAATGGCAACAGCAATGAGGGTTGCGCCTCACGATGCGGTTTGTATAAGCGATAGACCAATGCCGGCAGTGGCAATAATATGAAAGCCCATGGAGAGGAGAATTCAATCACCCGCTTGTGCTCCGTTTGCGGTTTGGTGTCGACGTATCCAGTACTCGCAAACATCGAGCAGGTTTTCTGCATCGTTTCGGCTGAGAGCCGCTTGTTCATGCGGCTGATAAGCAAGCGTTGTCAGAACATCGGCCGCAGCCTGATCGAATTCTCGGCCGCTGCAGTTTTCGTTCAAAAAATCTAACCACAACTGGCCGCCAAGTGACGCAATCGATTCTCGAGGATAAGCATGCAGGGCGGTTGTTTTCATCAGTGCTGGAAGCTCACTGAGCTGCTGCCAATGACCACTCTCAATTGAGCGTATGTTCGAGCGCATCTGGGCAATTCTTCTGGCTGCGCTTCGGCGATACTCGTTGAGCTGCCATTTTTTTACCGCTCTTAATAGCCATGTAATGAGCAAGATCAAAAGAATCACACCCAACAACTTCCATGCGAGCGTGCTCGGTAGCCAGGATACGGGTGGGGGAAAGACGATTTCCTCTATGCCCTGAATCGTGTAGTTACCGAAGTTTTGCTTGAGTGCTTCCGGGCTAGCCATTTTCCACACGACTGAGCTGGGATTTTTTAAGGTTCAGCGTAGTGTTTTCCGGAATGCAGCGACGCAATTGCTTATAGCTATCGCTGATGGTGTTTAAGTCCATCAGCGTGACACCAGCACTGTTGAGTTCTGATTTTATTCGCTCAATTCTTTGTAATTGATATTGCCTGAAGGATTGCGCAAACGCTGGGTCCGCGGTGTCGATGGCAAGCTGCATCATGCCATTACTTGCGACAAACTGTTTCCCTTCAGGAAGTTCATGTTCCAGAGGGTCACTGATTATGGCGGCGAACACATCATTCTTCAGCGCCAGGCTTTTTATTTGTTGTCTGCAGCGTTGGTTGAAATCATGAAAATCGCTGACTATTACCAGCAGGTGATTTGCCGGGCATAGACGGATAAGTTTATCCAGCACCAGTGACAACTCAATTCGCTTTGGGTGTGGGTCTGAGCGCAAATGATTGCCGCCTAACAGTCCCCGGTTGAGCTGCGCCAATACTCCCAGATCGTTAAGCACCATCTGCTGACTTCGGTGCGGTCGCGATTCAAAAATGCGTTCATCATTGAAAACCAAAGTCGCTATGGCATCACTCAATGCAAGCTGTCGCCAGGCGAGTAGAGCAAGCACTTCAGATGCGAGCACAGATTTCAATTTGTGCTGGCTGCCAAACAACATGTTTATACGCTGATCACAAGCCAACATCACCGGTCTTTCACGTTCTTCAGTGAACACTCTTACATGCGGTTTGCCGGTTCGGTTAGTCACTTTCCAGTCCATGGTGCGTATGTCGTCACCCTGTTGATAATGTGCCAGCTCTTCAAAACTCAAGCCGCGGCCCCGATGCTTTGAGCCATGCCTGCCAATGAATTGATTTTTTATAGGGCTGGCAGGATTTAGAGCAAAGCCATGCGCGTGTGAGCGTAATGCAATCAGATCTTGCAGGCTGGTGTGCAGCCGCGAATCATTGAATAGGGCGTCAGCTTGTTTGCGCGCAGCACTGGCCGAACGATCAGGCGCTTGCGACGTGACGAAGAATTTCATCAACAATGTCATCCTGCGAGATGCCGTCGGCTAATGCCTCGTAACTGGCCGTTAAGCGATGTCTCAACACCGCATGAGCAATACTGCGCACGTCATCCGGGTCAACGTAGTCTTTTCCTGACAGCCAGGCAACAGCTCTGCTGGCCCTGTCCAGAGCGATACTGGCTCTTGGGCTGGCGCCAGCGCTCAGCCAATGACTGAGATCGCTACCGGGGTAGCGACCAGGGTGACGGCTGGCCATAACGATATCAACCAAATAGCGCTCCAACGGTTCAGAAACATGAACGGATTTCAGCTGCGTTCGCGCTCGGAAAATGTCTTCCTGCGATACGTTTGCAGCGGCCAGCTTGAGAGATTCACCTTCTTCGCTGCGAACTAAACGAATAACCTCCAGTTCAGCGTCATCATCCGGGTATTCAACAAGAACTTTAAGCAAAAAGCGGTCAGTTTGTGCCTCAGGCAGTGGGTATGTTCCCTCCTGGTCTATCGGATTCTGTGTTGCAAGCACCATAAATAGCTCAGGCATGGGGTAGGTCTTGCCCGCTACCGTCACTTGTCTCTCTTCCATAGCTTCCAACAAGGCCGATTGCACTTTGGCGGGCGCCCGGTTGATCTCATCGGCGAGTACAAGATTGGCAAACAAAGGTCCGGGTTGGAAAACCAAAGTGTGTTGATCACCTTCGTTATGAAAAACTTCGGTGCCAGTTACATCGGATGGCAGCAAGTCCGGTGTGAACTGAATTCGATTAAGGCTGATATCGAGTATTTGCGCCAGGGCTTTGACGGAGCGAGTTTTGGCCGTACCGGGCAGACCTTCAAGCAATAGATTGCCATTACACAGTAAACCTATAAGCAACTGCCTGGCCACACCGGCCTGACCAACAATGGCCTTACTAATGGCCTGCTCAATGGCCAGCAGATCAGCAGGCGTAGTCATTGTTTGTCATCATTAATTCTCATGCCGGGCGTGGTTAAGATTGATCCAACAGTTTAATGGAATCGAGCTATCAGGTCCAAAAGATGCAGAAAGCAATCTGTAGTATCATACAGCCCAGGCGCAACAACAATCTAAGGCGCTGAATATCTTTGAAGACCATGGATTTACTAATGAAACTCTTTTCTCGTGTATTCTTTTTACTAATTCTAAATGGGCTACTTCTGGGTACCGCTCAAGCCGCAGACAAGCCTAATATTCTGGTCATCATGGGCGACGACATTGGCTTCTGGAATTTAAGCACTAACAATATGGGTATGATGGGCTACCAAACGCCCAACATAGACCGAATAGCCAGAGAGGGTCTTAAATTTACTGACTATTATGGCGAGCAAAGCTGTACGGCGGGACGCTCTGCTTTTATTACCGGGCAACATCCTATTCGTACAGGCTTGACCAAGGTTGGTGCACCGGGTGCAGATACCGGGATTAGTCCAAAAGACCCGACGCTGGCTGAGCTACTCAAGCCCTTGGGTTACACCTCCGGGCAGTTTGGAAAAAATCACCTCGGTGACCGCGACGAGTTCCTGCCAACTAACCATGGCTTTGATGAATTTTTTGGTAATCTCTATCACCTGAATGCAGAGGAAGCGCCCGAAGATCCTGACTATCCGAAAGACCCCGCGTTCAATAAGGCGTTTGGACCACGTGGTGTGATTCACAGTTACGCTGACGGGCGAATTGAAGACAGCGGCCCATTAACGCAAAAGCGAATGGAAACCGTTGATGAAGAGTTTCTTGGTTCAGCACTTAAATTTATCGACTCGGCACACAGCAATGATAAGCCATTCTTTGTCTGGTTTAACTCCACCCGTATGCACTACCACACCTACGTTAAAGATGAAAATCTTGGTAAGTCAGGCCAGGGATTTTATAACGACGGTATGCTGGAACATGACGAGCACGTAGGTACCTTACTGGCCAAACTGGATCAATTGGGTATTGGCAACAACACCATCGTTATCTACACAACCGACAATGGCCCGCACTACAATATGTGGCCAGATGGTGCGATTACGCCTTTCCGAGGTGAGAAGAACACCAACTGGGAAGGCGGGTTCAGAGTACCTGCAATGGTCCGCTGGCCGGGTAAAATTGAAGCCGGCCGCATCAGTAATGACATTATGTCTCACCAGGATTGGGTTCCAACCTTGATGTCCGCTGCAGGTGCGCCAGGTATTAAGCAAAAATTACTCACCGGGCACGCGGCAGGTGGGAAAACCTTCAAGGTACATCTAGACGGCTACGATTTCATTCCCCATTTAACCAGGAAGGAAAAAGGCCCGCGCGAGGTGTTTCACTACTTTAGTGACGACGGCAAACTGATCTCCACCCGTAACGGTGATTGGAAAATAGTGTTTGCGGAGCAGCGTGCGAAGCGCTTTGATGTCTGGCGTGATCCATTTGTAACTCTGCGTATTCCAAAAATGTTCCACTTGCGGCGGGACCCATTTGAACGGGCTGACACTGATTCAAACGCTTACAACGAATGGTGGACCCGAAAAATTCCGATCGCCATGGGCTTAGGACTTAAAGAGGTGGGTGATTTTATTAAAACATTGCATGCGTTCCCGCCACGGCAACGCCCGGCCACATTTACTATTGATCAGATAATGGAAACGGTACCTAAGCCACAAGGTTAATGGTCTCACCTCATAGGTTTTCTTTTACTAAAGCGGCGTTGACAACGCCGCTTTTTTTACTAATTGCCTTATTTGCGCTAGCAAGCTGCGGCCAGAGGTCCGAGACCGTACAGGTGGTGGTACCGCCCGATAGTGATGCCCAAACAGCACAACTAACACTGCCCACTTCTGAAACCGCGAAATACATTGGCTCACAACAATGCTCTGCGTGTCATGTTGAGACTGTTGAACAATGGCAAACTTCTCACCACGCCTTGGCGATGCAAATTGCCAATAGCGATACCGTGCTTGGTAACTTCAATAACCACACGGCAACCCATAAAGGCGAGGAATTCAACTTCTTTCGTTATCAAGACCAGTTCTTTGTTCGAACAAATAATAAAGATGGTGAGCTGGAAACATTCAAAATAGACTATGCATTTGGTGTAGAACCCTTGCAGCAGTATTTAATCGATATCGGTGATGGCGCGTATCAAGCGCTCAGTATGGCTTGGGATACTCGCAGTGCGGAGCAGGGAGGGCAGCGCTGGTATCATCTATACCCGGATGAAGCGATGCCACCGTCCGACCCATTGCATTGGACGCGCTTGCATCAGAACTGGAACTTCCAGTGCGCCGATTGCCATTCCACGGATCTTAGAAAAAACTACGCCGCAGAAACTCGCTCTTACGACACAAGCTATGAGGAGATAAATGTAGCCTGCGAGTCTTGCCACGGACCGGCATCTCGGCATCTTGAGTGGGCGCAGGCTCAGAGTGGCAATTCAGAAACTGAGCTAAAAAGCGCAAATCGTGGTTTTGCCGCGAACCTGGCGTCACCAACGGTGCAGATTGAAAGCTGCGCACGCTGTCACTCTCGCCGCCGTATTATTGCAGAAGAGTTTGCTCCAGGAAAACAGCTGTATGATCACTACGTGCCCTCGCTGTTAGAACCTGGCTTATACCACGCTGACGGCCAGATTCTTGAAGAAGTGTATGTGTATGGCTCATTTGTGCAAAGCAAAATGTATCAAGCCGGTGTCAAATGCAGTAACTGCCATGAGCCGCACTCAGCGCAACTGCGTCTCGAGGGAAATGCTGTGTGTACTCAGTGTCATCAATCCAGTCCTCCGGATACTTACGCTGGACTGAAAGCAAAAAAATACGATTCTCCTGAACATCATTTTCATCCAGTGGGCAGCATTGGTGCTCAATGCAGGCAATGTCATATGCCGGCAGAAACCTACATGGGCGTAGATGAACGTTACGATCATAGCTTTAGAATTCCGCAGCCAACGCATAACAAGTCTATCAACGCGCCGGATGTGTGCACTGACTGTCACGACGATAAATCAGCAAGCTGGGCACAGGCGGCCATAGTCAAACATTTTCCTGCCGGCACAAAACAACACGGCTTTGGGAAAGTGTTTTACGCGGCGCGACAAGGGCAGTTAGATCAGAGTGAGCTGAGCACAATCATCAGCAATCGCGAGCTTCCTGATATTGTTAGAGCCTCGGCACTGGCTCATATGGGGCAGCCAGCAAACCAACAGTCGTTCACGACAGTACAGACTGCGTTGACGGCGGAGCATCCGGCGATGCGCTTGGCGGCACTGCGATTATTCGAAACCATGCCGGTGTCACAGCGTTGGCCGATAATCTCACCCTTATTGTCAGATGATGTTCTTGCCGTTCGGATAGAAGCCGCGCGCATGCTGGCCGATGCACCGTCACAGTTTTTGGATACTGAAGACCAACAGCGTCTACAAAGTGCGCTGGACGAATTTATCGACTCTCAAACGTTGAATGCAGATAGACCGGATGCACTGAGCAATCTGGCCTCTGTGGCTGCCCATCAAGGTGATGTCAAACAGGCCGAGCAATACTATCGCGAAGCGATGGTGCTTGACCCAAGTTGGGTACCCGCGTACCTGAATCTTGCAGATCTTTATCGCGGTACCGGCAGAGACAAGGAGGCGGAAGTTTTGTTTGAAACCGCATTGAAACAACAGCAAGGTGTAGCCGAGACCCATCATGCATACGGCCTATGGCTGTCGCGCCACGGCCGCAGTGCTGACTCGCTGCAACAACTAATGCAAGCGGCGACACTGAGCGATTCCTGGCGCTACGCATACGTGTATGCAATAGGTTTGAATTCTACGGGTGACTCAACAGCGGCCGTGGCAGAGCTTGAAAAGTTACAGAGTGTGGGACAGGGCAACGCTGAAGTGTTGTTCGCATTGGCCACTATATTGCGCGATCAAGGCATGCGCGAGCAGGCCTTAAGCTACGCGCTGAAATTGGCTGAACGATTTCCCGGCGACCAGAGAGCAGCCGGGCTTATCCAGCAGCTAAGGTAGCCGTTTAGCTACCCGTTGGCACCTCGGAAAACGGAATGCCTTTGTCCATGCGTGGTTCCTGCGGCAATTCGAGCACGCGCTCGGCAATAATGTTTGCCATGATTTCATCGGTACCACCGGCAATGCGCAAGCCCGGAATGCCCATGTAATTCAATTGGAAAACGCTGTTGAAAGCCGCGTCTTTTTCAACGTCCAATTCAACACCTTGTTGTTCCAGCAAATCGATAGCAAACGACGCCATATCCTGAGCTTTCCTGGCGCCCACTAACTTACCAATTGAATTCTCCGGGCCGGGCAGCTCGCCTTTGGAGAGCGCAGACAAGGTTCGGTAAGCGGTGTACTTAAGGCCAGCTTCTTCAACAAACCAGCTGGCAAGTTTTGCACGCACGGCGGAATCTTCTATTGCGGGTTTGCCGTTGATAGTAACTTGTTGTGCGAGTGCTTTCACTGAGTCGAAGTTAGCACCAGTTTCGCCAGCGCCTATGCTGGCGCGTTCATTCATGAGTGTAGTGAGCGCCACATGCCACCCCTGACCAACATCACCCAGGCGCTGACTGTCCGGGATTCGCACATCGGTAAAATAAACCTCATTGAAGCCTGCTTGGCCGGAAATTTGTCTGATGGGCTTGATTTCAATGCCGGCGCTTTTCATATCGACATAGAAGTACGTCAAGCCTTTATGCTTCGCTACCGACGGATCGGTTCGTAGCACTAAAATCCCCCAATCAGAATAATGTGCGCCTGAGGTCCATATTTTCTGGCCATTAACAATCCAGTCGTCGCCGTCTTTTTCCGCCTTGGTCCGCAGTGCGGCCAGATCAGAACCGCCCGCCGGTTCGCTGAACAGCTGGCACCATACCTTCTCGCCACTGGCGAGATCAGGCAGAAACCGGGCTTGGTCTTGTTCATTGGCCCAACTCATAAGCGTTGGCCCGGCCATGCCCTGCCCAATACCAAAAAAGCTACTTGTGTTGGGCACATCCACCTTGGCTTCTTCTTGTTGCCAAATCACCTGTTCAATCGCAGTAGCATCCCGACCACCAAACTCTGCTGGCCAACGAATACAGGCCCACCTGGAAGCTGCCTTTTTCGCTTGCCAGTGTTTCGCTCTTTGCAGGTCATCCAGGCCGCTTAAATCACTCTCACTGGGTATATTGTTCTCAAGCCATTCTTTTGCGTCTGCGCGAAACGCTGCTTCTTCTTTGCTATCTTCGAAATCCATAATGTTCTCCTAAACCTACCCTTAGACCGCAAGCAATTCAGATGCGCTGATCAGTTTTTCTTGCCAATGTCGTTCACTGCCAATCAGCACCGCCAAGGCTTTTGAACGCCGGTAAAAGAACTGACAATCGAATTCCCAGGTGTAGCCCATGCCACCGTGCGTTTGAATATTTTCTTTTGATGCGTAGTAATAGGCCTGGCAACTGCCGACGCGTGCCGTGGCGGCGGCCAGCGCTAATTCTTCAGCGCCTGAGTTTAAGGCCCATGCCCCAAAGTAGGCATTTGAGCGTGCCAGCGTGTTCTTTACGTACATCTCAGCCAACTTATGCTTGATTGCCTGAAATGAGCCAATCGGTCGGCCGAACGCGTATCGCTGCATAGCGTACTCTTTGGCCATTTCCAGGCTGCTCTCTGCACCGCCTAACTGTTCCCAGGCGTACAACACAGCTGCTCTGTTTAACAGCGAATTAAGCAAAGCCCAACCTTGGCCTTGCTCGCCCAATAACTCGCAGCCCGCGGCGTTGAAGCTGACGTCGGCGTAATCCAGGCTTGGATCCAGGGTGTTAATTGTATTTGCAGTCACGCCAGAATCATTGCAGTCAACCAGGTACATGCTTGCGCCGTCACCGCTGTCACTGGCGGCAAGCACACACATCACAGTGGTGATAGAACCATTCGCCACGGCGCATTTTTTACCTGTGATGGTACTTCCCGAAACCGTGCTGGATAGTGCACCAGGATGAGTTTCGCCAGGACCTTCTGCGTAGGCCAAGGTGCCTATTGCAGTGCCTTCTGCCAGCTGCGGTAACCATTTCTTTTTCTGGGCATCCGTACCGGCGGCCATAATCGCCTCTGTTGCCAGATAAACAGAAGGTCCAAACGGTATAGGTGCGCAGGCGCGGCCCATTTCCTCTGCGATAACAACCAGTTCCAGGTAGGACAGGCCCAATCCACCAAATTCTTCCGGAATAACGGTTGCTGTCCAGCCAAGTTCGCAAACTTGCTTCCATAAACTCTCTGAATAAAGTTCATCGCCTTCCAAAACGCTACGAACTGCAGAAGTGGTGCAGTTGTCGCGTAGAAAACTTCGGGCCTGGTCTCGGATGAGATGTTGCTCGTCATTAAATTCAAAATTCATTGCGTGTGGTACCTGGGTAAGTCGCGGTATGGTAAACATATTCGCGAAGGCTTGTCAGCTGAACAAGCGTCAATGGCAAAGTGGTAGTGTGTGGGCTATCTGTGCGCGATAATGCGTTGCCGTTGGTTTCTCTGCAGAGCAATAAACGGCGCAACACGATGATAATGGTTCCGGCGGATAAGTACATGACAAACTCTATACGTTCTGAAAAAGTAATTGGATTGGCGCTGACAGTTTGCGTAGTTTTCGCATCACTTACTGCGACTGCGGCTGATAAGCCGAATATTCTTGTGATATGGGGCGATGATATTGGCTGGTCCAACATCAGTGCCTATCACCGCGGCATGCTGGGCGGCGAAACCCCCAATATCGATCGCATTGCCGACGAAGGCGCGATATTCACGGATTACTACGGAGAGCAAAGCTGCACTGCAGGGCGAAGTGCATTTGTGACCGGCCAACACCCGCTGCGAACCGGCTTGTTGAAAGTAGGCCTGCCGGGTGCCGATATTGGCCTGAGAGCGGAAGACCCAACCATCGCCGAACTGTTGAAACCGCATGGCTACGCAACGGGTCAGTTTGGTAAAAACCATCTGGGTGACAAGGACGAGTTTCTGCCCAGCAATCACGGCTTTGATGAGTTTCTTGGCAATCTCTATCATCTCAATGCCGAAGAAGAGCCCGAGACGTATTTCTACCCCAAAGACCCCGAGTTTCATAAGCGCTTCGCCCCGCGCGGTGTGATTCACTCCTACGCTGATGGCCGTATTGAAGACACCGGCCCATTAACGCGAAAGCGAATGGAAACCGTAGACCAGGAGTTTACCAATGCCGCGCTGAAATTTATGGATAAATCCAAGGCCGACAGTAAACCGTTTTTTGTCTGGTTTAACGCAACACGTATGCATGTCTGGACGCGCCTGGCCCCTAAGTGGCAAGGCAGCAGTGGACATGGTTTGTACGCAGACGGTTTGAAAGAACACGATTTTCACGTTGGCCAGTTACTGGATAAGCTAGAAGAGCTTGGTATAGCGGATAACACCATAGTGGTCTACTCAACGGACAACGGATCACAAACCGGTACCTACCCCGACGGCGGCGCTGAGCCATTCCGCGGTGAGAAAGGTTCAACCTGGGAAGGTGGTTTTAGAGTACCTGCGTTAATTCGCTGGCCCGGTGTTGTTGCCAAGAAACGCGTGATAAACGACATCTTTTCGCACCAGGACTGGTTGCCGACGTTGCTGGCGGCGGCCGGCGAGCCGGGAATTGCCGCGAAGCTCAAGCAAGGTCACCAGGCTGGCGGGCGTACCTACAAAGTGCATCTGGACGGTTACGATCAGACCGCATTGCTATCGGGTAAAGGCAAAGGCAAAAGAGAGAACATCTTTTACTTTGACGATAACGCACAGCTAAACGCGGTGCGATGGAACGACTGGAAAATTCATTTTGCGTTTCAGATGGAAGGCTGGAATGGACCACGAGAAGCACTTAATTTCCCGCGCGTGATCAATCTTCGCAGCGACCCCTATGAAACCTCGATTGATTCGGGTCTGTACGCGAGGTTCTTCGGCGACAACTTATGGCTGTTTGTTCCAACCCAGCAGGAGGTAGGCAAATGGCTGGCTACGTTTCGCGAATTTCCACCGCGCCAGGCCACGGCTAGCTTTTCAATCGATAGGCTGATGTCTCAAATGCAACAATCGCTTGCGCGAGGGAGAGGTGCCGTTCGTCGCTGATATTGCCTGTTTTTTGCTCATGTGCGCCGGTTCACACCAAAGCGTCAAAAAATTGACTGTAATTTGAACAGCAATAACGAGCATGCCGTAATGGCTGCCACCATAAGAGCGAACATCATGCAGGACATAACCGTCTCCGAGTTAATGACACGCGGTATCAGGCACGTCAACAGCCAGGCCAGTTTACGAGAAGTGGTCACCCAGATGGCCGAGCACAATATTTCCTGCCAGCTCATTATTGAGCAAGGTTGCCCCGTTGGCATCATCACCGAGCGTGATATGGCGGACCTGTTGCTGGAAGTAGCCAACAAACAGGCGTCACTTGACTGCAAGGTGAGTCAATTTATGTCCTCGCCGGTAATCACTATTCAGGAAGAAGACAGTTTGTACGACGCTATATTGGCGTCCAATACGAACACTATTCGCCACTTGCCAGTGGTAGACGCTGCAGGTCGCATCAAGGGTCTGATCACGCAGTCGGATATTGCCGAAGCGCATTTTCAGGTTGCAGAATTGCAAGCCGAACTGATTGAACAATCGGTAATTGAACAAACCAGCGCTCTGGAGGAAGAGAATGCAGGTCTGCGTGCTCTTTCACGGGAAGACCCATTAATGGAAATTGGCAACAGAGGTGCGATGGAAGTTGATCTTGCGCACACGCATGAGCAGGCACTGCGGTACGGACGCCAGTATTGTGCTGCCTTGCTCGACATAGACTTCTTTAAAAAGTACAACGACCACTACGGGCACAGCGCCGGTGACCAGGTGTTACGTACAATTGCCAGCATATTGCGCAATAGCATGCGATCCACCGATCGTATCTATCGTTATGGAGGTGAGGAGATACTGCTAATACTTGCCGATGCCGACGTAGAAGGTGCTCGTACTTACATGCAAAGAGCGATCAGAGCGGTTGCAGAATTCGGTATTCCACATTGTGAGAGCCCTTATGGCGTATTGACTGGAAGTGCCGGGGTTGCTGCCGCGATCGAAAATGGGCAATGCCGGCAGAATTGGCAAGAGGTAGTTGATGCGGCCGACAGCGCCATGTACGCGGCAAAAAACACCAGCAGAAATGCGGTGAATATCGCTGCCTGATATAGGTCTTGGTGGAACTACACAATGTCAGATGGCAGGGCAGGGCTATCGAGCAACCTGCCCAGTCTGCGAATTATTTCATCACTTAAAGGCGCTGATGATAGTCTGAATTTCTTCATCGTTATCAACAATAACATCTAACCAATTTTCTTTGCTGCATGTGCGAAAATCTTCAGGGAGCTTTTCAAAGGCTGCCAACGTCTGTATATCTGGCAAGGCGGGCGCGTCGCTGGTGAGTTGCACTGTTGCGTAAAGCGCAAGGTTCGCAATATCCAGCAAATTTAGGTCTTCGTTCCAGCTAAGGTCCCACTGGCCGCAGTCATTCACCAAATCAACAATGGTGCTGTCAATTCCCCATTTGCTCAGGGCAGCTGACCCAAGGCGCTTGCTGTATTGACGACACATCTGGAAGTACACTTCAGTGTCCGGTGTTTCTGACGCTTCCATCATGGCTGATAAAACTGACAAGGAGCCTACTTCACTGAGTAGCATGGCCATCTGCACTTGTTCTACCGGCCGATATTTAAGCTTCTGCGCGAGGAAGCTGGCCACACTGGTTTTTACAACCAATCGTTCCCAAGTATGTTCAAAGAGTTCTTTCGCAACAGGGCTATTCAGCTCGACCATATTGCGCGTGCTGTGAATCATCACCAGGCTGCTTGTAGCGGCAAAACCCAGCAAACCAACCACATCGGCCAGAGTTTTCGGTGGCACAGGCCGTCGATAAATAGGGCTGGAAGCTGCTTTAACAAGATAAGCCGTCAGAGCAGGGTCTTTGGCAATAATCGCTGTCAGTGATTCGCAGGTGGTGTTTTCTTCCGAGATAGCGACTCTTACATCTATGGCTATGTCAGGCATGCTGGGCAGACGAAGATTGTCGTTCAGAACGCGGTCCAGGATTTCCTGAAACAAGATTTGTAGGTTGGCTTCTGGCGGCAGTGCGGCAGTCATTTGTAATTCCCTTTCAATGGCGATGTAATCCGTTACAACACAGCGTGTGGCTGGTTAATAGTTAGCCTAGGTCGTATGACCCAGCTTGCCAATGCAAAGTACACAATGCAGTCCAGGAAAACCTGAAAACGCGCACTGTGTCGCTTAATTCGGTGGTTTCAAGTTTGTTGACGAGACATCCGCCAAGAGGCTTGCGCAACTTTTGTGAAGTGAATCACAATGGAAAGCTCGCGGTTTTGCGACGAGCAGTCTGCTAGGTCATGCTTATAACGCTTTATTCGCCCCGAAAAACAGCAGGCCGTTTTTCCAAAAATGCACTCACGCCTTCCTTGCAGTCAGCACTCTCATGCATCAGTCGTTGTTGTTCTGCTTCAGCAATGACCGTTTCTTCGTAGCTTGATTCAAATACACCATTTAACAACTGCTTTGCAGCAGCCATGGCCAATGGTGCTTTGCGTGCGACAGTGCTGGCCAATTGGCGGGTATGATTATCTAACTCTTCGGCCGCCACCACGTCGCTTGCCAAACCCCATTCAAGGCACACATCAGCGCCGAGTTTGGTGCCTTCAATGATCATTTTGAAAGCCCGTTTGTAGCCCAGATGTCTGCCCAGCAACCATGTGGCGCCGCCATCAGGCACCATACCAATGGGTAGAAACGCCTGATAAATGTAGGCATTGTCCGCCATTATGGTCATGTCGCACGCCAATGCATAAGCGCTGCCAATACCCGCTGCGGCACCTTGCACTGCGCAGATGTACACTTTTTTGGAATTGCGAATACAGTGCAAGTTCGGTGCATGATCGGTAAGAATGTGTTCATCTACCGCCTTCTCTGACGCTTCAGAATCCGTCAAATCTGCGCCAACGCAAAAGTTCTTGCCTTTAGCGTTCAAGATGACCACTCGAACAGCGTCATTCGATTCGCACTCCGTCAGCGCCGCATTAAACTCTGCCAGCATAGCGATACTCAGGCCGTTGCCTATGCGGGGCCGATTAAAGGTAATGCTAGCCACGTGGTCTTCGATGGCAAATTCTATAAATTCAAATTCTGACATAGGTGTTCATTCTCTATTGGGTAAGCCTGCACTGGAAGACTGACAAAAAGTGGCGTGTGAATCAAGCAAGGCACGATGGTATTTACCAGAATACACAGGCTCAGCGCAGCGTACGCCATGAGTTGCTCTATGCCGACAATGCTCTGCATTGCATAATACCCGGGCTTGGCACACACTCATGAATTCAAACGGTGGATTGCTCATAGGTTTGACGTAATGCAAAAAAATTTATGTTAATAGCATTACTGAAAGAGCAAGAAAGCGCTTAGGCACTCTTACTGGGGAACTGATGTACGATTTACTGAATGGCTTGACCGTTGTAGAAGGCGCATCGTTTATCGCCGGGCCATCCTGTGGTTTGCACCTGGCGCAAATGGGCGCTACTGTGATTCGCTTTGACCAGCGCGGTGGCGGCCCTGATTCGAAACGTTGGCCGCTGGCAAAGACAGGCGAGAGTTTTTATTGGCAAGGCCTGAACAAAAACAAATTGTCTATTGCCGTGGATTTTTCGCAGCCTGAAGGACGGGAACTTGCGCAACGACTCGCTACTTCGGCAGATGGCTTGTTCGTCACCAATTTCCCCGAAGCGGGCTTCTTGTCGTATGAGAAGCTTGCCAAGCTGCGCACTGACCTGATCTGCTTACGTGTGATGGGTTGGGCGAACGGTTTACCCGCCATGGATTACACCGTGAACGCGGCCATAGGCGTGCCCTACATGACCGGCCCTGCCGATGTGCAAGCGCCGGTCAATAACATGCTTCCGGCCTGGGACTTAATGGCCGGTGCCTACGGCGCATTTTCCTTGCTGGCCGCAGAACGGAATCGCGCAGCGACGGGCAAAGGCAAGGAGATTCGCCTGGCTCTGTCAGACCTTGCAGCAACGACCATGGCCAACCTTGGTAATCTGGCCGAGGTATTGCAATCCGGGACCGATCGCCCGAAATACGGCAATGACTTGTTTGGCGCCTTTGGTCGTGACTTTAAGACGGCCGACAACCAGCGTGTTTTTGTGGTTGCGATTACGCCAAGGCAATGGAAGTCACTTGTGACGGTGCTTGACTTAACGGAGGCGGTTGAAACCATTGAGCAGGAGTTGGCTGTGTCTTTTCTGACGGATGAAGGAGCCCGGTTTACCCACCGTGAGCGGCTGTTGCCATTAGTGTCCAGGGCCATTGCCGCCAAACCATTGGCTCAGTGGGCCAAAACATTCGACGAAACCGGTGTAACCTGGGGGCGTTATCAAACGCTGCACCAAGCGCATGCAGAAGACCCACGGTTTTTCTCGGATAACCCCATATTCTCACAGGTAGAACACCCGGGTGGGCACAGCTACCCAACACCGGGCTCGGCGGCACGCTTGGCGAATGAAGAACGACAACATGCCGGCCCTGCGCCCGAGATCGGGCAAGATACGGATCAGGTGTTGGCCGACTTTCTAGGTTTGAGCGACGCCGAAATAGGCAAGCTACGTGACACGCAGGTAGTAGGATGAGTGCCTTGAGTGACGAACAATTTGAACAATGGCAACAAGCCATTGGGCGGCAACAAACTCGCAGCCAATACCTGGACATTGAAAGCGCGCGGCGCTACGCCGTTGCCGCAGGGCTAGCCCCCGATGAATTATCAGCCCTGGTGCATTGGGCCTGGTTTCTTGAAGCGGTACCCAACGAACAGATTGGTCCGGATGGACACCCAAAGCGCGGAGCGTTTTTGCCCGACATCAGCTTGCCGCGGCGTATGTTTGCATCATCAAAGATACAGTTTCACCAAGCGTTGAAGTTGGAGCAACACGCAGAAAATACGATTGAAGTAAAAGATCTGTTCCGAAAATCAGGAGGCCAGGGTGAGTTGGTATTTGCGAAGGTGGAACGCAACATTCGCCAGGCTGATGAGTTGTGCATTCGGGAAGTACAAACCATTGTGTATCGGGATATGGGCGAGCCTGTGGCGCTACCAGCTGATGAATGTCTGCAGCGGCTGGGTGGTGATAAACTTTGGTGCCCTAACACAGTGGATCTATTTCGTTTTTCATCGGTGACATTTAACAGTCATCGTATTCACTACGACCAGACCTACGCCAGAGAGACTGAAGGCTACCCGGAGCTGATCGTACATGGTCCTTTTTCGGCAACCAGACTTGCGGATTTTGCGGCTCGCAGAGGGGCATTGGCCGAATTCGAATTTCGCGGGCTCGCGCCGTTATTCCAGGGGCAGCAAGTCATATTGCGACAGGTTGAAAACAACATCGTACAAGCATTGCGCTGTGATGGCGTGTTAGCCGTTGAAGCGAAGGTGAAGTATCAATGAGTAACTGGGTCAAACAAGCCGACAGCGCCGTAGTCGCAGCACGTGTATTTCAAAGTGCAATAACTGATGCAATGACCGAATTGCTGATGGACAACGGGCAGTTCAATAGCAAGCGGGCGGACGTCGAGCAGCGGCGCGTGCACGGCCTGGCGTGGATAGCAACAACCGTTTCTGCTTTAGCGGCACTTGCCCAGTGGGCCCGCAATGCTGAATCCAATAAACGTTTGAGTGAGATGGATGAAACCGTATTACTGGTTGGTTTTGGTGAGTATCTGGCCCAGCTGCTGAATGGCGTAGCGATGAGCCAGAATGAAACTGTCAGGCCTGCTGAGTTTGAGCGAAGCGATGCAATAAGTGATCTGGCGAATAACGCCGCGGTGCAGGCATTTTTACAGCAGGGCAACACCGCTTCGAACAGAGCCTACCTCGCCCAAGCGCTTGCCCGCGGTGAGCGGCCCAGCGAAAGTCTATGGGACGACACCCTGGATATGATGCGCAGTCAGATACGAAGTTTTGTCGACGAAAGAATAAGGCCCAAGGCACAGGAATGGCATCTGGCCGACCAGCTTATACCTATGGATGTGATATCGGAAATGGCCGAGATGGGTGTATTTGGGATTTGTATAGACGCGCAATACGGTGGCCTGGGCTTAGACAAGCTGACCATGAGTGTGGTGTCTGAAGAACTCAGTCGCGGTTGGATTTGCGCGGGCTCTTTGGGCACACGGTCTGAGATTGCCGGTGAATTGATCGGCATGAACGGCACACCCGAACAAAAACAGCATTGGCTGCCAATGATTGCCGACGGATCAATGCTGCCAACCGCCGTGTTTACGGAACCGGACGTGGGGTCTGATTTAGCTTCGGTCAAAACGCGCGCCGTGCAGCAAAGCGACGGCAGCTGGCAGCTCACCGGTGCGAAAACCTGGATTACTCATGCCTCGCGTGCAGACCTTATGACGGTGCTGGCCAGATCAAAACCGGAGGAAAAAGGCTACGGTGGATTGTCTATGTTTCTGGCTTCGAAAACACGTGGTACAGAGCAAGCCCCGTTTCCCGATGCTGGGCTGCAAGGCAGCGAAATTGAAGTGTTGGGTTACCGCGGCATGAAGGAGTACGAGTTGTCTTTTGACGGCTTCAAGGTGGATGCTGATGGCCTGTTGGGTAACGAAGAAGCTCGTGGCTTCAAGCAATTAATGCAAACCTTCGAAGGTGCCAGAATTCAAACAGCTGCCCGCGCTACAGGCGTTGCCTGGAACGCACTGGAGCTAGCGCTTGCCTATTCGCTGGAACGTAAACAATTTGACGCCCAGCTGATCGACTACCCAAGAATCTCAGACAAACTGGCCCTGATGTTGGTTGAAACAGTCATCGCACGCGAAATTACCTACCATTCCGCCCGCGAAAAAGATCAGGGGCGACGTTGCGACATAGAGGCCGGCATGGCCAAGCTGTTAGCCGCTCGAGTGGCCTGGTCGAATGCCGATTTGAACGTACAGATTCACGGCGGGAATGGCTATGCCCTGGAATATGAAGCCAGCCGCGTGTTGTGCGACGCGCGCATTCTCAATGTGTTTGAAGGGGCCGCTGAGATACAGGCGCAGGTGGTTGGTAAAGGTCTTATCAGCTAGCTTCGTTGCTCTGGATGTAATTCCAAAGTGAGAGACACAATGTCACTGCGAAAAAAAATAAGTGTTATCGTGTTGATAGCAGTTCTTGCCGCATCGATGTTTGGTTACTGGTGGTGGGCTACACGCGACGCGCGAGAAGTTTCTCAGCTTACCTACACACAGTCGTGTGCGAGCTGTCATGGCGATAATTTACGAGGCACATCTGCAGGCAGTGATCTGCTCGCCGAGGCACTGGTTTATGGCGACAGTACTGATGAACTGATGCGAAGTATTGCTGAGCTTAAAATTCATCAATCCATCATTTGGCCTGAATCCGGCCCCAAAGCAATCGTGAAATCCATGGCCTTGTTCGTTTCTGAACGGCGCCAATCCTACCCGGCAATTTCGAGTTCTTATTATCATAGTTTCAAACCGCAGACGTTTGAGTCCCGCCACCATCGGTTTCGAGTGGAGCACTACGCGTCGTTAGCAAGCCGGCCGTATTCAATTGCGCCGCTGCCCGATGGCCGCCTTTTGGTAAGCGAGAAAACGCGAGGGCTCTCTGTCGTTAGTGGTGATGGCAGGCAAGTAGACCCTGTTACTGCCGCGCCGCTGGCTTACGATGATTTTTTGGTGGTTGACGGTGCCAGCGTTGGCTGGGGGCAAATGCTTGATGTTGAACTGCACCCTGATTACCAGAACAACGGCTGGATTTACATAGCGTACAGCGACCGCTGCCAGTGGGACTGTTGGTCCGTAATGCCGCAAACAATGGTCAAAGTGGTTCGCGGACGTTTAAAAGGTAATGCCTGGGTGGATCAACAAACAATTTGGTCGGTGCACAGAAAGTACTACACAGTAGTCCCTGATGGCGTGGCTGGCGGCCGCCTTGCGTTCGACCATCAGGGCTATCTGTACATTACCGTTGGCGGCAAAGCCCACTACAAGCATTTGCATAATATGAATACGCCGTATGGAAAGGTTCATCGCGTAAAAGATGACGGCAGCATTCCAAGGGATAATCCTTTTTGGGCGGCCGAGGGTGAATATGCGCCAAGCTCGGCAAGAAATACCGTGTGGACCTACGGCCATCGCACCGCTCAAGGTTTGACTTCGCACCCGCTCACCGGCGAGATTTGGGAGGCTGAAATGGGACCGCGCGGTGGTGATGAGATTAATAAACTGATTGCCGGAGAAAATTATGGCTGGCCGCTGTACACCAATGGTTTGGATTACGATTCCGAGGAAGTCAGCATCGGTACTGACTTGGGATTGAGTTTTCCATTAGAAGACACTCAATTACCAACGGTAGACTTTACGCCCGCGCCAGCTCTGTCAAACCTCACTTTTCACCAGGGCAATCGATTCCCCGGTTGGCAAAATGATATCTTGGTAGGCAGTTTAAAAGCCATGAGCCTCTATCGCGTGCGCATAGCGTCAGGTGAGTGGATAGAGACCGAACGCCTGGCAAGCGAGTTAGGCCGTATTCGTGATGTGGAGATGGGCGCTGACGGTTTGGTTTATTTGGCCATTGAGCACGGTAACGCCGGTTCAATTGTACGTCTTGTGCCTGACGAATCTTAGCCGTCTGAGCGACTACTGTGCTCAACCCTCAGTCCATAGGCTTGTCATAAAATAACCTCAAGCTGTCGTATTTTGAGGCAACGGGGCCAGGTCGGGCATTTCACACTTTTACGTCATGTGGAATCGAACTGGGTTCAGAACCAGGTGTTAATCGAGTTCTCCAAATTAGCTGTCGCTGTGAACCAGTATGGCTAAGTACCGCTCTTTGATTAGATGCTCAGCTCACAAACAGCGTAAGAACCCCTCGCCTGTCAACGTCGTTGAAGCTGAAATCACCTCGAGCATTGTTTCTGGCGGTAGCGTGATAAAGTGCAGCGGCATATTCGAAGCGAAGTGGAAGCGCCGTGAAATCTTCCTTGAAATCGATTGACTAGGGCTGTGAGTGTACTAAAAATGTATAGTGTGAAATGCCTGCCCTGACCTCAACAACTTTCCTTAGCATTATTCTGAATCGCCATTATGTAATCCGAATATCGAAACCGAGCGATAACTCGTATACTGCACGATATCGAAAAATAATCAATCGTGAGCAAAAGTGATGCCCGCACCAGTGCCGTTTGATCCGCAAGATGTCGTCGATGCAAAGTATGAGCCGCGTGAGACTCGGCCCGGCA
The DNA here is from genome assembly GCA_964352475.1 of uncultured Pseudomonadales bacterium. Classification (GTDB taxonomy): domain Bacteria; phylum Pseudomonadota; class Gammaproteobacteria; order Pseudomonadales; family JAUIET01; genus JAUIET01. The sequence goes on along the minus strand of CAYGSL010000001.1, from coordinate 4,614 downwards.
TCGCAACCAAACGCACAATTTGCGCAAGCTGTGATATTGCTTGTTCGGTGGTGACCGAAGTTAAGAAAGGCCGCGTGGTTCGCGTTCGCTCATCCGACAATCCGATTTTCCGCGACAATATTTGCATGAAGGGCATCATCGCCCCAAAAGGTTTCGCCAACCCAAATCGAATTACGCATCCGATGAAGCGTGTAGGAGAACGTGGATCAGGCGAATGGGAGCAGGTGAGTTGGGAGCAAGCGTTTGCGGATATCGGCGCGCGCCTAAAAAAGATCATCGCAGAACATGGCCCGGAAGCTTGGGCGGTGTCTACCAGTCAATGGAACACGGGGACTGATCACGGTTTGGGCCGTCGGATCATGAATCACATCGGTTCACCGAACTGGACCAGTGGTGTTGCTCTTTGTGCTGGCAATACCGCGGCCATCAATCGTTTTACTTACGGCTGGTTTCCTATAGGTGATTTTCAAAACACCAAGTGCATTGTATTGATGGGCCATAATCCACGCCGGCATAGCTGGACACCAATGTACACATGGATCAAACAGGCGCAAGCGCGCGGGGCGAAACTGATTGTGACCGACCCCCGTCGCAGCTCCAGTGCAGAACGCGCTGATATTTGGTTGCCTCTTAAGGTGGGTAGCGACACGGCAATGATGTTCGGCTGGCTGAAGGTCATCATTGACGAAGAACTGTATGACAAAGACTTCGTCACGCAGTGGACGATCGGCTTTGATGAGCTCAAAAAACGGGTGGATGAATACCCGCTTGAGCGGGTTGCACAGCTCACTGGCTGTGATCCAGATATGATCGCGAAGGCGGCACGCATGTACGCCACCGAAGGCCCTTCCATAATTCCCTGGACGCCGATCACCGACATGCAGCGCAATTCAACCTCTGCGATTCGGCTGCAATGCATTCTAAGATCAATTTGTGGCTACGTTGATGTGCCTGGCGGCGAACATCTGCAGGGTTTTAATCCAGACGTGATCAACGAGTCTGCCATCGAGATGCACGAAGTCCTGTCGGATCAGCAAAAAGCCAAACAGCTCGGTTCCGACAAACATCCCGCGTTCACCTATCGCGGTCAAGAACGCTTCCGCGGCCCAACCAAGAAGGTGTGGGGTCAGGAGTATGCGAATCTAGTTATGGGCTGTCATATGACGCCGCCTTCGTCGTTATTTAAGGCGATGGCGGGCGAGGGTCCGTACCCGGTGAAAGCGTTTTTCTTTCTCGGCAATAACCCGATGATGAGTTACGCCAATATGAATCTGATCATCAAGGCAATGATGAATCAGGATCTTATTGTTGCCCATGAGCAGTTTATGACGCCGTCTGCGCAGCTCGCTGACTATGTGCTGCCAGCCGACAGTTGGTTGGAACGACCTTGGTTGATGGATTCCTTCGGTTGGATGTCAACCGTGCGCACGTCGGAAAAGTCGATGGAGCCGCCCGGCGAATGTCGCTCTACATTTGAGTTCTGGAAGTCACTCGCCGGTGCGCTTGACCGACCCGAGATTGTTCCTTGGAACACTTTGGAAGACTTTTACAATTATCGGCTGCAAAAGCTGGGGTTGGATTGGCACGAATTTGTCGCAACCACTGATGTTCACTTCGCACCGCCAGAGTTTCGCAAATACCTGAAGACGGGCTTTGCAACACCTTCCGGTAAGGTGGAGCTTTGGTCCGAATCACTTGAAGAACTGGGGTTTGATCCGCTGCCTTACTTCCGCGAAGACCCGCCGATTGATCCTAACTATCCTTTAAAACTTTTTACCGGCGTGCGCGAAGATGGCTTCTTCCAAACAGGGCATCGCCACATAGAGGAGATGCGCAAACGCCATCCCGAGCCACTGATGTTTGTAAGCCCCGGCACGGCTGAACAATACGAGCTTGAAGACGGTGAATGGGTAGAGGTTGAGAATGAGCTTGCCTGCATTTCAATCAAAGTTGCGATCAAAGACGCGATGCCGGACGACTTGATTCGAATTCCCCACGGTTGGTGGAAACCGGAAATGAAACAAGGCGCGGGGCATCTGTCTGGCGCTTTGAAATACGCCGATGCGCAACTTTGCCGAGATGACGAAGACTACCTAGACGCCGAACAAGGTATTCCCCATCTAAAAGGTGTTCCCTGCCGGGTGAATAAAATTACTCAAGCAGAGGCGTTGGTTCAATGAGTTCCAAGAGCAGTGAGATCAAAAAGCTCGAGCGCTCATCAAAACTAACCGTATTGATGGCTAGCAAATCGTCTCGCAATAAAACACTGACTGATAAGCTCTGTCGATTCCTGGTAAAGCGCGCAACGGCCGTTAAGCCCGAAGATGATTTTCTTCGCGACCCGCTTATCGACAATGACCTGGGTTTTGACCCGGATGAGCTGGATCGGTTTCAGCGAGGGGAGAAGGGCTAAATCAACACTGTGTTGTCAGACTGCGATCGGCTCAGGCGCTTAAAAGCTTAGCGATGTAACAGCTAATTATCTTGGTATTCGGGTGAACGTCGCTGTGCAAATGCGGCCATGCCTTCCTGGGCATCTGCAGTTTGCGCACAAAGAATCTGGTTTCGATCTTCCATCGCGATCGCGGCCTCCAGAGAGCCGATATCGATGTTCATATTCAGTGCCTCCTTCGATAAGCGCAAGCCCAGTGGGGAATTAGTCAACATCAGCTGCACATCTTCCTCAATGGCTGCTGTCAGCTGTTCTGGTTCAACTACCTGAGAAACCAACCCCAGCGCCAGTGATCGCTGGGCGTCAATAAATTTGCCAGTCAGGATCAATTCCGCGGCAAGTGAAGAGCCTACCAGGCGTGGCAGGAAATAGGATGAGCCCATATCACAGCCACTCAGACCGATGCGGATATAGGCGCAGTTCATCTTTGCTGTTGTGTCGGCAATGCGGATGTCCGAGGCCATTGCCAATGAGAATCCACCGCCGCAGGCGGCTCCACTAATCAGAGCGATAATAGGCTGAGGGCAACGACGCATTGCCAGGTAGATCTCGGCTATGGATCGCTGAGATGCGAGGCCTTGCTGTACCGTACCGAGGTCTATTGCGTCGGCAGCAGGTCCGGTGGCCTTTAGGTCCAGGCCTGCACAAAACGCTCGTCCCGCTCCTCGAAGAATCACAATGCGGCGGTCGGTTCGAGTGGCGAGGCCACGGAAGTACGCAGTCAACTCTGCGACCATCACGGGATTGAGCGCGTTCAGTGAGTCGGGTCTGTTAAGCGTTAACCAGTCAACAGCACCTTCCTCTTCAAGTGCTAAAGTGTCGAATTTTTGTCCGTCCATAATATAGATCTCGTCCGGTGGCGCACATTGCAAAGATGGCTAAGCATAACGCATAGGCAAAGAAAATGTAGCGCATGGAAATCGAGTAGTTTGGCTTAGGAATTTACTAAGGTATCTTGAAAAAGGACAACAATAGAGTAGTTTGAGCTCTGGAATTTAGGATTGCAGGCATGGTTTTGAGGAATTTTGATGTATGGTTATAGAAGCAAGCAATCATAGTGATATCCGTGAAGGGGTCTCATCGCTGTGCAAGCAGTTTAGTAACGAATATTTTCGCGAGATTGATGCAGCGCGTACTTACCCTGAAGCGTTTGTTGACGCATTGATTGAAGCAGGGTGGCTCTCTGCGATGATCCCGGAGGAGTACGGTGGCTTCGGTCTCGGGCTGGTTGAAGCCAGCGTCATCATGGAACAAATCAACCGCTGCGGCGCGAATGCCGGCACCGTGCATGGCCAGATGTATAACATGGGTACGCTGCTTCGCCACGGTAGCGTTGAGCAGAAAGAAAGGTATCTCCCCGAAATAGCCGCCGGCAGATTGCGTATTCAATCGATGGGCGTGACCGAGCCCACCACCGGTACCGACACCACCAAGATTCGAACCACGGCCACCAAGAAAGGCGACCGCTATGTGGTCAATGGTCAGAAAGTCTGGATTTCCCGGATTCAACATTCCGATTTAATGATCCTGCTGGCGCGAACCACGCCCTTGGCGGAGGTCACACGCAAATCGGAAGGCATGTCTATTTTCATTGTCGACCTTAAGAGTGCGATTGGCAACGGCCTGGAAGTGAAGCCTATCGCCAATATGGTGAACCACGAGACCAACGAGTTGTTCTTTGAGAACCTCGAAATTCCCGAAGAAAATCTGATCGGTGAGGAAGGAAAAGGCTTTAAATACATATTGGATGGTTTAAACGCAGAGCGAACACTGATAGCCGCCGAATGTATTGGTGACGGTTATTGGTTTGTAGAACGGGCGGCAAACTACGCAAATGAGCGAATTGTGTTTGATCGTCCTATTGGGCAGAACCAGGGTGTGCAGTTTCCCATCGCTGAATCCTACATCGAAATAGAGGCCGCTGATCTTATGCGTTACAAAGCGGCGCGTTTGTTTGATCAAAAAGAACAATGTGGTGCCGAGGCCAATATGGCCAAGTATCTTGCAGCTAAGGCTTCCTGGGAAGCTGCGAACGCCTGTCTGCAAACGCATGGTGGTTTCGGATTCGCTTGTGAATACGATATAGAGAGAAAGTTCAGAGAGACACGCTTGTATCAGGTGGCGCCGATCTCGACCAATCTCATACTCAGTTATATTTCCGA